>NZ_JBPKAQ010000007.1:0-16305 GCF_051216275.1 Halomonas salsilacus
GTTGCTGAAGTTGAAACAGAGAGTGGTGGCTCCGCTGCCATCGAGGCGGTGGACTTCGTCGCCGACAACGCCCAGTCCACCTTCCTCAACGAGGAGCTCGCCAAGTCCGACCGCCCCGAGCTGGGGGCGGCCAAAGTGGTGATCTCCGGCGGCCGCGGCATGGGCAACGGCGAGAACTTCACGCTACTCGACGGCATCGCCGACAAGCTGGGCGCGGCCATCGGCGCATCAAGAGCCGCGGTGGACGCCGGCTTCGTGCCCAACGACATGCAGGTGGGCCAGACCGGCAAGATCGTCGCGCCGGAGCTCTACATCGCCGTGGGTATCTCGGGGGCCATCCAGCACCTGGCCGGCATGAAGGACTCCAAGGTGATCGTGGCGATCAACAAGGACGAGGAGGCGCCGATCTTCCAGGTCGCCGATTACGGTCTCGTCGCGGATCTCTTCGAGGCGCTGCCGGAACTCGAGCAGAAGCTGTGACGACGATCGGGATCTTCCAGGTCGCGCTCTCGCTGATTATCGGCTTGGTCGCCGATCTCTTCGAGGCGCTGCCGGAACTCGAGAGCAAGCGGTAACGCTTCCCTGAACGGGCCAACGTCGGTGGGCCTTGCGTCTAACAGGAGACATCATGCTGGATTGGCTCGAAGGGTCCCTGCGACTGCCGGTGATCGGTTCGCCGATGTTCATTCTTTCCGGTCCCGAACTGGTGCTGGCTCAATGCCGGGCCGGTATCGTGGGGGCGTTTCCCGCACTCAATGCACGCCCAGCGGAAGAGCTTGCGGTTTGGCTCGCGCGTATCACCGAGGAGCTTGCCGGCAGCCGTGAGGCCGAGCCCGAGCGCAGGGTGGCTCCCTTCGCGGTCAACCTCATCGTGCATCCCACCAATGATCGCCTGGAACACGACCTGGCTCTGTGTGCCAAGTTCCGTGTGCCATTGGTGATCACCAGCCTGCACGCCCCGGCTCGGGTTGTGGAGCGAGTGCATGACTATGGCGGGAAGGTCTTCCATGATGTGACGACTCTGCGCCATGCACAGAAGGCCATCGATTGCGGCGTTGATGGACTGATCCTGGTCAGCAACGGTGCCGGTGGCCACGGTGGGCGCCTGAACCCCTTCCCCTTCGTGACTGAGGTGCGACAGATATTCGATGGCCCTCTGGTTTTGGCCGGCGGTGTCGGACGTGGTGAGCAAATCCTGGCGGCACAGGCGCTGGGCGCCGATCTGGTTTACATGGGCACGCGCTTCATCGCCAGTCACGAAGCCAATGCGGTGGAGAACTACAAGCGCATGGTCGTCGAATCCCGGGCGGCCGATATCGTCTACAGTGACCTCTTTACCGGGGTGTACGGCAATTACCTGCGGGCCAGTATCGAGCGAGCCGGACTGGATCCTGATGATCTTCCCTCGGGTGACAAGCGCCAGATGCGTTACGGGTCTGGCGGTGGCAGCAAGCCCAAGGCGTGGCGAGATATCTGGGGGGCCGGCCAAGGTGTCGGTTCTGTGCAGGCACGGCAGAGCGTGACCGAGATCGTCGACGAACTGGAGCGGGACTACCAGGCGGCCCGGCGCCGGCTGCTCGGCTAGATACCATCGCTCATCGACTTTTCATACAGAGCCCAGTTTCCGCATCCCTTTCTCGTTTCCGCATCCCTTTCTCAGAGCACATCTCGCTGATTTCGTTGGGATGTGCTGATTTCTTGATACCCCATCTTGCCATGCACTCGTCGACATATGGGGTGCCTACATATTGGGATAGTTGGGCCCGCCGCCGCCCTCCGGCGCCACCCAGGTGATGTTCTGGGCCGGGTCCTTGATGTCGCAGGTCTTGCAGTGCACGCAGTTCTGGAAGTTGATCTGGAACTGCGGCTTGCCGTCGTCCCCCTCGATCACCTCGTAGACCCCGGCCGGGCAGTAGCGCTGGGCCGGCTCGGCGTAGGTGGGCAGGTTGTCGCGGATCGGCAGCTCGGGGTCGGCCAGCTGCAGGTGGCAGGGCTGGTCCTCCTCATGGTTGGTGTTCGACAGAAACACCGAGGTGAGCTTGTCGAAGGAGAGCTTGCCGTCGGGTTTCGGGTAGTCGATCTTCTCGAACGCGCTGGCGGGCTTGAGCGTGGCATGGTCCGGCGTGGTGTCGTGGACGTTGGGCAGCTTGCTGCCGAGCAGCTGGTTGAGGAAGTTGTAGGCCCCGCCGCCCACGGTGCCGTACTTGTGGATCGCCGGGCCGAAGCTGGCGCTCTCCTTGAGCTCGGCGTAGGCCCAGCTCGCTTCCCACGTCTCGGTGAAGGCGGTCAGCTCCTGGCCGCCCTCGTCGCCCTTGGCGACTGCCTCGAACACCGCCTCGGCGGCCACCAGGCCGGACTTCATGGCGGTATGCAGGCCCTTGATCTTGGCAAAGTTCAGGGTGCCGGCATCGCAGCCGATCAGCAGGCCGCCGGGGAAGGTCATCTTCGGCAGGCAGTTGAGGCCACCCTTGGTGATGGCGCGGGCGCCGTAGGCGATGCGCTTGCCACCGGTGAGATGCCTGGCCAGCACCGGGTGGTGCTTCAGGCGCTGGAACTCGTCGAAGGGCGACAGCCAGGGGTTCTGGTAGGCCAGGTCCATGATCAGGCCGACCACCACCTGCTGGTTCTCGGCGTGGTAGAGGAACCAGCCGCCGTGGGTGTGCTTGTCCAGGGGCCAGCCGGAGCCGTGCAGCACCAGGCCGGGCTCGTGCTGTTCGGCCGGGATGTCCCACAGCTCCTTGAGGCCGATGCCGTAGTGCTGGGGGTCCTTGCCCTCGTCGAGCGTGAACTGGCTGATCAGCCGCTTGCCGAGATGGCCCCGGGCGCCCTCCGCGAACAGGGTGTACTTGGCGCGCAGCTCCATGCCCGGCATGTAGCTGTCCTTGGGCTCGCCGTCGGCACCCACGCCCATGTCGCCGATCAGGATGCCCTTGACCACGCCCTCCTCGACAATCGCCTCCTGGGCGGCGAAGCCGGGGAAGATCTCGACGCCCAGCCCCTCGGCCTGCTCGGCCAGCCAGCGGCACAGGTTGCCGGCGCTGATCACATAGCGAGGCAGGTCGCCGCCGGTGTTATGCATGGACTTGGGCACCAGGGCGTTGGGCAGCTTCTGGGCCTTCTCGGCGTCCTTGAGCAGGTAGAGCTCGTCGCGGGTCGCCGGGGTGGTCAGCGGGGCGCCGCGCTCCTTCCAATCGGGGAACAGCTCCTGCAGGGCGCGGGGCTCGAAGACCGCGCCGGAGAGGATATGGGCGCCCACCTCGGAGCCCTTCTCCACCACGCACACTGTCAGCTCCTGGCCGGCCTCACTGGCCTGCTGCATCAGTCGGCACGCCGCGGACAGGCCCGAAGGCCCGGCGCCGACGATCACCACATCGAAGTCCATCGAATCGCGTTCTACGTGTTCCACGGGGTTCTCCTTTGTTGAAACTAGTGTTGAAACCCGGGCTCAGGCCACGTCGACGAGATGCTCGCTGACATGCTCGANCGAAGTCCATCGAATCGCGTTCTACGTGTTCCACCTGTGTGTCCTCCCTTGCATCGCCGCCGATGGCCTGGCATCAGCGGCGATAGCAATTAAAACGGTCGTTTGCTTCTGGCCTGTCTCCATGATAGGCATAATAGACGACCCAGGTCACCCCTTCGATGCGTCAGGCCGATGAGGCGGGCGTCCTAAGGTGGGATTGTTGCCCGGCCACAGGCTGTGGCACATTGACAAAGTTTTTCGATGCGGCGCCTATCAAACGCTCGCATGAAACATATAAGGGCATGCCGCGCCATTCTATGCGGCCCGTTTCAGGAAGGTGCACCGGCACTGTCGCACCAGGAATAAAGCGAGGACACCATGAAAGTACTCGTCGCGGTCAAACGCGTCACCGACTACAACGTCAAGATCCGGGTCAAGCCGGATCACTCCGACGTTGACCTCACCAACGTCAAGATGGCCATGAACCCCTTCTGCGAGATCGCCGTGGAANGGGGTTCTCCTTTGTTGAAACTAGTGTTGAAACCCGGGCTCAGGCCACGTCGACGAGATGCTCGCTGACATGCTCGAGGTGATGATCGATGTCACCCAGGTAGTGATCGAACATCACCAGGCGCTTGGCGTAGTGGGACACGTAGCATTCTTCACTCATGCCCATACCGCCGTGCAACTGGATGGCCTGCTCGGCTACGAAACGGGCGGCTTCGCCACAGTAGGCCTTGGCCGCGGCGAGGCGGTAGTCACGTTCGGCGGCGGGGCGATCGAGGCTGGTGGCGGCGAGAATCGCCATGGAGCGGGCCTGCTCGAGGTGCAGGTGCATGTCGACCATGCGGTGCTGCAGGCTCTGAAACGCGGACAGGGGGGTACCGAACTGTTGGCGCTCCTTGAGGTAGTCGAGGGTCTGCTCGCAGGCGACCTCCATGGCACCGACCGCCTCGGCACATAGCGCCGCGCGGCCGAGTGCCAGGGTGGCATCGAGGGCCTGGGCGGCGTCCAGGCCGAGACAGGCGTCGTCGCCCAACGAGACAGCGTCCAGGGTCAGGTCGCTGGCCGCTTGGTCGTCGATGGTGCGGTAGTCGCGGCGCGACAGGCCGGTGGCGTCGGCGGGGACCACGAACAGGCCCAGGCGCCCGTCGTCGAGGCGAGCGGTGACCAGCAGGGCGGCGGCCGAGGCGGCATTGAGCACCAGCTGCTTATCGCCATCGAGGCGCCAGCCAGCACCATCTCGGCGCGCGGTGGTGGCGATGCCATGGGCATCGTAACGTGCGGCGCTCTCCTGCCAGGCCAGAGCCAGTTGATGTTCGCCCTCCAGCAGCGGGGCCAGCCAGCGCGCCTGCTGCTCGGCATCGCCGAGCCGGGCCAGCAGGTCGCCGGGCAACACCAGGCCCGCCAGATAGGCCTCCGGCACCAGACCGCGTCCCAGCGCCTGCATGATGAGCATCAGATCGGTACCGTCACCGCCGAGGCCGCCGACCTCCTCGGCGAAGGGCATGTGCAGCAGCCCCAGGTCGGCGAAGGTCTGCCACAGGGCCGACCGTTCGCCGGCAGGCGCTTCGAGCATGGCGCGGCGCTGCTCGGGGGCGACCCGGTCGGCCATCAGGCGGTCGAGGGTGTCGGCGAGCATGCGCTGCTCGTCGGTTAGGGAAAAGTCCATGGGCGGCTCCTTACATGCCGAGGATCGGCTACTTACTTACATGCCAAGAATGGTTTTGGCGACGATGCTCTTCTGGATCTCGTTGGCACCGCCATAGATCGAGAGCTTGCGGCGGTTGAAGTACTGGGCGGCGCCCGCGGCGCTTTCGGCCAGGATCGGGTCGTCGAGCTCGCCGTCGCCGTGAAGGAAGTCGGGGAAGAAGGGCAGCGCGGCCGGCCCCAGGGCGCGGCGGGTCAGGTCACTGAGCTCCTGACGCAGCTCCGAGCCGCGCACCTTGAGCAACGAACTCTCCGCTCCCGGCACACCGCCGTCCCGGGCCGCGGCGATGACACGCAGGTTGGTGACTTCCAGGGCCATAAGCTCCATGTCGGCCTTCACCACCCGCTGGCGGAAACTTGCCAGCTCAAGGAGCGGGCGGCCGCGGTGCTGCACTCGGGTGGCCAGCGACTTGAGGTGGCGCAACGCCTGCTTGGCGTGGCCGAGCCCGGCAATGCCGGTGCGTTCGTGAGTCAGCAGGAACTTGGCGCAGGTCCAGCCTTCTCCCTCTTCGCCGACACGATTGACCACCGGCACACGGACCTCATCGAGGAAAACCTCGTTGACCTCGTGGGCGCCATCCAGGGTAATGATCGGGCGAACCGTGATGCCCGCGCTCGCCATGTCGATCAGTAAAAAGCTGATGCCGGCCTGTTTCCTGACATCGGGGTCGGTGCGCACCAGGCAAAACATCATGTTGGCGTGCTGCCCCAGGGTGGTCCAGGTCTTCTGCCCGGTGACGATATAGTGGTCACCATCGCGCACCGCGCGAGTCTTGAGGCTGGCCAGGTCGGAGCCGGCACCGGGTTCTGAGTATCCCTGACACCACCAGTCTTGGTTGGTGAGGATGCGCGGCAGGTAGTGGCGTTTCTGCGCTTCGGTACCGAATTTCATGATCACTGGAGCGACCATGTTGACGCCGAAGGGCACGATGGTCGGGGCATGGGCGGCGGCACACTCCTCGTCGAAGATGTGACGCTGCACCGGGCCCCAGCCGGGACCACCGTGCTCTACGGGCCAGTTGGCGGCCAACCAGCCTCGCTCACCGAGAATCGTCTGCCAGCGCAGGTGATCATCGGCAGAGAACCGCCGGCCGAGCCGCACGCGTTCGCGGATGTCGTTGGGGAGGGCGTCGGCGAGAAAGTCGCGTACTTCCTGGCGGAACCTCTGCTCCTCGGCACTGTAGGTCAGGTTCATGGGGATGTCTCCGAGCTGGATGCAGTGAGGGTGGCCTGGCGGTGTGGACCGCCGAGGTGACGTGGGTAGCCCAGGGCCTCGACGGCCAGCAGGTCAATATCACTGGTGCGGTAGCAGAGCCTCTGGTCGGCGAGGAGCAGGCTGGCCGCTTCCATGGCGGCACACCGGTCATCAGGCGATTCGTTCGCTGCCCGGTTCAGCGCGGCGAGCAGGCTGGCGCGGCGGCTTACCACGACAGTCTGACGCAGGGCCTTGAGGAGATCGGCCGTGGCCTGTTGCTGCTCGCCGCTGGCGCGAATGGCGACCAGTTCCAGCAGCGCGCCCTGCGGCGGCGTGATCAGGACCAGGTCCGCGTTCAGGTCCTCCAGCCGGCTATCGGTATCGGCCGGCTGCAGGGCGATACGCAGGCAAGCCGTCGGGCAAACGCCGGCCGCGTCGCCGGGGGCGATCAGGCAGACCTGTGTCGACGCGTCCGGCCGGTCGTTGAGCTCGATGCCGGGGCGCCCGGCATGGCCCTCGAGGCGATCGAAGAGTGGGTGCTCGCCGAGCAGGGCGATGCGGGTCAGCGCCGGGGGCTCGCCGGCCTCGGGAACCCTGTGCGGGGCGCGGGCGGCGAAGAAGGCATGAATCAGGCCGGCCCGCTGGGGGGAGTCCATACAGGCGAGGAACAGCTCGCGCTCGCGGCGCAATCCCTGGGCCAGGCTGTCTTGGGTGCTGGCCGCGACGGCCTCGAGGCAACGGAATGGGGAGAACAGTTCGGGCACCTCGGCTTCGAGCCGAGCCCGATGGCGGGCGATGGCCTCGGGGTCGGCGGCGGGCGCGGCAAGCTCGCCGGTCCGGCGGGCGGTGTGCCGGCCCTCCAGGATGGCGCGGGCGGTGCCGAGGCCGGCATCGAGCGGGACCTCGGACTGGTCAATGGCATCGATGATGCCCAGCGTCAAGGCTTCGTCGGCGGACACGAAACGTCCGCTGGTGATCAGTTCCAGGGCGCTGTCCACCCCGACCAGGCGGGGCAGCCGCTGGGTGCCGCCGGCACCGGGCAGCAGGCCGAGCTTGACTTCGGGAAGACCAACCCTGGTGCCTGGCAGGGCCACACGGTAGTGGCAGCCCAGTGCCACCTCGAGGCCGCCGCCCAGGGCGGTGCCGTGCAGTACCGCTACCAGAGGCTTGGCGCTGGCCTCTAGGCGTGCGATGACCTCCGGCAGCAGCGGTGGCTGCGGTGGCTGGCCGAACTCGCGGATATCGGCGCCGGCGATGAAGGTGCGGCCGTCTGCCATCAGCACCAGGGCGCGTGCGCCCTCATCGGCCAGGCCCTGGTCGAGCGCGTCGAGGAGGCCGCGTCGCACGGCATGGCCAAGGGCGTTGACGGGGGGATTGTCGATGCGGATCACACCGATGTCGTCATGGCGATGGTAGTAGACACAGGCTGGCATATCATGGGCTCCTGGTGATGGTCATCGGGTGGGGCCGCGTCACAGGCCCGGCTCGGTAGAGCCGTTGCGGCTGTAGCGTTGACTCCAGCGGGCCAGCAGCACGGCAGGCACCAGGGCGGCCAGCGAGATGCCGAGCAGTTCGAGTTGGCTCAACGGCACCATGCCGCCCCCGGGCAGGGCTAGCGTTAGCCCCGAGATAAGCACCAACCCGCGGATTACTGTTTCCTGGATCACGCCATGCCCCAGTCGCCCAACCCCGATCAGGTAGCCCTGCATGGCCGAGGCGAACAGCACGATGCCAAACAAGGCCTGAATGAACACCAGCAGGATCTGCAGCGGCTCGCCCTGCATGATCAGGGCCGGATTGAGCACGAACAGGAAGGGAATGAAGTAGATGACGCTGCCCAGGCGCATGGCCTGCAGGCCGGTTGCCATGGGGCGTGCGCCGGCCACGGTCGCCGCGGCGAAGGCCCCCAGTGCCACTGGCGGGGTGATGAAGCTGAGCATGCCCCAGTAGAGGATGAACATGTGCACGGCCATGGGGTCCAGGCCGCCCCCCTGGATCAGTGCCGGGGCCAGCGCCACCGCCAGAAATATATAGGCGGCAGTAACGGTCATGCCGATGCCGAGCACGAAGCTGGTCAGGGCGCCCATGAGCAATAGCAGTGGCACGCTGCCACCGGCCAGATGGATGAAGTCATTGGCGATAGTGCCGGACAGCCCCGTCATGGACAGTGCCCCCACCAGCATGCCGACCCCGGCGAGGATGGCAATCAGCCCGGCAAACAAATGGGCGGCGGATGAGAGTGACTCGCCGAGATCTTTCCAGCCCCAGCGGTTGTGTCTGGAGAGCTGGTTGAGAATCAGCAGCAGTGCGGTGGCATAGAAGGGTGCGACGGCCTCGCGCTGCATGACCAGCAGCATCCACACCAGCAGGACAAAGACGAAGATGAAGTACCAGCCCTCCTTGAGGGTGGTCCACAACGAGGGCAGTTCCGCGCTGGGCAGTCCCTTGATGTCGTTTCGTGCGGCATAGGCATCGATCTGAATGAACAGGCCCAGGAAGTAGAGGACCGAGGGGATCACCGCAGCGAGCGCCACGGCCGCATAGGGGACGTCAAGAAACATGGCCATGACGAAGGCCGTGGCCCCCATGACCGGCGGCATCAGCACCCCCCCCGTCGAGGCACAGGCCTCGACGCCACCGGCAAAGGAGCGGGTCATGCCGATACGACGCATTGCCGGGATCGACAGCACGCCGGTGGTAAGGACATTGCTGATCACGCTGCCGCTCATCGACCCCATCAGGCCGCTGGAGAAGATCGAGACTTTGGCGGGTCCCCCACGCACATGGCCGAGCAGAGCAAAGGCCAGGTTGATGAAGAACTTGCCACCGCCGCTCTTCTGCAACACGACGCCGAACACCAGAAAGCCGATCACCAGACCGGCGAAGGCCTGCAGGGGGACGCCCATGATGCTTTCAGTGCTCATGGTGTGGTACATGGCCGTCTCCTCGAGGGAGGAGGGGAAGGCCTGGATCGGTCCCGGCATGACATCGGCGACCAGAGGATAGAGCGAGAAGGCGCTGACGATCACCGCAATGGGCCAACCACCGGCGCGCCTGGCAGCTTCAATGATGAGCAGCCAGTAGGCGTAGCTGGCGACGATCGCCGTGTCAGGTGCCGCGAAAGCCCAGCCGCGCTCGAGAATGGATTCGGCGTTATAGACGAAGTAGCCGCCCACCAGCAGGGTTGCCGCACTGAGCAGGAAATCGTACCAGGGAATGGGGTGATGCAGGACGGACGCACGGATCGGCCAGAGCAGGTAGACCAGCGGCAGCAGCAGTGCCACGACGGCATAGTAGAACTGCGTCTCGAGACCCGTGATGAAGCGTAGCCAGCCGAGGTTGAACAGATAGTCCAGGGTCATCAGCATCAGGATCACGGTCACGGCACCGGGAATCCAACGCAGGAGGTTAGGTAGCGCCCGCATCTGGCTGATCTTTTCCTTGGCCTGCTTGATGCCGTCGTCTTGATTCACTTTGGTCATGTCGAGGTCCAGGGCGTAATCGGTGCTGTCTGGAAAGACGAAAACGGGGCGGCCTGGACCGCCCCGGAGGGTTCACTCGAAGATGGGGTCGAAACCGGCGCCGGTAAGTGCTTCTGCACGGGCTTGCATCCAGGCATTGAGGAACTCATCTTCGTCGCTGGGCGCATCGGCGATGAATCCATTCCAGGTCTCTAGCAGCAAGCCTTGGCGCTCGACCAGCGAATCCTGATGCGCTTGCATCTCATCGGTCCAGACGCCGATCTCCTCGTAGTACTCCACCACGGCATCGTGGAACGGAAGGACCCACTGCAGATCCTGATACTCAAGGGCGTAGCCGACCGCACCGGGAGCCGAGTCTTTGTAGTCGTCGTAATTGTCCTGGAGTGCCTTGAGCAGGCCGTAGGCGACCTTGTCGTCAAGGTCTTGATTGGCGACCACGATGGGGTAGGGGTAGCTGGCGCTCGGCACCGGGTTGTCGGCACTGATACCGCCGGCACCGGACGTCACTTCGTGCGGACGAAAATAGGGCGCTACTGCCATCATGCGTTCCCAGCCGTCCGCGTCGTCGGGGTCGAGCACGGGCCAGGTGATGCCGCGTGGGCTGCTGGCGAGTTGCTGGGCGGGTGGGGTGACGGTGGTGGTGAAGGAGGCATCCACGTTGCCGGCGATGATGCCGTCGAAGGAACGGGAATAACCGGGATAGTCGACGCGTTCCACGTCGTCCCACGTCAGACCGCCGAAGGCGAGGTACGCTTCGGTGCCCTTGTTGAGAGCATCGTCGCCACGAATATAAGCCACGCGCTTGCCCTTCAGGTCAGCCGGCGTCTTGACATCGAGATCACCTGCCACAGCCAGGGACAAGCCGAAGGTGGCAGTGGAGGTGGTGATGACCCGTAGCGGCTGAGGACCCCAGTCGGGATGGGCAAACATCAACACGCCCTCGGCGCCATAGTAGCTGGCGATGCCGCAAGCACAGAGATCAACCCGCCCCTGCTTGAGCGGCGTCATGCGCGAGACATCATTGTCGCCGGGCAGAATGCGCACGGAGGTACCGTAACTTGACTGCAGCATGTTGCCGATGGCGACAGCCTGTGCGTAGCCGCTGGAACCGGTGCCATAGGCAGTCCATGCCATGGTGCCTGGCAATTCAACATCATTTGCCTGACTGATGGAGGCGCAGAAGATCGAGAGGGGTAGGGCAGCCATGGCTAGGGGGCGGGTAAGCTGGCGCATATTAATGCTCCTGTAGCGTGAGGGTGATTGTTATTTTGCTCTGCGGTATTGTATTTCGAATACGGACCGATAGTAGGGAGTGTGCTCGGACCCTGTCAACGCGTCTGTGCGCCGGGCCCAGGATGGCGTCTGCCTGTCAGGCGGAATGGTTTTATTAAATTTATGATTTAATTGAAAAATATACTGACGGCTGCGAATCATGGCGGGATCCGTGTCACCCGGCGCAAGACCAATGTCTAGTTTCAGTATTTATAATAAAACACAGTTGCATTTTGCGGGCGGGCGGGCGGGGGGGGGGGGTTAAGGGCTTGGTCGTCTCAAGGCCATGGGAGTGCCCACGTTATCGTGGTGGAATTAGGCGCTTGTCCGCGGTGAGTTGCCCCGGTAACGGGCGCCAGCAGGCTACTCTGGCGGGTTGCCCAGCGCCTGCCAGGCCGCATAGGTGCTGAGGAAAACGCGCCCGGTCAGGTCGTCGATGAAGTCACTGCGCTTGAGACGGTCCATCACCGGCCCCTTGATCTCGGCCAGGTGGAGCGTGACGCCGGATTCCTTGAGGCGGCCGTTGATGGCATCGAGGCTCTCCAGCGCCGAGGCGTCGATCAGGTTTACCGCGGAGCAGATCAGCACCACATGCTCCAGGCCGGGGCGGCGCACCACCAGGGCATGGACGGTGTCCTCCAGATACCGTGCGTTGGCGAAATAGAGGCTCTCGTCGATGCGCAGGAAGGCGACGTGCCCCAGGGTCTCCACCTCGTGGCGGGTCACGCTGCGGAAGTGCTCGGTACCCGCAATGCGCCCGACGATGGCGCTGTGGGGGCGGCTGGTGCGGTAGAGGAACAGGCCGATGGAGAGCAGCACTCCGCTGATGATGCCGGACTCGACCCCCTCCACCAGGGTGAGCAGGATGGTCACCGCCATGGCCGAGAAGTCGGCGCGCGAGTAGCGCCAGGTCTGGCGGATCATCGGCAGGTCCACGAGGGTGAGCACCGCCACGGTGATGGTGGCGGCCAGGGTGGCGATGGGCAGGTGGTGCAGCAGCGGCGTGAAGGCCAGGGTCACCAGACCGATGCCCAGCGCCGCGATGAGCCCCGCCATGGGGGTCTGGGCACCGGCCTCGTCGCTGATCACGGTGCGCGACAGCCCGCCGGTGACCGGCATGCCCCCCGAGAAGGCCGCCGCCAGGTTGGCCCCGCCCAGGCCGATCAGCTCCTGGTTGGGCGAGATGCGCTGGCGCCGCCGCGCCGCCAGCATCTGGGCCATGGAGATCGATTCCACGAAACCCACTACGCTGATCAACAGCGCCGGGACCAGCAGGGCGCGCCACAGCGAGACGTCGACGCCGGGAAGGGTGAGGGGCGGCAGTCCGCCGGGTATGGCCCCGACCACCGCCACACCGGACTCGGCCAGGGCAAAGTGCCAGCTGAGCCCGGTGGTAACCAGTACCGCCAGCACCGGGCCCGAGCGCGCCAGCAGGGCAGCGCTGGACTCGGCCAGGCCCAGGCGGCGCAGCAGCGTCTTGGCGTAGCGCCGGCACAGCAGCAGGAACAGCAGGGTGCCGGCGCCTAGCGCCAGGGTCGGCCAGTGAACGGCGTCGAGGCTGGTCGCCAGGCTGCCCAGCAGGGCGATGGCCGTGTAGCCGCTGGCCTCGATGCCCAGCAGGTGGGAGGCCTGGCTCGCAGCGATCAGGAGTCCCGAGGCGGAGAGGAAACCGGCGATCACCGGGTGGCTTAGGAAGTTGGTGAAGAAGCCCAGGCGCAGAAGGCCCATGGCCGCGAGCATTATTCCGGAGAGAAGCGACAGCGCCAGGGCGGCCTGCAGGTACCCCGGCGTGCCCGGTGTCGCCACTCCGGAGAGGGCCGCGCCGGTCATCAGCGCGATGATGGCCACCGGCCCCACCGCCAGGGTACGGCTGGTGCCGAGCAGCGCGTAGAGCACCGCCGGCAGGATGCTGGCGTAGAGGCCCACCACGGCGGGCAGGCCCGCGAGCAGGGCATAGGCCAGCGACTGGGGAATCACCATCACGGTGACGATCAGCCCGGCCAGCAGGTCGGCGCCGCCCAGCCGGCGGTTGTAGTGGGGCAGCCAGGCGAGTATGGGCAGGTAACGCTTGAGCATCCGCTTGTGTATCCGCTTGTGTCGTCGTTTTGGCACCGTCAGACGATGACCTCATTTTATCGCCATAGAGACTAAACGATATTAGTGATGGCGTTCAGAGTTGGTTAGCATCTGGTGAAATACCCACGCTTGCCGACTTCTCACGACCACCGCAAGGACACGCCATGAAACGCGAAACCATCGCCCTGCACCACGGCTATACCCCCGACAACCAGCACGCCGTGGCGGTGCCGATCCACCAGACCACCTCGTTTTCCTTCGATAGTGCCCAGCACGCCGCGGACCTCTTCGACCTCAAGGTCGAGGGCAATATCTACTCGCGGATCATGAACCCCACCTGCGCGGTGCTCGAGCAGCGCGTGGCGGCCCTCGAGGGCGGCCTCGCCGGTCTCGCCGTGGCCTCGGGCATGGCGGCCATCACCTACGCCATCCAGACCATCGCCGAGGCGGGGGACAACATTGTCTCCATCAGCGAACTCTACGGCGGCACCTATAACCTCTTCGCCCACACCCTGCCGCGCCAGGGCATCGAGGTGCGCTTCGCCGACAAGGATGATCTGGTCGGCATCGAGGGGCTGATCGACACGCGCACCAAGGCGGTCTTCTGCGAGAGCGTCGGCAACCCCTCCGGCAGCGTGGTGGACATGAAGGCCCTGGCCGAGGTGGCCCATCGCCACGGCGTGCCGGTCATTGTCGACAACACCGTGCCGACCCCCTTCCTGTGGCGGCCCATCGAACACGGCGCGGACATCGTCATCCACTCGGCCACCAAGTATATCGGCGGCCACGGCACCACCGTGGGTGGCGTCATCGTCGACTCCGGCAAGTTCCCCTGGGCCGAGCATGCCGACCGCTTCCCGCTGCTCAACCAGCCGGATGTCTCCTACCACGGCGTCTGCTATACGCGGGATCTCGGCGAGGCGGCCTTCATCGGCCGTGCCCGGGTGGTGCCCCTGCGCAACATGGGGGCGGCGCTCTCCGCCCAGGCGGCCTGGAACCTGCTGCAGGGACTCGAGACCCTGGCGCTGCGCATCGAGCGGATTTGCGATAACGCCCAGCGGGTGGCCCAGTACCTGGAGAGCCACGACGCGGTGACCTGGGTGAAGTACGCGGGCCTGCCGAGTCACAAGGACCACGGTCTGGCCCACGAGTACATGGGCGGGCGCGCCTCGGGCATCCTCAGCTTTGGCATCCAGGGCGGCCTCGAGGCGGGTGCGCGCTTCTATGATGCCCTGGGCATGATCCAGCGCCTGGTCAATATCGGCGATGCCAAGACCTGCTCCTCGATGCCCGCCGCCACCACCCACCGCCAGCTCAACGACGAGGAACTGGTGAAGGCGGGGGTGACCCCGGACATGGTGCGCCTCTCCATCGGCATCGAGCACATCGACGATATCCTCGCCGACCTCGACCAGGCGCTGGCCGCCAGCCAACGCTGATACGGGTGGTAGCGCGCAGGTACTGATGGGAGTGAACTGATCTTTGTGGGAGCGCAGATCCGCTGCGCGAATGGAGACCAAAGGGCTCCTAGGCAACTGCCCGAGGTCGACCCTGCCAGGAGGACCAGGTGTAGAGCGAAAGCGCGGTCCAGATCAGCGCGAAGGTGGTCAGCTGCACCGCAGTGATGGGCTCGCCAAATACCAGCAGGGCGATGCCGAACTGGATGGTGGGGTTGATGTACATCAGAAAGCCCAGGGTGGCCAGGCGCAGCCGCCGCGCCGCGCCGGCGAAGGCCAGCAGGGGCAGAGCGGTGATCACGCCGCTGGCTACCAGCAGCAGGGTGGTGCGGGTATCGCCCAGGAAGTGTGACAGGTCGACCTGGACCAGCCAGCCGAGCGTCAGCAGCGCCAGGGGCAGCAGCAGTAGGGTCTCGACGAAGAGCCCCGAGAGGCCATCCAGCGGTACCTGCTTGCGCAGCAGCCCATAGGTGCCGAAGGAGAAGGCCAGCCCCAGGCTGATCCAGGGCAGCTCGCCGAGTAGCAGCAACTGGATCAGGATCGCCAGGGCGGCGAGCCCCACCGCGGCGGCCTGCAGCCGGTGCATGGTCTCGCGCAGCACCAGCAGGCCCAGCGCCACGTTGACCAACGGCGTCATGAAGTAGCCCAGGCTCGCCTGCAGCACCTGGCGGGTCTCCACGGCATAGATGTAGAGCCCCCAGTTGATCGCGATCAGCAGGGCACAGCCCAGCACGGTGCCCAGCCGGCGTGGCTCCCTCAGAGCCCTGCGGATCGGTGCCCAGCGTCTCAATAGGGTGACCAGCCCCACCAGGAACAGGCAGGACCAGAGGATCCGGTGGATCAGGATCTCGAAGGCCGGCACCCCCTGGAACAGGGCGAAGAAGAGCGGGAAGCAGCCCCACATGATGTAGGCAGACAGGCCGAAGGCGACCCCCTTGGCGGGTTCGCGGTCGGGGGTGGCGGTGGGGGATGGGCGCATGGGGCCTCTGGACGGTGTGGGAAGACGAGGTGAGTACGTTAGCAGCCTATCAGGCTTGCCGCCACGGGGGCGGCTGACGTGGCCCCGGGCCTGGGGTACGCTAGCGATCTGTCATCATTTACCGGAGCAGGAGCGCCCCATGAGCGAACTGAGAGCGACCCTGGTGCAGTGCGACCTGCGCTGGGAAGACCCCGATGCCAACTGCCGGATGCTGGAGGAGACCCTGGGCGATCTCGGTCAGGCCGAGACGGACCTGATCGTGCTGCCCGAGATGTTCGCCACCGGCTTCACCATGAACTCCCGGGAGATGGCTGAGCCCATGGCGGAGAGCCGCACCGTGGCCTGGCTCAAGGAGCAGGCCTGGCAGCGCAGCTGCGTGGTGACCGGCAGCGTGGCGGTGGTCGAGGACGGCCACTACTTCAACCGCCTGGTGTGGGCGCGCCCCGACGGGTCGCTGGCCACCTACGACAAGCGTCACCTGTTCCGCATGGCCGGCGAGCATGAGCGCTATGCCATGGGCCACGAGCGGGTGATCGTCGAGCTCAAGGGCTTCCGCCTCCTGCTCAGCGTCTGCTACGACCTGCGCTTCCCGGTCTGGCTGCGTCAGCAGCCGGCGCCGGACGAACACTTCGAATACGACGCCCTGCTGTGCGTGGCCAACTGGCCGGGGG
>NZ_JBPKAQ010000007.1:16393-81225 GCF_051216275.1 Halomonas salsilacus
TGTGCGTGGCCAACTGGCCGGCGCCGCGGCGCCACCCCTGGCGCACCCTGCTGCAGGCGCGCGCCATCGAGAATCTCTGCCCGGTGATCGCCGTGAACCGCGTCGGCGAGGATGCCAACGGGCTGCCCTACGCCGGCGACTCCATGCTGATCGACGCCAAGGGCGAGGCGCTGATCGACGGGCCGGAGGGCAAGGCTTTCGTCACCACCGGGACCCTGTCGCTGGACGATCTCAGGGGTTTCCGCGAGAAGTTCCCCGCCTGGCGGGATGCCGACCACTTCACCCTTTCCGATGGAGTCGGCTTCTGATGCGTCTGGATCGTTTTCTCGCCGAGACCACCGAACTGACCCGCAGCCTGGCCAAGAAGGCCCTGCACCGCGGCGAGGTCAGCATCGACGGCGAGATCGTCAAGAACCCCGCCCTCCAGGTCGATGAGGCCAGCCGAGTGACCTGGAACGACGAGCCGCTGGCGCTGGTGGGACTGCGCTATCTGATGCTGCACAAGCCCTCCGGGGTGGAGTGCACCGCCCGGCGCACCCTCTACCCCCGGGCCATCGATCTGATCGAGCTGCCCAAGGGGGAGCGTCTGCAGACGGTGGGCCGCCTGGACGTGGACACCACCGGCCTGGTGCTGCTCACCGATGACGGCCAGTGGTCGCACCGGGTCACCTCACCGAAGCACCGCTTCGGCAAGGTCTACCGGGTGACCCTGGCCGAGCCGCTGGAGGGCGAGGCCCTGGAGTGGGCCGCCGCGGCCTTCGCCGAGGGCGTGCGGCTGGATGGCGAAGAGAAGCCCACCCGCCCGGCGGAGCTTTCCATGCGCGAACCGACCGTGGCCGAACTGACCCTCTTTGAGGGCAAGTACCACCAGGTGAAGCGCATGTTCGCTGCCATCGGCCACCACGTGGTAGCCCTGCATCGGGCATCCATTGGCCCGCTGGCGCTGGGCGACCTGCCCGCCGGCGAGTGGCGCGAACTAACGGCCGACGAGATCGCCGCGTTCTAGGCTCTTGTTCTTATACCGTTATCTTCAGATTCTCTTCCCAGTTCAAACAGCGTTGCCGTCTTGCCGCCAGCACCGTGGCAGTAATCAAAAACCACCGCGATCAGGCGCCAGCGGGCGAAAGCCTCGCGGCGGCCACCAATGCGCGGGTGTAGTCGCTCCTGGGATTCTCCAGCACCTCCAGGCAATCGCCTCTCTCCACCACTTCTCCCTCCTTGAGCACCATGATGCGGTGGGCCATGGCGCGCACCACGGCCAGGTCGTGGCTGATGAAGAGATAACTCAGGCCGCGGCGTGCCTGTAGGTCGCGCAGGAGGGACACCAGCTGCTTCTGGACGGTGCGGTCCAGCGCCGAGGTGGGCTCGTCGAGCACGATCAGTTCGGGTTCGAGGATGATCGCCCGGGCCACGGCGATGCGTTGGCGCTGACCGCCGGAGAACTCGTGGGGGTAGCGGTCGGCGCAGTCGGCGGGAAGCCCCACCTCGGCCAGGGTCTCGGCCACCCGGCGAGCCACCGCGACCTCCGTGAGCCTCGGCTGATGAAAGCGCAGCCCCTCGCTGACGATCTCCGAGACGGGAAGCCTGGGCGAGAGTGACCCGAAGGGGTCCTGGAAGACGATCTGCACCCGGTGGCGCAGCCGGCGCAGGGCGCCGCCGCTGAGGGTGTCCAGACGAGTGTCGCCGAAGGTGATCTCGCCGTGGCTCTGGGTAAGACGCAGCAGCGCCAGGGCCAGGGTCGTCTTGCCGGAACCGGATTCGCCGACGATGCCCAGGGTCTCGCCGGGGGCCAGGGTGAGGTCCAGCGGCATGACCGCTTCAAACGCCGGCGGGCGCTTCATGAACAGCTTCTTGGGGCGCTGGAAGCTGACCCCGAGGCCGCGGGCCTGAAGCAGCGGCTTACCGCTCGGTACCGCCACCGGGCGGCCCTCCGGCTCGGCGTCGAGCAGGGTGCGGGTATAGGCGCTGGCCGGTGCGTCGAAGACCCGCGCCACCGCTCCCGTCTCCTGCTCGCGCCCCTGATAGAGCACGCAGACTCGATCGGCGTGGCGCCGCACCAGATTGAGGTCGTGGGTGATGAACAGCATGCCCATGCCGTGACGGTCGCGCAGCTCCGCCAGCAGGGCGAGAATCTCCTGCTGCACGGTGACGTCCAGCGCCGTGGTGGGCTCGTCGGCGATCAGCAGCGCCGGGTCATTGGCGATCGCCATGGCGATCATCACCCGCTGGCGCTGGCCGCCGGAAAGCTGATGGGGCCAGACGTCGATCAGCTCCTCGGGGCGCTGCAGCTTGACCTGGGCCAGCAGCTCGATGATCCGGGCGCGGGCCGCGCGACCGTTGAGCCCCTGGTGCAGGCGCAGGGTCTCCCCGATCTGCTTGCCCACGGTGTGCAGCGGGTTCAGCGAGGTCATCGGCTCCTGGAAGATGAAGCCCACCCGACCGCCCCGCACCCCCCGCCAGTCGCGTCGCCGCAGCCGGGAGAGGTCGGTGTCGCCTAGCCAGCGAGCGCCGCTGACGGCGGCATTGCCCGGCAGCAGGTCCATGGCGCCCAGCGCCGAGACCGACTTGCCGGAGCCGGATTCGCCCACCAGCGCCAGGGTCTCTCCGCGGTTCACGATGAGCGAGAGCCGGTCCAGCACGGTGACGCCGTCGAAGGCGACGGAGAAGTCTTCAAGGCGCAGCAGCGGGGAGCGGGACGTGGGTTCAGGCATCGGTCTGGCTCCTGGCGACGGCCGTGGGGGTGGCGGCATGCTGGACATGGCGGGGGTCGAAGGCGTCGCGCAGCCCCTCGCCGATGAACACCAGCAGCGACAGCATCAGCGACAGGCTGACGAAGGCGGTGATTCCCAGCCAGGGGGCGTGCAGGTTGTTCTTGCCCTGGGCCACCAGCTCGCCCAGTGACGGCGAGCCAGGGGGCAACCCGAAGCCCAGGAAGTCCAAGGCGGTCAGGGTGGTGATGGCGCCAGTGAACAGGAAGGGCACGAAGGTGAGGGTGGCCACCATGGCGTTGGGAAGCACATGGCGCCACATGATCAGCCGTGGTGGCAACCCCATGGCCCGGGCGGCGCGCACGTACTCCAGGTTGCGGGCGCGCAGGAACTCGGCACGCACCACATCGACCAGTCCCAGCCAGGAAAACAGCAGCATGATGCCGAGCAGCCACCAGAAGCCCGGCTGCACGAAGCTGGCCAGGATGATCAGCAGGAAGAGCACCGGCAGCCCCGACCAGATCTCGGTGAAGCGCTGGCCGATCAGGTCGGTCTTGCCGCCGAAGTAGCCTTGAATGCCGCCTACCAGCACCCCCATCACCAGTGAACCGGCGGTGAGTACCAGGGCGAAGGCCACCGAGAGCCGGAAGCCGTAGATCACCCGGGCCAGCACGTCGCGGCCCTGGTCGTCGGTCCCGAGCCAGTGGCGGGCGTCCGGCGGTGCGGGCGAGGGCTGCATCATCTGCATGTCCAGGGTCTGGTAGGAAAACGGGATCGGCGGCCACAGTGCCCAGCCGTTCTCCTCGATCTGCGCTTGGACGAAGGGGTCGTGGTAGTCCGCAGTGGTGGGCAGGAACCCACCGAACTCGGTCTCCGGGTAGTCCACCAGCAGCGGCACGTACCACTGGCCGTCGTACTGCATCACCAGCGGCTTGTCGTTGGCGATCAGCTCGGCGCCGATGCTCACCACGAACAGCACCAGGAACAGCCACAGCGAGACCCGGGCGCGGCGGTTGGCCTTGAACACTGCCAGGCGGCGGCGGGTGATGGGAGAGAAGCGGTCCGTTCGGAACGTGAAAAGGGTCTGGAAGAAAGCGGCCATCGGCTCAGGACTCCCTCGTCTCGAAGTCGATGCGCGGGTCCACCCACACATAGGTCAGATCGGAGACCAGCTTCAGCAGCAGGCCGATTAGCGTATACAGATAGAGCGTGCCGAAGATCACCGGGTAGTCGCGCTGCATTACCGCCTCGAAGCCGAGCAGGCCCAGCCCCTCGAGCGAGAAGATCACCTCGATCAGCAGCGACCCGGTGAAGAAGATCGCGATCAGGGCGCCGGGCAGGCCGGCGATGATGATCAGCATGGCGTTGCGGAACACGTGGCCGTAGAGCACGACGCCGTCGCTTGCCCCCTTGGCCCGGGCGGTGAGCACGTACTGCTTGTGGATCTCGTCGAGGAAGCTGTTCTTGGTCAGCATGGTCAGGGTGGCGAAGCTGCCGATGGTCATGGCCACCACCGGCAGGGTGATGTGCCACAGGTAGTCCTTGACCTTGCCCCAGGCAGTGAGCTCGTGGAAGTCCGGCGAGGTGAGCCCGCGCAGCGGGAACAGATCCCAGTAGCTGCCGCCGGCGAACAGCACGATCAGGAGGATCGCGAACAGGAAGCCGGGGATGGCGTAGCCGACGATCACCAGCCCCGAGGTCCAGACATCGAAGCGTGATCCGTGGTGGAGCGCCTTGCGGATGCCCAGCGGAATCGAGATCAGGTAGACCAGCAGCGTGGTCCATAGCCCCAGCGAGATCGACACCGGCAGCCGCTCGATCATCAGCTCCACCACGGGGCGGTCGCGGAAGAAGCTCGTGCCGAAGTCGAAGGTGGCGTAGTCGCGCATCATGCCGAGGAAGCGCAGGTGGGCGGGCTGGTCGAAGCCGAACTGCGACTCGAGCTGTTCGATGAAGCGCGGGTCGATGCCGCGGGCGCCTCGGGATTCATCGCGCACCATCACCTCGCCGCCGGCCTCCAGTCGCGTGCTGGCCATGGCATCGGCGCCCTCGAAGCGGGCCAGCATCTGGTCAATGGGGCCACCCGGGGCAGCCTGCACGATGATGAAGTTGAGCAGCATGATCCCGAACAGAGTGGGGATCATCAGCAGCAGGCGACGCAGAATGTAGCGACTCACGAGGGCGGCTTCCTTGTTCGTGTCCGGGGCGGCGTCAGCGGCGACGCAGGCGCTGGTTGATCTCGTCTTCCTGCTCGGCGTCCACCCACCAGGCGGCGAGGTCCATGCCGTACTCGGGGAAAGGCTCGGGCCAGCCGAACTTGTCCCAGATGGCGATGCGGGTCTCGCCGGAGTAGTAGTGGGGGATCATCGGGAAGCGCCAACGCAGCACCCGGTCCAGGGCGCGGGCGGTGTCGTTGAGTTGATCGCGGCTGTCGGCGCGGATCAGCCGATCCACCAGGTCGTCCACCACCGGGTCGGCCAGGCCCATCAGATTGCGGCTCTGGGGCGTCTCGGCGGCGGCGCTGGTCCAGAAGTCACGCTGCTCGTTGCCGGGGTTGTTCGACTGCGGAAACTGACCGACGGTCATGTCGAAATCGAAGCTGCGCAGGCGGTTGAGGTACTGGTTGATGTCGACGATGCGGATGCTGCCGCGGATGCCCAGGCGCGCCATGTTGCGCAGCATCGGCTGGGTGACCCGCTCCATGCCGGTATCGAACAGCAGCACCTCGATGGTCAGCGGCTGGCCCGTCTCGCTGTGCACCAGGCGATCCCCTTTCACCCCATAGCCGGCTTCGCGCAGCAGGTCCAGCGCCAGACGCAGCCGCTCGCGCAGCTCAAGCGGGTGGTCGAAGGGCAACGATTCATTGAACAGCCGCTCGGGCAGCTCGTCCCGCCAGGGCTCAAGCAGGGCCAGCTCGTCCCCCTCGGGCAGCCCGGAGGCCGCCATCTCGGAATTCTGGAAATAGCTCTCGGTGCGCCGGTAGGCATCGTAGAAGAGATTGGCGTTGAGCCAGGGGAAATCGAAGGTCAGCGAGAGCGCCTCGCGCACTCGGGGATCGCTGAAGCTGTCGCGGCGCAGGTTGAAGATGAAGGCCTGCATGCGTGCCGGCTGGCCGTCCGGCACGGCCAGGCGCTTTACCAGGCCGTCGCGGTAGGCGGGGAAGTCGTAGCCAATCGCCCAGGTGGCGGCGCGGGCATCGATGCGGTAGTCCAGCACGCCGGCCTTGAAGGCCTCCCAGGCGATGTCGCGGTCGCGGTAGTAGTCGTAGACCAGCCGGTCGATATTGTGGCGGCCGCGCTTCACCGGCAGGTCCCGGCCCCAGTAGTCGGGATCGCGCTCGTAGACGATGCGCCGGCCCGGGTCCATCTCGCCGATGCGATAGGGACCGGAGCCGGGGTGGGCGGCCAGCGTCGGGGCGGTGAAGTCGTGCTCCTGCCAATAGTGCCTGGGCAGCACCGGCAGCTGGCCGACGATGAGCGGCAGCTCCCGGGAGTGCACCTCGGCGAAGTCGAAGCGCACGGTGTGGTCATCGAGTGCCGTGACGCGCTCCACGTCGGCGTAGTAGGCGCCGTAGAAGGGGTTGCCCTGCTCGGTGAGCAACTCGAAGCTGAACACCACGTCGTGGGCGGTGAGCGGTTCGCCGTCGTGGAAGCGTGCCTCGGGGCGCAGGTCGAACTCGATCCACTCTCGGTCCGCGTCGAGGCGCATGCCGGAGGCGAGCAGGCCATAGACCGAAAAGGGTTCGTCGGGATTGCCCTCTACCAGGGTGTCATAGATCTCGAAAAGCCCCGCGGCCGGGGTGCCACGGATGATGAAGGGGTTGGTGGAGTCGAAGCTGCCGCCCACGGCCGCCTGAGTCAGGGTGCCGCCGCGGGGCGCCTCGGGATTCACGTGGGGGAAGTGGGCAAACCCCTCCGGCAGCGCCGGCTCATCGTAGAGGGCCAGACCGTGAACGGTGGGGATTTCGTCCGGGGTGGCCGCCGCCGCCGGGTGAGTCGAGACAGCGGCCATGAGAACGGCCACAGAAGCCGCCGTCAGCAGGTAGGCCAGGGGCAGGCGGCGCAGGGCGACGGGCATTGGCGACATCCTTGGTCGGTGGCAGCCGGCCCGCAGTGGGACCGGCAGTAGTCGGCCAATAAGGTGTCAGGCCCTCGACGGCTTGGCAAGCCTCTCGACGCCGCTCCCGTCGTTGCTCCCCTCCTTGCTAGCGAGAGGCAATGCTCTCACGGGGCAGGTCGAGGACCTGGCCGGGCTGTAGGACGTCGCCGCTGAGACCGTTGGCCTGACGGATCTGGGAGACGCTTACGCCCTGGCGGGAGGCGATCGCCGACAGGCTGTCGCCGTTCTGCACCACATAGGTGCCTTCGCCGCTGCCGGCCGGCGAGGAAGGTGTCACCAGGCGGGCCATCAGGGTGTCGGCACGGTCGGCCGGCACCAGCAGGACCCTGGCCTGACCGGGGTGGGCGGTGCCGTTGCCGAGGGCGGGATTAAGCTCGGCCAACTCGCCGCGGCTGGCGCCGGAGAGGCGGGCTGCCTCGTCCAGGCCGAGCGGGCGGTGCACGGGGATCTTGGCGAAGGCCGGCGCGTCCTCGATATCGGGGAGGGCGACCCGGTATTGGTCAGGATCATCGATGATGGCGGCGATGGCCTTGAGCTTGGGGACGTAGTTCATGGTCTCCCGGGGCAGGGAGAGGCTCCAGTAGTCCCCGGCCTTGCCGCTGGAGACGGCGTTGCGGCGGGCCCGGTTCACGGTGCCGGCACCGGCGTTGTAGGCGGCCAGCGACAGCTCCAGGTCGCCTTCGTACCACTGGTCGGCCTGAAGTTCGATGTAGTCCAGGGCGGCGCCGGTCGAGGCGACCACGTCGAGGCGGCCGTCATAGCCCCGTGCCCGACGCAGGCCCAGGGCGTCGCCGGTGCCGGGCATGAACTGCCAGAGCCCCGCGGCGCCACGGTGGCTGCGGGCGGTGGGGTCGAAGGAGCTCTCCACAAAGGGAATCAGGGCGATTTCGCCTGGCAGGCCGCGTGCCTCGACCTGCTCGACGATCCAGGCCAGCCAGGGGCGGGCGCGCTCTGTGATCTCGACGATGTTGTGCGGGCTGGCGCGGTAGTGGTCGATCCACTGCTGGACCCGCGGCTCATCGAGGCTCTCCTGCCACTGGAAGCTGGCGCGCAGCCGGCTCCAGGCATCGCGCGGCTCCAGCGCCAGGGCATCCCAGAAGTGCTGTTCAGTCGGCAGTTGGCGGGTCTGGTGTGTCGATGTCGCGGCGAACGGGGCGTTCTGGCGCTGCTCGGGGTTCAGGGTCGCGGCCTGGCTGTAGACGCTGCCGGCCAGCAGTGAGCCTAGCAGGGTAGTGGTGCTGGCAAGGCCTATCAGCATGCGTCGCTTGGTGTGGTAGGTCATCCGGAAGAATACCTCCTGGTCGTGTGCGGTCCCGCCGACAGCGGGGCAAACCGCATGACGTCCAATCGGGGCAAGGTCAAAAACTGTCTTTCCAGCGTCGCAGCGTGGCGAAGGTAGCCACGTCGCTGTCGGTGTCGCCATGGGCCGAGGCGGACTGTCGCACGCCGACATCCTGGCAGCGCAGGAAAGGATTGATGCGCTTCTCGCGGGCCAGGGAGCTCGGCAGCGTGGGGCGGTCGAGTTCCCGGGCGCGCTGGCACTCATCCATTGCCTTGGCCACATCCGAATTGTGGGGATCCGCGGCCAACGCGAAGCGCAGGTTGGCCAGGGTGTATTCGTGGGCGGCGAACACCAGGGTGTCATCGGGCAGCGCCGCCAGCTTGCCGAGCGATTCGTGCATCTGCTCAGGAGTGCCTTCGAACAGTCTACCGCAGCCGGCGCTGAACAGGGCATCGCCACAGAACAGCAGCGGAGGAATGCCGGCGGTGAAGAAGGCGATATGATCCAGGGTGTGCCCCGGCACCTCATGCACCTCGAACAGCCGGCCCATGGCGCGAAACTCATCATTCTCGCCCACTCGCTCGTCGATACCGGCGAGTTTGGGGTTGTCGGGGCCGATGACACGAGGCGCATAGCGCTCGATCAATGTCGGCAGACCGCCGGTGTGATCCTGGTGATGATGGGTGATCAGCACCGTGGAGAGGGTCAGTCCCTCACGCTCGATCAGCTCGATGACAGGGGCGGCATCGCCCGGGTCAACCACGCAGATTTCGGAACTCGTATCCTGGCGTAGTAGCCAGATATAGTTGTCGCCAAAGGCGGGAATCGGTGTCACGCTCAACATGGGAATGGCGTCCTGAATGGGCATGAACGGGTCGCAAAATCCGTCCAGAATGGAGGAGCCTGCTGTCGATGTCAATTTCCCCTACGGTTTCGTCTCTGGCCGCGCTGGTGCGTGAGGGTCGCCGCTTCTGGGTAACCTCCGGCGGTCAGGCGGTACGCCAGGCCGAGCGCGCCTGCCTGGGCCCGGTCTGCGAGCGACTGTTCGGCGTCCACAGCCTCGAGCTCGGCATGGATGGGCCCCTGGCAGACATGTGTCCGGTGCGCCATCCCATGGCCTGGGCCCCGACCCGGGAGTTGGCGGAGCATCCTGCCACCCTGGTCTGCTCGCTGGAGGCGCTGCCCCTGCCCGATGCCTGCCTGAGCCTGGTGGTGATCCACCATCTCCTCGAGGTGGCACCCGACCCCCATCGCGCGTTGCAGGAGGCCGCCCGGGTAACCCGTGACGACGGACGGCTCATCATCTTCGGCTGGATGCCGCTCTCGGCGGGGGCCTTGCCGCGGGTCATGCCCGGCCGTCGGCGTCGCCTGCCTTGGCGCGGCCAGTGGCGCACCCCGGCGCGCCTGCGCGACTGGCTGACATTTGTGGACTTCGAGATCGAGCGGGTAGACTACTGCGGCTTCCATCTGCCTGGCGCGCTGCCCTGCAACGCGGCCCTCGAGACCCTCGGGCGGCGCCACAATCTGCCGCTGGGCGACAGCTACATGATCCAGGCGAGTCGGCGCCCCCAACTGGCGCAGAGCCAGGGCTCGCGGCTCGGATTCGCCACGCCCTTCGGCGGCTCCGCCTTGGGCGCGACCCGGCTGGGCCAGTCGCGTTCCCTGCCCGACCCCTACCCCTCCAACGATCAGGAAAGGATGACAGAGGTTGACTGAGACGGTTATCGAGACAGTTAACGAGACGGGGGCCGACGCCTTGCCCGAGGTGATCATCTATACCGACGGTGCCTGCCGCGGCAACCCCGGCCCCGGCGGCTGGGGCGCCCTGCTCAAGAGCGGGCAGCATGACAAGACGCTGAACGGGTTCGAGGCCCGCACCACCAACAACCGCATGGAGTTGATGGCGGCGATCATGTCGCTGCGCGAGCTCAAGCGACCCTGTCGCGTTCAGCTGTGGACCGACTCGGAGTACCTGCGTCGTGGCATCACCGAGTGGATTCACAACTGGGTCAAGCGTGGCTGGAAGACGGCCGGCAAGCAGCCGGTGAAGAACGCCGAGCTGTGGCGCGAGCTGCTCGAGGAGACTCACCGTCACCGGATCGAGTGGCACTGGGTCAAGGGCCACAGCGGCCATCCCGGCAACGAGCGCGCTGATCAGTTGGCTAACGAGGCCATCGATGAGTCTCGCACCCGGGCCTGAGCAGCGCGTCGTAGTCCCTATTTCTTGAGGCAGAGAGTTCGTCATGCGTCAGATCATTCTCGATACCGAGACCACTGGCATCGACCCCCGGGAAGGCCACCGCCTGATCGAGATCGGGGCGGTGGAGATGGTCAACCGCCGGCTCACCGGCAACTCCTATCACCAGTACATCAACCCTGAGCGGCAGATCGAGGCCGAGGCGGTGGGGGTGCACGGCATCACCGACGAGCGGGTGGCGGGCGAGCCGCTGTTCGCCACCATCGCCGATGCATTCTGGGCATTCATCGAGGGCGCGGAACTGGTCATCCATAATGCTCCCTTCGATGTCGGGTTCATCGATCACGAGTTCGATCGGCTCAACCGGGCGCGCGGCGAGCCGCGGCTGGGGCCGGTCGCGGCGCACTGCGGGATACTCGATACCCTGGTGATGGCCCGCGACAAGCACCCGGGCCAGCGCAACAGCCTCGACGCCCTGTGCAAGCGCTACGAGATCGACAACGGTCACCGGGTGCTGCACGGCGCCCTGCTGGACGCCGAGATCCTGGCCGATGTCTATCTGGCCATGACTGGCGGCCAGACCGCGCTCTCCCTGGACGCCTCCGGCGCGGGCGAGAGCGGCGCGGCCGGCAGCGGCGGGATGGCGATTCGCCGCCTCGCGTTGGCGCCGGGTCGCCTGACGGTGCTGTCCCCCAGCGAGCAGGAGTTGGTCGCCCATCGTGCCAAGCTGTCGAAGATTCGCGAGGCGGCCGGTGAGTGTCACTGGGACCGCATGGGCGAGGGGGTGGTGCACTGATGTTGCGCCGTGAGCTGCCCCTCCAGGCGTCGGCCGGGCGGGTCATTCACCTGGCCCAGGGGCGCATCGCCCCGGGGCCGGATGGCGACCTGCTGCAGCCGCTGCAACCCTGGACAGTGGCCATGCAGCCGCTCTGCTACTGGAATGACGAGCCGGTAGCGCTGTTGCTGGAGGCGGTGCCGGGGGAGGGTTGGCAGGACGGGCGGGGCTGGCTGGCCACGTTACCGGAATCGCACTTCGCGTTGCTCTCCACTGCCCTGCAGGTGGGGGCCTGGCTGCGTGATCACCGCTTCTGCGGGCGCTGTGGCGCCCCGGCCGAGCGTCTCGATGCCGAGTTCGCCATGCACTGCCAAGGTTGCGGCCATCGCAACTACCCGCGCATCTCGCCCTGCATCATCACCCTGGTGACCCATGGCGATGCCCTGCTGCTGGCGCGCAGTCCGCGCTTTCCGCCGGGGCGTTATTCGACCCTGGCCGGCTTCATCGAGCCCGGCGAGTCCGCCGAGGAGGCGGTGCGCCGTGAAATCTTCGAGGAGGTGGGGCTGCAGGTGGGCAGGGTCCGCTACTTCCGCAGTCAGGCCTGGCCCTTCCCGCATTCGCTGATGCTGGGCTTCTTCGCCGAGGCGGCCAGTCGCCGAATCCGCATCGACGGCGTGGAGATCATTGACGCGGCCTGGTACTCGCCACGGCGCCTGCCGTCGCTGCCGCCGCTCTATTCGATCTCGCGGGCGCTGATCCAGACGCACCTGGACGAGGTGGCGGCGCACTAGACGTATGGCGTCAAGAGCGTTGCGCCAGAAATGCATCGGTCCGCTGGTGGCGGCCCGAATGGGGAGTCCAACAGCGGGGCTCAGCTTGCGGGGAACAGGCTGGTCAGCTTGGTGGCCAGCATGACGTTGCCGGTGGCCTTGAGCTTGCCGGTCATGAAGGCGGTCATGCCGTTGACCTCGCCGTTCATGATGCCCTTGAGAGTGTCGGTGTCCATGCTGAGGCTGACGGAGGGGTCGTCATGCTCGCCCTCCTGGACCTCTAGGGTGGCGTCCTTGATCACCAGGTAGTGGCTGCCGGCATCGCAGAAGTGAAACTGGAAGACGTCATCCATGCCCTGGGCGGCCTGGGCGTCAAAACGGGAGGTCAGCTTGTCGAGGGTGGAGAGGCTCATCGGGATTCCTGGCGTGTGGGGGGGGGGGGGTTGCCTTTCAGGTTATTTCAAACGATTGTTTCATTCAAGTGCCTTGACGCCGACGAGAGCGCCTGGCGTCTCGGTCCGCTCAGGAAGAGACGCCCGGACGAGACCATTCGCCCGAACAGGGAGAGGAGAGACGCATGAACGATTGGCTGGCCGATTTCGGTATGTTTCTGGCTCAGCTGGTGAGCCTGGTGGTGATCATCGCCCTGGCGGTGGCGCTTGTGGCCCGGTTGCGCGGCGAGGCCACCGATCGCACCCGGCTGCGCCTTGATGAGCTCAACGACACCCGCGACTACCGCCGCCGGCGCCTGACCCTGGCCGCCTGTGAGCCCGGGGCGCGCAAGCGTCTCATCAAGGGCTTTCGCCGCGAGGACAAGGCCCGCGACAAGACCGGTCGCAAGGGGGAGGCGGGGCGGAAGCCCATCGCCTGGGTGATCGATTTCCACGGGGATATCCGCGCCAGTGCCACGGGGCGACTGGCCGAGGAGGTCTCGGCGCTGATCGAGGCCGCCGACAACGGCGACGAGGTGATCGTCCGGCTGGAGTCGGCCGGCGGTCTGGTGCACGCCTACGGGTTGGCGGCCGCCGAGCTTGACCGACTGCGCGAGGCGGGCCTCAGGACCACGGTGTGCGTGGACAAGGTGGCCGCCAGCGGCGGCTACCTGGTGGCCTGCGGCGCCGACCAGCTGCGCGCTGCGCCCCTGGCGGTGGTGGGCTCCATCGGCGTGGTGGCCCAAGTGCCCAACGTGCATCGCCTGCTCAAGCGCCACGATATCGATGTGGAGGTGCTGACCGCCGGACGCTACAAGCGCACCCTCACCGTGTTCGGGGAGAACAGCGAGGAGGGACGCGAGAAGTTCGTCGACGAGCTGGAGGGCGTCCACGAGCTGTTCAAGCGTCACGTGGCCGAGCGGCGCCCGGCGCTGGATATCGAGGCGGTGGCCACCGGGGAAACCTGGTATGGCCGCGACGCCCTCGAGCAGGGCCTGGTGGATGCCCTGGGCACCAGCGAGGCCTACCTGGTGGAGCGCATGAAGGACGCCCGGGTCATCCGGCTGCGCCTGGAGCCCCGCCGCCGACTGGCGGATCGGCTGGGGGCAGCGGTCTCGATTGGCGTGGAGAGGGCGCTAGAGAAGGGCCTCGAGGTGCTGGAACAGAGCCCGCTGCGCCGCCATTAGTCGGCCAGCCCCAACTGGCCGAGGGCATCGATGATTGTCCGGGCGCTGTCGCCCTGCCAGGAGTAGTAAATGGTCTGGGACGCCCGCCGGGTGGTGACCAGGTTCTCCCGGCGCAGTATCGCCAGATGCTGGGAGAGTGCCGACTGGCTGAGGGTCAACTGGTTGTTGAGCTCGGTCACCGAGAGCTCCCGCCCGTCGAGCAGACACAGGATGCGCAGCCGGTTGTCGTTGGCCATGGCCTTGAGCAGCGCCGTGCTCCGGTCGATGGCGGCGTCACCCCCGGCGAGGAGGCGCGCTGATGTGCTGTTGGAATTGCCCATGTCGATTCCCCGCGCTGGTCAGGCCATCCTTTCTGCTCGATGGCGAGCGTGCTTTCCTGATTTAGCACTTGATTAAAGCATAGACCAACTGACTGGGAGAGGGAGGGGGGCTCCTCACCATTGAGTGAGGGTTGGCTCAACGCCATGTTGTTGACAATGTGGCTCGGGATATCTCCACCTTTTGTCGAAAGTTAGCCTATCGTATGAGGGCGTCGGCGGCGAAGTGCATTACAGTGTCAACAATCATTCGATGTCACTGACCTGCCACGGGACGATCATGAGCACCTACGCCAACGAATTTCGCCGCTCCATCGAGCAGCCGGAGAGCTTCTGGGCCGAGCAGGCCCATCGTATTCCCTGGTTCAAGGCCCCTACCCAGATTCTTCACTACGACGAGGCCAACCACGCGCGCTGGTTTGCTGACGGCGAGCTGAACATCTGTCACGCGGCGCTGGACCACCACGTGGAGCAGGGGCTCGGCGATCAGCCGGCGATCCTCTGGGACTCGCCGGTGACTGACAGCAAGCGCACCCTGACCTATCGGGAGATGCGCGATCAGGTCGCCAGCTTCGCCGGTGCCCTCAAGGGCCTGGGCGTGGAGAAGGGCGACCGCGTGGTGATCTACATGCCCATGGTGCCGGAGGCGCTGGTGGCCATGTATGCTTGCGCGCGCCTGGGGGCCGTGCACTCCGTGGTGTTCGGCGGCTTCGCCCCCCACGAGCTCGCCGTGCGCATCGACGACGCGACGCCCAAGGTGGTGGTGGCGGCCTCCTGCGGGGTCGAGGTCAACAAGGTGCTGCCCTACAAGGGGATCATCGACTCGGCCATCGAGCAGAGCGGCCACAAGCCCGATGCCTGCGTGATCTTCCAGCGCCAGCAGTACACCGCCGAGCTGGGGGCTCGCGACCACGACTGGGCGACCCTGATGGCACAGGCCGAGCCGGCCGACTGTGTGCCGGTGAAGGGCACCGATCCGCTCTACGTGCTCTATACCTCCGGCACCACCGGCAAGCCCAAGGGCGTGGTACGCGATACCGGCGGCTACGCGGTGGCACTGGCCTACTCCATGGACGTTATCTATGACGTGGCGCCCGGCGAGGTGTTCTTCTCGGCCTCGGACGTGGGCTGGGTGGTGGGCCACTCCTACATCGTCTACGCACCGTTGCTGCGCGGGGCCACCAGCGTGGTCTACGAGGGCAAACCGGTGAAGACCCCGGATGCCGGCGCCTTCTGGCGGCTGATCAGCGAGTACCAGGTGAAGAGCTTCTTCACCGCGCCGACGGCGTTTCGGGCCATCAAGAAGGAGGATCCGGACGGCAAGTTGCTCGAGCAGTACGATATCTCTTGCATGAAGGCGCTGTTCCTGGCCGGTGAGCGCCTCGACCCGCCCACCTTCCACTGGCTCGACGACCTGCTCGACGTGCCGGTGATCGACCACTGGTGGCAGACGGAGTCCGGCTGGCCCATCGCCGCCAACCTGCATGGCCTCGAGCCGATGCCCACCAAGGCGGGCAGTGCCACCGTGCCGGTGCCGGGCTTCGACGTGCAGATCCTCGACCGCGAGGGCGAACGGATGGGGCCAATGGAGCAGGGCAGCGTGGTGATCAAGCAGCCGATGCCGCCGGGCTGCCTGGTGGGGGTCTGGGGTGACTCGCAGCGTTTCCACTCGGCCTACATGGCGGCCTACCCGGGCTACTACCTGACCGGGGACGGGGGCTACGTAGACGAGGACGGCTACCTGTTCATCATGGGCCGGACCGATGACGTCATCAACGTGGCCGGCCATCGACTCTCCACCGGGGAGATGGAAGAGGTCGTCGGTGCCCATCCGGTGGTGGCCGAGTGTGCGGTCATAGGCATCCACGATGCCCTCAAGGGGCAGCTGCCCATCGGCCTGGTGATTCCCAAGGATGGGTTCGAGGGCCGTGAGGAGGACCTCGAACAGGAGCTGATCGCCCTGGTGCGTGAGAAGATCGGCCCCATTGCCTGCTTCAAGCAGGTATTGGTGGTGGATCGCCTGCCCAAGACCCGCTCCGGCAAGATCCTGCGCAAGTTGTTGCGCAGCATCGCCGACGGCAAGGAGTTCGGCATCCCCTCCACCATCGACGACCCGGCCAGCCTGCAGGACGTGCACGAGGCGATGAAGGCCCGCGAGGTGGGCGCCGCCCACGAGGCGCGCCAGGTCTGATCGCTCGGCAGCCGTCTCGGTATCCGCCCCCGACGGCATCCGCGATAGCCGTACCCTCCATGACGCCGCCCTTCGGGGCGGCGTCTGCGTGGATGGGCATGGCCAGCGGCGGGCGCGGTCCGTATAATGCCCGACCGCACGCTGCCCCCGGCAGCCCGTTCCACGAGGGTTCCCTCACCCCTCCTGAAAAAAAGGATGCCGCCATGTTTGTGCTTTCCGATACCCAGCAGCGCCGCCTGCTGGTGATGCTGATCACCTTCCACATCGCGGTGATCGCCGCCAGCAACTATCTGGTGCAGTTGCCGTTCACCCTGTTCGGCTTCCACACCACCTGGGGGGCCTTCAGCTTTCCGTTCATCTTCCTCGCCACCGACCTGACCGTGCGGCTGTTCGGCAAGGATCCCGCCCGCGCCATCGTGATGCGTGTCATGCTGCCGGCGCTGGTCATCTCTTACGTGGTGTCGGTGGTGTTTCCGCGGGGCAGCTACGCCGGCCTCGAAGCACTGGGGGAGTGGAACCTGTTCGTGGCGCGCATCGCGGTGGCCAGCTTCATGGCCTACCTGCTGGGCCAGCTTCTCGATGTGCACGTGTTCGATCGCCTGCGCGGCCTCAAGGCCTGGTGGGTGGCGCCGGCGATCTCCACGTTATTGGGCAACCTGGCTGATACCTTCGCCTTCTTTTCGATCGCCTTCTACAACAGCCCCGACCCCTTCATGGCGGCCAACTGGCTGGAGATCGCCTGGGTCGACTATGTCATCAAGCTGATCATCAGCCTGCTGTTCTTCGTGCCGCTGTACGGCGTGCTGCTGGCGACCCTGAGCCGTCGGCTAGTGGCGGCCACCGAAGCCCAGGCGTCGGCCGCCTCGGTGGCCCGACCCCGTAACTGACGTTGGCCGGGGAACCGGCCGAGGAGATAGTGCCATGCCCGTAGAGCTCAACTATCAGGACACCGGCGGCGATGGTGTGCCGCTGGTGGTCATCCATGGCCTGTTCGGCAGCGCCGACAACTGGCGCTCCCACGTCAAGGCGTGGCAGGAGACGCTCCGCGTGGTCACCGTGGACCTGCGCAACCACGGCCGCTCCCCCCACGCCGAGGGCATGGGCTACGACACCATGGCCGAGGATGTGATCCAACTGCTGGATCGCCTGGCGATACCGCGCGTCCATCTGCTCGGCCACTCCATGGGCGGCAAGGTGGTGATCACGCTGGCCCGGCTGGCGCCTGCGCGGGTGGCCTCGCTGATCGTCGGCGACATCGCCCCGCTGGCCTATGGCCACGACCACGACACGGTGTTTGCCGGCCTGCGCCGCCTGGAGGATGGCCGGCCGGCCAATCGCCACGAGGCCGACGCCCTGCTGGGCGAGCATGTCAAGGAGCGGGCGGTTAGGCTGTTCCTGGCCACCAACCTGGAGCGTGTCGAGCAGGGCGGTCTCAAGCTTCGCCTGGGACTCGACGAGATCCAGGACGACTACGAGACCATCATGGGACCGCCGGCGGGCGAGGGCACCTTTCCGGGGCCGACTCTGGTGCTGCGTGGCGCTCATTCCCACTACGTCACCGATGAGATGCTCCCTGCCCTGAGGGAGGTGCTGCCAGAGGCCGAGGTGGTGACCCTGGACGCGGGCCACTGGCTGCATGCCGAACAGCCCGAGGCCTTTCGCGAGTCGGTGGAGGTCTTTCTCGCCCGGCACGCGGCCTAAGCAAGGGGGGCGGGCCCGGTCTGGCGGGGCAGGGTGACCAGCGTCAGCCGTTCGGCGCTCTCACCGTCGAGGAATCGGCGCAGGATCCGGTAGGTGTCCACGTCGAAGCGCCCCCTAGCGTCATCGGGCTCGGCAATCTCGTTGAGCCCCGCGAGGGAATCGGTGCTGGCCAGGTGGCACCAGTGGTCCACCAGGTGCCAGGCCTGCGCGTCCGTGGGACCCCGCTCGCCGATGGCCAGGCGCCCCTCCCAGGGCCAGTGATGGATCTGTAGCCGCGACAACGCCTCCCTGGCGCGTGCGGCGTGCTCTGTCGGGGACTCAACGCCCCGGCAGGCGCCTCGGCAGCGGCCCAGCTGGCTGGCAAAGCATGCACCGCGTCCCGCTTCAAGCCCAAGCAGGCGGAGGCAGAGTCGCTGGTCGGCAGCGATCTGGCGCAACGCCTCCTTGGCATCCCGGGCGCTGCGGAACAACCCCATCATCTCCTCGGCCTCCCTGCCGGTGAGGGCATGGGCGCGACGCAGTTCGGGGCGGCTGGCGCCTTGCGGCCAGGACCACCCCGTCAGTCGCCCGGCGCGGCGCAGGCGCCGGTTCAGAATCGGCTGGCGCTCCTTGACCAGTCGCGCCTCGAGCAGCTGTGCGCCCAGGTCGCCGGCCGTCTCCTGCCAGTCGATGCGACGCACCTGCTGGGCCAGACGCATTTCGCGCTCCTCGCGATGGTCGGCTTGGAAATGGCTCATGACCCTGGCCCGCAGGTTCACGCTCTTGCCGATGTAGAGGGGCAGGTCGTTCTCGCCATGCATCAGGTAGACCCCGGGGGTCTGGGGGAGAGCCTGGATCATGCCCGGGTCGAGGTGGGCCGGCAGGCTGGGTAGGCGGCGCTGGCGCTGTGCCTCTTCCTCCAGCCGCGCGGCGGAGTGCTCCCTTTGCCAGCACTGCCAGAGGGCGAGCAGGGCCTCGGCGTCGGCCATAGCGTGGTGGCGGGTGGCTGACGCGATGCCGTGGCGTTCCAGCAGGGCTGCCAGATTGTGCTCGCGATGCTGTGGCGCCAGGCGCCGCGAGAGCCGCAGCGTGCAGATCACCTCGGCGCTGAAGTCCCGACCGGCCCGCCGGTAGGCGTTACGCAGGAAGCCATAGTCGAAGCGGGCGTTGTGGACGACCAGCGGGGCGTCCGCCAGCCACTTACTGAGCTCTGAGGCGATCTCGCTGAAGGTGGGGGCATCCTCGACCATGGCGTCGTGAATCCCCGTCAGCTCGCTGATGGGCGCGGGGATGCGCATCTCGGGGTTGATCAGGCGGTGCCAGCGGGCGGTCACCACGCCCTGCTCGAGGCGCAGGGCGGCGATCTCGGTGATGCGGTCCCGGGTGGTGCGTATCCCGGTGGTCTCGAGGTCGAGGAAGATCAGTGGGCCATGCATCAGGGCGCGCCCAGGTCGACGGCAAGCTTCTCCACCGGCGTGAGGGTCTCGAGCAGGCCCCGCTCGTGCAGGAAGGCCTCGAAGCTCGCGTAGCCGCCATGGTCCAGGGCGGCAGGGCGGGCACTCAGGCGCAGCAGCATGGCCAGCCAGGTGTCCCGGTTCGCCGGGGTGTCCAGGGTAGGCTCGTTTTCGGCCAGCAGCGCCCAGGCCGCCTGTGGATGCTCCAGGATCCAGGCGGAGGCCTCGGTCAGGGCCTCGAGCAGCCGCCGCAGGCTCTCCTTCTGGGCACCGAGCCGGTCGCGGTTGGCCACCAGGATCAGCCCCTCATGGCGCGGTATGCCGTGCTCCTCCAGCGCCAACAGCCGCGTGGTCACGCCCTCGTCGCCCAATCGCCGTGGCAGCGCGAGGCGCTGCGGTGTCATCACGCCGTCCAGTTCCTCATCGACCATCTGGATGACGGCACTGAAATTGACGTCCACCAGCTCCAGCTCCTCGAGGGTAATACCGTGGGGCTTGAGCAGTGCGGGCAGCAGCAGCTCCCGACTCTCCTCCATTGAATAGCCGATTCGCCTGCCCGCCAGCTGGGCCGGCGACTCCATGATGCCGTCGTCTCGCAGCAGCAGCCCCGCCAGGGGAAGGTCGACCAGGGTGCCGACCCGAAGTAGCGGCAGCCCGCGATCCACCTGGAGATGCAGCAGCGGCTGGCGACTCACGGCCAGGTCGATGCGGCCGGAGGTCAGCAGCCGGGTCGGCAGGGTGGGGTCGGCGGGGGTGGTCAAGGTGACCTGCAGGCCATGTCGAGTGAACGTGCCCCGGTGCTGGGCGATCAGCAGGGCGGCATGCTGGGGGCCGGGATACCAGTCGAGCATGATCTCCAGGGGTTTGAGCGGCGGCGGCTCGAGTGGCTGGGGGGGCATGAGCGTCACCCTGGGGCCCTGCTCGACGACCGCGGCCGGCGCGCTGACCTCGTGAACCGGCGCTGTGCCATCGGGTGCCATGGCGGCGTCGGCGTCCCTCTCGCCGGTATCGTCGGCAGGGGATGGATGCGTCTCGGCATCAGCCTCCCGGGGGAATACCTGGGCCATCTCCGTGATCTGATCGTCGATGTCTGCCTCAAGCGCCGGGATCTGGAATACCCTGACGCGGGTATTCAGCCCGTCCGGGCGGCGTTCTGGCACGGTCAGGGGCTCGGCCTCCCTGGCCTCCTCGGCCACCACGGTCGGGGCTCTCGTCATCAGCGCCGCTGCGGTCAGCGTTGCCATCAGCAGGGTGAGGGCGGAGACGACGACGGACGGGAACCTGGGAGGGGCGGGATCGGGCATGCGGGGGCTCCGGCAGTGATGTCGGTACGCGACCGGCCGACGGCAGCAAAGTGTATCCGTTGCCGGGAAGGGCTGACCAGTCCTGCCGGCGGCGTCGCACCGCTGCGGGCCTCGTGCGATAATGCCCGGTAAGCCGCAACGAGGATGCCATGGATACCGTCAATACCCTCTTCATACTCAGCGGCCTACTGATCGGGCTCAGCGTCCTGGCCAGCCGTCTCTCCAGCCTGGTGGGATTCCCCCTGCTGCTCATCTTCCTGGGGTTGGGCATGCTGGCGGGGGAAGAGGGCTTGCTTGGCATCCAGTTCGACGACTATTCCCTAGCCTTCGTCATTGGCCACGTGGCGCTGGCCATGATCCTGCTGGACGGTGGGCTGCGTACCCGCCTCAAGACCTTTCGGGTCGGCTTTCGCCCGGCCCTGTCCCTGGCCACATTGGGCGTCTTCATCACTAGTGGGATCGTCGGCGTATTGGCCATGTGGATCTTCGACCTCAGTCTGATGCAGGGACTGCTGGTCGGCGCCATCGTGGGCTCCACCGATGCCGCGGCGGTGTTCTCGATGCTCAGTGGCCGCGGTGTCAACCTCAATGAGCGGGTGGGCGCGACACTCGAGATCGAGTCCGGCACCAACGACCCCATGGCGATCTTCCTCACCCTGGTGCTGGTGGAGATGCTGGTCGGGGAGCTGAGTGGCACCGTTGATACCCTGCTGCTGCTGGTTCGGCAGTTCGGCCTGGGGATGGTGATCGGGGTGGGCGTGGGTTGGCTCAGCGGCAAGCTGCTGCGTTGGGTAGACCTCGCCCCCGGCCTCTATTCCCTGATGGCCCTCGCCCTGGGCTTCGGTGTGTTCGGCATCACCAGCTTCCTTGGCGGCAGCGGCTTCTTGGCGATCTATCTGGCGGGGCTGATGATCGGTAACCAGCCCGGGCGGCATATCAACTTCATCCTGCCGGTTCACGACGGCCTGGCCTGGCTGAGTCAGATCGGGCTGTTCCTGGTGCTTGGCCTACTGGTCAACCCCCATGAACTGTTCGCGGTTGCGCTTCCCGCCAGCCTGGTGGCGCTGGCGCTGATCTTCGTGGCCAGACCTCTGGCGGTGCTGATCAGCATCAAGCCCTTCTTCAAGTTTCGTTGGCGGGAAATCGGTTTCATCTCCTGGGTGGGCCTGCGCGGTGCCGTGCCTATCGTACTCGCGATCTTCCCGGTGATCGGCGGGGTGGAGAACGCCTCGCTCTATTTCAACGTGGCCTTTGCGGTGGTGCTGCTCTCGCTTCTGATCCAGGGAGGCACCCTGGGGTGGATGTCGAGGCTGATGCGGGTGCAGGTGCCGACCTCCGTGACCCCGAACCGGCGTGGCCCGCTGGGCATTCTCCCGGAGAACGACTTCGAGATGTTCGTCTACGAGGTGGAGAACTCAGACCTGGAGGATGTGCCGATTCGCCTGCTGCGCTTTCCGTCCGGCGCACTGATCTCGGCACTGTTCCGCGATCATGTGATGTTGCACCCCAAGGGCAGCACCCGCCTGCAGCTGGGCGATGTGATCTGCGTGATCGGCCGCAGTGAGGATCTGCCGGCGCTGAATCGACTCTTCAATGGTGATGCCAAGCTCAAGCAGGAGCGCGCCTTCTTCGGTACCTTCACCTTCGACGGTGAGGCCCGCATGCAGGATATCGGCGACGCCTATGGCTTGACGCTCAGCCCGGCGGAGAAAGACATGACCCTGGCGGAGTTTATCTCCCTGCGGGTAGGCGGGCACCCGGTGGTGGGGGATGACGTGGACTGGCACGGCATTCACTGGGTGGTCAGCGAGATGGAGGGCAACCTTGTGACCAAGGTGGGCCTGAGGCTCTACTGAGTCGTTGCTGCCTGCTGGCGAATCTCGACGCTGACTTCCACGGAGGCTTCCGGCGTCGCCAGCCACATCATGCCATCCTGAAGCGTCGCATTGAGTTCCATTCCCCTGGCCGCCAGGCGGCCGAGCTCGGTTACGCTCTGCGAATCGACGTCGATGACGGTGAGGTTGGACAGGCTGCTCAGCTTGCCTTCCAGCGGTTCCCACCAGAGTCGCGATCCCTGGCCGCCATAGGTGTAGATCACCACCTGGTGCGCACGGCCGCAGGCCCGGCGAATCTCCCGTTCATCCGGTTGACCGAGCTGAATCCACAGCTCAATCTCGCCAGTAAGACTCCTTCGCCACAGGTCCGGCTCGTCATCGGCGCTGACGCCGCGCCCGAAGGCCAGGTCCGGATGGGCGTGACGCGCAAACGCCAGCAGACGCAGCATCATGCGCTCGTCGGTCTCGGACGGGTGGCGGGCGACGGTCAGCACATGCTCGCCGAAATAATGACGGTCCATGTCGGCGACCTGCAGCCGCGCCTTGCAGATGGTTGCCTTCAGCGCCATGGCGAACTCCTGAAAATGGTGGGCAGTATACGCGAAAACGTAACAGGCACCTGAGGCGCGCTGACGTGATATTCCGCCTTGTCGGCTGGGCGGATCAGGGGCACGGTGTCCTGCTTGTGCTCGGGGTAGAGCGACAGCATACCCGAGCCGGGTAGCTGGAGGCGATGCAGACGTTTTTTCCATTGGTCCCTATTGCCTTGCTTCGTGATAGCGTTGGCGTTGAAGCAACGATAATCGAGCTATCAACCGACATGGATGCCGTGCCATGAAAGCCCGCATGACCGCCGAGGAAGCATTTCGCCTCCTGGCCGATGGGATGTCGCGTACCGGAACGGAGGCGTTCTTTACCACCCTGGTGGAGCACCTGGCGGCGATTCTCGATGTCGACCATGCGCTGATTGCGCGAGTCGGCGATGACCGGCGGGCCCATACCCTGGCGGTGTGGTCCCGGGGCGCTTGCCGCCCCAACTTGAGCTATGACCTGGCCGGTACCCCCTGTGAAACCGTCAGCGGTCGGCAACCATGTCTCTACGCCTGCGATATCCAGCAACGCTTTCCGGATGATGCCCTGCTGAGGCAGCTCGACGCCGAGAGCTACCTGGGAGTGCCGCTGTTTGCCCTGGAGGGTCGACCACTGGGGTTGTTGGCGGTGCTCAAGAACACCCCGATGTCGCTTTCCGGGCTGGAGGAGGAGATCCTTCACATCGCCGCTGCGCAGGCCGGGGCGGAGATGGAGCGGGCTCAGGCTACCCTGGCGCTGCGCGACAGCGAGGCCTGTGCCCGAGAGAGCGAACGGCGTCTGGATACGCTGCTCAACCACCTGCCGGGCATGGCCTATCGCTGCCAGAACGATCATGACTGGACGATGCTGGTGATCAGCCAGGGAGCCTTAGCCCTGACCGGCTATGCGCCGGACGCGCTGCTGCATAACCGCGTGGTGAGCTATGCCTCTCTGATCTACCCGCCCGATCAGCAGAAGGTGGTCGACGCCGTGGCGAGCGCGGTGGCACAGCAGACTCCCTTTCGCGTCATCTACCGGCTGCGGACGGCGAACGGTCAGCTGCGCTGGATGCTGGAGCAGGGGCAGGCGATCTACGACGCCCAGAGGGCGGTCACCTGCCTGGAGGGTTTCGTCACCGATATCAGCGAGCAGTACGAGGCCCAGCGCGTGCAGGCTGCCGTGGCGAGGGTGGCCTCGGCGGTCACTACGCGGATCGGCGATGACTACTTCCACCATCTGGTGCGCCACCTGGTGGAGATCCTGGAGGCCGATGCCGGGGTCATCGCCACCCTGGACACTACCCCCGAGACCGTGCTGGCGACAGGAGGAACCCCACCCAGCCACCTGAGCACCGTGAGTGCGTTTGCCGAAGGGCGCCCCCTCGACAACTACGCCTTCGACCTCATCGGTTCGCCCTTCGAGAGGCTGGTCGACACTCAGGAGGTCGCCGATCGGGAGGAGAAGCCGGCCTGGCTGCCCGGTGTGCACGGTGAGTATTCCGCCTGGATCGGGCGCCGTCTGGAAAATGCCCGCGGTCAGCCGGTGGGGGTGATCATGGTGCTCTACCGCGAGCCACCGGATACCAACGCCTTCGCGACCTCGGTGCTGCGCATTCTGTCGACGGGCGCCGCGGCGGAGGTGGAGCGCCGCCAGGATCATCGCCGCATGCGTCAGCTGGCCTACTTCGATGGCACCACGGGGCTGGCCAACCGGGTGCGTTTCATGGAAGACCTCCAGCAGATGCGCCGCATCGCGGAGCGCTGTCAGCAGCCCCTGGCCTTGCTGCTGCTGGATCTCCGCCGCTTCAAGGAGATCAACGACTTGCATGGCCACCAGTTGGGTGATCAGCTGCTGGCTACGGTCGCCGGCCGCCTGCACCGGGCGGTAGCCACGGGCGAGGCGCTGGCGCGGCTCTCGGGAGACGAGTTTGCCCTGCTGGTCCCGACCGCATCGCCCGAAGTCGTGGAGGCCAGCGTGGCCCGCATGCGCGATACCATTGGTCGGCCCATCCAACTCGGCCACCGCACCTTCTCGCTGAAGGTCTCGATCGGCCTGGCCCGCTACCCCGAGGACGCGCTGAGTGCCGGAGACCTGTTCAAGGCGGCGAGCATTGCCCTGTACCACGCCAAGCAGGAGGATGAGGGCGTCTGCCCCTTCACGGCCTCGATGACCCATGCCCTGGAGCGTCGCCAGCAGATGACCGAGCGTCTGGAACGGGCCATCGCCGAGGACGCCCTGGCCTTGCACTATCAGCCCCAGATCAACCTGCGTACGGGGCAGCTGACCGGCGCGGAGGCCCTATGCCGCTGGCATGACGACCAGTGGGGCTGGGTGAGCCCAGGGGAGTTCATCCCGCTGGCTGAGGAACGAGGCCTGATTCGCCCGCTGGGCGACTGGGTGCTGCAGCATGCCACCCAACAGCTGCTGGCGTGGCGCCGCACCGGGCGGAGACTGCCCGGCCGGCTGTCGCTGAACATCTCCGCCCAGCAGTTCGCCGACCCCCATCTCGCCGAGCATATCGTGCAGTTGACCCGTGGCCTGCCCACCTCGGCCATCGCCCTGGAGCTCACCGAAAGCGATTTCATGCGTGATCCCGAACAGGCGGTGACGATCACCCGAGCCCTGAACCAGGCAGGTATCACCCTTGCCATCGATGACTTCGGGACCGGCTATTCGTCGCTGGCCTACCTGCGACGGTTCGCTGCCGACACCTTGAAGATAGATATCTCGTTCGTGCGGCACATGCTGGAGAGCCAGCACGATCGCACCATCGTCGAGACCATCATGGCCATGGCCAAGGCACTGGGCATGACAACCGTGGCGGAAGGCGTCGAGACCGCCGAACAGGCTGCGGCCCTGACCGACATGGGCTGCGACGAGGCCCAGGGGTTTTATTTCGATCGTCCGCTCTCGGCCGAGGACTTCGCCGAGCGCTGGGGCGATCACCTGCACGACAACCCGAAGGATTCTAGATGACGCTGAACGTTAAGCGGGCCTCGGTGCTGCTGGAGTGTCTGGAGGACGCCGCCCATGCCTGACCTCACCGATCGATGCTCAGCCGAGCACGAAGCGCAACGACTGCAGGCGCTGGCCGACTACCGGATCCTCGACACCCCGGAGGAGTCGGCGTTTGATGAGATCGTCGAGGTGGTGTCGATCATCTGCGAAGCACCCATCGCCGTGATCAACTTCGTTGACCGCGATCGCCAGTGGTTCAAGTCGGAGAAGGGGCTCGGGGTGCGCGAGACTCCGCTGGATATCTCGATCTGTGCCCATGCCATCCTGCAGTCGGGGCTGTTCATCGTGCCCGACACGACCCGGGATCCACGTTTTTCGAGCAATCCGCTGGTGACCGGCGAACCCAACCTGCGCTTCTATGCCGGCGCGCTACTGGAAAGCCGGGAGGGCTATCCGTTGGGCACACTATGCGTACTCGACTATCAGCCCAGAGACTTGACCGAACGTCAGCGTTTCGCGCTTCAGGCTCTCGCCAACCAGGTAATGGCGCACATGGAGCTGATGCGGGCCCACCGCGAACAAGCCGAGCTGATATGCGAGCTCGAGGCGACGCGGCACGAGCTGGCCAAGCGGGCCGCCACCGATCCGCTCACTGGCCTGCTCAACCGTCGGGCCTTCGAGCAGCGCCTCGATCAGGAAGTCGCGCTGATTCAGCGAGGCGCGCCCCCAGCCGCCCTGATGTTGATCGACCTGGACCATTTCAAGAGGGTCAACGACACCCTGGGTCACCAGGCCGGGGACGAGGTCATCGTGCGCTTCGCTGAGCTGTGTCGTGAGGTGTTCCGGCAGGCCGATGTGATCGGCCGCTGGGGTGGCGAGGAGTTCGTAGTCATGCTGCCAAGGGCCAGCGTGGCGGAAGCGCGGCATGCCGCCGAGCGGCTCCACCAGCGCCTGGCGATTACCTCAATGCGAGCCGACAGCGCCACGCCGCTCTATATCTCAGCCAGCATCGGCATTTGCTCGCTGAGTGGCGTCAGCAACATGGATGAGTGTTTGCACAGAACCGACGAGCTTCTCTACCAGGCCAAGGAGCAGGGGCGCAACCGTTCGATCTGTGAGCCGGAAGGAGTGCCTGCTCACCGCTCGTTTGGGATGGACTCATCATTCCGCCCATGAGCCCAGCGCGTGATCCGTTGCAAAGGGGCCTATATGCCCCGTGCCAGGCGTTTCAATCGGGCACCAGGAGAACAACATGACGCAGGAGCGGGAACAAGAAAGTAAAATAGCACCTTCCCGGCAAGGACGATGGGAGGGACGTGTGGAGCGCTGGCTCTGGAACTCGCGTTTCCTGGTGATGCTGGCGGTGATACCGAGCCTGCTGGGGGCGTTGGTCCTGTTCGTGATTGGTACCATGGATATCCTGAAGCTGGTGATTACCGCAATTTCCTATTATCTGGTCGATGGGGCCGTGGACATTCATGACACTCTGGTGCCGAGCATCGTCATGGCCGTGGATATCTATCTGGTGGCCATCGTGCTGCTGATCTTCGGGCTCGGGGTCTACCGGTTATTCATTTCTCCTATCGAGCAGGCTGAGGTACATGCCTCCAAGCACCCGTTTAATGTCGCGTCCTTTGATGAGCTCAAGGACAAGATTGCTCGGGTCGTTATCCTGGCAGTGATTATCGAGTTCTTTCGTGCGGTCGTGGACATTCGTTTCCAGACGCCGCTGGAGGCGATCTACCTGGCACTTTCGGTATTGGCACTGGCCGGTGCGCTTTACCTGATGAGTCTGACTCATCGCGGCTAGCATTTGCCCGGGCTATTCCAGTGAGCCCGATCAGAGCATCGCGCCTGGTCCGAATCCGAACCACAGCAGAGCAACGGGTTGGCGTGTGGCTTTCACAGCAATGGAGTTGCTATGCATCGTTTCGAAAAGACTGAGCATGTGGGACGTCAAGGCCTCTCCATGCTGGCTCGTCTCGCCCGCTACGAGTTTACGGCACTGCTGTGTGTCCTGGTACTTTCCGGTGGGATATGGGGGTTCATTGAATTGGCCGATGAAGTCTCCGAGGGTGATACCCAGAGCATCGATGAAAGGCTGTTGCTCTCCCTGCGCGACCCTGCAGATCACACTGATCCGCTCGGCCCGGCCTGGGTAGAGGAGCTTGGGCGGGACTTTACCGCACTCGGCGGTGTAGGCGTGCTGGTGCTGATCTCGCTGGGCGCCCTGGGTTACCTACTACTCGCCCGGCGCTATCGCGCGGCGCTCTTTGCCTCGGTCGCGGTGCCCGGCGGGGTATTGCTAAGCACACTAATGAAAATTGGCTTTGATCGCCCTCGACCCGATCTTGTTCCTCATGAATCCATCGCCTACACCGCCAGCTTTCCCAGCGGGCATGCCATGATGTCTGCCGTGACCTATCTCACCCTTGCCGTTCTGCTTATCCGCATACAGCCTGAGCTGAGGCTGAAGGCATACATCATGGTGCTTGCGATCATGCTCACGCTGCTGGTCGGTATAAGCCGTGTCTACCTCGGAGTCCATTGGCCTACAGATGTTCTTGCTGGTTGGACCGCCGGGGCTGCCTGGGCGGCGCTGTGTTGGCTCGTGATGCGCTGGATGCAGCGACGGGGGCAGGTGGAATCAGAGGAGAACTGGTCAGACACCGAATAGCTGCATCTCGACATGGTGCTCCCGGCCATCATCACATAGCGTAATGATTGGATCTGGCTGGCTGACCCCGTCGAGGCGAATGATCGATGGGTGATGCCCAGACTCTGGGGTCTGTCGGACAGTGATGCAGTAGGGGGTACCGTGAAAGCGATAACGCACCTTGACTTGCGACCAGGCCGCGGGCAGGCAGGGCGTTATCGTCAGGGTGTTGCCGGCCTGATGCAGGCCGAGCAGCGACTCACTGATGAGGCGATACATCCATCCCGCCGCGCCGGTATACCAGCTCCAGCCGCCGCGCCCCACATGGGGCGGCATGGCATAGATGTCGGCCGCCATCACGTAGGGTTCCAGCCGGTATCTGGCCATGCCGGATGCCGATTGTGAGTGATGGATGGGATTGAGCATATCCAACAGCAGCCAGGCACGCTCGCTCTGACCGAGGCGTGCGTACGCCATTGCCGCCCATATCGCCGCATGGGTGTACTGACCGCCGTTCTCCCGCACGCCTGGCACATAGCCTCGAATGTAGCCGGGTGTCGGGCTTGCCTTGTCGAAGGGCGGGGTGAGCAATTGGATCAGCCGTTGCTCGGGGTGCACCAGGTGGGTGAAGACTGCCTCCATCGCCTGCTCAGTGCGATCTCCGTCGCCGGCACCTGAGAGCACCGCCCAGCTTTGCGAGATTGAGTCGATGCAGCATTCGCTTCCTGTCGCCGTGCCCAGCGGAGTGCCGTCATCGAAGTACGCTCGGCGATACCAGCCTCCGTCCCAGCCGTGCTGGTCCAGGCTGTCGCGTAGCGTAAGGCGTGAAATTCGGCAGCTTTCGGCCGTCTCGAGATCACCATAGCGGTGAGCCAACTGACTGAACTCCTCGAGTACCTGGCACAGGAAAAACCCCAGCCAGACACTTTCACCGCGGCCCTTGATGCCAACCAGGTTCATTCCATCGTTCCAGTCCCCCGAGCCCATCAGTGGCAGGCCATGCTCTCCGAACCTCAGTCCGTGACGAAGGGCCAGCCAGGCATGCTGGTAGAGGCTGGCGTTACCTGGTGCAATGCCAGGCAGGTCGTAGTAGGCATCCATCTCTTCGCCTACGGCGCGTCCCTCGAGGAATGTGACCAGTGCGTCGAGTACGTCCATGTCATCGGTGATTCGCACATAGCGACAGAGCGCCAGCGGCAGCCACAGGTAGTCGTCGGAACATCGTGTCCGAACACCGCGTCCCTGAGGTGGGTGCCACCAGTGCTGCACGTCCCCTTCAAGAAACTGCCGACTGGCACACAGCAGCAACTGGACGCGCAGGCACTCGGGTGCGGCATGCGCAAGTGCCATGCTGTCCTGCAACTGATCGCGAAAGCCGAAGGCGCCGCCGGACTGATAGTAGCCGCTGCGCGCCCACAGTCGACAGGCGAGGGTCTGGTAGAGCAACCAGCCGTTGGTCATCACATCCAGCGCCGGGTCGGGGGTCTCGATCTGAAGCGCGCCGAGGGTATGTCGCCAGTGCGCCTGGACCTCCTCGAGGGCCTGGCTGGCCGCCCCTGCGACGCGATAGCGCTGGATCAATGCGTTGGCCTGCTCAAGATCACTGCCCACCCCGAGTCGGAAGATTACCGTCCGGCTTTCGTCTGGTCCCAGCGTGAGCTTGACCTGCAATGCGGCGCACGGGTCGAGACCGGCCCCTACCATGCCGGAGAGATGGGTACGCTGCAGGGCGGCAGGCTGGCGCAGGCTGCCGTTACGCCCAATAAACTCCTGGCGGTCGCCGCTTAGCGTGCGAGCAGGATCGTCGACATCGAAGAAGGCCACCTGCTCGCCCAGTTCGCTGTGATACACGTTGCGGGCCAGCAGGGCCCCACTCGCCGTGGCGACCTCGGTGGCCACATGCATGGCCGTCTTGGCAGGTAGGTCGCCGAGGACCCATTCGACGTAGCCGGTCACCGACAGGTGGCGCACCCGCGCCGACAGATTACGCAGCTTGAGCACGGAAAACTTGATACTGGCATCAAGCGCCACATAGACCCATAGCTGCGTGCTGATACCGTCCTGTTCGGACTCGAACACGCTGTAGCCAAAACCGTGGCGCACCAGGTAGCCGGCGGTGCTATTCACGGGGAGAGGTGTGGGAGACCAGACATGACCGCTCTCTTCATCGCGAAGATAGATCGCTTCGCCACTGGTGTCGCTGACCGGATCGTTGTGCCAGGGCGTCAACCGGTTTTCGTGGGCATTGAGACTCCAGGTGTAGCTGCCACCGCTCTCCGATATCACGCAGCCAAAATCGGGATTGGCGATCACGTTGACCCAGGGCGCCGGAGTGTGCTGGTCGGGTCCGAGCCGGATGACATACTCCTGCCCGTTGGCACTGAATCCCCCCAGCGGGTTGCTCAGGATAATTCCCTGTGGTGCTGCCGGGGTGGCGCTGGGTGCGGAGGGGCGGCTGTCCGTGACTTTCAACAGGGGCGGCCTGGCATCATTGCGCTGGCGCTGATCGAGCTGCTCTTCCAGAGTGCCGCGGCTGTCGAGGATGATGGCGCGGGCCACTGCCTGAAACAGCAGGCGATCTTCGCCTGATATCTGTTCCAGTGGGCGCACGAAGATACCACCGGGGCGGTCGATATGGTTGGTGCCGCTGCCCGAGGCAATCAGTCCCAGGATCTGTTCCTGCAACTGTTGGCGGTAGACCGCGTGCTCCTCGTTCCAGATCACCAGGTCGACGGCGAGACCCTGCAGACGCCAGTGGGCATGCGCCTGTATAAGCTGCCGCACCAGGGGGAGGCTGGTGCTACTTCCGATCCGCAACAGCACGATGGGCAGATCGCCGGAAATGGCATAGCTCCACAGCGCGGATTGACCACGACGGTTGGCGGTGATGATGGCAGGCTCGGCGCGCAGTGCGGGATGCGCATAGACGACGGCACTGGCCAGCCGCGCATGCAACTGGGCGTCGGCTTCGGTGGCATCCAGCTGCTCGAGGACCACCTGGCGATGGGTCCAGGTGAGCTCGAAGACGCGATCGGCCAGATGGCGATCCTGATACTTGGCGATCAGGCACTCGGCGTCGGCACGCGAGCCCGCCATGCCTGTCACCAGGTCCAGCGTCACAGCGTGGTGGGGCTCGATGCTGAAAGATCGGCGGATGGCGGCGATTGGGTCGAGCACCGCGCCGGCATTGCCGGACAGCTCACCGGGTCGGTCCATGGCCTGCGGTGCCACGGAGTCTCGACAGCGACCAACAAAACCAAGCCGATCCGTTTCATAGGAGGCCGCAGGACTAGGTGCGTCACGCACGATCAGCAGTTGGAACATCCATGCCGAGATGTCCTCCGGGGCTCGCGAGCGACGGTGGCAGAGGATCGCGCTGTGGGGCGCGATGATCTCGGTCTGCACGAACAGGTTGCTGAAGGCGGGATGGAGCTCATCCGTGGCCGCGGGGGCAATGACCACCTCAGCATAGCTGGTGACCTCGAGCTTGCGACGCTGCGAGGTGTGGTTGGTGAGGCGTATCCGGCGCAGCTCGATGTCATCCTCGGGTGATACGGCGATCTCGGTATAGGTCTCCACCTCGCCGCTGCCGACGCTGTCACGGCGTCGGTACTCGGCGCGCCCCTCGGCAAAGATCGCCTGATAGTGGCTGCTGGAAGAGCGCGTAGGCTGATAGGCATTTGACCAGACATGGCCGCTCTCGAGGTCCCGCAGATAGCAGAAGATGCCATGGTGGTCGCGGGTCGGGTCCTCGCGCCAGCGCGTCACGGCGAGGTCACGCCAACGGCTGTACCCTCCGCCGGCATTGGTGACCATGACGTGATAGCGGCCATTCGAGATCAGCTGCACCGCCGGCGTCGCGGTATCAGCGCTGTCGAAGACACGTATCGGAGGGTCGCCGCGGTTGCTGGCGGCATGTACTTCCGCCAATCGTGCAACGTGCGTGAACAGGGGGCTGGCTCGGGGGATTCGCTCCTGCAACAGCAGGAGTATGGCCTGTACGTGGCGATCAGCGCTGAAACGGCGCTGCATCGGCTGCTCCAGCAGCAGGTAGGCCAGGGCCAGCAGGCTCATCCCCTGGTGGTGGGCCATGAACGAGCGCACCAACGTCTTGTGCGAGCCACGGCGCTGGCGCGAAGGACTGTAGTCAACCGCCTCGAACAGCCCGAATTTCCCCATGACCCCCTCACGTGCCAGGCGCTGCAAGTTGTAGCAGGCTGCGACCGGCGCCACCATCAACGCCATGACCGAGGCGTAGGGGGCGATGACCAGGTCCTCCGCCAGGCCACGCTTCAGCCCCAGGCCGGGTACGCCAAAGGCGCGATACTGATAGTTGAGCTTGGCATCAACGGTGTTGTAGCCAGACTCGGAAATCCCCCAGGGCACGCCGCGTTGCCTGCCATAGTCGATCTGGCGCGCCACGGCCGCGCGGCAGGTCTGGTCGAGCAGCGTATTGGGGTAGGTCGGCATCACCAGCATCGGCATCAGATACTCGAACATCGAGCCGCTCCAGGACAGCAGTACCGGTTTCCCCCCGGCGCGGGTCAGCAGTCGGCCGAGGCTGAACCAGCTCTCCTTGGGTAGCTGTCCCAAGGCAATACCCACGAAGCTGCTCAGCCGTGATTCCGATGCGAGCAGATCGTAATAGCCGGTATCGAGGCGCTCCTCGGTGACGTTATAGCCGATGGCGAGCAGGTGCTTGGTTGGATCGAAGAGGAAGCCATACTCGACCTGGGCGAAATCAACGCAGCGGGCGGCGAGTTGTTCGAGCGTCGCGATACGCTGCCGTGCTCGCCCCCTGGCGTGGCCGATCGCATTGCGCAGCGGAGTCGTCTGGTCGTCACCGATGGCGTGCTGCGGTGGTGCTGCCGTGACGCTGCCGAGAAGCCTGTCAAGCGTGGTGATATCGCGAAGCGAAGGCAGCATCAGTGTCTCGAGTGCCCTGCCGAGCGGGGAGTCACCCAGCCGTGCCGATTGTGCCAGCCAGGGGGCCAGCTCGGCGAGTTCATCAAGCATAGCCTGGGTCTGCTGATGCAGGCTGAGAGCCCACTGATGAGCGCTCTCTTCCAGCAACGACGCTTGCGCTAAGGCGCTGGCCTCGGGCTGCACCGGCTGGGCAAGGGGGCGCATGGCGTCGGTCAGCACGACGCTGGCTTCGCCTAGCCGGGTGAGCGCCTGGTGCCAAGTCGCGAGGCTGTCTTGCGGCGTCGGACAGGTGGTCTCCAGCACCTGCCGGTAGGCATCCAGCGGAACCTGCATGGCGCCACCGCCACACTCCTCGATGAGCGCCAGGGTATCGCGCAGCCCTTGCCAGCAGCGCTCTGGCAGGATCGGCGAGTCCACCACCTCGAGCAGGCCGCGGCTCAGGGTCAGCAGGTGGCCTGACAGGTTGCCGCTATCGACGCTCGAGACATAGTGCGGTGTCAGTGGCTCCAGGGTCTGGGTGTCATACCAGTTGTAGAAATGACCGCGGTACCGGGGCAGGATTCCCAGTGTTCCCAGAGTCTGTTCGCTGCGTGTTATCAAGCCCGCTGCACTGAGGTAGCCGAAATCATAGGCCGCCAGGTTAGCCAGCAGCGCCATTCCGATATTGGTCGGCGAGGTGCGATGGGCCAGCGAGATCTGGCGGTACGCCTGGAGGTTGTCGGGTGGTAGCCAGTGATCCTCGGCGTTCAGGGTCTGTTCGAAAAACGCCCAGGTGCGTCTGGCCAGAGCTTGCAGGAACCGGGTTTGCCCCTCATCCAGCTGTGATGGACGCGGCCGTTGCGGTCGGCTCAGCCACCAGGCTAGACCCGGCGCTGCTCCCCACAGCAGCAGGAGGGGGGCTACTGCAAGCAGCGTCATTGGCTGGGCGATGGCCAGCACCAGGGCCACGCTGACGGCCAGTGCGGGGGCGAGCCACATCTGCCTGAACATGCCACGCAGGCCCTCGACGCCGTCGCCTGGGGTGCCCACCCGGCAAGCACTCGAAGGCACCCACTCCAGCAGATGACGGTGGCTGACATGTCGTCGCCACAGGGTACGCAGGATGGCGTCCAGATGTATGTAGGCCTCAAACGGCAGGCAGCTGAGCTGGAAGCCAACTTGGCCAGTGCGTCCGATCAGGTCGTATGAGGTGCACGCCAGGTGCTGCCAAAGTGGACGCTCGTCGGGTTTGCTCAATAAGTCGCGGATGACGTCGGCGATCGAAGGAACCAGCAGCAGCGCGGCAGCGGCGATGGTCCAGACCCAGGCGGTCACTGGCTGGGTCCATCCCACCAGTAGTAGTGCGGTCAGGGCGATGGGAAAGAGGCTGCGTCGCAAATTGTCCAGCAGCTTCCAGCGTGACAGCAACGGCAGCGCGTTGACGGTCTGGCCGCTCGGTTCCCTATCACACGTGGGGGGGTGCCGCCCCAGCCAGGCGGCCAACTGCCAATCGCCGCGTATCCAACGCTTGCGGCGTTTGATGTCGTCGAGGTAGTGGCTGGGATGATCCTCGTAGAGAATGATATCGCTGACCAGTCCGGAACGGGCATGGCAGCCTTCAAGCAGGTCATGGCTGAGGATGAGGTTCTCGGGAAAACGTGTGCCAACCGCTCGCTCGAAGGCATCGACATCGTAGATCCCCTTGCCAATATAGGAGCCCTCGCCGAACAGGTCCTGATAGAGGTCGGAGATGGCCTGAGTGTAAGGATCGATGCCCGCCTCACCGCCAAACAATCGCGCATAGCGTGACCGGTTGGCTCCCTCCAGGCTAGCCGCGACGCTGGGCTGAAGAATGCCGTGGCCATCGACAACCAGACCCGTCAGGGGCGAATGACGGGGGCGGTTGAGCGGATGGGCCATGGCGCTGACCAGTTGGCGAGCAGCATCGCGTGGGAGCTGCGTATCGCTGTCCAGGGTGATCACGTAGACCACTTCCAGCAGCGGTGAGGTATCACCGACAACCCGTGAAAAGCGCTCTCGACCCTGGGCCTGTGGTCTGCCGCGAAGCAAGGCGTTGAGGTCCGAGAGCTTGCCGCGCTTGCGCTCGTATCCCATCCAGCAGCGTTCCTGGGCGTTCCAGCAGCGCGGGCGATGAAAGAGATAAAACGGTGTCCCGTCACCGCCGAGGGCGCGCCACTGTTCCGCATAGGTGGTGTTCAGCCGCGAGATGCCCTCCTGAGCCAGCGTCAACAGGGCATCGTCATCGGGTAGTGTGGCCTGCTGTGCATCGTTGAAATCGGTGAGCAGGGCACTATGCAGATAAGCATCCTGGTTGGCCAGGAAGCGCACCTCGAGTGATTCCAGCAGGGAGGCTATGCCGACGGCGTCGGTCAGTAGGGTCGGCGTGACAACCAGAGTGCGGCACTGCGCGGGGATGCCACTCTTGACCTCCATGCGTGGCAGCGTGCGTGGTTTCACCATCATTGCCGTCAGCCGATTGACCAGCGAGACCGAGGTCTGACTGCTGACCAGCAGTGCCAGCACAGTGACGCTCAGCATCCAGGCCAGTGGCGCCTGGTCAGTGAGTCGCGACCAGGCGGTAAACAGCACACCGGCGCTGATCAGCAGCGTGAGGCCAGCGATACCGACAAGATAGAAGGACAGGGCTCTCTGCCGCATGCTGATGCCCAGGCGATGGAGCAGTGAACGGCGCACGCTGGCCTGTCGGGTCAGGTCGGCCAACCCACCGCCGATCAGGTAGTAGCCGACGTGACGAGCACGCTCAGGATCGGCGTTCGCCTGACCAGCAGAAGTGGCGAGCCCAATGGCGAGGCCCGCAACCTCGCTTTCGCTAAATCTTGACTGACTGGCAAGCGTTTCCACCACATGGCGATAGCGGTCACGGGTGGCAAAGTCCATGCGTGGATAGACCCCGCTGGGGTCCTCTTGCAAGGCCTGCTCGACAGCGCTTTGCGACTCAACGAAGTCTTGCCAGTCGATGGCACCGATGGTCCTGAGGCTGCCGATGCTGTTGCTCACCGATACCTGGTCGGACGCCTGGTGCTGATTGGCCAGCAAGATGTGCTGCTCGATACTGGTGCCGGAGTCGGACAGTCGCTGCTTGACCCATGAGAGCGGTAGCGTGAGGGCCGGGCCTCGCCCCTGCAATCGTCGTGACAGCACGGCCACGAACTCGCTGCTCATCAGGGGCTTCGAGCGGGCCATGTCGGCCACCTGCAGGATCAGATTCTTGGGGTCGCCCTCGGCGGTTACGACCATGCGCTCTGCCCAGGCCTCGGCCAGCTGGCGTTCGCTGAGTACTGCATCGAGACGGTCGGCCACCTGGCGCAGGTTCTCGATCAGCGCCAGGCGCAGCATGATGGGGATTGCCCACAGCTCGCCCAGCGTTAACGTGGTGTTGCGCTGATAGGCGGTCACGAAGCGGTTCAGGTTGTCTAGAGCCAGATGACCGTCACTGTGGGCGATGACTTCCATGGCGATATCGTAGGCGCGGGGGCGTCCCGCGGAGGGGCCGGTCAAGAGCCGAGGGAGTGCCTTGCTGTAGCCAGGTGGCAGGTGCCGCTTGGCGGTCAGCATCTGCTCTTCGAGAAGATGGAAGTTATCCAGTAAGCCCTCGCCTGCTGGAGCGATGCGGTGCTCCTCGGCGACTGCTGCGGTTAACCGGTTGCAGCTACCGACCAAGGCCTTCTCATTGTCTCTCAGGCGGGGGAGCAGTAGGTCGGGCGCGTATCCTTTGGCGAGATGATGGCTGCCGGCAAGCCACGAGCCGTGTACCTCCATCTGCGCAGCACTGAACAACTCCGCGGGAGGTATTGAGGTGATCTCGCCGTTAGAAGCAGTCTGACGTCTGGCCTGTAGCCATTGTCCAAGGCGGTAGCTGAGCTGGCGGAAGGCGCCGAAGAGAGTCATCGAGAGCGCCTGTTGTCAGTTCAGGACCGATAGCACTGCCGGCATCACAACCACAGCGCTGATGACCCGAAGGATATTTTTCATAGAAGTTCCATTCGTCATCAGTGGCCGATATCGAGGTCAATGTCGGTATGCCGTCTGATGGCTATTGGACTCTAGGTTGCCGGTCGCGCAGGGTCGGTGCGCTGGCGTACATATAAGTCGCCGAGTGAGACGATTGCCAGGGTCGCCACTCCCAAGTTGCGGTCAAGTGGCGTTTATTGTTCAGCCATGGCCTGGCATTGCTTAAGGTGCGACTCGAAACAGGAAGGTTGGCGCTATGAGGCCGAGGTACGGGCGGAGGGGGTAAACCAAAAAAAACCAGCCACAGCTGGCTGGTTTTTAAGATGTAATGGCGGAGGGGCAGGGATTCGAACCCTGGGAACCTTGCGGTTCGTCGGTTTTCAAGACCGGTGCAATCGACCACTCTGCCACCCCTCCGGCTTACGGCGATGAATATTACCAGTTTTCGGTGACGGGTCAAGAGGGCTATCGGATCAAGGCGTTAGCCAGGTCGCCGACGGGGTGGCACACTGGCCCCTGCAACGCCGGAGCCTGCCATGACCCAGACAAAGAGTATGCCTTCGTTACCGGTAGCCGCCATCTCCTGCGCGGTGGAGAGAGAAGGGCGTCTGCTGATGGTGAGGCGGCGCAACCCGCCCAACGCCGGGCGGCTGGCGCTTCCCGGGGGCAAGGTGGAGCCCGGCGAATGCCTTGCCGATGCCGCGGCGCGCGAACTGCTCGAGGAGACCGACGTGCGGGCCACGGCTTGCCAACCGCTCACCGCATTCGACATCATCGAGCATGATGACGATGGCAGGCTGGGCTTCCACTATGTCGTGGTGGTCATGCAGATGTCCTGGGAAGCCGGTGAGCCAACGGCCCGGGATGACGCCACGCACGCCTGCTGGATGGACCTCGAGGCCATCATGGCGGCCGCAGGTGATGTCTGCGCCACGGCGTCCGAGGTGGCCATGCTCCTGCTTGGTGCAACGAATCATCGTTGAGCCATGCCCGGTCAAGGGCTTGCGCGGGGAACCTCGAGTGGGCATTCTAGGTCCATTGTCACGATCCATCAAAACACAGGGAGCCCTGGACCCATGGCATACCAAGACACTCAGCTAACTCGCCCGCAGAGCCAGGCGATCGGCACCAACAAGGTGCTGCGCAACACCTATGGCCTGCTCGCCATGACGCTGCTGTTCTCGGCGGTCACGGCCGGTGCTGCGATGGCCATGGGCGTCGAGCGCATGAACATCTTCGTGTTCTTCATCGGCGCCTACGGCCTGATGTTCCTCGTCCACAAGACCGCCAACTCGGCCCTTGGCCTGCTCACGACGTTCGCCTTCACCGGCTTCATGGGCTTTACCTTGGGGCCGATTCTCAACGCCTACCTGGCACTGCCCAACGGCGCGGCGCTCGTGATGAATGCCCTGGCCATGACCGGCCTGACCTTCATCGGCCTCTCCGCCGTGGCGCTGATCTCCAAGAAGGACTTTAGCTTCCTGGGCAATTTCCTGATGGCCGGCGCCATCGTGCTGATCCTGGCCATGGTGGCGGGCCTGGTCTTTCAGATTCCCACCCTGATGCTGATGGTCTCCGCCGGTTTCGTGCTGTTTGCCTCGGCGGCGATCCTCTACCAGACCAGCGAGATCGTGCACCGGGCCGGCGAGACCAACTACATTCTTGCCACCATCACCCTCTATGTGTCGATCTACAATCTCTTCATCAGCCTGCTCTCGCTGCTCGGCATCATGAGCAGCGACTGAACCTGGCCGGTCACGAGGTCCTCGGCTGGCCCCGCCTCGGCGGGGCCAGCCTGTTTGTGGAGTGTCGAGATCCATGATGCGTTACGGGATTCTGCTGATGGGCGCACCCTACAGCAGCCAGGCCGCTCACTCCGCCCTGCGCTTTGCCCGGGCGGTGGCGGGGCGAGGGCACCGCCTGGAGGGGGTATTCTTCTACCATGACGGAGTTCACAACGCCGCGCGTCTTGCGGCGCCGCCCCAGGACGAACCGCACCTGCTGGATGGTTGGGCGGCACTGGCCGACGACCATGGCGTGTCGCTCCAGGTGTGTATCGCCGCCGCGCTCCGCCGCGGCCTGCTGGATGAGCGTGAGGCCGCCCGACACGGCAAGCAGGGCCATAGCGTCGAGCCTCCCTTCGAGCTGACCGGGCTTGGCCAGCTGGTGGATCTCGGCCTGCGCTGCGATCGCCTGGTGACGTTCGGACCCTGAGGAGGCGGCATGGTAAACGACAAGGCGCAATGCATCGAGGGTGATCTGCTGGTGATCCTGCGCCATGGCCCCCACGGCTCGAGCTGGCTGCGCGAGGGTCTGGATGCCGCCCTGGTCGCCGCCGCCTTCGGGCGCCGGGTGACGCTCCTGTTCATGGGCGAGGGCGTCACCGCCCTGGTGCCCGGACAGAATAGCGGCCCCCTAGGGCAGAAGGGCACGGCGCCGACGCTCGAGATGCTTGAGATGTATGATATCAATACCCTGCTGGTGGAGGCCGCTGCCCTGGCCCGGTTCGGGCTCCGTGGCGATGGGCTCATGCTGCCCGCGAGGGCAGTGGGGTCCCTCGAGCTGTCCATGCTGGCCTCGAGGCATGCCTTGGTACTGACCTTCTGAGGGTGGCGGTGCCGCCTGGAGAGACACAATGATGACGCTGCATATTCTCAATCGCTCGCCGGCTACTAGCGAGGTTTATCGTCAGGCGCTTTCGGCCATGGGGCCGGCCGATCGACTGCTGCTGATCGAGGACGGCGTTCAGGGCGCATTGTGTGCGCTGGTTGACCGCTTCGACGACCTCCAGGGCCGACTTTATGCTCTGGAGGAGGATCTCCGTGCCCGCGGACTGGAGCCGCTGTGCGATGCCACGGTGGTGCGGGTCGACGTGGAGGGTTTCGTGACCCTGACCGAGGAGGCAGAGCGCACGGTGAGCTGGTTCTGATGGCAAGTACAGAAATATACCGTTATCTACATACTACACACGTTCAGGTGCCACTGGATGCCGAGGGCTACCTGATCAATCTAGGAGACTGGAGCCCCGATGTCGCCAGGATGATGGCCGCCGAGGAGGGTATCGAGCTGAGCGATGAGCACTGGGAGGTCATCCGGGTTCTGCGCGACTTCTACGCGCGTTTCGAGCAGGCGCCGGCGATGCGGCCGCTGGTGAAGGCGGTGACCAAGGCTCTGGGCGAGGAGAAGGGGCGTTCGATTCACCTGATGCACCTCTTCCCCGGTAGCCCTGCCAAGCGCGGCGCGCGCATTGCCGGGCTGCCCAAGCCCACCCACTGCCTGTGAGCACCGCGTGAATTTCCTGGCTCATGCCTGGCTGGCCCGTGGCGGCAGCGATGAGTTCCTGTGGGGCAACCTGATCGCGGACGGGGTCAAGGGAAGTGACCTGTCGGCCTGGCCTGGTGACGTCGCGGTCGGAATTCGCCACCACCGTCGGGTGGACGCCTTCGTGGATACCCACCCGGTGGTGGCCGAGATACGGCGCAGGACGCCGGACCGCCAGCGCCGCTATGCCGGCATCGCCCTGGACCTGGTGTGGGATCACTTCGTGGCGCGTGAACTGGCTTTGCAGACGCAACCGTCGCCACTGATTGCTCGCACCTACCGGGTACTGCAGGCCCAGCCGGCGCCGGCGCGTCTGGCCACCTTGGTGCCGGCACTGGTGGAGCAGGACTGGCTTCACCGCTATGCCGATTTCGCCTTCACCTGCCGCGCCATTGCCGGTATTGGACAGCGCCTTGCCGGCCCCAACCGACTGGCCGAACTGGTGCCCTGGCTCGAGGAAGAGCGGGTCCGTCTGGAAGATGACTTCCAACGCCTGTGGCCGGAGGTCCGCCAGGCACTGGAAGTGAGGAAAGGGCAGTGAAGGGCGAGAGCTTCAGCCCCCGTTGAGCCATAGGCATTCGATACTGTCGCCCACCTCGATGCGGGACTCTGGCGGGATCAACGCCAGGGCGTCAGCGTTGATGCATGAGCTGAGCACGCCAGAGTTCTGGTCACGAAAGGCCTTCGCGACAATCCCCTCTGTCGTGAATGCCAGTGCCACCCGCATGTAGTGCTGACGCGGTCCGGTGGTGGTGGTGAAGTCGGCCCGCGCCGAAAGTTGCGGCAGTGACGCCAACGACGGAGCGCCGAGCAGGGCGCCCATCAGCGGCCGCAGAAACAGCCAGGCCCCCACGAAGCTGGAGACGGGATTGCCCGGAAGGCCCACGAAGCGCGTTTCGCGTTCACCGGCGGGGAGCCGACCCAATGCCAGCGGCTTGCCGGGCCGGATGGCTAGGCGCCAGAGATCCAACTGCCCCAGCGTCTCCACCGCGGCCTTCACATGATCCTCCTCACCGACGCTGACGCCGCCGGTGGTGATGACCACGTCTGCCTCCCGGGCCGCTCTCGCCAGGGCACGTCGGGTTCCCTCGGCATCGTCGGGAATCGACGCCACTCTCACCACCTCGGCGCCGAAGCGCTCCAGCAGCCGCCTGAGCATAGGACGGTTGGAGTTGTAGATCTGGCCCGGGCACAGCGGCTGACCGGGATCAATGATCTCGTCCCCGGTGGAGAGCAGCACTACCCGGGGACGGCGTTGTACCACCACCTCGGTGATGCCCTGGCCGGCGAGATGGCCGAGTGCCGCAGCCTCGAGGGGCTCACCACCGGGCAGCAGCTCGTCACCCGCGCTGACGTCGCGGCCGCGGCGGCGAACGTTGTCGCCGGCCGGAACCTCCGGCGGGATCAGGACGAGCTCTCCCCCGAGCGCGCAGCGCTCCTGCATCACCACGCAGTCGGCCCCCAGGGGCATGGCGCCCCCGGTGAAGATGCGTGCGCAGGTCCCCCGCGCCAAGGGGCCACCGGTGGCGCCTGCGGCGATGCGCTGGGTCACCTTGACCCAGCCGCCGGCGTCGCCGTGATGGAGCGCATAGCCGTCCATGGCGCTGTTGTCGAAGGGGGGCACGTCGAGACGTGCCGATACCGGCTCGGCAAGGATACGCCCGGCGGCCGCTTCGCAGGGCAGCCGCTCCCCGGGCAGCGGCTGGACCCCGTCCAGCAGCGCCTTGACTGCCGCCTCGACGGGGTTTAGGTCAGCCATGCTGGCCTCGCTCGGGGATCACCAGGTTCGCGAAGTTGCACGGCTTGTGCCTGCTGTCGAGCTGCTCGGCGAGGATGCCGTCCCACCCGGTGCGACAGGCTCCGGTGGAGCCTGGCAGGCAGAACACCACTGTCCCGTTGGCCAGGCCGCCCAGGCAGCGGCTCTGCACCGTGGAGCTGCCGATCTCCTCCCGGCTGAGCTGGCGGAACAGCTCGCCGAAGCCTTCGATCGGCTTGTCGAGCAGCACCTTGACCGCCTCGGGTGTGGAATCCCGGCCGGTGAAGCCGGTGCCGCCGGTGGTCAAGATCACCTGTACCTCGGGATCGGCGATCCAGCCCGCGACCACGGCGCGGATCCGGTAGATATCATCCGGGACGATCTGCTTGTCGGCAAGGCGATGCCCGGCGGTGGAGAGCCGTTCCACCAGCGATTGGCCGCTGCGATCGGTGGCCTCGGTGCGGGTGTCGGAGATGGTCAGCACGGCCACCGAGAGGGGGATCATCGGCTCGCTCATCAGGCTTTCTCCTGCTTCTTCGCCTGCCGGGCCTCGAGGGCGGCCAGCTGCTCGGGCGTGGCCTCCTGCTGGTGATGTTTCTTCCACTCGGCGTAGGGCATGCCGTAGACGTACTCGCGAGCAACCTCGTAATCGAGGTCGGCATCGCGCTCCTCGGCGGCGCTGACCAGCCACTTGGAGAGGCAGTTGCGGCAGAAGTCGGCAAGGATCATCAGGTCGATGTTCTGCACCTCCTTGTGCTCGTCAAGGTGCTTGACCAGGCGGCGGAAGGCGGCGGCTTCGAGTTCGGTTCGGGTGGCGTCGTCCAGATGTTCCATGGCGGGTACTTCTCCTTGGCGTGAGGGTGGCGTAGCGGTGGCGTGAGAGGGCGGAAGCGTCGCCCCAGCATAACAAAAGACACCGCCCGAAGGCGGTGTCGCATGGGGAGTGAATCAACACGAGTCAGCCGGGACGAGAGGCCGTTTCGCTGCCGTCGCCGGCAGGGGGCTTGTGGGCGCTGAGCGCCTCCTCGGGCACCGCCTGGTCCTTGACCTCCTCATACCAGAGGTTGTGGTGATCCTTGGCCCAGGTCACGTCCACGTAGCCGGTGGTCATGCCCTCCAGCGAGCCTTCCGAGCCTATGGTGCCAATGTAGATATGCCCGAGTGCCACCGCGGTGAGCCCGAGTGCGCCCACGGCGTGGATGATGTTGGCCCACTGCATGGTGTCGCGGCTCTGCCCGTAATTGGGGAAGTCGAGTACGAAGCCACTCGCCACGACCACCAGCCCGGCGGTGGCCAGCAACCAGAACCATGCTTTTTCCCCGCCATTGGCGAAGCCTGCATCGGGGTGGCCCTTGCCCACCATGCCGCCACCCTGCTTGAACCACTCTAGGTCATGGCGCTTCGGCCAGTTGTGCTTCAGTACCCGGACAAGCAGCACCACCAGCAGGATGCCGAACAGCGGGCCCAGGTAGTTGTGGAGCAGCTTGGAGGTCGAGATCATCCAGGCCCAGAACGCATCGCCGAACAGCGAACGAAAGACGAACTTTCCAAAGAGCAGGTTGAGGCCGGTCAGCGCCAGGACGATGAACAGCGTGGCCACGGTCCAGTGCAGTGAGCGCACGAACAGCGGCCAGCGCATGAGCTTGCGCCCGGTGCGAGGTTCGCTGAGTTCCTTCCCGCCGATGATCACATGGAACAAGGCGATCACCACGATCATGCCGCCGATGGCGATCAGACCGAAGGGCGAGACCCAGCGGTTGCGCAGCTGACGCCAGCGTTCACCGCTGGCGTTGACCAGGTTGTAGTTGGAGTCCGCCCGGCTGTCGCGAAAGTTGGCGTCCACTTCGCCACTTCGCACCTGCCGCCAGACGTCCGGGGAGGCCCCCACCACGGCAGTGGCGGCCTCCCGTTCTGGCTCGGCCTGGGCCAGGGCGGGAGAGGCGAGGAGGCTGCACAGTGCCAGCAGCAGGGCCAAACAGACGCCCTGCCAGGGTATAGGCCAGAGGTTGGTACGGATCATGATGCCTCCTTACCCCTGTTGGGTGGCGTCGTAGGCCAGGCTGTCGGCGGCGGCCTGTGGGTTGTTCGACCAGGCGCCGTCGGGGTGGCCGCGATGCACCACCCGCTGGCGGAAGATGTCCGCCACCGTCTGGGCATCGCCGGCCAGCAGCGCCTTGGTGGAACACATCTCGGCGCACAACGGCAGCTTCCCCTCGGCAATGCGGTTGGCTCCGTACTTCTCGTACTCCTCCTCCCTGCTGTCCGCCGGCCCGCCGGCGCAGAAGGTGCACTTGTCCATCTTGCCCCGCTCGCCGAAGGCGTTCTGTTTCGGGAACTGCGGTGCACCGAAGGGACAGGCGTAGAGGCAGTAGCCGCAGCCGATGCACAGGTCCTTATCGTGCAGCACGATGCCGTCATCGGTCTTGTAGAAGCAGTCCGTGGGGCAGACGGCCATGCAGGGGGCATCATCACAGTGCATGCAGGCCACCGAGATCGAAACCTCCTCGGGTTGGCCATCGTTGAGAGTCACCACTCGCCGGCGCTGGATGCCCCAGGGAACATCGTTGGCGTTCTTGCAGGCGGTGACGCAGCCGTTGCAGTCGATGCAGCGTTCGGCGTCGCACATGAATTTCATCTGTGCCATGTCTTGTTCTCCTGTTCGCTGTCGATCGCTCAGGCGCGCTCGATCCGGCAGATGGTGCACTTGGTTTCCTGCATCAGGGTGACAGGATCATAGCCGTAGGTGGTGACCGTGTTGGCCGCCTCGCCCAACACATAGGGCGCCGCCCCCTCCGGATAGCGGTCATGCAGGTTCTCGCCCTGGAACATGCCGCCGAAGTGGAAGGGCATGAAGGCCACGCCGCGGCCGACCCGGGGCGTCACCATCGCCTTGACCCGCACGCGACCTCCCTCGGCCCCTTCGACCCAGACGGTGTCGCCGTCGCCGATGCCGATATCGTTGGCGTCGGCCGGATTGACCTCGACGAACATCTCCTGCTGCAACTCGGCCAGCCAGGACATGGAGCGCGTCTCCTCGCCGCCGCCCTCGTACTCCACCAGACGCCCCGAGGTGAGGATGATGGGGTAACGGTCGGAATTGTCGTTATCCTGAATGCTCTTGTAGAGAGTCGGCAGCCGGTACAACGAGCGGAAGTCGTCCCAGGTGGGGAACTGTTCGACCAGATCGCGGCGGGTGGTGTAGAGCGGTTCTCGGTGCTTGGGCACCTGATCCGGGAAGGTCCACACCACGGCGCGAGCCTTGGCGTTGCCGTAGGGGGCGCAACCGTGCTCGATGGCCACCCGTTGAATGCCGCCCAGCAGGTCGGTCTTCCAGTTCTCGCCCTCGGCGGCGACCTTCTCCTCCTCGGTCAGATCGTCCCACCAGCCCAGGTCCTTGAGCATCTGATCAGTGAACTCGGGGTAGCCATCGTCTAGCTCGCCCTGAACCGGAGCGGAGCCCTCCGCCAGCAGGTTCACGCCGTCACGTTCGATACCGAAGCGGGCCCGGAAGCCCATGCCGCCTTCCTTCACCGGCACGCTGGGGTCGTAGAGATTGGGTGAACCGGGGTGGGCGAATTCTGGCGTCCCCCAGCAGGGCCAGGGCAGGCCATAGTAGTCGCCGTCGGCAGGGCCGCCCTGGGCACGCAGGTTCTCGAAGCTGAAGGTATGCCAGTTCTTCTGGTGCTCCTTGAGGCGCTCCGGGCTCTGGCCGGTGTAGCCGATGGTCCAGGTGCCGCGGTTGATCTCGCGAAGGATGTCATCGATCAGGGGCTCCTTGCCGTTGACCTGGATGTTGCGGGTCAACTCATCGGCGAAGCCGAGCTTCTCGGCCAGCAGGTACATGATCTCGTGGTCGGGCTTCGACTCGAACAGCGGCTCGATCACCTTGTCGCGCCACTGCAGCGAGCGGTTGGTGGCGGTCACGCTGCCGGTGGTCTCGAACTGGGTGCAGGCCGGCAGCAGATAGACCCCGTCGGTGCGATCGTGCATGACCGCCGCCACCGTGGGGTAGGGGTCGACGATCACCATCATCTCGAGCTTCTGCATGGCGCGGCGCATCTCGGGGCCGCGGGTCTGGGAGTTGACCGCGTGGCCCCAGTAGAACATCGCCTTCAGCGCGCTGCGCTGGGAGATCGCCTCGTCATCCTCGAGTACCCCGTCGACCCAGCGCGACACCGTGATGCCGTTGCTGTTCATGGGGTAGCCGTCGTGATACTCGGTCGGATCGAAGCGAGCCTTGATCCATTCGTAGTCGACGTCCCAGACCCGCGCCCAGTGCTGCCAGGCCCCTTCGGCCAGGCCGTAGTAGGCCGGCAGGGAACTGGAGTCCAGTCCCAGGTCGGTGGCGCCCTGGACGTTGTCGTGGCCGCGCAGGATGTTGGCGCCGCCGCCGGACTTGCCGATGTTGCCCAGGGCCAGTTCCAGGATGCAGTAAGCGCGGGTATTGTTGTTGCCGGTGGTGTGCTGGGTGCCGCCCATGCACCAGACGATGCTGCCCGGCTTCTTGGTGGCCAGGCGCTGGGCCACGTCAAGCATGGTGGCTTCCGGCACGCCGGTGACGTTCTCGACTACCGAGGGGGTGAAGGTGGCAACTTCGGCACGCACCTCATCCATGCCGTAGACCCGCTGCTGGATGTACTCGCTGTCCTCCCAGCCATTCTCGAAGATGTGCCACAGCAGGCCCCAGATGAAGGCGACATCGGAGCCGGGGCGAATGCGCACGTGGGTATCGGCCTTGGCCGCGGTGCGGGTGAAGCGCGGATCGGCGACGATGATGTCGCAGTTGTTGCGCTCTTTTGCGATCAGGAAATGCTGCATCGCCACCGGGTGGGCCTCGGCGGGATTGGAGCCGATGAACAGGATGGAGCGACAGTTCTGCATGTCGTTGAGCGAGTTGGTCATCGCCCCATAGCCCCAGGTATTGGCCACCCCAGCGACGGTAGTGGAGTGGCAGATGCGCGCCTGGTGGTCGGTATTATTGGTCCCCCACAGGGAGGCAAACTTGCGTAACAGGTAGGCCTGTTCGTTGCTGAACTTGGCCGACCCGAGCCAGAAGACGCTGTCAGGGCCGTACGACTCGCGCAGGGCCAGGACCTTTTCGCCGATCTCCTCGATGGCGTCGTCCCAGGTCATCTGCTGCCACTGGCCGCCCATCAGCTTCATGGGGTGCTTCAACCGCCGGCTGGAGTGCCCGTGCTGTCTGAGCGAGGCCCCCTTGGCGCAGTGGGCGCCGCGATTGATGGGGTGGTCGAAGGCGGGTTCCTGGCGGGTCCAGATCCCCTCCTGAACCTCGGCGTAGGTGCCGCAACCCACGGAGCAGTGGGAGCAGATGGTTCGCTTGACCTCGGCCGGCGAGTCGAGCACCGGCGTCTTGCCGCTGGCCTCTACCGGTCGCAGCATGCCGTGTCCCATGAAACCCGCGGCGGCCAAGCCGCCGGTGGCGGCGCCGCTGCGCTTGAGGAACTGGCGACGGGAGATGCCCAGGCCGGCGCTGCGCGGGGCGTCCTGTTTGCGTGTCAGACGCATGATCACTTACCTCCGGTGGTGGCAGCGCTCAATCGCGCAGGGTGGCGTAGTAGGCACGCACATGGTCGGTTTCCCGATAGTGCTTGTCGGCATCGCCGGGGGGCGTGTCGTCGCGTGGGACATCGGCCTGGGAGAGGCTGACGTGACCGATCACGGCGGCGGTGCCGGCGAGGGCACCGCCGGTGCCCATGGCGCGTAGGAAGCGGCGGCGTTTGGGGTCATGGGAGCGGGACATGGCGAACTCCTCGGTGGGGTCAGTTATTGTGATTGTGGATCCTGAGGTGGTGGCGCTCTCGTTCGAGAAAGCGCAGGCCGAGACGTCCTGTCTCAGCGTAGAGGCCGGGGGAGGCCGCTGCCAGTTGCGCGAGGCAGCGTGGCGCCCACGGCGCCAGGTGGGATTCGAAGAAGGGGAGCTGGGCGGGATCGTCACGCTCGACCAGCAGGGCCATGGCCTCGCAGAGGGCGCCCAGGTGGTCCTCCGGTTCGCGGCTCTCCTCGGCCCGGGCGATGCCCAACCGGCGCAGGTCGCGGCGCAGGGCAACCAGGGGCTCGTCCATGAGGGTGCCGTGCAGGTACCAGGAGGCGTAGGGGGTGATCTCTCCCTGGATCACCCCGACCAGCAATTCGAAATGGGCGTGGGTGGCGGCCTCGGGGGAGGTGGCCCGGGCCGCCTGAGCGAGGCCGCGCCAGCCGTCGGCCATCTCGTCGTCTTCCTCGTCGGGTTCCAGATGGGCGAGAAAATCGAGCAGGTCGGCGTCCGGCGGGGCGAGGAGGAGCCTAGCGAGCAACCGATAGATGTCGGCCCTCAGGGCGTCTGTCTCATCCTGCACTGCAACGGACTGGAGGTTGTCGTGCATGGCTACACCTTTAACTGACGTTCGGGGTCACGGGCGAGCTCCTGCCAGACGTCCTGGACGCGGCAGTCCTCGCACATCTCGAGGCGTGCACGGGCCTCGCCGGCAAAATAAGGGTGGTCGACCAGCTTGCGCTGGATACTGGCGATGGTGCTGGCGGTGGCGAAGGGCTTGCCGCAACGAATGCAGGTGAAGGCGGGCTCCTCCTTGACCACCCGGGTCTCGAGCCGCTCCGGCGCGGCGAGAAAGCCCGGTGCCAGGGTGATCGCCTGTTCGGGACAGCCGGAGGCGCACAGCCCGCACTGGATGCAATCGGCCTCGCGAAAGGCCAGGCGCGGGGTGGTGTCGTCACCGCCGGACAGCGCGGGGGTCGGGCAGAGCGCCACGCAGCCCTGGCAGAGCGTGCAGCGCTCCAGGTCGACCTCGATGGCGCCGAAGGGGGCGCCGGCGGGCAGGGCATGGCGTTCCCCATGAGGGGAGCCCTGGGCGGCCAGCCAGTCGAGGGTGGCGTTGAGACGCTCGCGCTTGCCTCCCGCCAGGGTCGGCTGGGGACGTGCCACCAAGGGAGTCTTACGGGGCAAGGCATCGCGAGCGCTGCCGTCGTCCTCGAAGGGGATCCACGCCAGTCGATCGGGGGAATGCCCCAGCGCTGCGAGCAGTTCCCTGGCCTGGGCGAACTGGGCCTCCAGCTGACGCTGCAGGGTTGCCGGGGTGGCGGCATCGCGCTGCAGCCGCACCTCGGCGGCGCCGGCCGCCAGGGCGGCGAGCCAGTGATCGAGACCGGCGGCGCCGAGTTCCTCCAGTTCGATGTCGAGCACATGGCCGGCCGCCTCGTTGGCCTCCTCCAAACGGCGCGAGGCGGTGACGACACGCACTACCGGATGCCTCCCCTCGGCTTCGCGATAGGCGGCGAGCAGGCCGGCCAGGTACCCCTCCAGGGGGGCGGGGCGCGGCAGGTTGAACTCGATGGCGCCGGTGGGGCAGGCGCTGGCACAGCTGCCCGCTCCATGACAGCGGTTGGGATCGACCTCGATCCAGGCCTCGACGCGGCCCTGGCGGCTGGCCAGGGCGTCGGCCGGACAGGTCTCCAGGCAACGGGTGCAGCCGGGCTGGCCGCTTCGCTGGTGAGCGCAGAGTTCGGCGTTGACGCGCACGTGGCGAGGGGTTTCGAAGATACCGACTGACTCCGCCAGCGTCTCCAGTGCCTGCTCGCCCTCGGGACTGCCCCAGTGCACTGCATGGTAGCCCGGCGGGGTGAGTTCGAGCGCCAGGTGGGGTTGAGCCCCCAGGTCAAGGACGAGATCGAAACCGGGGCGATCCAGGGTGGCCTGGGCCAGGTTCACGGACTCCCCCTCTACGGCGAGGGTGGCCAGGAAGCGTCCCAGATAACCCTCGAGGTGCAGGGCATTGGCACCGGCGGCTCTGTGGCAGGGCAGGGCGTTAGTGGCATTCCAGATCTCCTCCAGGGAGGGATCATCCTCGGCGCTGGAGCGCTCGGTCACCAGCAATGTAATGCCGGGCAGCCGGTCGACCAATCGCGCGGCGGCGCGGCGGGCGTCGAGCTCGCCGCCCAGGATCAGCAGGTGGCCCTGGCTCTCGAACTCGACGGTCTCAGGAGCCAGGTTCGCTGGCCAGGAAATTCGGCGCCTGGCCGCCTCCCGGGCGGCACGATTGCGCCGATCATCCAGGGACGTCAGGGCGATGGGGGCGGGCATGAATACCTCAGTCTTGGGGTAGGATATTAATCATTTATAACGATTATCACTAATATTTTGTATACCACTATGGTCGCCCTCAACACGTCCTTCGATCCCCCGGTCGCCCTCGTCAGGGGCGTCTACCGCAGGATCATCGGCAGGTGGCTCAGCGGCGGAGGCGACCCGCTCCTCGACCGGAACAGTGGGATTCTCGGCGTCGTCTGCATCGGCCTCCAGGGCGTCACCGACCCTGCGACTCCAGTGGCGCAGCCCCTCGGCGACCTCCCGGCCCATGGTCTCGAGTTGACTGTAGTCGCCGTCGTAGTCGTCGAGGCCATCGCGCACCTGATAATGGTCGGACTGCCAGAGCCGGCGCAGGGCGCGCCGGCGCAGCACCTGGCTCACGCCCTCCTGGAGGTAGCGGCTGAAGTCGCTGCCGGGCGGCAGGCTCTCCGGATCGGGGAGGGTGTCGTCCAGAGGGGGGGGCGGCTCGGAATCGGCGGGCTCCTCTACCCGAGGGGGGTCGGCCGGAGAGGACTCGACGGGGGGCGGGGCAGGGGAGGTCGTGCCCGTCGTGGTGGGGTCGGCGTCGAGGCCGCGCTTGCGTCGAGACCAGCGCTCCAGTCGGCTCATTGCTGGATCTCCCGGGCGCGCCCGGCACCCTTGCGTTTCTTCTTGCGCTCCTCCACTGGCGCTTCGCCGTGGCGGGAAAGATAGGCCTCGATCCATACCTGGATGGCCAGGGGCATGGGGGCCTCGAGTACCTGCTGCTCACCGTCCATCCAGGCGGCGGCCACGTCCTGGCTGGCGGTGATGGCGCCGGGCTCGGCGGGCCCGCCGGTGAAGCCGGCACGCACGAACAGGCGCGGGTTACCCGAGGTCAGGTTGAAGCGGTAGGCGGCGCGCTCGGTCATGGTGAGCTGCAGCCACAGGGTGGCGTCGCCGCCCGGTTTCGGGCTCAGCTCGGTGATTTCCCACTGGGTGGCCCGGAACCCGTTGATGGCATGCTCCCGGGCGACCAGGGTGATGTTGATGGGGCGCAGATTGTGGGCGTCTGTCACGGCGCTGTCCTGTTGTTGTGATGAGTGCAGTGATGCAGGCGGTACTGCAGACAGTAAGACGCCAGCCTGCCATGATGGTCAAGTCGCCGTCGGCGCCCACCCACAACAGACGAGACGCGTCATGCCGTTGACCCGCAGCCACGCCCGCCTGCCTGCCACCCTCGAGATCGAGGTTCTCGACGAGTTCGGCGACCCCCGTCGGCAGGCGATTGCCGCCGAGCGCGCGCTGACCCTCTACCTTAACAAGCGCGAGATTGTCACCCTGATGACACTGGGCGACGACCCCGAGGCGCTGGTGGTGGGCTATCTGCGCAACCAGGGACTGCTGACCTCCGGCGAGGATCTGGTGGCCGTGCACGTGGACTGGGAGGTCGAGGCCGCGGCGGTGGTGACCCGACACCTGCCCGAGGATCTCGAGGAGCGCCTGGGGCATCGCACCGTGACCACCGGCTGCGGCCAGGGCACCGTGTTCGGCCGGCTGCTCGACGCCGTGCCGCGCCAGCCGCTGGCCGAGACGCCGCTGCGCCAGTCGACGCTCTACGCGCTGCTGGAGAACCTCGGCGAACATAACGAGACCTATCGCAGTGCGGGGGCGGTGCATGGCTGTGCGCTTTGCCACCAGACGCGAGTGCTGGACTTCGTCGAGGACGTGGGGCGCCACAACGCCGTTGATACCCTGGCGGGACGACAGTGGTTGGCGGAGGCAGACTCGGAAGGGGCCGATATCTTCTACACCACCGGCCGGCTGACCTCGGAGATGGTGCTCAAGGTCGCCCAGATGGGTATCGGCGTGCTGGTCTCGCGCTCCGGGGTGACCCAGAAGGGAGTCGAGCTGGCCAACCGTTTTGGGGTGATGCTGATCGCACGCGCCAAGGGGCGACACTTTCAGGCGATCCATTCCGCCGGACGCCTGGTGCTGGATGCGGTGCCGCCGCGCCGCCCGGGTGATCGCGCGGCCGGCAGCGGGCGCTGAATCAGGCGGCGTCGACCCGCGTGCAGACCGACAGCACCACGGCATCCGCCTGGCTCACAGACACCAGGGCATGGCCCATGTCGCTGTCGAAGTAGATGCTGTCACCCTGCTCGAGACGCAGCGGTTCGTAGAACTCGGTGTAGAGCAGGACCTCGCCGTCGAGAACCATCAGGAACTCCTCGCCGTCGTGGCGCACCCACTCGATGAACTCCTCGAAATTGTGCGCCCGCACGATGGTCTTGAAGGGAATCATGCGCTTCTGGGCCAGTTCGCAGCTGAGCAGTTCGTGCTCGTAGGTGGGCGTTGGGTGCAGCTGGCCCTGGCCGCTTCGAGTCAGGTCGCGGCGCCCCATGGTGCGGCTCTGCTGGCGAGGCGGCGTGAGCAGCTGGGGCAGGTCGATACCCAGGCCGCCGATCAGCTTCTGCACGGCCATGAAGGTAGGGGAGATCTGGTCGTTTTCGATCTTGGAGAGCGTCGAGCGGGCCAGGCCGGTTCGTTGGCTAACGTCCTCGAGGGTCCATTGGTTGGCCAGGCGTATCTCGCGCAGGCGCTCGCCGAGGCGCAGCGGTTCGACGAGCGGCTTGCGCCCGGAGGCGATGCGCAGGGCGGCGTCCTGATCGGTGGTGGCGGTCATCGGCAGAAATTCACTATCGGAAACAGGTTTCCTCGAGCTTACCACAGCCTGGCGGCGTTAACGCCGCCGCCAGGCCGTCTTGGCAGTTCCGCCGACAAGGTACGTTTCCCGCCGCCGGGAAACTCCCGCGCAGTGATCGTCAGGCGACTAGATCGAGGGAGCCGGTGCGTCGCTGAAGGGTTGGCCCAGCAGCGCCTTGAGGTGGGCCTCAACGCTGCGCCCGAGGGAGTCGAGGTGGTAGCCGCCCTCCAGCACCGAGACCAGGCGGTTATCCGCGTAGAGCGCGGCGATCTCCAGGGCCATGTGGGTGACCCAGTAGAAGTCCTCCTCCTCAAGGCAGAGCTCGGCCATCTCGTCTTCCCGGTGGGCGTCGAAGCCCGAGGAGAGCAGCACCAGCTCCGGCTTGAAGCGATGCAGGGCGGGGAGCCAGTCATCCTCGATGGCACGACGGAAGGCGGCGCTGTCGGTCCCCGCCTCCAGCGGCGTGTTGATGACGTTCTGCCACTCGCTGCGCAGGTAGCGCCAGGGGTAGAAGGGGTACTGGAAGCTGGTGCAGACCAGCACGTCGGGATCATCCTTGAAGATGTCGATGGTGCCGTTGCACTGGTGGACATCGAAGTCGAGGATCGCGATGCGCCGTGCGCCATACTTCTCGCGGGCGTGGGCGGCGCCCACGGCCACGTTGTTGTAGAAGCAGAAGCCCATGGCGTCGGTGGCTTCGGCGTGGTGCCCGGGAGGGCGCACGGCACAGAAGACGTTGTCGGCCTGGTGGCGAAAGACCTGATCGACGCCGCGTATCACCGCACCCGCGGCCACTCGGGCGGCGCTGAGGCTGTCCGGATTCATCATGGTGTCACTGTCCAGGGTGACGATGCCCTCTTCCGGGACACACTTGTCCAGGGCGCGAAGATGTCGCAGGGGGTGAACCCGAGCCAACTCCTCCTCGGTGGCCTCGCGGGCCTCGGACTGCATGGTCTGCTGCAGCAGCCCGGACAGAGACAGCCTGGCGCGAATCGCCTCCAGCCGCAGCGGGCTCTCGGGGTGCTCGGGACCCATGTGATGAAGCATGCAGTGGGGATGGGTGATGTAACCGGTGATCATTGGTGCCTCCAGGCTGACTGGGATCACTTTACTTTGCCCAATCCCTTGCCAGACAGTGTCAATAGGTCGTACACAATAGGCAGCCATTCCAGCCATAAGCTGTCGGGAGAGCATCGTGAGCACCCGTTTCCTGCGTCACTTCTTCGAACCCAAGACCATCGCGGTGATCGGCGCCTCGGAAAAGCCCGATTCCCTGGGCGGGCTCGTGATCCGTAACCTGCAGGAGGCCGGTTTTCCGGGCACCCTCTGGGCCGTGAACCCCAAGGGTTACGCGAGCGTCTTCGGTCAGCCTGCCTTCTCGCGGATCGGCCAACTTCCCGAGGCGCCCGATCTCGCCGTCATCTGCTCACCGGTGGCCACAGTGCCCGGACGCATCGCCAGGCTCGGCAGCATCGGAGTGCGCGCCGCCCTGGTGCTATCTGGCGGCTCTCACCTGGACGAGGCCCGCGACGGCAAGGCCTCGATCCGCCAGCGCATGCTGGATGCCGCCCGGCAGTCGGGAATTCGTGTGCTGGGGCCGGAGTGCATGGGCCTGATCGTGCCGGGGCGCAAGCTCAACGCCTCCTACGCCAACCGGCCGATCAAGGCCGGCAGGGTCGCCTATCTGGGACAGTCCGGCATGCTCGGCACGGCGATGATCGACTGGGCGGCGGGGCGAGGCGTAGGCTTCTCGCACCTGATTACCCTCGGCGACAGCGTCGACGTCATGCTTCCCGACCTGCTCGACTACATCAACCAGTTTTCGCCCACCCAGGCGATCCTGCTTCACCTGGAGAAGATCCTCGACGCCCAGCACTTCATGACCGCGCTGCGCGACGCCTCGCGCAACCGCCTGGTGCTGGCCATCAAGAGTGGGCGGACCCCCCAGTCGGATCTCACCGGCCTGCCGCCCACGCCGGGGGTCGCCAACCGCGACCAGATCTTCGATGCGGCCTTCTCGCGAGCCGGGGTGGTGCGGGTGCACGACTCCGACGATCTGTTCGATGCGCTGATGACCCTTTCGCTCATGAAGCCACTGCGCGGTGACCGCCTGGCCATCGTCTCCAACGGCCTGGGGCCGGCCATGCTGGCCATCGACAAACTGATCCACGCCGGCGGCAAGCTGGCCGAGTTCACCGAAGAGACGCGGGCGGCGCTGAATCGCGGCGACTTCGACATGAGCAAGCCAGGAGAGAACCCGGTGGACATGGGCGGCAATGCCACCCCCGAGAAGTTCGTGGAGGTCATCGAGATCGTCGCCGCCGACCCCGGCGTCGACGCCGTGCTGGTGGTGCATGCGCCGACCCGCATGGCACCCTCCAAGACCACTGCCCAGGCGGTGGTGGCCAATCGCAAGCGCTTTCGCCGCAACCTGTTGACCAGCTTCATGGGGCTTGAGGAGGCTCTCTCCGCGCGTCACGAGTGCAGCCTGGCGGCCATTCCCACTTACGTGTCGCCCGAGAAGGCCATCAATGCCTTCATGCACATGGTGGACTACCAGCGGGTCCAGGCGCTGCTGCAGGAGACCCCGCCCAGCCTGCCGTTTACCACTACCCCGGATATCCGCGCCCGCTGCCGCACCCTGATCAAGGAGGCCAAGGCGAAGGGGCGTGAATCGCTCTCCCACTCCGAGACCGCCCAGGTGCTGGAGGCCTACGGAATTCCGGTCGCCCATAGCCGCTATGTGACCACCCCCGAGGAGGGCGCCGCCGCCGCGGCGGACTTCGAAGGCGCCATGGCGCTGAAGGTGGTGCATGAGGGGAACTGCCGGCCGTTCCGCTATCGCAAGCACCCCCATCGGGTCTCGGCGGGACTGCTGCAGGACCTCAGGAGCCCCGAGCAGGTGGCCGAAGGGGTCACGCTCCTTCGTGAACAGGTGAGCGAGAAGTATCCCGCCTTCAAGGTTCGTGAGTACTGCCTGCAGCCCATGCAGCGCGGAAAGCATTCGTTGCAGACCTGTGCCGGGATCACCCGGGATCCGGTGTTCGGCCCGGTGATCGTGTTCGGTATCGGCGGCTACAAGGTCAATATCCTGGCCGACCGCCAGGTCGCGCTGCCCCCCCTCAACATGACACTGGCCGAGGACATGGTGGATCGCACCCACGTGGCGCGGTTGATCCATGAGCACTCCGGCGACCCCGGTCGGGATATCGAGCGGCTCTGCCAGATGCTGGTCAAGCTGTCGCAGATGGCCAGCGATCTACTCGAGCTGCGTGGGATAGAGATCAACCCGCTGCTGCTCAACCGTGACGACATGGTAGCGGTGGACTTCGCCATGGACCTGGGCACGCCGGCACGCTTCGCGATCATGCCCTACCCGGAAGAGCTGCGTGAGTGGGTGACCCTGAAGAACGGCTGGGAGGTAGAGGTTCGTCCGATTCGGGCCGAGGATGCGCCGCTGATCACCAGCTTCCACCGTCAGCTCTCCGAGGAGAGCATCCGTTTCCGCTACTTCCACAACAAGTCGGACCTGACCCAGCGGGACCTGTCGATGCTGTCCCACATCAACTATGACCGCCAGATGGCCTTCATCGCTGAACACCTGCGCGAGGATGGCAGCAAGGAGATGCTCGGCGTGGCCAGGGTATGGAACGACCCCGACAATATTCGCACGGAGTTCTCGGTGATCATTCGCGATGATCTCACGGGGCTCGGCCTCGGCAGCCTGCTGATGAACAAGTTGATCGACTACTGTCGCAGCGTTGGCACCCTGGAGATGATCGGCAAGATCATGGTCGACAATCACCCGATGCGCGCCTTGATGAAGCATCTTGGTTTCAAGCAGCGCTACAACATGGAGGAGCAGGTAGTGGATGCGGTGCTGCGGCTCAACGAGCCGGAGAGCGAGTGGCAGCGCCACCGCCTGGAAAGCCTGCCGGACTGAGCCCGTCCTGCGCGTAGGCGCCGCGTTCAGTTGCCTCCAACGGCAGACCCCCGCCAGTGGCGGGGGTCTGCCGTTGGTAATCGCCGGGCCCGGAGTACTCGCCTCGGATCAGCTGACCGTGTCGATGCTCAGGGCGCCATGCGGAAGTGCTGCCACTGGCCGTCACGGGCTTCGTAGCGAATGCGGTCGTGGAGGCGGCTGGGCTGGCCCTGCCAGAACTCGATCATGGTGGGAACCACACGGTAGCCGCCCCAGTGCACCGGGCGCGGGATCTCCTGTCCCTCGTAGGCCTGTTCGAAACGGCTCTGGCGCTCCTCGATCCAGGTGCGGCCGGGGATCACTACGCTCTGGGTGGCCACCCAGGCGCCCAGCTGGCTGGCCCGCGGGCGACTGGCGAAATAGGCGTCGGACTCCTCGGCGCTGACCTGCTCGACACTGCCCTCGACGCGCACCTGACGCGCCAGCGACGGCCACCAGAAGACCAGGGCGGCGTGTGGCACGTTGGTCAGCTCACTGCCCTTGTGGCTGTGATAGTTGGTGTAGAAGACCAGGCCCTGCTCGTCGATCCCCTTGAGCAGAACGATGCGCGCGTGGGGCAGGCCCTGGCTATCCACGGTGGCCAGCGTCATGGCGTTGCCGTCATCACCCTCGCTTTCCAGCGCCAGGGCGAGCCACTCCTCGAACAGTACCATGGGGGTGTCGGTGGCCTGTGACTCGTCGAGCAGCCCCCCTTCGTAGTCGCGGCGGATATCGGCGATCTTGCGTGTCATGACAATCTCCTCGAAATTTCTTTCATGGTCGCCTCTGCGCGCCCTCAGCTCAACACTCTTTGCCTGTACCAGCGGGATTTGTGATCTTAAGCATATGCCCGTTCGCTCTCACGGCGACCCGCCCAGCTGCACCATGGCCATGTAGGCCGCGGTGCCGCCGATCATGGCGAGCAGCGCGTTACGCCGCCAGAGATGCAGCACCACCACCGCCAGGGAGGCGAGGACCATCGTCCACCCGGTGGCGCCGGCATTGAGCTGCCCCTCGGCCAGGGGGCGGAAGTCGCGCAGGGCATAGATCACCAGGATCATCATCACCGTAGGGGGCAGGTAGCGCCCCACGGTGCAGGATCAGCGTACCGGCCTCACGCCAGGCGTCGGAGGATGACAAGGGGTAAACTCCTTCTGCGGGTGATCGGTATCCACCGAACGCCATATGGTAAGACAAATGCCCGGAGCTGGCCGCCCGAGACCGGAGAATCCACTGCAATCAGCAAGGAGGCGAGATGACACGACTGAGAGTCTGGGACTTGCCGGTGCGACTCTTTCACTGGGGGCTTGTCGGGTGCGTGGCGCTGGCGTTCTACACCATGAAGACCGACGGGGCACCCTTCATTTTCCCCGTCGATATTCACGCCCGGGGCGGCTACGTGCTGATTGGCCTGTTGCTGTTCCGCTGGCTATGGGGCCTGGTGGGCAGTCGTCACGCCCGCTTCCGCGGCTTTCTCTACCCGCCCGCGACGATGTTCGATTACGCCAGGCGCCTGCTGCGCGAGCGCCCGCCCATCTTCGCCGGTCATAACCCCCTGGGCGGCATGATGGTGGTGGTGATGCTGCTGTCGCTCACCTTCCAGGCCGCAAGCGGGCTCTTCCTGACCGACGACATCTTCTTCAATGCTCCCCTGCATGGTTGGGTGGACCGCAGCACCGCCCGCACCCTGGCAGGTCTCCACCACCTCAATGCGAACCTGCTGCTGCTGCTGATTGCCGCTCACCTGCTGGCCCTGGTGGTGCACCGGCTGAAGGGTGAACGCCTGGTGAGAGCAATGATCACCGGACGCAAGGCGCTTGCGGGTGAGCCCGAGGACGATCCGGCGGTTGGCGGCCCTGTCCGGCGCATCGCCAGCCCCTGGCTTGCCCTGGCGGTGATCGTCATTGCCGCGCTGCCGGTGATCTGGCTCTGGAAGGCGTGACTGCGGCAAGTCATACGCAGGAAGGCGTCGACTCAGTCGGCGCGGTAGTTGTCGTGACACCCTTTGCAGCTGTTGGCCACGGCTCAGACCTGGCGACGCAGCGCGTTGAATTCCTCGCCGTTGTTGATCATATCGGCCAGGGTCGCGGCCTGGGCCGTGAGCGGAAGGGTCAGCGCGGTGGAGAGGCCCAGGGCGAGCAGAGGTCGGAGGGTCACGGTCATCACGAACTCCTTGCATTGGCTTGTCGGTTGCTAGGCTTGATGCAGGTCAAGCTCCATCAGCCTGGCACGCCACCGGGTCAGCTGCCCTCCGCCTGGGTGCGTAGCTGGCGGCTGCGAAAGCGCGCGTAGAAGGTGCAGCCGCCGAACAGGGCCAGCGCCGCCAGGGCGATCAGCCAGCCGAGCCAGCCGAGGCCGGGCAGGACCGCCACGTTTACTCCGATCATGAAGTAGAGCAGGCTGACGAAGGCGAGCCAGGCGTGGCCCCTGGGTCGCCTGGCGAGCAGGGAGGGCAGGAACAGCACCAGCGGCAGCAGGAAGGCCAGCAGCGGGCGCAGGTTACCGCCGTCCCGCCACAGCAGCAGGCCCCAGACCACCAGCGCCAGAGACAGGACGCCATAGCTGCCCAGCACCCAGCGGCGGGCACGGGCTGTCAGCGGGTCCAGCCCCATCTCGGCCTCCAGGGAGTCGAGCCAGCGCCTCATGAGCGTTCATCCCTGGGCATTGCCGACAGCGCCAGGGCGAGTCTCGCCAGGCGGCGGCCCTGGGCCTGGGCCAGGCGGCACTCATGTTCATCCAGGGGGCGGTCGCTGCGCTTGCCGGCCAGGTGGCTGGCCCCATAGGGGGTGCCGCCGCCGGAGGTCTCCATCAGCTCGGTCTCGCTGTAGGGCAAGCCTGCATAGACCATGCCGTGGTGCAGCAGGGGCACGAGCATGGTCAACAGGGTGCTCTCCTGGCCGCCGTGCAGGCTGGAGGTGGAGGTGAAAGCGGCGGCAGGCTTGTCGATCAGCGCCCCACCGAGCCACAGCTCGCTGGTTCCGTCGAGGAAGTGCTTGAGCGGCGCGGCCATGTTGCCGAAGCGGGTGGGGCTGCCGATGGCCAGCCCCGCGCAGTGGCGCAGGTCCTCCAGGCGGGCGTAGACGGCGCCCTCGGCGGGAATCTCCGGATCCACCGCCTCGCAGGTGGGCGAGACCGGCGGTACGGTCCGCAGGCGCGCCTCGATGCCGCGAACGGATTCGACGCCGGCGGCCAGCCGTTCGGCCATGGCGCGGGTGGCGCCGTGGCGAGAGTAGTAGAGGATCAGCACATAGGGCAGGGAAGCGCTCATCGGGGCTCCAGAGACAGTAAAAGGTCGGCACATTGTAGCAAGGGGCGGCGACCGGCTCACGGAGAAGCCGTCAGGGCTTCTTCGGGCAGGCGCCGATAGACCCAGGCTTCGCCGCCGTCGGCGAGGGTGAGGCGGACCCGTTCGTAGCGGATGCCGAGGCGCTCGTAGCGATCGAGCCGGGCCAGCGCCTCGGCGCTCACGGTGATCACCTCGCCCTCGACCCGTTCGCCGGAGGCCTCCTCCAGATCGAGGGCGGTGCGTCTGGCGTCCTCCAGAATCGCCGGGCGGGATTCGCCGGCGCGGCCGGTGACCACCCAGCGCACCAGCCCCGAGCGTAGGGTGCCGTAGACGAAGACCTCGTGAGGGCCGGCCTCGATGGGCGCCAGGTGGTCGGGGCGATCGTAGGTGAAGGGGCTGAGCATGGTGAGCCACAGCCAGCCGGCCACGGCCAGCGGTAGGCCAAGCAGGGTGGCGAACAGCAGGTGAAGGCGTCGCATGGGGTTCCTTTCAAAAGGGGAGTGCCCCATCCTGCCATGCCGTGAGGCACTTGTCCGGCCTCACGCTGGATGGCTTAAGCCGAAGCGAGGGCTCTGCTAGGATGGACGCTCCCATGACGTTCCTGAGGTGTCCCATGACTCGCCAGGCGTGTTACGACCTCGACTTCCAGGCCCTGATGGGGGATGTGCGGCCGCTCTCCCGGACCGGCAATCGCGCCGATCCCGGCCACGGCCGGCGCTCTCCCAGCGAGGCGCAGCTGGCCCGCCGCGAGAGCGCCGCCGCTGAGCTTGAGGGCCATGGCTTTCTCTCTGATGACTTCGTCGACCTTATGCCGCCCTTCGACCCGCTCGCGTATCGTCGTGACGGCATCCAGCAGGGGGTGGTGGATCGTCTGCGCCACGGCGGCTATGCGGACCAGGCGCGCCTTCACCTGCTGCGCCGCCCGCTGGAGGAGTGTCGCCGGGCCCTGCCGCCCTTCATCCATGAGGCTTACGCCCACGACCTGCGCTCGGTGCTGATCGTCCATGGCCGCGGCCAGGCCATCGACAGCCCGGCCAACGTGCTGCGCTCCTACCTGGCCAAGTGGCTGACCCAGTTTCCCGAGGTGCAGGCCTTCGTCTCGGCCCAACCCTCCGATGGCGGCCTAGGAGCCACCTGGGTGATGCTGCGCAAGAGCGAACGAGCGAAGTCCGCCAACCGGGAGCGGCAGCAGAAGCGGCGGGGGTAGAGGGCCTGGACAAGGGTGCTGGAAAGGGGCTCGGAGAGGGGGAAGGACCTGGATAGAAGAGCGGAAATCGCTCAGGCATGGAGGCGCCGGCACGCTTCAGCGGCCCCGAAGAATGCCGGGGCCGCCTTCAAGATGCGCGGGTCGGCTTCAGGCCTGGCCGTTCTCGCGCAGGCGGCGCTCGAAGAGTGCCTCCGACTGGTCCACCGCCGGTTGATAGCTGACGCTGAATGCACCCAGCGCCCGCAGGGCATCCTCCAGGTGCTGGTCCTCGCGCAGCGCCAGGGCATCGAAGCCGCAGCGGGTCATGTAGTAGAGCTGGTCGACCAGAACGTCGCCGATAGCCCGAATCTCGCCACGGTAAGCGTGCCGTTCGCGCAGCAAGCGGGCCAGGGTATAGCCACGACCATCGGTGAAGGCAGGGAAGTCGATAGCCACCAGCGGCGCCCGTGACAGTTCAGCGGCGAGGGGGGCGTCGATTTCGGTGTCGCTGGTCAGCCAGGGGGCAAGGCCGGGCTCTTCGCCATGCTCGCGCCACAGCGCAAGGGGCACGATCACGGGGCGGCGACTCGGCAGTCCCTCTTCGACACGCGACAGCGCCCACTCGTCCTGTTCCGGCTGGCCCAGCTTGATCAGGGTGCGTGTCGGTTCCAGATGGCGATCAGGCATAGACCCGCTCCTTGAAGGGCTTGTGGCCGATTCGGCGATAGGTGTCGAGGAAGTGTTCATCGTCATGACGCTGCTCGACATAAACCTTGAGGATCTTGTCGATCACCTCGGGAACATCTTCGCGGAAGAAGGAGGGACCGAGGATCTTGCCCAGGGAGGCATCGTCGGTGGCGTTGCCGCCCAGCGAGATCTGGTAGTACTCCTCGCCCTTCTTGTCGACGCCGAGGATGCCGATGTGGCCCACATGGTGGTGGCCGCAGGCGTTCATGCAGCCGGAAATATTGAGATCCAGAGGCCCCAGGTCGTAGAGGAAGTCGAGATCCTCGAAACGCTCCTGAAGTGCCTGGGCAATGGGGATCGAGACAGCATTGGCCAGGCCGCAGAAGTCTCCCCCGGGGCAACAGATGATGTCGTTGAGGGTACCTACGGTGGGGTTGGCCATGCCATGTTCATCGAGCGCCTTCCACAGGTCCTCCAACTCATCTACCGCCACGTCGGAGAGCACCAGGTTCTGCTCGTGGGTCACGCGGGTCTCGCCGAAGCTGAAGCGTTCGGCGAGATCGGCGACGGCGTCAAGCTGATCGGCGGTGACGTCGCCCGGAGCGTGTTCGCGGCGCTTGAGCGACAGGGTCACCGCCTTGTAGCCCGGTACCTTGTGATCGGTGACATTGTTGGTGACAAACCGTGCGAAGGCGCGATTCTCGCCGCGCAGGCGCTCGAACTCGGCGATGGCGGCCTCGCTCACCGGTCGGCGCTGCGGTTCCTCGAAGTGGGCTCCGGCGGCCTCCACGGTGGCCCGGGTGAGGGTCTGGGGACCGTCCTTGAGGTGGACCCATTCTTCCTCGACGCGGCGGGCAAACTCCTCCACGCCCAGCGCCTTGACCAGGATCTTGATGCGCGCCTTGAACTTGTTGTCGCGGCGGCCAAACTGGTTATAGACCCGGACTACCGCTTCGAGGTAGGTGAGCAGATGCTGCCAGGGCAGGTCCCCGCGGACGACTTCGCCAATCATCGGCGTGCGGCCCAGGCCGCCGCCGGCCAGAACTTTGACCCGCACGTCGCCGCTGGCGTCGTGCCACAGGCGCAGGCCGATGTCGTGGACCTGAATGGCGGCGCGGTCGGCGGCGGCTCCGGTCACGGCGATCTTGAACTTGCGTGGCAGGAAGGCAAATTCAGGATGCAGGGTCGACCACTGACGGATCAGCTCACACCAGGGACGCGGGTCCTCTACCTCGTCGGCGGCGATGCCCGCGAACTGGTCGCTGGTGGTATTGCGGATGCAGTTGCCACTGGTCTGGATGGCATGCATCTGCACCTCGGCGAGTTCTCCGAGGATATCGGGAACGTCCTCCAGTGCCGGCCAGTTGAGCTGCAGGTTCTGACGCGTGGTGAAGTGGCCGTAACCGCGGTCATAGCGGCGGGTGATGGACGCCAGGCGCCTAAGCTGAGTGCTCGATAGCATGCCGTAGGGGATCGCGATGCGCAGCATGGGCGCATATTTCTGGATATAGAGACCATTCTGCAGACGCAGCGGACGGAATTCTTCCTCTCCGAGTCGGCCGTCCTGATAGCGATTCATCTGATCGCGGAACTGGGCGACGCGCTCATCCACAAGCGTCTGGTCGTAGCTGTCGTAGCGGTACATTCAGCCGTTCCTGCTGCAGTGAAGGGGGACAGTGCCTGTAGGGGCACCATACTCGTCGTGCTTTATTCTTGGAAAGAATAAAAACTTATAGTTTTTATGCAAAAAGTAATTACAAGACTCTGGCGGAGACAGCGAGTCACACCTGAAGACGCAGCCAGCGGCGTCTCTGCCAGATGATGGCGAACCAGGCGGAGTTGAGGCAGCGATAGCCGAGCTGTGCCCACCAGATGCCGAGCAACCCCTGCTCGAGGCCCACGCCGATCCACCAGGCCAGCGGCAGGAACACCAGCCACTGCAGGCTCAGGGTCGTGGTCATCACGGTGCGATTGGCCCCGGCGCCGAGCAGCGCCTGGGCCAGCACCAGGGCGGCGGCGTCGAGCACGATCATCAGCGCCGTAAGCTGCAGCGGCACCCGGCCCAGTTCGACCAGCGCCGGATCATGAAGGAAGACCCCCAGCACTGCCTCGGGAAACAGCGCCATGGGCAGCGCCAGGACCGCCAGGCAGAGCCACGCCAGATGGACCACCTCCCAGCCCCAGCGGTGGGCATCATGATGGGCCTCGCGCCCCAGCGCCTGACCGACCAGGCTCATGGCCGCCATGCCGAGTCCCACCCCGGGCAGGATCAGCAGCAGCGAGAGGTTGACCAGCACGTGGCCCACGGCGACGCTTGCAGTGTCGATCTGGCCAAGGATCCAGAACAGCACCGCATAGCCGGCGGCGAACCACAGCTGCTGGAACGAGTGAGGCGTGGCCAGGCGCAGGGTGGTCGCGAAGGTGAGTCGCCGCGGGAAGCCGGCGAGAAAGCCGCTGCTGGCGGCATGGCGCGCGCTGAGCAGCGCCCAGACAGCCAACCCCAGGAACAGCGACAGGGTGGTGGGGGCGCCGGCGCC
>NZ_JBPKAQ010000007.1:81343-208371 GCF_051216275.1 Halomonas salsilacus
CCGGCGGCCCCCATGGCGGGCAGGCCCAGATAGCCGAAGATCAACGCCAGGCTCGCCGCCACATTGATGGCGTGCATCATCAGGATGATGCGCAGGTAGATGCCGGTCTGCTGGATGCCGTTCCAGTAGCCGCGAAAGCAGAAGATCATCGCCACGGCGACCAGCGACAGGACGCGCCAGCGGAAGTACTCCACCGCCACCGCATTCACCGCCGGGTCCTGATTGATCAGTGCCAGCAGGCGGGGCGCCTGCCACAGGCAGAGCGCCGTGATGGGCAGCGAGGCGATGACCGCGATCACCAGCCCCGCATTCAACGGCACAGCGCGGTTATCCCAGGCCTCTGCGCCATGGCGGCGGGCAGTCTGGGCCTGGACACCGGAGGAGAGGCCGAACACCAGGGCGGTGATCAGGAACATCGCATAGCCGCCGATGCCGACGCCGGCCAGGGGTTCCTCGCCCAGGGACCCCACCATGGCGGCATCGATCAGGTTGATCAGACTCTGGGAGAGCATGCCGGCGATGATCGGCAGGGCGAGGCGCAGGATCGTCTGGCGTCGAGTGGGCTCGGGGAGCATGGGCGTCCGTCGGGTCGGGGCCCGTCCGGCGGGCCCACTGGCAGCTGGCATGCCCGGTCAGGCCGGGTCGTAGGAGAGCACCGGCGAGAGCCAGCGCTCCATCTCGGCCAGGGTCATGCCCTTGCGCACGGCCAGGGCCTCGACCTGATCGCGGGTGATCTTGCCGGTGGCGAAGTACTTCGACTGGGGTTGCGAGAAATACCACCCGGCCACGGCCGCCGCCGGCCACATGGCGAAGCTCTCGGTGAGGGTCAGGCCGCTGTTGGCCTCGGCGTCGAGCAGGCGGAACAGGGTGGCCTTCTCGGTATGGTCCGGGCAGGCCGGGTAGCCGGGGGCCGGGCGGATGCCCTGGTACCTCTCGGCGATCAGGTCGTCGTTGTCCAGGGTTTCTTCCGGCACATAGCCCCAGATCTCCTTGCGCACCCGCTCGTGCATGCGCTCGGCGAAGGCCTCTGCCAGGCGGTCGGTGAGGGCCTGCACCATGATAGCGTTATAGTCGTCACCGGCGGCCTTGTAGTGCTCGGCCAGCTCCTCCACGCCATGCCCGGCGGTGACCGCGAAGCCGCCTATCCAGTCGGGCTTGCCGCTCGGCACGCCGTGGTCGTCATAACGGGGCGCGATGAAGTCGGCAAGGCTGTAGCAGACCCCGTCGCGGTTCTTGGTGCTCTGCTGGCGGATATGGTGCAGCCGCTCGATCACTGCCTGGCGCGACTCGTCGGCGTAGACCTCGATGACGTCGTCATCGACGGTGTTGGCCGGCCAGATGCCGATCACCCCGCGTGCTCGTACCCGCTTCTCGTCGATCAGCTTGGCGAGCATCGCCTGGGCGTCTGCGAACAGGTTGCGAGCCGCCTCGCCGACCACCTGATCGTCGAGGATCTTCGGGTACTTGCCGGCCAGCTGCCAGCTCATGAAGAAGGGCGTCCAGTCGATGTGCTCGACCAGCTCGGCGAGGTCGTACTCCTTGAACACCTGAAGGCCGGTCATGGTCGGTTGTGGCGGGGTGTAGCGCGTCCAGTCGATGGTGAACTTGCGCGCCCGGGCCTCGGCATAGCTGAGATCGGCGGCCTTGGGGCGTCGCTTGGCGTTGCGCTCGCGCACCTGCTCGTACTCGCTGCGGATGTCGGCGACATAGGCCTCCTTGAGGCCGGGAGAGAGCAGCTTGCCGGCCACGCCCACGGCCCGGGAGGCATCGGGCACATAGATCACCGGATGCGCGTAGCCGGGCTCGACCTTGACCGCGGTGTGGGCCTTGGAGGTGGTGGCGCCGCCGATCAGCAGCGGCAGGGTGAAGCCCTGGCGCTGCATCTCCTTGGCGACGTGGACCATTTCGTCCAGCGACGGAGTGATCAGCCCGGAGAGGCCGATGATATCGGCGTTCTCGGCCCTGGCTGCCTGCAGAATCTTCTCCGCCGGCACCATCACGCCGAGGTCAATCACCTCGTAGTTGTTGCACTGCAGGACCACGCCGACGATGTTCTTGCCGATGTCATGGACGTCGCCCTTGACCGTGGCCATGACGATCTTGCCCTTCGCCTGGCTCTCGCCCTGGGCCAGCTCACGCTTCTCTTCCTCGATGTAGGGGATCAGGTAGGCCACTGCCTGCTTCATCACGCGAGCCGACTTGACCACCTGGGGCAGGAACATCTTGCCGGCGCCGAACAGGTCGCCGACCACGTTCATGCCATCCATCAGCGGGCCCTCGATCACCTCGATGGGACGCGCCGCGGCGGCACGCGCCTCCTCGGTGTCCTCCTCGATATAGACGGTCACGCCCTTGACCAGGGCATGCTCGATGCGCTTGTTGACCGGCCAGGAGCGCCACTCGAGGTCCTCCTTTTTGGCCGGCCCCGATCCGTCGCCCTTGTACTTGTCGGCGAGATCCACCAGCCGCTCGGTGCTGTCGGCGCGGCGATTGAGCACCACGTCCTCGACCGCCTCGCGCAGTTCCTCGGGCAGATCATCGTAGACCGCCAGCTGGCCGGCATTGACGATCCCCATGCGCAGACCCGCGCGGATGGCGTGGAAGAGGAACACCGAGTGGATCGCCTCGCGCACCGGGTTGTTGCCGCGGAAGGAAAACGACACGTTGGAGACCCCCCCGGAAACCAGGGCGTGGGGCAGGTGCTCGCGAATCCACTGGGTCGCCTCGATGAAGTCCACGGCGTAGTTGTCGTGTTCCTCGATGCCGGTAGCGATGGCGAAGATGTTGGGGTCGAAGATGATGTCTTCCGCCGGGAAGCCGATCTCGTCGACCAGGATGCGGTAGGCCCGCTGGCAGATCTCGATCTTGCGCGCGAAGGTGTCGGCCTGGCCGGTCTCGTCGAAGGCCATCACCACCACGGCGGCACCATGGCGGCGGCAGATGGTGGCCTGCTCGCGGAAGGCCTCCTCACCCTCTTTCATGGAGATCGAATTGACCACGGCCTTGCCCTGCACACACTTCAGGCCCGCCTCGATGATCTCCCACTTTGAGGAGTCGATCATGATCGGCACCCGGGCGATGTCGGGCTCGCCGGCGATCAGGTTCAGGAAGCGCACCATGGCCTCCTGGGACTCGAGCATCCCCTCGTCCATGTTGATGTCGATCACCTGGGCGCCGTTCTCCACCTGCTCGAGGGCCACCTCCAGGGCGGTGGTGAAGTCCTCCTCCACGATCAGGCGCTTGAAGCGGGCCGAGCCGGTGACATTGGTGCGCTCGCCAACGTTGACGAACAGCGAGCCGGCGTCGATGTTGAAGGGCTCCAGGCCCGACAGGCGACAGGCCTTGGGGATCTCCGGCACCCGACGCGGCGTCAGGCCCTGGATCGCCCGATGGATAGCCGCGATGTGTTCCGGGGTGCTGCCGCAGCAGCCGCCGATAATGTTGACCAGGCCGCTCTGGGCGAACTCGGCGACGATGGCCGCCATCTCCTCGGGGGTCTGGTCGTACTCGCCAAACTCATTGGGCAGACCGGCGTTGGGGTGGGCGGAAACGAAGGTGTCCGCCTTGGTGGACAGCTCCTCCACGTAGGAGCGCAGTTCCTCGGCCCCCAGCGCACAGTTGAGGCCGACGCTGAGCGGTCGGGCATGGCGCACCGAGTTCCAGAAGGCCTCGGTGGTCTGGCCGGAGAGGGTGCGGCCGGAGGCGTCGGTGATGGTGCCGGAGATCATCACCGGCAGGCGTTCGCCGCGATCCTCGAACAGCGCCTCCAGGGCGTAGATCGCCGCCTTGGCGTTGAGCGTATCGAAGATGGTCTCGATCAGGATCAGGTCGCTGCCGCCCTCGATCAGGGCCTCGGCGGCCTCATAGTAGTTCTCACGCAGCGCATCGAAGGTCACGTTGCGCTTGGACGGGTCGTTGACATCCGGTGAGAGCGACGCGGTACGCGAGGTGGGGCCGAGCACCCCGGCCACGTAGCGGGGCACGCCGGTCTCGGCGGCCACGGCGTCACACACCTGGCGTGCCAGGCGGGCGGCCTCTCGGTTGAGTTCCACCACCAGCGCTTCCATGCCGTAGTCGGCCTGGGAGAGGCGAGTGCTGTTGAAGGTATTGGTCTCGACGATGTCGGCACCGGCCTCGAGGTACTCGCGGTGGATACGCGTCACAAGCTCAGGGCAGGTGAGCGCCAGCAGGTCGTTGTTGCCCTTGAGGTCGGAGGGCCAGTCGGCGAAACGATCCCCGCGGAAATCGGCCTCGGAGAGGCCGGCATTCTGGAGCATGGTGCCCATGCCGCCATCGAGCATGAGAATCCGCTCGTTGAGGCTATCGATCAGGGAGGCGGTCTGGGCAGTGGGAAGGGCGGCCATGGGCAGGTCTAGTCTCCAGCGAAAGTCGCATCCAGGGGCAGGGCCGCTCGGACGCCTCGGGGCGTCTTCTGTCTCGCGCAGCTGTCTCGCACAGCTGTCTTTGCATTGGGGCGGCCAGGAATGGCGGCCATGTTACCAAAAGGCGCTGCCCAGGGGCAGGCCGCGGCACAAAGACCAACCAATTCACTCGGGATTGTCAGCTCCGGTCCGCTGTCTTACCATGGGGATAGCCAAACCCTGATGCGCGGCCTGGCGAAGGAACCTCCCCAGGCCGCAGCCCGACCAGCGAGAACACCATGAGCAACCCGATCCAGATCACCGATAGTGCCCAGGACTACCTCGCCGAGCTGCTCGAGAAGCAGAATGTCGAGGGTATTGCCGTGCGCATTTTCATCACCCAGCCCGGCACTCCCTACGCCGAGACCTGCCTGGCCTATTGCCGGCCCGGTGAGGAGGAGCCCACCGACGAGCGTCTCGAGCTGCCCAAGCTGTCGGTCCACCTGGACAAGAACAGCCTGCCGTTTCTCGAGGAAGCGGTGGTCGACTTCAACAAGGACCGCATGGGCGGCCAGCTGACCATCAAGGCGCCCAACGCCAAGATGCCCAAGGTCAACGCCGACAGTCCCATGGAGGATCGCATCAACTACATCCTCTACAGCGAGATCAATCCCGGTCTTGCCGCCCACGGCGGCGAGATCAAGCTGGTGCAGCTCACCGACGAGCAGGTGGCGGTGCTGGCCTTCGGCGGCGGCTGCCAGGGCTGTGCGGCGGTGGACCTGACCCTCAAGGAGGGCGTCGAGAAGACACTGATGGAGCGTATTCCGGAACTGGCCGGTATTCGCGACGTGACCGACCATACGGACACCACCAACGCCTACTACAGGTAGGCCGGGCGTCTGCTCGGCCAGCCACCCGGGCATCAAGTTGTCTCTGAAGGCTCCGCTGCGGCGGGGCCTTCATCGTTCTCGGTGTTCTCTTCTTCTCTTTCTTTTTCCTCTCTCCCATGCGTAGCCGGGGTCTGCCACAGGCAGTGGTGGAGCTGCTGCTCCAGGTCGCGCAGGCGGTGGGTCTGCTCCTCCAGCATGCGCTTCTGTTCATCGATGCGCGCCTGCAGCAGGGCCTGCTCGTGCTGGCGGGTATCGGCCAGGGTCTCGGCCTGACGACGTGCCCAGTCGGTCTCCCTCTGGCGCTTCTCCTCCTCGGCCAGCTGTCCGCGCGCTTCCATGAGCTGCTGCTCCAGGCGCTCCAGGCGCGCACCGGCTTGCTTCTCCCGCTCCGCAGCGGCCTTCTCGCCCGCCAGGCGCTCCTGGCGGGCCTCGTCCAGCAATCCCATCAGCCGGGCCTCGGCGCTCTCGTGGCGCTGCTCCTCTCTGGCCAGACGCTCTCGCTGCCGGGCCTCCAGGTTTTCCACGGCCTGCTGGTGCTCGCTCGCCTGCTGGGCTATCTCGCTGCGAATCCGCTCAAGCAATCCCTCCAACTCGGCGTGCCGAGTCTCCAGGCGGCGGGCCGCCTCGTCGAGCTGCTCCCGCTGCGACTCGGCGCGGGCCAGGGCCGTGTTGCGCTCTTCGAGGCGCTGTCCGGTGGTGGCCAGGTGGGCCGCCAGGGCGGATTCGCGCTGCTCGGCATCCTCGGCCTGACGGCGGGCCTCGGCGATACGTGCCTCGGCCTCCTCGACGCGGCGGTCGGCTTCCACGCGGTAATGGATCAGCGACTCGTTGGCGCTCTCCTGGGCCTTCTGCCACAGCCCCTCCGCCAGCTCCTGCAGGGCGCCCGGCATGCCACGGGGCGGGGGCACGTCGCGGTTCTCCTCGCGCCGGGTGCGCCATTCTCGCAGGTGGTCGCTGATGGTGGTGAAGCTGCCGGTGCCCAGCACTTCACGCACCTTCTGCACGCTGGGTGACTCGTCCCGCGCCATCAGGACATCGACCGCCCGCTGTACGTCCTCGTACTGCACACCGCTGCGTGCCATCTCTCTGCTCCTTGCTCGATACAGGCCGGCGCGGGGTTGGGCGCCCTGGCACGGCCGTGAAGGGCGCAGCATAGCTCGAGAAGGGCCGAATGGGAATATAATTACATAAAACGTAATACGTAAAAAACATAATGATATTAAGCATAAAATCAAGATTACGCGGCTTATCTTGATTTTATGGGAAATGCAGCGGGATACTGGCCGGCAGGGAAATGCAGGCAGGGGGAGGCAGGGGAGATATGGACGAGCCGATCGTTGAGACGCACCAGGCGCTGACGCGGTATTACGCAGAGTCGATGCCGGAGACGACGCGAGGGCAGGGCAGCCGTATTGCGGCGGGCAGCGACGTGGAGGCGGTGGGCCAGTGGCTCACCGAGTATCGGGCAAGCCTTCAGACCCAGCGCGCCTATCGGCGGGAGGCCGAGCGCCTGCTGCTGTGGCTCGCCGAGCAGGGCCTGGGCCTGGCCGGGGTGAGGCGCGACCACCTGGTTGCCTTCGAGGCCTTCCTGGCGGATCCCAGGCCCCGGGAGCGCTGGATCGGGCCGCCCAGGCCGCGTCACGCCGAGGAGTGGCGGCCCTTTCGCGGGCCCCTGGCACCGGCCAGTCGCCGCCAGTCTCTAGTGATTCTGCAGGGAATGTTCGCCTGGCTCGCCGAGGCGGGCTGGGTGGCCCACAACCCCTTCCGGCTGATGCGCGACAAGCGCCGGCGGCTGGATAACCGCCAGGGCGGCATCGAGCGCTATCTCGAGCGCCCGCTGTGGGCGTGGTTCTGGGCCTGGCTGAACAGGGAGCTCAACCGGCCGGCGGAGGAGGGCGCGTCGCCACGACAGCGCTTCGAGCATCGGCGCCGGCGACTGGTGTTTGGTTTTGCCTATCTGCTGGCCCCGCGCATCGGGGAGATGAGCGCGGCGTACATGGGGGACTTCCAGCGCCGCGAGGGGCGCTGGTGGTGGCGGGTCACGGGGAAGGGCAACAAGACGGCGGTGATTCCGGTACCGCCGGACATGGCGGCGCTGCTGACGGAGTGGCGCGTGGGTCTGGGGCTCGCCCCGGAGCCGCTACCGGATGACGCCACGCCCCTGCTGCGCGCCCTGGATGGCCGGCGTGGCCTGGGTGACAACCGGCTCTATCGGTTGATCCGTGACGCCTTTCGCGAGGCGGCCGACACGCTGGAGGCGGAGCAGGGGGAGGGTGGCCGGCCCTGGGCGATGCGCCTGCGCGCCGCCACGCCCCACTGGCTGCGCCACACGGCGCTGACCCATCAGGCCCAGGCCGGGGTGGAGCTGCGCTACCTGGCCGCCACGGCGCGCCACTCGCGCCTGGATACCACCGCCCGCTACCTTCACGCCGAGGACGAGGCCTGGCACCACCAGCAATCCCTGCACCGCCTTGGGGCGGACGCAGACCGCGACGAGCCGGTATAATCACGCCATCGACCAGAAGGAGACCCCATGACGACCGAAGCCACCGCCGAGCAGGCGCAGCAGGCGCTGATTGAAGAATTCGAGATGTTCGACAACTGGATGGACCGTTACCAGTACATCATCGACATGGGCAAGGCGCTGCCGGACTTCCCCGAGGCGTGGAAGCGCGAGGAGCTCAAGATCCAGGGCTGCCAGTCCAATGTCTGGATGCGCCATGAGCGCGATGGCGAGCGGATCCACTTCGACGCCGTCTCCGATGCCGCCATCGTCTCGGGGTTGATCGCGGTACTGATGCGCATCTACAGCGACCGGACCGCCGCCGAGATCCGTGGCACCGGCCCGCACTTCCTCGCCGACCTGGGGCTCGACAAGCACCTCTCGCCGACTCGCAGCAATGGCCTGAACGCCATGCTCAAGCGCATCTACGAGGTGGCCGAGCAGGAGGCCGCCTGACGGCTTGACGCACCCGGGGCTCAACGGATGCGGGAGTCGTCCTCCGACTCCCGCGGCCTGAAGTGCTCGTCCAGTTCCGGGTCATCGCGGCAGAGTTGCTCGCTGGGTCCGCCGGGCACCGGGTCGATACCGCCTTCGCCGCCGGGATGGCAGCGAGCGATGCGCCTTGCGGCCATCAGCCCGCCTCTGAGCGGGCCATGGACCTGGATCGCCTCCACCGTATAGCTCGAGCAGCTTGGCCAGTACCGGCAACGGGGTCCGAGCAGCGGGCTCAGCGTCACCTGGTAGACCCTGACCAGGCCGATCATCAGCCAGCCGAGGCCGCGGCGTAGGGCGCGCAGCAGCCGGGCCAGCCAGGCGGCGAGGCAGGACACTCAGGCCTTGCCGTAGAGGGCATCTGGATCGATCAGCGGGGCCGTGGTGATGCGTGCCTCGTCGCCCTCCAGGGCCACGTAAAAACAACTACGCCGACCGGAATGGCAGGCGGGGCCGGTCTGATCCACCTGCAGCAACAGGGTGTCGCCGTCGCAGTCCAGAGCGGCGCCCTTCAGGTGCTGTTGCTGGCCGGAGCTCTCGCCCTTGCGCCACAGCTTGCCCCGTGAGCGAGACCAGTAGCAGACGCGGCCGCTGTGCAGGGTCTCGTCCAGTGCCTCTCGATTCATCCAGGCCATCATCAGCACCTCGCCCGAGTCATGCTGCTGGGCGATGGCGGGGAGGAGGCCGTCGGCGTTGAAGCGTGCGGCATCGAGGATCTCGGCCAGGGGGTAGCGGCTGTCGCATTCGGCCCGTTCGAGGGCCTTGAAGGTAGCTTGCATGGCGGGTCCGGTCGGCTGGGGTCGGCTCAGGGGGCGGCGTGGCACGCCTCGCAGTGGCCGAGCAGTTCAATGGTCTGGCGTTCCACGCGGAAGCCCAGGTCATGGGCCCGCCGCGAGAGCTGGGCGTTGATGTCGTCCAGATGCAGCTCCTCGACTCGCCCGCACAGCCGGCAGATCAGCAGCTGGAAGCCGTGGGCATGCTCCGGGCAGGGGCAAGCCACATAGGCGTTGAGCGATTCGATGCGATGCACCAGGCCCTGGTCGATCAAGAACTCCAAGGCGCGGTAGACAGTGGGCGGCCGGGCGGCGGCATGCTCCTCGGCCAGACGGTCGAGAAGGTCGTAGGCCTTCAGGCTGCCCGGTGCCTCGGCGATCATCTCCAGCACGCGCCGCCGGATCGGGGTGAAGCGCGCGCCGCGCTGCTGGCACTGCTGCGCTGCCTGGTCGAGCAGGGCACTGGAGTCTGGCATGACGACCATCAACTGGCGAAATGAAAGGGCTATTCTACGCGCCGGACCCCGACCCGGCCAGCGGGCGTCAGAGGGCCTCGGCGGTCGCCTCGGTGCTGGCCTCGAGTTCGCTGCGGCGGGCGAAGTGATGCTGGGCGAAGGCCACCCGTTCCTCGGGGGAAACCCCCGGCGGCTGACGCTCGATCAGGTCGAGGCGACGGCGCAGCCCCTCGCCGTTGGCCATCTGGATGGCAAGGCCCGGCCGGGCGTTGAGCTCCAGCAGCATGGGGCCGTGGTCGCGGTCCAGCACCACGTCGGTGCCGAGATAGCCCAGCATCCCGGTCATCTCGTAGCACCCGGCCGCCAGCAGCAGCAGGGTGCGCCAGTCGGGAATGTGCAGGCTGGCCAGCTCGTGGCCCGTGTCCGGGTGATCGAGGCGTGTGCGGTCGAACTGCACGCCGCGAATGGCGTTGCCGGTGGCGATATCCAGGCCCACCCCCACGGCGCCCTGGTGCAGGTTGGCCTTGCCGTCCGAGGCCGCGGTGGAGAGACGCATCATCGCCATCACCGGGTAGCCGAGGAAGACGATGACGCGGATGTCGGGAACGCCCTCGTAGGTGTACTCCGCCAGCCGCTCGTCGAAGTTGATCAGCGCCTCGACCACCGCCACGTCCGGGGAACCCCCCAGGGAGTAGAGGCCCGAGAGGATATTGGAGGCGTGACGCTCGACGTCCTTGAGGGTGAACCGGACGCCACTGGGCTTGACGAAGGCGCCGTCGTCGACGTGGTCAATCACCAGGATTCCCTTGCCGCCACTGCCCTTGGCCGGCTTGATCACGAACCCATCGTGGCCGTGAAGCATCTCGCGCAGGTGCTTGACCCCGAACTGGGTGGCGACGGTGCCGATCAGGGCCGGTGTGGTGATGCCGTGCTCCTGGGCCAGCAACTTGGTCTTGAGCTTGTCGTCCACCAGTGGATAGAGGCGCCGATCGTTGTAGCGGCCGATATAGCGGATATTGCGCCGATTCATGCCGATGATGCCCTTTACGCGCAACTTTGTGGGGGAGGTCCAGTTGCGCATCGTCCAATTCCACATGGCGCTCAATCCTCGGTAATCGGCTTGAAGCGTCGCAGCTCGAGCAGTCGGTAGCCGGTGTAGTTGCCGAGCAGAAGGATCAGCGCCATCAGGATCATCTGCACCCCCAGGAAGTTGAAGGTGATATGACGCACCCAGGGGTTGGTCATGGCCAGGAAGGCGAGCACCGCGGTGAGCAGGCTGCCGCCGCCCTGGATGAGCACCTCCCGGGGCCCTTCCTCCTCCCACAGGATTGACATCCGCTCGATGGTCCAGGAGAGGATGATCATCGGGAAGAAGGTGATGGTCAGCCCGGCATTGAGCCCGAAGCGGTAGGCGAGCACCGAGAACAGCGAAATGATGGCGATCACCGTGATGATCACCGCCGTGACCCTCGCCACCAGCAGCAGGTTGAGGTAGGAGAGGTAGTTGCGGATCACCAGGCCCACCGCCACGATCAGCAGGAAGCCGACCAGCCCGGTGATCAGGGTGGTCTGGATAAAGGCCAGGGCGATCAGCACCGGCATGAAGGTGCCGGAGGTCTTGATCCCCACCAGGATGCGCAGGATGACCACCACCAGGGCGCCGATGGGAATCAGCAGGATGGTCTGGAACAGCGCCTGCTCCTCGAGGGGCAGGCTATGGATGGAGAAGTTGAGCAGGGTGTCCTCGGCCAGCTGGCTGCGCACCGCGGCGGCTGCCGGCTGGTTGCGGTTGAGCATCGAGAAGGTGACCCGCGAGTTGGTCCCCCCCTGGACCTCGAGGACCGCCTGGCCAGAGGCTTCCCAGAGCAGCAGATTGTCGGGGCGCCCCTGTTCGCCGGTGGCCGGGTCGAACAGGGCCCAGCGCTCGCCGTCGAACACCTGCACCCACTGACTGAGGGTCTGGCGGCGGCGAGCGTCCTCCAGTAGCAGGCCACTGACCTCCCTGGCCGGCACGCCGGCCTGGTTGAGCAGCCGCACCAGCAGCGGACCACGCTCGAACTGGGTCAGCAGCAGGCGGGAATTCTCTCCCTGGCGCTCGTCGCCGAAGTCGCGGATCAGCTCACGCGCGAAGGTGAAAGCATCGGCACTGCGATTCCAGGCGCGTTCGATCACCTGGGCAGCCGCGGTATCGTAGGGGCGCTCCCAGAGGATGTCTCCGCGAAGCTCCGGGGGCCCTGTGGGCACAGGGCGGGCGTCCGGGGTCGCCAGCATCTGGGTAGTGTAGTAGAGCTGCTGACTGCCGGAAGCCTCACGGATCGACCACTGGGCGCGGCGGCCGCCGTTCTCTTGCAGGAAGGCGAGGCCATAGCCCGGCGAGGCAGTGTGCTCGGTGAGCAGTCGAAAGGACTGCTGGCTGGAGGGCAGCGCCATGTTGACCAGCACCGGGCCGTCCTGGGCGGTGAAGTTGACCAGCGCCTCGACCTCCCAGACCTCGCGCTGTTCGCCGGGGGTCCAGGGTACCTCTAGGCTGATGTGGCGATGGATGCTGAGGCCGATGCCGGCCACCAGCAGCAGGCCGACGAGCAGATAGAAGGGCAGTCGTGACATGAAGCTTCCTTGGCGAGGTCAGGAGGAGGCGTGGCCGGGCAGTTCAGCGCTCTTCGTCGTCCCGGTCATTCTCATCGGCTTCGGCCTCGTCGGCCGGGCGGCCGCCGGGGAACTCGGGCCGCTCGTGGAGGTAGGTTTCGGCAACGTCGATCACCGCGATATCCATCAGGAAGCGCCGGCCGAGCAGCACCGGATAGTTGAGGTGAGAGCGGTCGTTGAGGGTGAATTCGACGAGTTCGCGGATCGGGCCCAGGGTCATCATCAGGCTAACCACCGGGCGGGAGTCTTCGCCAACAGCCTGGACGATGCGTACCCGGCGTTCCACCGGGGCCTCGATCCACTCATCGCTTGTGCCATCCACCACCACGTCGTCATCGGTGAGGCCCAGCTTGAAACGTACCCAGTTGGCGCCGTCGCGCTCGAAGCGGGTGATCTCGCTGGCCGACAGCGATGAGGTGTTGGCGCCGGAGTCGACCCGCGCCTTGAGGTAGGTACCCACGTCCGGCAGGCCGATCCATTCGCTGCGGCCCACCACGGTCTTGGTGCCCAGGGCGGGCTCATCGGTGGCGCACTCCTGGACGATCGTCGTCGGTTCGCTTTCGACGCGTTCCAGTCGCTCGATGTCGGCGCGCAGGTGGCGCGCCAGGGTGCCGACCTCGCGCACGTCGGCCACCAGAGTCTCCTGACGACGCCCATGTTCGGCAAAGCTCGACTGCTGCAGGTCACAGCGGGCCCCCAGGTCGGTTTCCAGGCGGTCGATGCGCAGTGCAAATGCATCGGGGCTCAGCACGGGCTCAGGCTCGACTTGCTCGATGGGCATGGCGCAGCCGGCGATCAGCAGCAGACCGAGAGAGAGTGCACCGGTGGAGAGCAGGCGTCGCGACATGAGGCAGGGAGGATCCTTGGTTTGGTTGCGTGATGATAAGGAGTCGCTGGCAGGCTTGTCCAACCGGGGATGGGCAGAAGGGTGTGAAGAATGAGGCAATACAGGTGAAGAAGTGTCACCAGAGGGCCGCGAGGTCATGCGTTCATACTAGATTTAACATAATATACATTATGCGAATCAAGGAGCGAAGAAGTATCCAGCTGTTTGACCTGCCAGTTTTCGCTGGTCCTGGGCCTCGTCCGCGGCTAGGATGAAAATAACCTGTACATCTATTTGACGAGAAATGATCAATGTATCGGAAACTTCGATCTTATCCGCTGTGGATCTCGCTGTTGGTCCTGCCCCTGCTGCTCGCCGGCTGCAGCAGCGTCGACGTCGACCATTATGCCGATTCCGCGCCGGTGCTCGATATCGGCGAGTACTTCGACGGCCGCACCCGGGCCTGGGGCATCGTCCAGGATTATCGTGGCGAGGTGCAACGGCGCTTCGTGGTGGACATCGATGGCGAGCATGACGGCACCACCCTGGTCCTCGACGAGCACTTCGTCTATGACGACGGCGAGACCGATCGCCGGGTCTGGACCTTCGAGCGTCAGGGCGATGGCCGCTGGATAGGCAGTGCCAATGATGTCGAGGGTCCCGTGGAGGCCCGCCAGGCCGGCCACGCCTTCAACATGACCTATCGGCTGCCCGTGGAGGTCTCGGGGCGCGAGATCACTTTCACCATGGACGACTGGATGTTTCTGCAACCGGACGACCGCCTGATCAACCGCACGGACATGAAGAAGTTCGGGATCACCCTGGCGCGGATCACCCTTGTCTTCGAGCGCGTGGGCAGCGATCTAGACAACACCGACTCATAAGATACCAACGCAGACGCCCCCGGCACCGAAGGCGCCGGGGGCGTCATCCTGCTCTGGTGTGACTCGGCCTTGAGGCGCAGCCCCTGGGCTCAGCCCTCGTCGGAAGGCGCGTAGGAGCCGTCCTCGCGGTGAACTTCCTTGCCGGTCAGGCCCGGCGTGAACACGCAGGCGAGGTGCATGGTCTTGGACGCACGCAGCAGGTGCTCGTCATGCTGGTCGAGGATATAGATGTCGCCCGGCTTGATCGGCCAGATCTTGCCGTCGGCCAGTGTCTCCACTTCGCCTTCCCCCTCGATGCAGTAGACCGCCTCGAAGTGGTGCTTGTAGTGGATATGGGTCTCGGTCCCCTCGTAGATCCGAGTGATATGGAAGGAGCAGTTGCCGCCGTCGTCGGCCAGGCTCAGCCGGGTGCTGTCCCAGTTGCCGTTCTCGGCCTTGACCAGGCGGTCAGTCTTGCGGCATTCCTCGAGATTGCGAACGATCATGGATGGTCTCCAGTGGTGTCGATGTCAGACCGATAGGCCTCGCCGACCGGTCGTTGAACAGACCGCCCTAGGGCGGTCGTCTCAGACTATCAGGTCAGCGCCTGCCTGGCGCTCTCTTCCAGGATGTCCAGACCCTGCTGCAGATCCTCATCGGTGATGGTCAGCGGGCAGAGGCACTTGACCACCTCGCCGTCCTGGCCGCTGGTCTCGATGACCAGGCCGTTCGCAAAGGCCTGGTGGGTGATCTTGTCGGCGATCTCGCCGGTGCCCACGTCGATGCCGCGCATCAGGCCGCGCCCGCGCACGCTGGCCGCGATGCCCTTGGTGCCCAGCCAGGCGGCGATCTTGCCGAAGCGCTCGGCGACGACTTCACCCTTGCGCTGCACCTCGTTGGCGAAGCTGTCGTCGCGCCAGTAGTGGTTCAGGGCGGCGGCGGCGGTGGTGAAGGCCAGCGCGAAGCCGCGGAAGGTGCCGTTGTACTGGCCCGGTTTCCAGACGTCGAGTTCCGGACGTATCAGCACCTGGGCGAACGGCAGGCCGAGGCCGGAGAGCGACTTGGAGTTGGTGACAATGTCGGGCACCACGCCGGCCTCCTCGAAACTGAAGAACCTGCCGGTGCGGCCACAGCCCGCCTGGATGTCGTCGACGATCAGCAGGATGTCATGGGCCCGGCAGATCTGCTCCAGGCGCTTGAGCCACTCCGGGCTGCAGGCATTGATGCCGCCCTCCCCCTGCACGGTCTCGACGATCACACCGGCCGGTACATCGAGGCCACCGGACTTGTCGGTGAGCAGTTTTTCGAAGTAGTCCAGGGTGTCGGTGCCTTCGCCCAGGTAGCCATCATAGGGCAGGAAGGTGCCGCCCACAGTGGGCACGCCGCCGGTGGCCTCACGGAACTTGCGGTTGCCGGTGGTGGCCAGAGCCCCCATGGTCACGCCATGGAAACCGTTGGTAAAGGTGACGATGTTGTGTCGGCCCTTGGCGTTGCGCGCCAGGCGAATGGCGGCCTCCACGGCGTTGGTGCCAGTGGGCCCGGGGAACTGGACTTTGTAGTCGAGCCCGCGCGGCTTGAGGATTACCTCCTCGAGGGTCTCGAGGTAGTGGCGCTTGGCCTCGGTCCAGAAGTCCAGTCCGTGGATGATGTTGTCCTCGGCCAGGTAGTCGAGCAGGGCCTGCTTGATCTGGGGATTGTTGTGGCCGTAGTTGAGAGTACCGGCACCGGCCAGGAAGTCGATGTACTCGCGGCCGTTCTCATCGGTGATTCGGGCGTTCTTGGCCTTGGTAAAGACCACCGGGAAGGAGCGTGAGTAGGTCCGTACGTCGGATTCCATGCGTTCGAGGATCTGGGTCTGCATTGGCGACCTCCTGTCGGTAGGTGAGTCGAAAGGGAATAAAGGCGTAAGCTTGCCGTGACCGGTCACGGGACCGGCCATGGCGTTACATTCGAGGATCAGATGCGATCGGTCTGGAAGGGACCGATGCGCACCAGGTTCTCCGGGTCGTGTTCCCCGCCGAGCTGGTCGGTGGAGAAGTACTCGCGGCTGTTGAGCGGCGCCTGCCAGCGATCGGCGAGGCGGCGAAACAGCCCCCAGGAGGCCTGGTTATCCGGGGTGATGGTGGTCTCGAGGTGATGCACCTCGACCAGCTCGGGGCGGGACATGACGGCCTCGACCAGGCGTCGGGCCAGGCCGGTACCGCGGGCCTTCTCGCCCACCGCAACTTGCCACAGGAAGTAGGTATCCGGGGCGTTGCTCTTCACATATCCGGAAACGAAGCCGACGATCTCGCCCTCCTCGTTGGTGGCCACGGCGCAGCTGTCGCGAAATTGGGTGGCCAGCAGCAGATAGGCGTAGGCGGAATTCACGTCCAGCGGAGGGCAGGACTTGACCAACTCGTAGATGCCCCAGCCGTCATCCGGGTTGGGCTTGCGGATGAACAGCGACGCGCGCTCGGCGCCGACCACGGCGTCCGCCACGCTGGGGCGGGCCAGGTCGGCGGAGGGTGTGAAGGGTTCGGACGTTGTCATCATGGCAGGTTCGCTGTGCGAATTTGACATAGATTATACCAGCGCGGGCCGACATTTCAAACTGTTAATTATTTTGGAAGCCTTATTCCATAACAAATAATTATGGAGCTTGCCGCCCCTGCCAGCGGTATCGCCTGCCGGAGCCGGGTCGCGTGATGGGATCGGCCCTCCGTCCGATCAGTCTAGCCCAGCCTTGCGACGGTGGCGGGACCTAACGTCGTCGGGCCACACGGAGACTGGCCCGACGGCCGCTGCCGTGATGCGGGCGGCATCGGCGCGGCCCGGTATCAGCGACGCGTCGGCGTGCGCAGGGTGACGAATTCCTCGGCGCCGGTGGGGTGGATGCCCACGGTGGCATCGAAGTCGGCCTTGGTCAGGCCCGCCCGCACGGCGATGGCGATGCCCTGGATCACCTCCCCGGCCTCCTCGCCCACCATGTGGGCGCCGACCACCACGTCGCTGGCATCGTCCACCACCAGCTTCATCAGGCAGCGCTCCTGGCTTCCCGACAGGGTGTGCTTCATGGGACGAAAATCGGTGGCATAGACGCGGATCTCGCCGCACTGCTGGCGGGCCTGCTCCTCGGAGAGCCCCACGGTACCGATATTGGGGTGGCAGAACACGGCGGTGGCGATATTGCGGTAGTCCAGCGGCGCGGCCGGTGGTGTGTCGCCGAAGTGGTGGGCCACCAGGTGCATCGCCTCGGCCAGGGCCACCGGGGTCAGCTCGGGGCCGCCGGTCACATCGCCCAGCGCCAGGATCGAGGGCAGCGAGGTCTCGAAGCGGTCATTGACCTTCAGGTGGCCGCTGTCGGCGAGATCGACCCCCAGGGCCTCGAGGCCGAGCCCCTCGAGATGGGGCCGGCGCCCGGTGGCGGCCAGCACGGCATCCACCTCGAGCACCTCGCCGCTGGTCAGGGTCACCGCCAGGCCACCCTCGCCCTGCTCGATGCGCTCGATGTTGGTCTCGAAGTGCAGGTTGACGCCCTTGGCGGCCATCTGGTCCCGGGTGAACTCGCGCACCTGCTGGTCGAAGCCGCGCAGGAACAGGTCGCCGCGATGGATCAGGTGAGTCTCGCTGCCCAGGCCGTTGAAGATACTGGCAAACTCCACGGCGATATAGCCACCGCCCAGCACCAGAAAGCGCTTCGGGAAAGTATCCAGATCGAACACCTCGTTGGAGGTCATGGCCAGGTCGCTGCCCGGGAATTCCGGCACCCAGGGCCAGCCGCCCACCGCGACCAGGATGCGCTCGGCGCTGTGGGTCTCGCCGGCCACCTCGACGGTGTGCGGGTCAAGGAGGCGCGCTCGGCCCTGGATCAGGCGCACCCCGGCACCCTCCAGCAGGCGGGCATAGATGCCGTTGAGGCGCTTGATCTCGCCGATCTTGTTGTCGCGCAGGGTCGCCCAGTCGAACTGCGGTGCCTCGGACAGCTGCCAGCCGAAGCCGCCGGCGTCCTCGAAGGCGTCGTGGAAATGGGCGGCATAGGAGTAGAGCTTTTTGGGCACGCAGCCCACGTTCACGCAGGTGCCGCCCAGATAGCGATCCTCGGCCACGGCCACCCGGGCTCCGGTGGCGGCCGCCATGCGGGCCGCTCGAACGCCGCCAGAGCCGGCGCCGATTACGAAGAGGTCCCAGTGGTACTGGGCTTGGGAATTATCAGACACGGGAATCTCCTGTTGCTGGGGGCCAGCGGCCCGACACATCGTGGCGGCATGATAGCAGTCGGGCCGAGGCCTCGGCAGGCGTCGATTTGACCCAGCCCGGGTCGCCCGGGTAAAAATCTCCGACAATGGTCGAACGGCCGCCGTCCCTCCCACCCCTGATGCGAGCGTCCCCCGATGAAGAAGGAAATCGAAGGCCTGTTGGAGAACAACCGCGCCTGGGCCGAGCAGGTCTGCCGCGACGACCCGGAGTTCTTTGCCCGCCTCTCTCGGCAGCAGAACCCCGACTATCTGTGGATCGGCTGCTCCGACAGCCGCGTACCTGCCAACCAGATCATCTCGCTGCCGCCGGGCGAGGTCTTCGTTCACCGCAACGTGGCCAACCTGGTACACCACAACGACCTCAACGCCCTCTCGGTGCTGCAGTATGCCGTCGAGGTGCTGGGCGTTCGCCATATCATGGTGGTCGGCCACTACGGTTGCGGGGGGGTGCGGGCGGCGGTTGCCGGGGGCGACAACGGCATGGTGGACATCTGGCTGCACTCGGTGCGCGAGCTCTACAGCCGCCACCGCGACTCCCTCGCGTCGCTACCCCTGGACGAACAGGTGGATCGCATGTGCGAGCTCAACGTCGAGGCCCAGGTGATGAACCTGTGCCGCACAAAGATCATCCAGCACGCCTGGCAGCACGGCCAAGAGGTATCAGTGCACGGCTGGGTCTACGGACTGGCGGACGGCCGGGTCAAGGATCTGAACTGCAGCGTCTTCGGGCTCGACCAGATCGAGGCCCTCTATCGCATCGAGGGCCTCTCACCGACCGGCTAGTAGCGGTAGCGGCGGTGGCAACTGCGGCAGGTCAGGCTGAGATCGGACAGCTCGCGGGTCGCCAGGCGGTAGTCCTCCGCCTCGGCGGCATCGCGCAGGGCCGACACCCGCTCCTCCAGGGCCGCGAAGCCGGCCTCGAACTCCTCCCACTCCTCCCAGATGCGCGCGCGGGCCTCGGAGCCGCGCCCGTGGCTGCCTTCGATGAAGGCGGGCAGCAGATGCGCCCCGCTGGCAAGCTCGGCCAGCTCCTCCAGTCGCGGCGCCGCGCCCTGGGCGTCGCGATTGTTGACCAGATCGAAGCGCAGCTGGCGCACCAACCGCTCGATCCCCTTGAGCTCCTCGCGGCGCCAGGTGACGGCGTGGCGAGGGTCCTCGAAGAGCGGGCCCTCGTCGGCGGGCGTCTCGGCCTGAAGCGGGCCGGCTACTCCCAGAGCCAGTCCCAGGGCCATTCCCGGCGCCAAGACGGCCATCAGCGATTTTCGCAGCATCAACTTCTTTCCCCCATGATCGACGCTGCGCATCATGCCAGCCGAACCGGCCTCTGTCTGCCCTGCCCAGTGACCGGACGGAAGGCTACACTGCATCAGAAATGCGTCAGGCAAGCGTCTCGGCACACCCACCCTGCAAGGATATTTCAGGCCCCATGACGGACTCTGAACGCCAGCAGCACGCCCACCTGGACGGCCTGGCCCAGGCCTACGCCGAGGTGTTGGCGGCCCATGACATCGACGGCGTGCTGCTCTACAGCGGCCGGCCGGCCGGTCATTTCGGCGACGACCAGCACGCCAGCTTCGCCGCCTACGGGCACTTCGTGCACTGGACCGGCCAAGCGCAGCTGGCTCACAGCTGGCTGCTGGTGCGCCCTGGTAAGCCGCCGACGCTTACCCTGCATGCCCCGGCGGACTTCTGGCACCTGCCCGCCCGCCTGCCCGAGGAGCCTTGGATCGAGCGCTTCCGGGTCGAGGCCCGCGAGTCCACCGAGCCCCCTGTCCTGCCATCCGGGCGCTTCGCGGTACTAGGAGACGTAACTGACGACATGGCGCGGGCGCTGGTCGCCGAGGCCAATCCGCCTGGCCTGCTTGCCGCCCTGGACGAGCTGAGGGTACGCAAGAGCGACTACGAGGTGAGCTGCCTGCGTGAGGCCAACCACCGCGCCATGGCCGGTCACCGGGCGGCGCGTGAGGCGTTCGAGCATGGCGGCGCGGAGCTCGACATTCAGCTGGCCTACCTGAGCGGTGCCCGCCAGCGCGAGAGCGAGCTCCCCTACCCCAACATCGTGGGGCTCAACGCCCACGGCGGCGTGCTCCACTATCAGCACTACGACAAGGCGCCCCCGACGGCGCGGCGAAGCCTGCTGCTGGATGGCGGCAGGCGCTACCGCGGCTACTGCGCCGATATCACCCGCACCTGGGCGGGAGGCGATGCCGACCCCGAGTTCGCGCCGCTGATCGAGGGTGCCACCGCACTGCAGCGGCGGCTGATCGCTGCGCTCGCCCCCGGCGTGGACTATGTGGCCCTGCACCGGCGCATGCACGAGGGCCTCGCGGCGCTGCTGGTGGAGCAGCAACTGGTGACCGCCTCCCCTGAGGCGGTGCTGGCCAGCGGACTGACCCGCGCCTTCTGCCCCCATGGGCTCGGCCATCTGCTCGGCGTGCAGGTTCACGATGTGGCCGGCCGCGTGAACGCCGCCGGACACCCGCTGCCGCCGCCCGCCGAGCACCCGGCGCTGCGCCTGACCCGGGAACTGGAGGCCGGCATGGTGGTCACCATGGAGCCGGGGTTCTATTTCATCCCCATGCTGCTCGAGGCCCATCGCCATCGCCCCGAGGTGAACTGGGGGCGGGTGGAGCGCCTGGCCGACCACGGTGGCATCCGCATCGAGGACAACGTGCTGGTGACCGCCGACGGCCCCGTCAACCTCACCCCACAGGAGCCCTGAGTCCGCCATGATCGGTCAGCTGCATTGCGCCGACTTCGTCCCCCCAGCCGGGCTGGCCAACCGCCACCTCCAGACGCTGCTGCCTCGTCTACTGCCGCGTCGCCGCCTGCCCCACCGCTGGGAGACGATGACGCTGCCGGACGGTGACTTCGTGGAGCTAACCTGGGTGGCGCCGGGTCCCGAGAATGCCGCCGCGCCGCTGTTCATCCTCTTCCACGGCCTGGAGGGCTCCTTCGACTCCCCCTATGCCCGGGAGCTGCTGGCCGCGGCCGACGCCCTGGGCTGGCGGGCGGTGCTGATGCACTTTCGCGGTTGCGGCCGCCTGCCCAACCGCCTGCCCCGGGCCTACCACAGCGGCGACACCGCCGACGCCTACTGGCTGATCGGCCAACTGGCCCAGCGCTATCCCCGGGCGCTCAAGGTGGCCGCGGGGGTCTCGCTGGGCGCCAACATGCTGGTCAAGCTGGTGGCCGAACAGGGCGGCGATGGCCTCGACCTGGCGGGCGCCATCGCCATCAGCGCCCCGCTGGATCTCGCCGCCAGCGCCGATTGCCTGCAGCAGGGCTTCACGCGGGTCTACCAGCGGCACCTGCTCTCCTCGCTCAAGGCCAAGGTGGCTCGACGGCTGGCAGACTTCCCGCTGGATCTCGACGCCGAGGGGCTGGGGCGGCTGCGCACCCTGCGCGACTATGACGACGTTGTCACTGCGCCGCTGCACGGTTTTCTCGATGCGGAGGACTACTACCGCCGCGCCTCCGCAGGGCGCTGGCTGGGCGAGCTCGAGCTGCCCACCCTGATCCTCCACGCTGAGGACGACCCCTTCATGCCGCCGGACCTGTTCGACCGGCTGCCGCCGCCCGGCGAATCGGTACGGGTCGAGCTTGCCCGTCACGGTGGGCACGTGGGCTTCATGGAGTGGCGTGACGGCCGGCTGCGCTCCTGGCTGGCGCGCCGGGTGAGCCGCCAGCTCGAGGACTGGGCGCCGAGCTTCGCCGGTAGGCCCCGTCGCCTGCCCGTCGAGAGCGAGCCGCCGGGGCGCTGACGCCGGCGCGAGTTTCCCGCGTCAGCCTTTCAGCCGGTCAGCGAAGCGCTGGGCCAGCTTATGGCGCTTGGGGGGGATCACGAACTGGCAGTAGGCGTTGCCGGGGTTCTTCGTGAAGTAGTCCTGGTGGTAGGCCTCCGCGGGATGGAAGGTCGCCAGGGGCACCACCTCGGTGACGATGGGGGCCGAATAGTCCCTCGCCAGCTCGGCGATCATCTCTCGCGCCTGCTGCGCCTGGGCCTCATCCAGGGTGAAGATCGCCGAGCGGTACTGGGTGCCCACGTCGTTGCCCTGTCGGTTGAGCGTGGTGGGGTCGTGCAGGGAGAAGAAGATCGTCAGCAGGTCGCGAAAGCCGATCACCGCCGGGTCATAGGTCAGCTCCACGACCTCGGCGTGGCCGGTGGTGCCTCGGCAGACCGCCTCGTAGCTCGGCGCCGGGTCCTGTCCCCCGGCATAGCCGCACACCACCTGTTCCACACCCTCCACCAGGCGATAGCTGGCGTCCAGGCACCAGAAGCAGCCGCCGCCCAGTACACAGGTTTCTGTCGCCATGTTGCGTTCCCTCCACGGGTTGATGTCAATCACTCGGTGATCCTCGGCGGCTTGCCGGGACGACTGAAGGCGTAGACCAGATCCACTGCCTGGGCCGCCCCGGAGACCGCCTGCAGATAGAGGTTGCGCCACAGGGTATAGCGCAGCGTCAGCTCGGCGATGGGCGAGAAGACGCCAACACCGTAGCTGATGCGCAGGTCATCGGTCAGCTGACCGCTCACCACCACCTGGCTCTCGTCGCCGGTGCCGGCGGTTTCCAGGCCCAGGTCGGAGATGCCGAAGGCCTCGCCGATGGCGCCCACGGCACCGCCGGTCTGCCCCAGGGTCAGGCCGATCAGGGCCTGCGTCAGGGCCCCGTCGGTATCGCTGTCGTCCGGGGCGCGGCCGCGCAGCAGGTAGGAGAGCGCCCGCACCTCGTCCATGGCCGGTTCGGAGAAGACCCTCAGCTGAGGCTCGGCAGCGGTGCCGGTGACGCGCAGGCCGGCGATCACGCCGTCCTGGGTGACGTTGGGGTTGCGCACCGCCTCGAAGTTGAGCAGCGGCTGGTCCGGCGGGCCGCTAAAAAGCAGCTGCCCCTCGCGAATCAGCAGGTCCTGGCCGTAGGCCCGGAAGCGGCCATCCACCAGGTTGACGTCGCCGAACAGCTGCACCGGCCCGCTCCGCTGGCGCACCTCCAGGGTGCCGGAAAGTCCGGCTTCCAGACCGTAGGCGGCCAGCTGCATGTCGGGCCCCAGGCGCAGCCCGATCTGCACATCCACCACCATGCCGGCCTGGGCCAGGGCCTGGGCGGCATTCGCGCCGGTCTCGCCGTCGGCCATCTCGGCGGCACGTTCGGCCTGGCGCTGAGCGCGCTCCTCATCCCGGCGGGTGATGATGATCTCATCCGGGCTCGGTGCCACGGCGGAGGGTGGCAGCTCGCCCACCTCCAGGCGGGCCCAGGGCACCCTCACCTCGCCGCGAACCTGCAGCAGCGTCGGTGTCACCAGCACGGTCATGTCCGGTGCCAGGCGCAGGCGACCGAAGGCCGGCAGGACCGCCAGCAGCGGCTGGTCGCGGCCATCCAGGGCGATGCTGATACGCCAGTCGTCGGCGCTGGGCCAGGCCGCATCACCGCGAATGGCCAGGCGGCCCTCCTCGGCGGCGATGAAGCCGTCGATGCGGCCCTGGTCGCCGGCCAGCTCGATCGCCAGCTCGCCGTCGCGGACCTCTACCGGGATGTCGGCGCCGCGCAGGCGCAGTTCGGTCAGGGCGATGCGACCATTGAGCGCAGGCGTCTGGCTCGTGCCGGTGATGGCGACCTGGCCGTCGAGGCGGCCCTCCAGGGTCTCCATGCCCGCTACCAGGCTTCGATAGCGGTCCAGGCGCAGGTCGTTCAGGGTCAGGCTTCCATCGAGGCGGCCGCCGCCCACCGGGTCGTCGATGACCAGTTCGAGGCCCAAGCGCCCGGCTTCGGCCAGGGTCAGGTCGAGGTCGACATCGGCCCGGGCCGGGGTGGCGGAGACCCGGGCGGAGAGGCGAGAGGCCGGCAGCGACCAGGGCTGACCGTAGGCGTCGAGCCCTTCGAGGGCCAGGTTGCTGGTCAGGCGCAGGTCGGCCTCCCAGACGCTGCCGCCCTGGCGCCATTCGGCCACCAGGTCGAGCTCGCTGTCGCCCTCCAGGGTCCACTCCTCCGGCACCCACTCCTCGAGCAGCGACATGGGCAGCTCGCGCAGGGTCAGGGCGGCGCGTCCGCTATCTGCAGAAGCCTGAAGCGCCTCGCTCAGGCAAAGCTCGCCGCCCTGCTCGCGGCGCAGGCAGAAGGGCTGAACGGCGACGCTGCCGGCGGGCAGGTTGGCCTCGAATGCCAGCGGCTGGGCCAGGCGGATATCGCCGAACTCGGTGTCGACCTCCAGCGGCAAAAACTCGCCACGGTAGCGCTCCCGGGTGCCATCCAGGCCACCCTCCAGGGTCAGCGCCGCCCGGGAAAGCGGCATGCCGCTCTCGGCCTGGGCCGCCAGGGTGAGACGGTGAGCAGATAAGAGACCCTCGAGCCCCAGGGTGATCTCGCTGAAGCCCTGGCCGGCGGCGTTGAGACGCTCGAGCTCCAGGCTTACGTCCAGGGCGGGGTCCTCGATGCCGCTGACATTGGCGCTCAGGCGCAGCGCTGCCACCCGGTTGTCGGCGAAGGCCAGGTCGCCGCCGCTGAGCTCGAGGTCGAGCTGCGGGGCCTCCAGACTGCCGCCGGCGTTGAAGCGACCGGCCAGGCTGCCGCTGAGGTCCTCGTGAAGGCTCGACAGGGCCGGCATGTCCAACTCGCCGGCGAGATCGATGACGGCCTCGCTGACCTGCCCCGCCGCGTTGAGGCGGTTCTCTCCCTGACGGAAGTCGAGGGTCTCGATCTCCCAGCGCATGTCGCTGTCGCCCGCCAGGCGGGCATTCAGGGAGAGGGGCAGGTCCTGCAGCACGCCGGCGATGGCGAGGGTCGGGATGTCCAGGTGCCAGCCCTCCTCGGTCTGGGTGAAGCGCGCCTCGATGTCGCCATCCAGGCGCCCGTCGAGGCCTTCCACGAACCGCCCGGGTTCGAACCGATCCAGACGCGCCACCGCCTCCACCGCCAAGGCCTCGGCCCAGTCGATGCGGCCGCGGGTTACCAGGGAGCCGCCGGCCAGGCTCACTGCGAGCGGGGTCCAGGCGAAGTGCTCGAGATCGCCGCTGCCAGCCAGGGCCAGGCGGGTGAAGGGCACATCGGGCCCCTCCACCATCAGCGAGGCGGCCAGTCGATAGTCGGTCAGTCGGCCCTCGGCGCGCAGACTCAGCGCCTCCACCAGCCAGGGCTCAGGCGGATCCTCGTCGTCGTCGGGGATGGCGCCAGGCAGCGGCCACTGCAGCAGGTCGCTGGTCATCAACGCGCTGAAGGGCAGCGTCGGCTCGAGGGCATCAAGGCGGGCGTCCAGAGCGGCGTTGACCGGTCCGTCGAGTTCGAGCCGGACCAGCAGGTCGTCCAGGCTGCCATCCAGGGCCAGATCGATGCGCTGGCCGGCGAGTTCGGGGAGCTGGTCCGGCAACCACAGAGCGCTCTGCAGCCGCGCCTGGAGCGGATAGCCGTCGCGCAGCGAGACCCGTGCCTGGAGCCGGGCATCGGCATCGCGGCTGCTCACCTCCAGCGGATGGAGCTCCACGTCGTGTCCGCGGGCGGAGAGCGTCAGCGCCAGGCGCTCGATCTGGTACTCCACGGCGCCTTCCAGGGCGGTGTCCTCCACCAGCAGCTCCGGCACCTCCAGGCGCAGCGGCAGGCGGATCTCGGGCAGTTCGTGGCGGGGCTGCTCCGTCAGCGGCGAGGCAGCGAGCCCCTCGAGTTCGGCGGCCACCTCGGCGGGCAGCGGCGAATGCACGGCGATGGCGGCATCGATGGCCGCGCCGGAGATCCGTGGGCCCTCATGCTCGGCCTCGCTCAGAGCGAGCTGCGCCCCCGCCGAGAGGGGCAGCAGCAGCCGGGTTCCGATCAGGCGCGTGGGCAGCAGGGTAATGCTGTCCGCTTCGGCCAGGGCGCCGCTGGTGAAGCTGTCCCAACGTAGCCGGGTGCCGTCGGCCAGCACCACTTCCACGTCGTTGAGCACCAGGGCGCGCAATTCGACCGGGAATGGCAGGCGGATCTCGTCCGGCGGTCCGCCGGGGTCATCCGGCTCCTCGTCGCTCTCCTCCCCCGCCCCGATCCGGATACGGGCGCCTTCCACGGCCAGGGTGTCGAGACACAGTCGACCCTTCAGCAGGCAATCATCGCCCCAGGCAAGCTCGAGGCGCTGCAGTGCCACCCGGGCCGGGCCCGCCTCGAACTTGAGGTCGTGCAGCACCAGGCGATCCAAGGGCGCGCCCTCGTGGGACGCCAGGGTGTAGAAGCCCTGACGGGCGCCGGTGTCGAGCAGAAGACCCGTGCCCCAGGGCGACAGCGCCACGCCCAGGGCGAGGATGACCAGCCCCAGCAGGGTGATGGGCAGCACGATCAGCAGCCGTAACAGGGCCCAGAGCAGGCTCAGAACTCGGGACCGATGGCGAAGTGGATGCGCCACGCATTGTCCTCGTCGTCGAAGGGGTGAGCGATGTCGAAACGGATCGGGCCCACCGGGGAGATCCAGCGGACGCCGAGACCGGCACCGGTGTTCAGGTCATCGGGGCCCCAGGATTCGAAGGCATCGCCGGTATCGATGAAGGCCGCGCCCCACCAGTCGCCGGTCACTCGGCGCTGCAGTTCGGCGCTGGCGGTCAGCAGCTGCTGGCCGCCGGTCAGCTTCCCTTCCTCGTTGCGTGGCGAGAGGCTCTCGTAGGCATAGCCGCGAACGCTGCGATCGCCGCCGGTGAAGAAGCGCAGCGACGGGGGAATCTTGTTGAAGTCATCGGTCTCCATGGCGCCGAAACCCATACCGGTCACCAGGCGGGTGTCATCGCCGAACATGCGGATCCACTGGGTCTCGCCGGTCATGCGCAGGAAATCGGCCTGGGAGCCCCACATGCCGTCGGAGACCTCGAAGGCGATGCGTTGGCGGTCTCCCCAGGTGGGAAAGGTGGGATTGCGGGTGCGGGTGCGCGACCAGCTGATACCGGGATAGAGGATCACCACCTGCTCGTCGTCGCCCGCCTGGGTGAAGTCCTCGAAGGTGCTACGCACGTAGATCGTCTGCACCCATCGATTCTCGAACTCCCAGCGTCGCGCCCCCTCCAGGGTTGCTTCAAGCGCGCGGGTGTCCTGATTGTCGCGATGGCGAAAGCCGTACTGGAAGCGGTAGCTGTCGCGCAGCGGGTCATCCAGGGGCATGTTGTAGACGCCGGCGAAGCGCTGCTCCGGTGCGGAGATGAAAAGGTCATGGTCCAGGCCGTGGCCATAGCGATTGATCCACGGCTGGTCCCAAGAGAAGCGCAGGCGCGGCCCCACGTCGGTGGCATAGCCCACCCCGACCTCGAACTGGTGACGGTCGGCCGGCGTGAGGGTGACGTCGATGGGCACCTCGGGGGGGCCGCGCCGCACCAATGACACGGCGGCATAAACCGCCGCCATCTCAAGACTGGGCGCATCGTGTTCCGCGGACTCGACATCGAGCTCGGTCAACCAGCCGTTGACGTCTGCGGGGGCCGCGTCGCGAATCAGCGCCTCGCCCTCCATCAGTCGTGGGCGCACGCTGATGGAACCAAACCAGCGGGTCTGGCCGAGGCGCTGGTTGTAGCGGGCCAGTTCGCCGGCCAGGTAGGGGTCGCCGGGGGCGAAGGTGAGCAGGTTGCGTAGGCGGGCGGGCTCGATATGGCTGCCGCTCAGGGTCACGTCACCGAAGCGATAGCGGGGGCCACTGTCCAGGGCGAGATAGAGACGTGCGCTCTCGGCGAAGGGGCGCACCTCCATGCGACGGTCGGTGAAGCGCCAGTCGAAGTAGCCCCGCTCCAGAGACAGGTTGGCCAGTCGTGCCCGCAATCGATCATAGGGGGCATGCACCAGGGGATCGCCCTCGTCCAGGGGAAAGGCGTCGATGGCCTCCTGGAAGGGCGGGTCCTGGCGGGCTTCGCCTGCCAGGCGAAAGGAGAGGCTCTCGATGGTGACGCGGGGGCCGGGGTCGATCACCAGCTCGATGTGACGTGGCGGGTTGCGCTCATCCAGGCGCAGCTGGATGTCGGGTTCGTAGTAGCCGTAAACCCGCATCGCCTCCCGGGTGCGTCGCTGGGCCTCGCCCTCCACCCGGACGCGGCTGAACTGCTCGGGGTCCAGCCCATCCAGGTAGTGGCGGATGTTGTCGGCCACGTTGCCGTCGATGCCGTCGATGCGCACATCCAGGGCAAGGGCCCAGCCCGGCATAAGGGTCAGGGCGGCTATCAGAGTCGCGGTTCCCAGGCGTATTCCCACATGATTCTCCATCTCTCGACGCCTTCGTCCCGCGCGACTCGTGTGCCTGCCCCGCCGGCTGGCCCGCATCAGGGACGCAGAGCCTCGAGGCGCGCACTGAATGCTAGTTGGGTCCGTCTCAGCTCGCCGATCTCCATCTCCAGCGCGGCCAGGCGCGCCGCCAGGGCATCGTCATCTCTGCGCTCATCATCCCCTGCCTCGGCCAGGGCTTCAACCTCTGCCCCCAGAGCGGTCAGGCGTTCTTCCAGGGTCTGCCGTTCGCGCTCGGCGCCCGCCTCCGATTCGTCGAGGCGGTCGGCCAGGGCCTGTTGATCTGACGCCAGGCGCTCCAGGGCCTCGTCCTGGCCGGTCTCGGCGGCCAGGACGGCGAAGCGCTCGTCGAGCGCCGCCAGACGGCGACTCTCCCGCGCCTGTGCTTCGAGCAGATCGTCCAGCTGCCCCTGATGGGTCGCCAGGGTATCGCCGATGGCCGCCCGTCCCTCGGCGCCGGCACGCTCCAGGGCATCCAGGGAGACCTGGGTCGCCGCCAGCATCGCTTCGCGGGTGGCGGCGGCCTCGGCGACACGCACCAGACGCTGCTGGAGGGCCTCCAGGCGCGCCTCCTGGGCCTCCAGTCCCGCGACAAAGTCCTCCTCGAGCACCGCCAGCAGGCCATCATGGGCCTCATCGCGGCGCGCCTGAGCGGTCAGGCGCGCCTCGATATCGGACAGCGCATCGCCCTCGCCGAGGGCGGCATCGAAGCGCGCGTGAACGTTGGACAGCTCCCCTGAGAGACGAGATAGATCGGCGTTGAACCGCGCTCGCTCCTCCCAGGCCAGATAGCCTACCCCGCCCCCGGCGGCGATCAGGCCAAGCACCAGCAGCCACAGAGGCCACACCCTCGGTGGGGGCGGCCCGCGCCGGCGCTGGGACGCCAGGCTGGCCTCGGGGTCGGGCACGATGGCAGCGGCATGGCGGCGGTCATCATGGCGATCAGCCATGGTCAACTCCTTCTCTGGCGGTGGTCGGGGAGCACAATTGGCGCTCCCTGCGACGGGTGCTATGATGCCGCGGCACCCTGTACAGCGTCGTCGTAGTGTAAGGTTTTTTTGCCCCACGGCGCACGGGGTCCGGCCAACGGAGCGGCCCCCTTGAAGTCCAGGCAAGTCAAACCCACCATGGATGAACGCTGTGACACACTGTAAGACCGAGGAGAACCTGAATGGCATTTGAACTGCCCGCCCTGCCGTACGACAAGAATGCACTCGAGCCGCACATCTCCGCAGAGACCCTCGAGTACCACTACGGCAAGCACCACCAGGCCTACGTGAACAAGCTCAACGAGCTGATCGAAGGCACCGCGGATGCCAGCAAGTCTCTGGAAGAGATCATCAAGTCCTCCTCCGGCGGCCTGTTCAACCAGGCGGCCCAGGTGTGGAACCACACCTTTTACTGGCACTGCCTGGCGCCCAACGGCGGCGGCGAGCCCAGCGGTCCCCTGGCCGAGGCCATCAACGCCAAGTTCGGCTCCTTCGACACGTTCAAGGAGACCTTCAACGCCAACGCCGTGGCCAACTTCGGCTCCGGCTGGACCTGGCTGATCAAGACCGATGACGGCGGTGTCGACATCGTCAACACCAGCAACGCCGATACCCCGCTCGCTCACGGCCAGACCCCGCTGATGACCATCGATGTGTGGGAACATGCCTACTACATCGACTATCGCAACGCGCGCCCCAAGTACCTGGAGAGCGTGTGGAATGTTCTGAACTGGGACTTTGTCGCCCAGAACTTCGCCGGCTGATCGGCGAGCACGTCCAGCGTCAGTGACGCCCTGCAACGACGAGCGGCCCCGCCATTGGCGGGGCCGCTCGCGTATGCCGGCAGCGTCCTGGACGCCTTCAGGGATCCGCGCGGCGCCCGATCCCCCGGTAGTGCAGCCCCTGGGCCGCGACCCAGCCGGGATCGAAGATGTTGCGGCCGTCCAGCAGCAGGCCCTCGCCCAGCAGGCTGGCGATCCGTTCCCAGTCGGGGTTCCAGTAGGCCTTCCATTCGGTCACCAGCATCAGCGCGCAGGCCCCCTCGCAGGCGACGTGGGGATCGCCATCGAACACCTCCAGCAGCGGTTGCTCGCCCACCTCGTCCAGCAGCGCCGGAATCGCCGCTGGATCGTGGAGGCGCACCTTCACCCCCTCGGCCCAGAGGGCGCGCAACAGGCGCAGGACCGGGGCGTGATCGATGCGCGCGGTGCCGGGCTTGAAGGCCGCGCCCCAGATGGCCACGGTGCGCCCCTCCAACCGCCCGTGAAAGTGGGCCCACAGCTTGCGAAACAGCGTCTCCTTCTTGTGCTCGTTGATGTCGAGCACCTGCTCGAGCAGCGCCGAACGGCGCCCGCTGGCGGACTGGACATCGGCCAGGCGCATCAGATCGCGAGAGAAATTGGGGCCACCGAAGCCGCAGCCGGGGTAGAGGTACTCGTAGCCGATGCGCGAATCGGCGCCCATGCCCTGGCGCACATACTCCACGTCGACCTCCAGGCTGTCGGCCAGGCCAGCCATCTCGTTCATGTAGCTGATGCGGGTGGCCAGCATGCCGTTGATGGCCAGCTTGGTGAGCTCGGCGGCGCGGCGCGGCATGCGTTGGATCACCTCGCTGCGGCGGTTGAAGGGTCGCAGCAGCTCCCGCATCCGCGCCTCGGCGCTGGCATCGTCGCTGCCGAGCAGCCAGCGCGCCGGCCGCGTAAAAATGTCCCAGGCGCGCCCCTCTTCCAGCAGATCCGGCAGGGACACCGTCCGGCCACCGCCGCCAAGCTGGGCCTCCAGGCGCTCGGTCTCGCCCACCGGGAAGGTGGAGTTGTTGACCACCAGCAGCTCACCCGCGTCGGTGCAGAGCGCCGCCAGCAGCTCGCCCAGGTCGCTGCGCTGACCGGGCGAGACGGCCAGCCAGACCACCTCCTGATCACCCGGGCATGCCGCGTCGAGTCCGTCGACGATCCGCAGGCTTCCGCCGTCTCGCGACTCGTCAAGCTGGGCCAGCAGACGAGGTTCGCGCCGCAGCCAATCGGCGTGCTCGAGCTGGGCCCAGGGGGTGTCGGGGTGGGTGAGCCAGGTGACACGGTGACCCACCGAGGAGAGCGCAGCGGCGGCGGTGGCCGCGGCCAGTTCACTGCCGTGAATCAGTACACGCATGGGGTCAGACCTCGCCGGCGTAGCGGGTGAGCAATTCGCGGAAGCCTTCGCCGTAGCGAGCATGGCGTCGCCCGTAGGCGAGGATCGCCTCGAGGTAGCCGAGCTGATGGCCGCAGTCGTAGGTCTTGCCGCGCATGCGGAAGGCGTCGACGCCCTCGCGCAGCCTGAGGGTCTCGATGGCGTCGGTGAGCTGGATCTCGCCGCCGGCGCCGGGAAGCGTCTCGGCCAGCAGCTTGAAGATGCTGCCCGGCAGCGCGTAGCGACCGATCACCGCGAGGTTGGAGGGTGCGACCTCTACCGCCGGTTTCTCCACCACGCCATCCAGCGGGCGAGACTCGCCGGGGGCGGGCATCTGGTCGCCGGTATCGACGATGCCGTACTTGTAGGTCTGCTCCCGCGGTACCTCTTCCACCATCAGCTGGGCGCGGCCGCTGGCATCGAAGGCATCGAGCATGCAGCCCAGGTCGTTGCGCGCGAGGCCCTCGCCGTCCACCAGCACGTCGGGCAGCAGCACCGCGAAGGGCTCGTGGTCGCCCAGCACAGGACGGGCGCAGAGCACGGCGTGGCCGAGCCCCAGGGGTTCGGGCTGGCGCACGCTGATGATATTGACGTCATCGGGCACGATGCTGCGCAGCTCGGCGAGTAGTTCGTGCTTTCCCTTGGCCTCCAGGCTCGCCTCCAGCTCGAAGTGCTTGTCGAAGTGGTTCTCGATGGCCGACTTGCTGCCGTGAGTGACCAGCACGATGTCGCGAATGCCAGCGGCCACCGCCTCCGCCACCACGTACTGGATCACCGGGCGGTCGACGATGGTGATCATTTCCTTGGGAATCGCCTTGGTGGCCGGCAGGCAGCGGGTGCCGAAGCCGGCGACGGGGAGCACGGCCTTCTTGATCATGGTGAAATCCTTGTCCATAGGTCATCGTCAGTGGATGTCGGCGCGGGAGGGGCAGGCGCTGTGGTCGGCCCACCCTTCCGCGTCGGATAACTCCCGGTCCCTGCCATGGGAATGCGGCCTCGAGAGCGGGTAGAATACCCCTCATGATACCGGACGAGCTTCGACCTGCCACTGTGTCGACTCGGCAACATCTCAAGTTCAATAAAGCATCTTGATGTCAGAACGGAGAGCTCAGATGGGCGCAACGCAAACGCAGGCGTGCAACGTGGATCCCGGCGAGATCGCCAAGTTCGAGGCCCTGGCCAGCCGCTGGTGGGACCCGGAGAGCGAGTTCAAGCCGCTCCATGAGATCAACCCGCTGCGCCTGGACTTCATCGATGCCCGTGCTGGCCTCGCCGGCAAGCGGGTGGTGGATGTGGGCTGCGGCGGCGGCCTGCTGGCCGAGGCCATGGCGCACCGCGGTGCACGGGTTACCGGCATCGACCTGGGCGAGGCCCCCCTGGCGGTGGCCAGGCTGCACGCCGATGAGAGCGGTGTCGAGGTCAACTACCGCCGGATCAGCGTGGAAGCGCTGGCCGACGAGATGCCCGGCGAGTTCGATGTGGTGACTTGCCTGGAGATGCTCGAGCACGTGCCCAACCCCGCCTCGGTGGTGCACGCCTGCGCCGCGCTGGTCAAGCCCGGCGGCCAGCTGTTCTTCTCTACCCTCAACCGCAACCCCAAGGCCTATGCCCTGGCGATCCTCGGTGCCGAATACGTGCTGGGCCTGCTGCCCCGCGGCACCCACGACTACCAGAAGTTCATCCGTCCGGCGGAGTTGGCCGGCTGGTGCCGCGCGGCGGGCATCGAGGTGCAGGAGCAGAGCGGCCTGGTCTACAACCCGCTGACGCGTCGCTACCGCCTGCATCCCACCGACGTGTCGGTGAACTACCTGATGCACTGTCGTCGGGAGGTCGAGTGAGCGCCCTCACGCGACCCGCGGCCCTGCTCTTCGACCTTGACGGCACCCTGGTGGACACCGCACCGGATCTGGCTCGGGCCACCAACGCCCTGCGCGCCCACCACGGGCTTGCCCCCCTGCCCTATGGGGTGATTCGCGCCCAGGTCTCCAACGGCGGCAGCGCCCTGGTGACCCTGGCACTGGGCCTGGCGAAGGAGGCGGCGGGCCACGACCCGGCGCGCACCTTCCTGCTGGCCGCCTACGGCGAGGCGGTGGCCGACGAGAGCCGCGTTTTCCCTCCACTGTCGCCGCTGCTGGCCGCCTGGGAGGCCGCTGGTCTGCCCTGGGGCATCGTCACCAACAAGCCACGGGGCTTTGCCGAGCCGCTGATCGACGCCCTGGCCCTGACGCCGGGGGCGCTGCTATGCGCCGATGACCTGCCGGTGAAGAAGCCCGATCCAGCCCCGCTGCTGGAGGCGGCCCGCCGCCTGGGGGTGGCGCCGCACGCCTGCTGGTACCTGGGCGACCACCTGCGCGACATGCAGGCCGCCCGCGCCGCCGGCATGGCGGCGGTGGCGGTGGGCTGGGGCTACGTGGAGGAAGGCGACGACTATCACCTATGGCCCGCCGATCTCTGGTTCGAGACCGGCGAGGCCCTGGCAGCGGCCATCGCCTCGACTGAGATGCCTCCCACCCGCTGATCAGGAATTTGATCTAGTCGTCCCTCCCCCCACCCAGGATACTGGACGCCATGGCAGCCGCCCGTTACGGTCGACGTCATGCGCCCTGGCGGAGGGGCCACACGATGAAGCGCTGTCCGCACTGCGCGAGCTATGGCATCTACAGAAACAAACGAACTCTCTGGCGTCGCCTGATCAAGCGTCCCCCAACCTATATCTGCATCGACTGCGGGGCCAACGTTACCCGAGAGCAGTTCCTCGACCCGACATCCCACCAAGCTCCAGAACGGCACCAGCCCGATAGCGTTTCGCAGCCGCTCGAGGCGCTGAGGCAATGGGGGCTGGCCGTCGGCCGCCTGTCAAGCCGGCTCGCAGGGCCCGTACGGTCGTCACGACGCTGGGGGCAGGGGGCGCTCAGGGGGCTTCAGGGGTTGCTGCAACGCGTCGGGGGGTTGCCCATCCGAGTCTGGGTGATCAAGCAGGTGGACGCCGACATTCTGCACCTCTGCGGCATCGGCACGCTCTATCATCCCCGTCAACGGCCCTGGGTCGCTCTGAACGCCCTGAAGCAGCACGGCTACCAGGGAGGCGTACGCATAGCAAGCACCGGCATCGTGCTCAACAGCCGTCTGTTTGCTGCCCTGGTTCCCCTCGATGCCATGACCCTAAAGGGTCCGTCGTTTGCCTGCTGGGAGGGGCGCTACTGGCGTATTTCCCGGGTGCCGCGGCGCAGCTGGGAGCACGAGGGGCGGCTGGTGGTGGACCCTGAGAGGAACGGCGACGTCGAGCGACTGATCAGTGGAGAAGACGTCTCGCAGATCCGTGACCATGTCGACCGGCAGAACGCTGACCCCGGGGTTGCCATCTTCCAGCCGGGCAGTGGTCGTGCCGGCAACAACCGGGGGGTGCAAGGATCGATTCCACGAGGACCGATTCGGGGGCGAGATTCATGACCGAGGCGGCTGGGCGTCGAACTGTTCCCCGTTATTCCCCTTGCTCTCCGGACCCATCAGCCACAGGTAGGTGGGCATGATCTCCTCGGGGGCTCGCAGGCTCTCCGGCAGCTCGCCCGGGTAGGCCTGCTTGCGCATCTGGGTGCGAGTGGCGCCAGGGTTCAGGCTGTTGGCCCGGACGTTACCCAGGTTCTCGAGCTCGTCGGCCAGCACCTCCATGAAGCCCTCGGTGGCGAACTTGGAGACCGCATAGGCCCCCCAGTAGGCGCGCCCGCGGCGGCCGACGCTCGAGGAGGTGAAGACCAACGAGGCGTCCTCCGAGGCCATCAGCAGCGGCAGCAGCGCCTGGGTCATCCACACCGGACCGTTGAGATTGACCTGCATCACCTGCTCCCACAGCTCCGGATTGTACTGCTCGAAGGGCGTGATGCGCCCTAGCAGTCCGGCGTTGTGAAGGATGCCATCGAGCCGACCAAACTCCCTTTCCAGGGTCTCGGCCATGTCGTGGTAGTCCTTGAGGGTGGCCCCCTCGAAGTTGAGCGGGAAGATTGCCGGCTGGGGGCCTCCCGCGGCCTCGATCGCGTCGTAGACCTTCTCCAGCTTGGCGATGGTGCGCCCCAGCAGGATCACCGTGGCCCCGTGACGGGCAAAGGCCAGGGCCGCGGCCCGACCGATACCGTCGCCGGCTCCGGTGACCAGGATGATGCGTCCCTGGAGCAGGTCGGCGGGCGCCTGGTAGTGGATCTTGCAGGTCGTCATGGGGTCTCCTTGGTGATCAGTTGGCGGACTGGCGCAGGAAGTCGTTGGCCAGCCCCGCCGCGGTGCTCTCCGGGTAGTCGTCGCGCACCCGCTCGAGCAGCTCGCGACTGGCCTGGGGATCGCCCTGGCGCGCCTTGAGCAGACCCAGCTTGTAGAGCGAGTCCGGCACCTTGTTGCTCTGGGGGAAGTCGTCGAGCACGGCGCGGAACTCACGTTCGGCGTCATCGAGGTTGCCCTCGGCGGTGTGGAGCTCACCCAGCCAGTAGTAGGCGTTCGCGGTCAGGCTGTTGTCGGGATGCTGGGCCACGAAGCGCTCGAAGGCGCCGATGGCCTCGCCGAACTCCCGGGCCTGGACCCGGGCGAAGGCCTGCTGATAGGCCTGCTGGGCCTCGGGACTGGCACCGCTGGGCGAAGGCGCCTGGGCCACCTGGCGAGCGGTCTCTTCATCGACCTGGGCGGTGGCATCTCCCCCCACGCCGACCGGCGCCGAGACGAGGCGATCCTCGAGGTCCAGGTACTGGTCGCGGGTCTGGCGACGCAGCTGCTCGAGCTGATGACGCAGCTCCTCGACCTGGCCGCGCAGCTGACGAATTTCCTCCTCGTGCTGCTGTACCTGATTGAAGATCACCAGCGTGCCGCCCGCCGCCTCGCGGGTTTCCGTCTGCTGATAGAAGGAGCGCGGCTGGGCGGTGAGGTCTTCGACCACCGGCTGCTGCGCGACTGCGGGAAGCCATACGGACAGCGGGAGCACCAGGGCTCCCGCGCCGCACAGTCCTTTCAGACCGTGTTTCATGCGTGTCTCCATCGACGCGGATGCCGCCGACTCAGTAGGCGAAGACGACCCGGCGGTTTTGGGCGTAGGTTTCCTCGTTCTGGCCGCGGGCGGCCGGACGCTCCTCGCCGTAGCTCACCACCTCGACCTGGGAGGGCGACACGCCCTGCACGGAGAGGAAGCGCTCCACGGAGCGGGCGCGACGCTCGCCCAGTGCCATGTTGTACTCGCGAGTGCCGCGCTCGTCGGTATGGCCCTGCAGGACCACGCGGGAGCCGCCATTCTCGCGCAGGTAGCGGGCGTGAGAGGCCAGCACCGGCTCGAACTCACTGCGGATTCGGTCGCTGTCGAACTCGAAGTAGATGGTGCGCTGCTGGGGGATGCGGCCGTCGGCCTCCTGGCCCGCGGCACCGCTGCCAAAGCCGGTGCCACCGACCTGGCTGCCGGAGACACCGCTGCCGGCCACGCCGGTGCCGGTGCCGTCGCCGCGAGTGCCGTCCATGGACCCGTCCTGGGTCCCGCCACCGCTGGAACAACCTGCCACGAAGGCCAGGGACAGAGCGACCGCCAGGGTCCTGGCGAAGGGCTTGAGTTGCATTGTGTTACTCCTTGCTGAATCGAAGAGCACGAACATCACTGTGGTCAGTTGAGGAAGGGAGACCATGCGGGTTCACGCACGTCACCCGATGCGGAAGGCAACCGGAAGGACGCACGTCCATCAGCGGTCACTGCCCCCAATACCCCGTTGTTACCCTGCTGGGTGGCGAAGATTACCATGGTCCCGTTGGGCGCAACACTGGGTGATTCATCAAAGCGCGAGTCGCTCAGCACGACCAGGCGTCCGCTGTCCAGATCCTGGCGGGCGACTTGAAACCCGTTGCTGGATCGGTGGATCAGGAAGATCGCTTCTCCGTCGGGCGAGAAGCGCCCGCGGGCATTGTAGTTGCCGGTGAAGGTGAGCCGTTGCTGCTCGCCGCTGGCGAAATCGTGGCTGTAGAGCTGCGGCCCGCCGCTGCGGTCCGAGGTGAACAGCAGGCTGCGACCGTCCGGCGCCCAGGCCGGCTCGGTGTCGATACTGGAGCTGTTGGTGACCCGGTCGAAGCTGCGCGAGGCGATATCCATCACGTAGATCTCCGGCTGGCCATCCTTGGAGAGCGACATGGCGAGCCGGCGGCCGTCCGGGGACCAGGCCGGCGCGCCGTTGATGCCCTGGAAGGAGGTCGCCCGAACCCGCTGGCCCGAGGACAGGTCCTGGATATAGATGGCCGGACGCTCGGTCTCGAATGAGACATAGGCCAGGCGGCGACCGTCCGGCGACCAGGCCGGCGACAGGATCGGCTCCTGGGAGCTCAGCACCTGCTGGCTGTTGCGGCCGTCGGCGTCCGCCACGTAGAGAGTGAACTGCATGTTGTCGCCCACCCCCTGGGCCGCCACATAGGCGATGCGGGTCGCGAAGGCGCCGCGAATCCCGGTGATCGCCTCGAAGATCTGGTCGCTGATGTAGTGGGCGGCACCGCGCAGCTCGTTCTGATCGGCGGTGACCACCTCGCCCAGCATGCGGCGCTCACCGCTCACGTCCAGCAGCTCGTAGCGCAGGCGATAGCCGTTGCCCTCGCGGCTGGCCCGGCCCACCACCAGATAGCGCACGTCGAGGCCGCGCCAGTTGCCGTAGCGCACCTCGTCGCTCTCGCTGGGGCGGTCGAGCATCTGGCGGCGCGGAAGCGGGTCGAAGTAGCCGCTACGCTCCAGGTTGTCGTGGATTACCTGGGCGACGTCCTCGGGAAAGTCGTCGCCGCCGGTGAAGGGCACCACCGCGACCGGGGTGGCCCGATCGCTGCCGCGGGTGATCTCGATGGTCAGGTTGGCCTGGGCCAGGCCGCTGAACATCAGCAGCATGGCGACCAGCCAGGAAGTGATCAGAGCTTTCATCAGCGCACATCTCCCGGAGTGAAGTCCAAGTTAATTTGACGGTAGTCCCGTTGCAGGTTGGCTGGCAACTGTCGCAGTTCGGCGAACGGTGCCGCGGCCTCCACCGCCTGGATCGCCGAGCGATCGAAGGCGCTGTCTCCACTTGAGCGCACAATTTCGACCTGGAAGATCTCACCTGATGGCCCCAGTCGGATTCTAACAACTGCCCTGGCATCGGAGGGCATGTTGGGAGGAATCATCCAAGCTTGCTCTACGGCGATCTTGACTAAATTAACGAAATTGTTAGCGGCCTCCTGGCCTTGTCGCGCATTGGCGACGGCGTCAGTCTCGCCCTCGATAGCGCGATCGAGACCCTGACTAGAGGCCTCGGCGGCACGCCGTGCGGCCTCCTCGGCTTGGCGTTGACGCTCGGCTTCCGCTTCGGCCTGGCGCTGGCGTTCGGCTTCGGCTTTCGCTTCAGCTTCAGCCTGGCGCTGACGTTCGGCTTCGGCTTTCGCTTCAGCTTCAGCCTGGCGTTGACGTTCGGCTTCGGCCTCCTGTTCGGCCTGGCGTTGGCGTTCGGCTTCGGCCTCCTGTTCGGCCTGGCGTCGACGTTCGGCCTCCTGTTCCGCCTGACGCTGACGCTCGGCCTCCTGTTCCGCCTGGCGCTGGCGTTCGGCCTCCTGTTCGGCCTGGCGCTGACGCTCGGTCTCCTGTTCCGCCTGGCGCTGACGCTCGGCTTCCGCTTCGGCCTGGCGCTGACGCTCGGCCTCCTGCTCCTGCTGTTCGCGCTGCGCTTCACGTTGCTCTTGACGTAGCTGGGCCTGGCGTTCGGCCTCCTCGGCGCGTCGGCTCGCATCGGCCTCTGCCGCCTCGGCGGCACGGCGGGCCTCTTCCTGAGATTGTTCCTCCGCCTGGCGCTGGGCCTCGCGCTGTGCTTCCTGGGCTGACTGCTCGGCGGCGGCGGCTTCCTCGGCCTGGCGCGCGGCCTCTTCGGCCTCACGCTGCTCGTCCGCTTGCCGGGCCAGGGCGCGGGCCCTGGCCGCCTCGGCACGCTGGGCCTGGTCGGTCACAGTCTCGGTGCTGACCAGGGTCGCCTGGACGATGGAGGATGAGCTCGGTACCGGCTCGCTGGTCGGCAGGCTGATCACGCTGAAAAGCACCACCGCCACGTGCAGCGCCACCGCCAGGATCGTTGGCAGGCCGTACCCCACCCGTGGGTCCTGTCTGGCCATCGTTACTCCTCAGCCTTCCCCGCTGGGTGGTTCGGAGATCAGCCCAACGTTGGCGACGCCGGCGACCTGCAGGGTGCTCATCAGGGTGACGACCTGGCCGTAGGAGACGCTGTGGTCTCCTCGCACCATCACCGGCGTGCCGGGGCTGCGCTCCAGCAGGATGATCACCCGATCGGCGAGTTCGTCCAGGCTCACTGGCGTCGAGTCACTGCCCATCTCCAGGTAGATCTGCCCCTCGCGGTCAAGCGCGACGATAATTGGCTCACTGTCCTCCGGCGTTTCAATAGGCTCGGAGGTGACCTGGGGAAGATCGACCTGGACGCCCTGGGTCATCATGGGGGCGGTGATCATGAAGATCACCAGCAGCACCAGCATGACGTCGATAAAGGGCACGACGTTGATTTCGCCCATGGGCTTGCGCCCGCTGCCGCGATGGAAAGGTCCATTCATTTCCAGACTCCCTCAGGCGGCGCCGGATTCGGCCCGGCCCTGCAAGTTGCGGTGCAGAATGGAGTGGAACTCCTCGGCGAAGTCCTCGTACTTGCCCAGCAGACGACCCGATTCGGAGGAGAGCCGGTTGTAGAAGATCACCGCGGGAATGGCGGCAAACAGTCCCATGGCGGTGGCGATCAGCGCCTCGGCGATCCAGGGTGCCACCGTGGCAAGCGTCGCCTGCTGGGTCATGGAGAGCGCCTGGAAGGAGCCCATGATGCCCCACACGGTGCCGAACAGGCCGATATAGGGGCTGGCCGAGGCCACGGTGGCCAGGAAGACCAGATGCAGGCTGAGGCGCTCCTCCTCCCGGGACCAGGCGACCCGCATGCTGCGCTGGACACCGTCGAGGACGGCCTGGGGGCTGCGGGTCTTGGGCAGCAGGCGGTTGAACTCGCGAAAGCCGGCACGGAAGACGTGCTCGGCGCCCTGGGTCTCCTGCTCCGCCGGGGTCTCCCGGTAGAGCTCGTTCAGATCGACCCCGGACCAGAAGCGCTCCTCGAAGGCCTGGTGAGTCTTGCGGGCGTCACGCATCACAAAGGTGCGCTGGAAGATCACGACCCAGGAGAGGATCGAGCCCACCGTGAGCAGCAGCATGACCAACTGCACCACGGTACTGGCGCTCATGATCAGGTGGGGTATGGACATGGAGTCGTTCACGGGCATCCTCGTTAGGCTTGCGGTTGGGCAGAGGGGTATGACAGCCGTGCGGCCAGGGCCGGCGGCCAGGGGATGGGCTTGAGGCGCGTCGCATCGATGCAGGCGATGTCGACCCGCGCCTCGCACAGGGGTTCCCCGCGACTGCTCACGACCTGGGCGAACTGCAACCGGACGCGGCCATGGGATCGGATCTCGGCGCTCACCTCGAGCGCGTCGTCCAGTCGGGCGGGCTTGGCATAGCGGCACTCCAGACGGTGAACCACCAGCTGGATGCCGGATTCGAACAGCTCGCGCTGGGTGATCCCCTGCACGCGCAGCCACTCGCTGCGTGCCCGCTCCATGTATTTCAGGTAGTTGACGTAGTAGACGATGCCACCGGCATCGGTGTCCTCGATATAGACGCGTACCGGCAACCGGAACTCGCTCACGGCCGAGTCTCCCCCGCGGCGTCCGCGGCGTGCTCGTCCGGGGCCAGGCCGAAATGCAGCCAGGCCTGGCGGGTCACCACCCGCCCGCGGGCGGTGCGCATCATCAGCCCCTGCTGGATCAGGAAGGGCTCGATGACATCCTCGATGGTATCACGCTCCTCGCCGATGGCGGCGGCCAGGGAGTCGACCCCTACCGGGCCGCCGTCGAACTTCTCGATCATCGCCAGCAGCAGGCGGCGGTCCATGTGGTCCAGGCCGTGATGGTCGACGTGCAGCATATCCAGCGCCCGGTCGGCGATCTCGGCGTCGATGCGACCGCTGCCGCGCACCTCGGCGTAGTCGCGCACGCGGCGCAGCAGGCGGTTGGCGATGCGCGGCGTGCCCCGGGAGCGACGGGCCACTTCCAGGGCGCCTTCGCTGTCGGTCTCGACCCCCATCAGCCGCGCCGAGCGGGTGACGATCTCGGTGAGCTCACCGATGGCATAGAACTCCAGGCGCTGGACGATCCCGAAACGATCCCGAAGCGGCGAGGTGAGCAGTCCCGCCCGGGTGGTCGCCCCGACCAGGGTGAAGGGCGGCAGGTCGAGCTTGATGGAGCGTGCCGCCGGCCCCTCCCCGATCATGATGTCGAGCTTGAAGTCCTCCATGGCGGGATAGAGGATCTCTTCTACCACCGGCGAGAGGCGGTGGATCTCGTCGATGAACAGCACATCGCCGGCCTCGAGGTTGGTGAGCATGGCGGCCAGGTCGCCGGCCCGCTCCAGCACCGGGCCGGAGGTGGACTTGAGCCCCACGCCCATCTCCGCGGCGATGATGTTGGCCAGGGTGGTCTTGCCGAGCCCGGGGGGGCCGAACACCAGGGTGTGGTCGAGGCTCTCGTCACGTTTGCGTGCGGCGCCGATGAAGATCTCCAGCTGCTCGCGCACCCGCGGTTGGCCGATGTAGTCCACCAGCCGCTTGGGCCGGATGGCGCGGTCGATGGGCTCCTCGCCGTGGCGGACGTCGGCGGCGATCAGGCGATCGTTCTCCAGCATCGCGCTACCCCGCCATCCGGCGGCTCAGGGCCGCCTTGATCATCGCCTCGGTGCTGCCCTCGCCCTCCAGGCCCGCCAGCATCCTGCCCGCCTCGGTGGGCTTGTAGCCCAGGCTGACCAGAGCCGCCTCGGCGTCGGCCAGGGGGTCGTGGCGGCTCGGGGACGGTGCGGCGCCGCCGGCCAGGCCCGCCAGGGCATCGTCACCGGGCTCCCAGTGGGGGAAGCGGTCGCGCATCTCGATGATCAACCGCTCGGCGGTCTTCTTGCCCACGCCGGGCAGGCGCATCAGCGACTTCACGTCGTCATCGAGCACGCAACGCTGGAAGGCCGCCTCGTCCATGCCGGAGAGGATCGCCAGGGCCAGCCTCGGGCCGACGCCATTGACCTTGATCAGCGCACGGAACAGCGCCCGCTCCTGCTCCCGGGCGAAGCCGTAGAGCAGGTGGGCATCCTCACGCACGATCAGGTGGGTGTGCAGGGAGACGGCCTCGCCGGTGACCGGCAGGGCCACCAGGGTGGTCATGGAGGCCTCGAGTTCGTAGCCGACCCCGGCCACGTCCACCACCAGCCAGGGAGGCTGCTTCTCGAGCAGGGTGCCACGCAGGCGTCCAATCATGGAGAAATCTGTGTCCTTCATGTCAAGCGGGGCGGCAGAGGCCGCCGATGCCGTCACTATACGGGTCGCTCGCATGGCTGGCCAGTCCGTGATGAAACAGCGTTCGACAACCCGGGCAGCCCCTCGGGGGCGTCGCCGCGGGGCGACATCATCAGGGCCGAAAATCCCGCCAGGAGCCGCCCTTCCTGCGGCTCTTGTGGCCGCCGAAGCTGCCCGTCTGCAGCAGGCCAAGGCGCGCGTGGGCGTGGGTCAGGGCAATGGCCAGGGCATCGGCGGCATCGGCCTGGGGCGTGGCGGACAGGCCCAGCACCGCCGTCACCATATGCTGCACCTGGGCCTTGTCGGCGCCGCCGGTGCCGGTCACCGCCTGCTTGATCTGACGGGGACCGTACTCGCTCACTGGCAGGCCGTGGTTGGCGGCGCAGACGATGGCGGTGCCGCGGGCCTGACCGAGCTTGAGCGCCGAGTCGGCATTCTTCGCCATGAACACCTGCTCGATGGCGAACTCCGCCGGACGATGCACGGCGATCAACTCGCTGACGCCCGCGTACACCTGGGCCAGCTTCTGGGCCAGATCGTCGGCCTGAATGCGGATGCAGCCGCTGGCCACGTAGCGCGGCCTCGAGGTGGAGACATCGAGCACGCCGTAGCCGGTGATCCGCGAGCCGGGGTCGATGCCGAGGATCAGCATGGTCGCCCGCACGCGGCGAGCCGGAGAGATATCGGCATGGTGGCCTCCTTGACCTGGCGAGTCGTCATCATACGATACCGGCGCCCCTGGGGCGCCGGTGTCATGCTGCGTCAGGCAAGGATCGCGATTACTCCTGGCCTTCCGGCATGGTCTGCTGGCCGTCTGGCTTGGCCTTCTGGCGCAACCGGATGCTGAGCTCGCGCAGCTGATCGCCGCTCACCTCGCCCGGGGCGTCGGTCATCAGGCAGCCGGCGCTCTGGGTCTTCGGGAAGGCGATCACCTCGCGGATGGTGCGGGCACCCGCCATCAGCATCACCAGGCGGTCGAGGCCGAAGGCCAGGCCGCCGTGGGGCGGTGCGCCGTACTGCAGGGCGTCGAGCAGGAAGCCGAACTTCTCGCGGGCCTCTTCCTCGCCGATGCCGAGGATCTCGAACACGGTGCTCTGCATGGCCGGGTCGTGAATACGGATGGAACCACCGCCCAGCTCGGTGCCGTTAAGCACCATGTCGTAGGCCCGCGACAGAGCCGCGGCCGGATTGGCCTTGAGCGCATCGGGAGTGCACGACGGAGAAGTGAAGGGGTGGTGCAGCGGGCTAAGGCGGCCGTCGTCGTCGGCCTCGAACATCGGGAAGTCCACCACCCACAGCGGGGCCCAGGCGTGGGTATAGAGGTCGAGATTCTCGCCCAGTTTGACGCGCAGCGCGCCGATCGCCTCGTTGACGATGCTCGCCTTGTCGGCGCCGAAGAAGATGATGTCGCCGTCCTCGGCGTCCACCCGGTCGAGCAGCGCCTCGACTACGTTCTCCATGAACTTGACGATGGGCGACTGCAGGCCCTCGATGCCCTTGGCCCGCTCGTTGACCTTGATCCAGGCCAGGCCCTTGGCGCCGTAGATGCCGACGAACTTGGTGTACTCGTCGATCTCCTTGCGCGAGAGCTTCGCCCCGCCCGGCACGCGCAGGGCGGCGACGCGACCATCCTCGGCGCTGGCCGGTCCGGAGAAGACCTTGAAGTCCACCTGCTGCATCAGGTCGTCGACGTCGGTGAGCTCCAGGGGGATGCGCAGGTCCGGCTTGTCGGAACCGAAGCGGTTCATCGCCTCGGTCCAGGTCATGCGAGGGAACTCGGGCAGTTCGACGGCCAGCACCTCTTGGAACAGCTGGTGGATCATCGCCTCGGTGATGCCCATGATGTCGTCCTCGGAGACGAAGGAGGCCTCGAGGTCGATCTGGGTGAACTCCGGCTGGCGGTCGGCGCGCAGATCCTCGTCGCGAAAGCACTTGGCGATCTGGTAGTAGCGGTCGAAGCCAGCCACCATCAGCAGCTGCTTGAAGAGCTGCGGCGATTGGGGCAGCGCGAAGAAGCTGCCCGGATGGGTGCGGCTCGGTACCAGATAGTCGCGGGCCCCTTCCGGGGTGGCACGGGTGAGGATCGGGGTCTCGATGTCGAGGAAGCCCTGCCCCTCGAGGAAGGCGCGCACGCTGTGGGAGATCCGCGATCGCAGGCGTAGCTTCTCGATCATCTCGGGCCGACGCAGGTCGATATAGCGGTGCTTGAGACGCACCTCCTCGCCCACCTTGCCGTGCTCATCGAGCTGGAAGGGCGGCGTGGCAGCGGTGTTGAGCACCTCCACCTCTTTGGCCAGCACCTCGATCATGCCGGTGGGCATGTTGGCGTTCTGGGTGCCCTCCGGGCGCAGCCGTACACGGCCCTGGATGCGCAGCACATACTCGCTGCGAGCGCGGTCGGCGGTGGCGAAAGCCTCGGCGGTGTCGGGGTCGACCACGACCTGGGCGATGCCGTCGCGATCGCGCATGTCGAGAAAGATCACACCCCCGTGGTCACGGCGGCGGTGTACCCAGCCGCACAGGGTGACCGTCTGGTCCACCAGGGTCTCGTTGAGCTGGCCGCAATAATGGCTGCGCATGTCGTATCCTGTTTTATAGCGTAATGAGGGAAGTGGCGGGACGCTGGACGGCCCTCAGGCCGCCGCGCCCTTCTTTTTCGGCGATGCCGTGTCTGGCGATGTCGGTTTCGACGAGGCCTGGTTCGACGAGGCCTGGTTCGACGAGGCCTGGTTCGACGACGAGGCGTCACCGGAGGCGGCCGAATCACCGGCCAGATTCTTCTTGCTGCCCGACTTGAAATCGGTCTCATACCAGCCGCCGCCGGCCAGGCGGAAGCCGGCCGCCGAGACCAGCCGCACCAATTCGGGGGCCGTGCAGGCGGGGCAGTCAGTCAGCGGCGCGGCGCTGAGCTTCTGGAGCTTTTCCAGGCGCTGGCCGCAAGCCTTGCACTCGTATTCGTAGATGGGCATGGTTTGATCACTCCGGAAAGTCACGTTATCCCGATCAGGACGCTGCCGGGTGTGCCCGGCGAGAACGACTAGGTGGCCGGCCCGCAGTGAAACCAAGCCTGCCAAAGCGCGACATTATAGCGTGCCCGGCACCCTTGGGGGCAAGGCGCGCCGTCCAAGGCACGACAAGGAAGCCCAACCGATGAAAGCCGTTATCCTCGACGCTGCCAGCCTCGGCTCCGATATCGACCTTGCCCCGATTCGCGATCGGGTCGATTCCCTTGAGGTGCATGACCAGAGCACTCCTACAGAAGCCCGCGAGCGCCTGTCCGGCGCCCGGGTCGCCATCGTCAACAAGGTGGTACTCGACGGCCCCACCCTGGAGGCCCTGCCCGATCTGAAGCTGATCTGTGTACTCGCGACGGGGACCAACAATATCGACATGGCCGCCGCCGAGCGACTGGGCATCGCGGTGAAGAACGTCAGCGCCTATGGCACCGCCAGCGTGGCCCAGCACACCCTGATGCTGATGCTGACCCTGGCCAACCGCTTGCCGCTTTACCAGCGCGACGTGGTCGAGGGACGCTGGGGTCGGAGCGCCTTCTTCTGCCTGATGGACCACGGCACGCTGCAACTGGAAGGCAAGCAGCTGGTCATCGTCGGCCAGGGGGTGCTGGGCAGTCGAGTCGCCCAGCTGGCCGAGGCCTTCGGCATGGACGTGACCTTCGCCGCCCGTCCGGGCAACGAGGCCGCCGACACCCGCCCGAGCCTGGCCAGTCTCGCCCCCGATGCCGACATCATCAGCCTGCACTGCCCGCTGAGCGACGCCACCCGCCACCTGATTGATGCCGACCTACTGGCCACCCTCACGCCCGGCGCCTTGCTGGTCAACTGCGCCCGGGGCGGCATCATCGATGAGCCGGCGGCGCTGGCCGCCCTGCGCGAGGGTCGCCTGGGCGGGCTAGGCGTCGACGTGCTGCCAGAGGAGCCGCCCCGGGATGGCCATCCGCTGATCGATGCCCTGGGGGAGCCGCTGAACCTGATCGTCACGCCCCACAACGCCTGGATCACGCCGGAGGCGCGCCAGAAGATCGTGGCGCTCACCGCCGAGAACCTTCGCGACTGGCAGGCCGAATGAAGGAGGAGCAGGCCCATGCTGCACAACTTCGGCTCCATCAATCTCGACCACGTCTACCGTGTCCCCCACCTGGTGAGGCCTGGCGAGACCCTGGCCAGCGATGACTACCGGATCGGCCTGGGTGGCAAGGGGGCCAACCAGTCCCTGGCCATGGCCAGGGCCGGAGGACGCGTCTGCCACTGGGGCCGGCTTGGCCGCCAGGACGCCTGGGCCCGGGACACCCTCTCCCGGGCCGGTGTCGACGTCTCGCGGGTGAATCTTCTGGATGAACCCAGCGGCCACGCGATCATCCAGGTGGATGAGCAAGCTGAGAACGCCATTATCCTCTTCCCCGGGGCCAACCATGGCTTCCGCCGCGCCGACCTGAACGAGCTGGTGGCCGCGACCCAGCCCGGCGACTGGCTGCTGACCCAGAACGAGTGTCTCGGGCTCGCCACCCTGATCCCCCTGGCCGACGACCATGGGCTGAAGATTGCCTTCAACCCCGCCCCCATGTCCGCGGAGGTGCTCGGGCTGCCGCTGTCGCGCTGCCGACTGTTGTTCGTCAATCGCAGCGAGGCGGCCGGTCTCACCGGCCTGGCGCTGGACGCCGGCGCAGACGCCCTGCTCGACGCCCTGGCCGCGCAGCTGCCCGCCACCGAGGTCGTGCTGACCTTGGGCGGCGAAGGCGCCTGGTACCAGCAGGGTGACCAGCGGCTCTTCCAGCCGGCGCTGCCGGTCAAGGCCGTGGACACCACCGGGGCCGGCGACACCTTCATCGGCTACTACATGGCCGCCCGGCAGGCGCGGCTGCCGGGCGGCGAGTGCCTGAAGCGAGCCGCCACCGCCGCGGCCCTGGCCGTCCAGCGACCCGGCGCCGCCGAGAGCATCCCCGACCTCGCCGAAGTCGAGCGGGCATTGCAAGGAGAGACGTCATGAAACAGCCGATCATCTTCGACACCGATCCCGGAGTGGACGACGCCCAGGCCATCGCCATTGCCCTGCGTCACCCCGAGCTCGACCTGCTGGGCCTTACCACCACCTACGGTAATGTGGACGTGGAGGTGGCGACCCGCAACGCCCTGCTGCTGGCCCAGCTGGCCGGCCGCGAAGATCTCCCAGTCGCCCAGGGAGCCGCCGCGCCGCTGGTCAAGACTCGCTACCCGCCGCCCGCCCACATCCACGGCGCCAATGGCCTGGGGGATATTGTGCTGCCCGAGGTGAAGGGCAAGACGGATCCCCGAAGCGCGGCGCAGTTTATCGTCGATACGGTCAATGCCCGTCCCGGCGAGGTCACTTTGGTGGCGGTAGGACCCCTGGGCAACCTGGCAGCGGCCCTGCAGCTCGACCCAACCCTCACCGAGCGGGTCAGGCAGGTGGTGATCATGGGCGGTTCGATCCGCGAAGGGGGCAACGTGACCCCGGTCGCCGAGGCCAACATGTTCAACGACCCCCATGCGGCGAGCCGCGTGCTGACCGCCGGCTGGCCGCTGACCCTGGTGGGGCTCGACGTCACCCACCGCTGCGTGTTGACCCCGGCGCACATGGCGCGCATCGAGGCCGGCCAGGGCGAACTCGGCCGGGTGTTGGCCGGCAGCTACGCCTTCTATCGCGACTTCTATCGGGAATTCCTGGGCATCGACGGCTGCTGTCCCCACGACAGCTGCGCCCTGGCCTGGCTGCTGCGTCCGGAGCTGTTCACCACTGCCCGCGGCCACCTGACGGTCACCACCGCTGGCGACGGCGAGGGCCAGACGATCTTCGCCCCCCAGGGTCGACCCTTCATCGCCTCACGCTGGTCGCGGACGCCGCCGGTGGACGTCTGCCTCGGGGTGGACGGCGAGGCGGTGAGCGACTGGATCGCCGAGGTATTAGGTTAGGGTCAGGAGCTAGTTGGTCCGAAAATCATCGGGCACATGGGTCTCGATCACCTCGAGTTCCACGTGGGTGACCCGTGCGTTCTCCGGACCCTTCCAGAGCCACTGGCTGACTGCCTTCACGGCATCGGGGCCGCCGCACAGCAGCACTTCCACTCGCCCGTCGGGCAGGTTACGTGCATGGCCGGTGACCCGATGCTGGAGGGCCTTCTCCTGAGTCGCTCGGCGATACCAGACTCCCTGGACCTTTCCCGTCACCAGGGCCTTCACGCAGCATGTCTCCATGGTCCCCTCCCACCTCTTGTCGCGATGATGCTCCTTTGTACCAGCCTCCCACCCGCCGCCGCCAGCCCTGCTTCCCAGGCCGCCGAAATCGCCTGGCGCCGCCGCGACGACCATGACCGAGCGGCGGTGATGGGCCAAAGTCAGCTCTGGTTGCCGTCCAGCAGTTCCCGCCTGACCACCACCGCGGTATTGCGCGGCACCACCGGGCGACCACGCTCGTCCAGGTGGCAGCGGGTAAAGGCGGCGCCGAACAGCAGGATCAGCGAGCTGTAATAGACCCAAAGAAGGATCATCACCACGGAGCCGGCGGCCCCGTAAGTGGAGGCAGTGGCGGTGTGGGAGAGGTAGATGGCAATCCCCGAGCGCCCCACTGCAAACAGCACCGCCGTGACCACGGCACCGACCAGCACGTCCTTCCAGCGCAGCACCACGTCGGGCAGCACCTTGAAGATGGTGGCAAAGAGCGCCGCGATCACCGCCAGGGAGACCAGGAACTCCACTCCCGTGGTCAGAAACCCCACGTAGGGCATCAGATCATCGGCGGCCTGGAGCATGGCCCGCACCGCGACCCCCAGCACCAGTGACACCAGCAGGATAAAGCCAATGGAGAGCACGACGGTCAGCGACATCAAACGGTTCTTGATGAACACCAGGGCGCTGTTGGCGCTGGGACGCGCGGTCACCCCCCAGATGGTGTTCAGGGAGAACTGCATCTGCGCGAAGACCGTGGTGGCACCCACCATCAGCGCGCCGAAGCCGAGCAGGGTCGGCAGCAACCCCGACTCCTCGATGCGCGACTGGGCGACCGCCTGCTCGATGGCCGCCGCGGCGTCATGGCCCATGGTGTCCTGAAGCTGGGCAACGATCTGCCCTTGGGCGGCATCCTCCCCCAGCACGAGGCCGATCACGGTGACCGCGATGATCATCGTGGGAGCCAGCGAAAAGAGCGTGTAGAAGGCCAGCGACCCCGCATAGCTGAAGGCGTTGCGCTCCAGCCACAGGCGAATCGCGTTGTGGGTCACGTTCCACCAGAAGCGCAGCATGGCGCCGAGGGCGGATGGCATCAGTGTACGAAGGTTGATCATGAGGTTCCCCGCATGCCTGTGTTGCCAACAGGATACGCGACTGGAAGCCCCCCTGCCGCCCCCGCGCGCATTGCCAAGCCCCGGACGGGCCAACCATAATGGGCCGCTGCTGCCCACCCTCTCTTCAGGATCCGCCATGCCAGCCTGCCCGGATATCGACCGCGACGCCTTCGACTTCGACTGCCTGGTATTCATCGGTCGCTTCCAACCGCCCCACCTGGGGCACCTGGCGGTGATTCACGAGGCGCTCAAGCGGGCTCGCCAGGTCATCGTGCTGGTGGGCTCCTCCTGGCAGGCGCGCTCGATGCGCAACCCCTGGCACTTCAAGGAGCGCCGCTCCATGCTGCGCAGCGGCTTCGATGATGAGGAGAACGCCCGTCTGGCCGTGGTGCCGCTGCTCGACGCCCTCTACAACAACGATGTCTGGGTGCGCGACGTGCAGCGCAAGGTGCGTGACATCGCCAGCCCCCATGGCGCCAGACTGCCACGTATCGGCCTGATCGGCGCAAGCCGCGGCCAGTCGAGCTACTACCTCTCCCTGTTCCCTCAGTGGGAGTCGGTGAGCGTGGCGCTGGTGGAGGGCATCTCGGCCAGCCAGATCCGCGAGCGGTTGTTTCGCTCCGCCTCCTCCGCCGACGACTATCTGACGACCGGGGCCTCCCACGACCTGCCGCCAGGAGTGGTCAGCGCCGTACGCACCTTCTGCACCGGCGAGCACTTTCGGCAGCTGAGCGAGGAGCAGCGCCTGCTGGACCAGTACCGCAGCGCCTGGGCCCAGGCGCCCTATCCGCCCATCTTCGTGACGGTGAATGCGGTGGTGGTGCAGTCGGGTCATGTGCTGCTGGTGCGCCGTACCGCGGCGCCCGGCAAGGGGCTACTCGCCCTGCCTGGTGGCTTCATCAATTCCCATGAGCGGCTGCTGGATGCCTGCCTCAGGGAACTGCGCGAGCGGATTCGTCTCAAGGTGCCGGAGCCGGTGCTGAAGGGTTCCCTGCGCGGCCAGCGACTATTCGACGAGCCCCATCGCAGCTGGCGGGGTCGCACCCTGGCCGAGGCCTTCTACTTCGCCCTGACCCCGGATCAGCAGTTGCCGCGCCTCAAGCCGGTGAAGGGCGGTGATCACGCCCGCTGGGTACCCTTGGCCGACCTGGACCCGGAAACCCTCTTCGAGGACCACTTCTTCATCATCCAGAATTTTCTCGGCTTGCCCGCCGATCTGGGCGGCAATCAGCCGTGAAGGTTCAGGCCTGGAGGAAGTCCCGCGGCAGCTTCTGCATCTGCCGCCACAGTTTCTCCACGCCGGGCTTGTGGACCATGGAGCAACGATAGAGGCGGATCTCCAGGGGGACATCCCACTCCTCGCCTCCGGCCCGTACCAGGCGCCCGCTCTTGAGCTCCTCGCGGATGCAGAAGTCGGGGATCCAGGCCATCCCCATGCCCTGCATCACCATCCCCTTGAGGCCCTCGGCCATGGCGGTCTCGTAGACGGTGCGTAGCCGTAGACGCAGGGCATCGTTCTTGAGCAGCATGCGAACGCTGCTCCCCAGGAAGGCCCCCTGGGTGTAGGCGAGATAGGGAATCGACTCGCTGCCCTCCAGCGGGAAGCGAGCCTTGCCCTCGTCATCGGGCAGGCTGACGGGGAGCATCTTCACCTGGCCGATGGAGAAGGAGGGAAACAGCTCCGAATCGAGCTGCATGCTGGCGTAGGGATCGTAGTAGGCCAGCATCAAGTCACACTTGCCCTCCCTCAGCACATGGATCGCCTCTCCCACGTTCATGGCCACCAGCCGGGTGGGCAGCTCCCCGATGCCCTGCTGGAGACGCGAGATCCACGGGGGAAAGAAGCTCAGCGCGAGCGAGTGGGCGGCGACGATATCCAGCGCCTCGTTGGCGATGGCCAGGCCGCGCAGGTGTCCCAAGCTCTCGTTGAGCTGTTCCACCAGGTTGCGAGCGGTGACCAGGAACAGCTGTCCCTCGGAGGTGAGATCCACGGGCGTGGTGGACCGATCCACCAGGGTGGCCCCCACGGCCTGTTCTAGAGCCCGAATGCGGCGACTGAAGGCGGGCTGGGTGACGTGTCGCTGCCGCGCCGAGGCGGAGAAGCTGCGGGTATTGGCCAGAGCGACAAAGTCTTCCAGCCACTTGGTCTCGAGGTTCACCTTGACTCCCGGTCCGCGGATGGCAGGGTGGCCGACGCGTCGGCCATCGTGAAACGGTAATGTATCACTGGATGGGCGACAGGAGGTAGGCGGCCCGCGAGACCAGCTTGCGCCACAGCGGTCGCGAGGTGATCTCGTCAAGACCGATGCGCCGGCAGTTGGCGAAGTCCTTCTCCAGCATCAGGCGCACCTGGGCGGCAAAGAGCCGATCCGGCAGGAAAGCGGTGATCTCGAAGTTGAGCCGGAAGGAACGATTGTCGATATTCACGGTGCCGACGCTGGCCGCCGAGTCGTCGATCAGCATCACCTTCTGGTGCAGGAAGCCCGGCTGATAGCGATAGACCTTGACCCCGGCCTTGAGCATGTCGGGCAGGAAGGAGAAGGCCGAGAGGAAGACCAGCAGGTGGTCGGGGCGCTCGGGTATCATGATGCGCACATCGACCCCGCGCATGGCGGCCAGGCGCAGGGCGTCCTGGACCCCCTGGTCGGGCACGAAATAGGGACTGGTGACCCAGAAGCGTTCGCGAGCACTGTGGATCGCATGCTGCACCAGCAGGCCGGCGGTATCCTGGCGGTCGGCCGGCCCCGAGGGCACGATCACCACCTGGTGGCACTCCTCGCAGGTCACCTGGGGGGTCCAGGAGAGGGATATCACCTCACCGGTGGCCCAGTGCCAATCCTCCCAGAAGGCCTCCTGGAGGCCCAGCACGCTGGGCCCGGCAAGCTTGAGGTGGGTATCCCGCCAGGGCCCGTGGCGCCCCTGCCCCAGATACTCCACGCCGACGTTGAAGCCGCCGACCCAGCCCTCGCGGCCGTCCACCACCAGCACCTTGCGATGGTTGCGGAAGTTGAGCTGAAAGCGATGGCGAAACCCCCGCGACGAACGGAAGGCGCTCACCTCCACCCCGCTGCTGACGAGATCACGCAGGTAACCCTCATTGAGCTTGTGGCTGCCCACCTCGTCATAGAGGAAGTAAACCCGCACCCCGCGCTCGGCGGCCCGCTGCAGGCGCTGCTTGAGCTCGATGCCCAGCGCATCGTTTCGCACGATGAAGAACTGGATGACGATATACTCCTCGGCGCGCTCGATGCCGTCGAAGAGGCTGTCGAAGGTGGCCTCGCCATCGACCAGCAGCTCGGCGCGGTTGCCGCTGGTCATCGGCATCATCGCCAGCTGCTCCACGGCGCGTACGTCGGGGTCACGGGTGTCGGCCACGAAGGGCGCCAACTGCTCGCGATAGCGGGCCAGCACCCGGCGCAGCACGGTGTCGCGCTCGCCGCGGGCGGAGACGTAGCCGTAGAAGCGCGGCTGGCCGAAGATCCAGTAGGCGGGCACCGCCACGTAGGGCAGCGTGATCAGGGAGAGGATCCAGGCGATGGCACCCTGCGAGGTACGGCTCGACAACAGGGCCAGCAGCGCCGAGACGATCCCCAACACGTGGAAAAGGAAGATGGCCAGGCCGAACAGCCAGGAGGTCATGCTCTCTCCCGAAAAAAACAGCGTTCTACAGGATACCCAAAGGCGAGCGGCCCGCCATCTGGCGGGGCCGCTCGCTAGCCTTGGGACGGGGATCAGACGCGCTCGGCGATGATCTCCTTCCACTTGGCGGGCCCGGTCTGGTGCACCGAAGTGCCCTGGCTGTCCACGGCCACGGTCACTGGCATGTCCTCCACCTCGAACTCGTAGATGGCCTCCATGCCGAGGTCCTCGAAGCCCACTACCCGAGACTTCTTGATCGCCTGGGCGACCAGGTAGGCGGAACCGCCCACGGCCATCAGGTAGACCGCCTTGTTGTCGCGGATCGCCTCGATGGCGGCAGGGCCGCGTTCAGCCTTGCCGACCATGCCCAGCAGGCCGGTCTCTTCCAGCATGGTGCGGGTGAACTTGTCCATGCGGGTGGCGGTGGTGGGACCGGCCGGGCCAACCACCTCGTCACCCACCGGATCCACCGGACCCACGTAGTAGATGAAGCGCCCCTTCATGTTGACGGGCAGCGGCTCGTCCTTGGCGATCATGTCCACCATGCGCTTGTGGGCGGCGTCGCGGCCGGTGAGCAGCTTGCCGTTGAGCAGCAGGGTGTCGCCGGGCTGCCAGGTCTGCACCTCTTCCGGGGTCACGGTATCGAGGTTGACACGCTTGACGTTGTCGCCCGCCTCGCGGGTGATCTCCGGCCAGTCCTCGAGCTTCGGTGCCGGTAGCGCGGCGGGACCGGCGCCATCCAGGGTGAAGTGGGCATGGCGCGTCGCGGCACAGTTGGGAATGATCGCCACCGGCTTGTTGGCCGCATGGGTCGGGAAGTCCCTCACCTTGATGTCGAGCACGGTGGTCAGGCCTCCCAGCCCCTGGGCGCCGATGCCGCTCCTGTTGACCTTGTCGAACAGCTCCAGGCGCAGCTCTTCAGCGCGGTTGGAGGCACCGCGGGCCTGCAGCTCCTGGATGTCGATGGGGTCGAGCAGCGCCTCCTTGGCGATCTCCATGGCCTTCTCGGCGGTGCCGCCGATGCCGATGCCCAGCATGCCGGGCGGGCACCAGCCGGCGCCCATCTTGGGAAGTTGCTCCATCACCCAGTCGACCACGCTGTCGGAGGGATTGAGCATGGCGAACTTGGACTTCGCCTCGCTGCCGCCCCCCTTGGCGGCCACGTAGACCTCGACGGTGTCACCGGGAACGATCTTGTGGTGGATGATCGCCGGGGTATTGTCGCCCGTGTTCTTGCGGGCGCCATCCGGGTCGGCCAGCACGGAGGCGCGCAGCACGTTGTCGGGCAGCGCATAGGCGCGTCGCACGCCCTCGTTGACCATGTCGTCCAGGCTCATTTCGGCATCCCAGCGCACGTTCATCCCCACATGCAGGAAGACCGTCACGATGCCGGTGTCCTGGCAGATCGGCCGGTGGCCCATGGCACACATCCGCGAGTTGATCAGGATCTGGGCGATGGCATCCTTGGCCGCCGGGTTCTCCTCTCGCTCATAGGCCTGGGCCATGGCGTCGATGAAGTCCTTGGGGTGGTAGTAGGAGATGTACTGAAGCGCATCGGCGACGCTCTGGATCAGATCGTCCTGGCGGATCACGGTCATGGGCAAGGGGCTCCTTGGCGTTGTCGGCATGCCCGCTCATCAATGGCGGCAAGGCCAATGGGCGGGCTCGAACGGCGAGCATTATACCCCACCCCGCTGCCTGTCGACATTCGGGTACTAAAGGGATGAGATAAATAGAGTCGCAAAAGTAGATAACGGTATAAAAAGTATCTTCAAGCCTCGGCTTGGCAGCCTGGGCAGCGATAAAACCGCCGGGATGCCACCCTTTCCCTCTCGATGGCCGTGCCACAGCGATGGCAGAGCAGCCCCTCGCGTTCGAAGACAGCAAAGCGCCATCGCCGGCGGGACGCCCCACGACGCCGTTCGGCGGCAGCCCAGTCGGGCCGATTGGTCACCCCCGCCTGGTCGTAGGCCTGCCGGGTCACCTCCAGAATGGCGCGGGCTAGGCGCTTCAGGGCGGCCTCCTCCAGGTCCGCCGGCCTGGCCTTGTGGTGTAGCCCCGCAAAGAACAGGATCTCGGAGCGCAGGTAGTTGCCGATGCCGGCAAACAGCGCCTGGTCGAGTAGCAACCCGCCCAGGCCGCGGTGACGAAAGCGTGCCTCCTGCAGCCGGGCCACGGCCTGACCCACCGTGACATCTTGGGAGAGCAGGTCCGGGCCGAGCCGCGACAGGAAGGGATGTTCACCGAGCCGGTTCTCCTCCCATAGCGAGACGTCCGAGGCGCTGTAGAGGCTGGCCGCCCTCCCCTGGGCCACCAGTCGCACCCGCAGGGAGCGTCCGGTGTCGGGCTCTCGCTCGGCGTCATGAAGCTTCCAAACGCCGTAGAGCTGGTTGTGGGAATAGAGCACCCGACCGTCGTCGAAGCGGGTCAGCAGCGCCTTGCCCCAGCTTTCCACGGCGGTGACTCGGCGCCCCACCAGGCTCTCTGCCTCGGGCGCCAGTTCGGGAAAGGCGAACCAGACGTGCTCCAGCCGACGACCGGCCAACTGCTCTTGAATCCGGTCGGCGGCACGGCGAATCTCGGGACCTTCCGGCACTAAATGGCCCCCAGCACCAGCTGGCGTTCCTTGAGTTTGTGCAGCCGGTCGCGCAGCCGCGCGGCCTCCTCGAACTCCAGGTTCTGGGCCGCCTCGAACATGGCATCCTCCACCCGGGTCGTTTCCCGAACAAGCTCTGCCGGCGACAACCCGGCGGGGTCGTAGATTGCCTCCTTCTCGGCCACCTTGCGTTCACCGCGCCGGCCTTTGCCCTTGCGACCCGGGGCCTGGGCGGCCTCCAGAATATCCGCCACCGAGCGGGTCACGGTGGTAGGGGTGATGCCATGGGCCTCGTTATGGACGACCTGCTTGGCGCGGCGCCGGTCGGTCTCCTCCATGGCACGACGCATGGAATCGGTGACCCGGTCGCCGTAGAGTATCGCGCGGCCGTTAGCATTGCGCGCGGCGCGGCCCATGGTCTGGATCAGCGAGCGCTCATTGCGCAGGAAGCCCTCCTTGTCGGCGTCGAGGATCGCCACCAAGGAGACCTCAGGGATATCGAGACCCTCGCGCAGCAGGTTGATACCCACCAGCACGTCGAACTTGCCCAGGCGCAGGTCGCGGATGATCTCCACCCGTTCCACGGTGTCGATATCCGAGTGCAGGTAGCGGACGCGCACGCCGTGCTCGTCCAGGTACTCGGTGAGATCCTCGGACATGCGCTTAGTGAGCGTCGTCACCAGAACTCGCTCACCGACCTCGGTGCGCAGGCGGATCTCCGAGAGCAGATCGTCCACCTGGGTGCTGGCGGGCCGCACTTCGATCTCCGGATCGAGCAGGCCGGTAGGGCGCACCACCTGCTCCACCACCTGGCCGGCGTGCGCTGCCTCGTAGGGCCCCGGGGTGGCGGAGACGAAGATCGTCTGGGGGCTGATCGCTTCCCACTCCTCGAACTTCATCGGACGGTTGTCCAGGGCCGAGGGCAGCCGGAATCCGTACTCCACCAGGGTCTCCTTGCGCGAGCGATCGCCCTTGTACATGCCGCCCACCTGGGGAACGCTGACGTGGCTCTCGTCGATGAACAGCAGGGCATCCGCCGGCAGGTAGTCGAAGAAGGTGGGCGGCGGCTCGCCGGGGTTGCGCCCTGAGAGGTAGCGGGAATAGTTCTCGATACCGTTGCAGTAGCCCAGCTCGAGCATCATCTCGATATCGTAGAGGGTGCGCTGCTCCAGGCGCTGGGCTTCCACCAGCTTGTCGTGCTTGCGCAGCCAGTCGAGGCGCTCCACCAGTTCGGCCTTGATCGCATCGATGGCACCGAGGATCGTCTCCCGCGGCGTCACGTAGTGGGACTTGGGGTAGATGGTCATGCGCGGTACCTTGCCCCGCACCTCGCCGGTGAGCGGATCGAACAGGCTGATGGTGTCGATCTCGTCATCGAACAGCTCGACGCGCACCGCCTCGTCCTCGGCGTCGGCCGGGAAAATGTCAATCACGTCGCCGCGCACCCGGTAGGTCCCGCGCTTGAAGTCCATGTCGTTGCGGGTGTACTGCAGCTCCGCCAGGCGGCGCAGGAAGGAACGCTGGTCGATCAGCTCGCCGCGGGTGAAGTGCAGACGCATCTTCAGGTACTGCTCGGGGTCGCCCAGGCCGTAGATGGCCGATACCGAGACCACGATCAATGCATCGCGGCGCTCCAGCAGCGCCTTGGTGGCCGAGAGGCGCATCTGCTCGATGTGCTCGTTGATGGACGCATCCTTCTCGATGAAGGTGTCCGACGACGGAACATAGGCCTCGGGCTGGTAGTAGTCGTAGTAGGAGACGAAGTATTCGATGGCATTGTCGGGGAAGAACGCCCTGAACTCGCCGTAGAGTTGGGCCGCCAGGGTCTTGTTTGGCGCCATGACGATGGTCGGGCGCTGCAGACGCTCAACCACGTTGGCCATGGTGAAGGTCTTGCCCGACCCGGTGACCCCGAGCAGCGTCTGGTGGGCAAGCCCTGCCTCCAGCCCCTTTACCAGATTATCGATGGCCGTGGGCTGGTCGCCGGCGGGCTTGAACTTCGAGGCGAGGCGAAAGGACTTGCTCATTGCGTCTCCGTGTCTGGCGTCGTCGGGACTATCAGGCCTCGACGCTGGTCCGAGTGCTGACCTCCACGGTGGAACTGGTGATCAGGCGATGGATGGGGCACTTGTGACTGATCTCCTCGAGGCGTGCGCGCTGCTCGAAATCCTCGATGCCGTGGAAGGTCATCTCCACGTCCAGTCGATAGGTGCCGTGACGCTCCTCGCTGTCGTCGCGATGCACCTTTACGCTCACGCCCTCGAGGGGCCACTTCTTGCGTCGGGCGTACATCTGCGCGGTGATCGCCTTGCAGGCGCCTAGCGAGAGGTCGAAGTAATCGTGGGGATCCGGGGCACTGCCCTCGCCGCCAAAGGCCTCCGGCACGTCGACAAAGAGGTCATCGAAACCATCCAGTTCGACCCGCTGACGGAAGATATGGTTGCGCTCGCTGACGACTTCAATGGTCTTCTTCATGGGAAGCTCCTGTTCACTTGACCTGGATGGGTAGCTTGAGGGCCTCGACGGCCTTGATCAGCGCCTCGCGCCGCACACGCCCCTCGACCTCGGCACCGTGACGGCCCACCTCGGCACTGTCGACGCCGTCGAGCATCATCAATGCCGTGGTGATGCGGTTGATCTGGTCGGCGTTCTCGACGCCCTTGAAGCTCAGCGACTGGTGCGCCATGGGACGGCTCTCCCTTGCTTGTGACGAAACGTTGTGACGAAACGTTGTAATAAAACGTTGTAATAAAACGCAGTGGCGGAGGGTGTGGCGAGTACGGGGCAAGGCGCTTGCGAGACCATCCCGCGCCAATATGCGGGCGAGTCTAGCATGGCGCCGGGAGGTCCACAGCGGTTGCAAAGTCGCCCGGCTACCCGCATAAGATGAGCCAACCACCCAGCAGACGACGAGGAGCCCCCCATGCACGACTGGATCACCGCCCCGGGCGGACGGCAGGAGGCCGAGGACCGGATCGCCTTCGACAGCCCGGCGCCGGCCCGCCAGGCCCTGGATGGCACCGTGGTGGCGCCGCTGGTCCACCTGGGCGTGCTTGATGTGATCGGCCCCGATGCCGAGCAGTTCCTTCAGGGCCAGACCAGCGCCCAGGTGGGCCTGGCCGACGGCGACTTCGCCCCGCTCACCGTCTTCTGTACCCCCAAGGGTCGCATGTTGGCCAACGCCCAGTTGCTGCGCGTCGCCGAGGAGCACTTCCGACTGCTGATGCACCGTGGTCTGGTCCCATCCCTGGCGGAGCACTTGAACAAGTTCGCCGCCTTCTACAAGGCAGACCTCAGGGTGCGCGACGACCTCGCGCTGATCGGATTGATCGGCCGCGAGGCCCCAGCGCTGGCGGAGGTCAGACTGGACCTGGCGCCCCCGACGGTATGGCACCAGAGGGGTGACGCCGACATCCAGTTGCTGGGCCATCCCGGCCCGCGCCCTCGCCTGCTGATCTGCCTGGCCACCAAGCGCGCCTCGGCGCTGTGGGCTCGGCTCGCCGAGCAGGCCACCCCCGTGGGCAATGCGGTGTGGTGCCTGCAGGACATTCAGGCCGGACTGGCCTGGCTGACGCCTGCCCATCGTGATGCCCTGCTGCCACAGATGATCAACTGGGAGGCACTGGGGGGCATCAGCTTCAAGAAGGGCTGCTACACGGGCCAGGAGGTGGTGGCGCGTGCCCACTTCCGCGGCCAGGTGAAGCGCCGCCTGGTGCGCGCCCAGCTGGAAGGCGGCGAGCTGCCGCCCCTGGGAAGCCCGGTGGAGACCGCCGACGGCAAGGCGCTGGGCGAGGTGCTGGCAGCCGAGCTCGATGCCTATGACCAGGCGGAGATCCTGGCGGTGCTGAGCACCAAGGAGGACCTGGGGCCGCTGAGCGTGGCCGGCCAGAGGTTTAAGCAGTTGAAGCTGCCCTACCCCATCGAGCGCCTGGACCCCGAGAGCCTCGCCGCCAGGACGTAAGCCACCAGAGACATCGACGTCACAACCGGAACAGCCGGTGCGCGGTAGCGGTGCTGTCGGCCGCCACTCGCTCGACCGACTGGCCGCGTAGCTCGGCGACGATCCGGCACACCTCCGTTAACCAGACTGGCTCGTTGCGCTCCCCCCGGTGGCTGGCCAGCGGCATGTCCGGACTATCGGTCTCCAGCACGTAGCCGTCATCGGGCAATGACGCCACCGCACGCTGCAGGCGCTTGGCCCGCTCATGGGTCACGGCGCCGCCCAGGCCGACCACGAAGCCCAGCTCGAGGAATTTCCGGGCCTGCTCCGGGGAGCCGGTGAAGGCGTGGATCAGCCCACCGGCGGGAAGCGCCAGCTGGCGCAGGCGCTTGGCCACGTGATCATTGGCGCGCACGCAGTGGATCACCACCGGCAGCGTTCTCGCCCTGGCAAGGCGCAACTGGGCGTCGAAGAGCGCCCACTGGGCCTCGAGGGTCTCGGTAAAGCGGGCGTCAATACCGCACTCGCCGATTCCCACGAGCCTGGGCGCCATCCCCTTCTCATGTGCATCCAGCGCCTCCTCCAGGGCCGCCAGGTCCCCCTCGCGATGCGCCTCCATAAAATAGGGATGCAGCCCCAGGCAGACGCTGACGTCGTTACGTTTCCCCAGCGCCAGCACGTCGGGCCAGCGGGCCCGGGTGGTGCCCGGCACCACGAAATGCTCGACGCCCACCGCCCTGGCCCGCTCGAAGACCGCCTCGCGGTCGGCGTCGAAGTCGGTAAAATCCAGATGGCAGTGGGCGTCGATAAGCATTGGAGCAATCAATGCTCGCGGGTCGGCTGGAAGCGTATCTCCGGCCAGCGCTCCTGGGTCATCTGCAGGTTGACCCGAGTGGGGGCGATATAGGTCAGGTAGCCGCCGCCATCGATGGCCAGATTGGCGCTGGCCTTGCGCTTGAACTCCTCGAGCTTCTTGGCATCCTCGCAGTAGATCCAGCGGGCGGTATTGACGTTCACCCCCTCGTAGACCGCCTCCACCTTGTACTCCTCCTTGAGGCGATGGGCGACCACGTCGAACTGCAGGGTGCCCACGGCACCGAGGATCAGGTCGTTGTTGTCCACCGGCATGAACACCTGGGTGGCGCCCTCCTCGGAGAGCTGCTGCAGGCCCTTCTGCAGGGCCTTCATCTTCAGGGGGTCCTTCAGGCGCACCCGCTTGAACAGTTCCGGCGCGAAGTGCGGGATGCCGGTGAAGCGCATGTCTTCACCCTGGGTGAAGGTATCACCGATCTGGATAGTGCCGTGATTGTGCAGGCCGATGATGTCGCCGGGCCAGGCCTCCTCCACCTGGGTGCGATCCGCGGCCATGAAGGTCAGGGCATCGGCGATCTTGACGTCCTTGCCAATACGCACGTGTCGCATCTTCATGTTCTTCTCGTACTTGCCCGAGCAGACCCGCAGGAAGGCGATACGATCCCGGTGATTGGGGTCCATGTTGGCCTGGATCTTGAAGACGAAGCCGGTGAAGCGCTCGTCCTCGGCCTCGACGAGGCGGGTATCGGTCTCCCGCGCCTGGGGCGGCGGCGAGTACGCCACGAAGCCATCCATCATCTCGCGCACGCCGAAGTTACCCATGGCGGTACCGAAGTAGACCGGCGTGAGCTCACCGCGCAGGTAGGCCGCGTGATCGAACTCGTGGGACGCGCCTCGCACCAGTTCCACTTCCATGCGCAGCTCCTCGGCCTGGTCCTCGCCGAGCACCTCGTCCACCTCGGGGTTGTCGAGCCCTTGGATGCGTCGGTCGTCGGGGATGCGGCTGCCCTGCCCCTGGGTGTACAGGTGAACGACGTCGTTGTAGAGATGGTAGACGCCCTTGAAGTGGCGCCCCATGCCGATCGGCCAGGTCATGGGCGCACACTGAATGTTGAGCACCTCCTCGACCTCATCCATCACCTCGATGGGCTCGCGGATGTCGCGATCCATCTTGTTGACGAAGGTAAGGATCGGCGTGGTGCGCAGGCGACACACCTCCATCAGCTTGACGGTCCGGGCCTCGACACCCTTGGCGCCGTCGATCACCATCAGCGCCGAATCCACCGCCGTCAATGTGCGGTAGGTATCCTCGGAGAAGTCCTCGTGGCCCGGGGTATCGAGCAGGTTGACGATGCGCCCGCCATAGGGGAACTGCATCACCGAGGTGGTCACCGAGATGCCGCGCTCCTGCTCCATCTTCATCCAATCGGAAGTGGCGTGGCGATCGGCCCGCTTGCTCTTCACGGAACCGGCCATCTGGATAGCGTTTCCAAACAGCAGCATCTTCTCTGTGATGGTGGTCTTGCCCGCGTCGGGGTGACTGATGATCGCGAAGGTGCGTCGCAGCCCGACTTCACGGGCCAAGGTGGCGTCTGACATCGATGGCAAATTCGTCGTCGTGGCACCGCGGGGGTGCGTGGATGGTTGCCGATAAGGCGGTGGCGGCATTCTACGCCGGTCGGCCTGTGAAATGTAGAGCGGCCTTGCAGGGGTTATGATGGTGGCCTGCCAGCGAGGAGCCGCCATGACCGCCACCCAGCCACTGCCCCTCTCCACTCCCAGCCGCAACCTGGTGCGTCTGACCCTCGTGCGCGGGATAACCTGGACCGGCTTCCTGGCCGGGGTGATCTTCGGCGTGGAACTGCTCGGCTTCGAGCTGCGGGTCAAGGCGGTGATCGGGGTGGTACTGGCCATGGCGCTGGTCAACCTAGCGACCTGGTGGCGACTAGGACGCCATCGCGTCGTCTCCCACGTCGAGTACCTGGCCCACCTGCTGGTCGACGTGGCGGGCCTTACCCTGCTGTTCTACTTCACCGGCGGCTCCAGCAACCCCTTCATCACCTACTACCTGGTGCCCGTGACCATCGCGGCCGCCACCCTGCCCTGGCGTTATGCCTGGATCATCGCCACCTCAGCGCTGCTGGCCTACTCACTGCTGATGGTGCATTACCACCCGGTGCCACAGCTGGCCCACGGGGGCCATGCCGATCACGGCGTCAGCCTCCACGTGCTGGGCATGTGGCTCAACTTCGCGCTGTCGGCGGGGTTGGTGACCTTCTTCATCTACAAGATGGCCCATGCGCTGCGCAGCCGGGAGCAGGCGCTGTCACGCACCCGGGAAGCCGCGCTGCGCAACGAGCAGGTGCTGGCGGTAGCGACCCAGGCGGCGGGCACCGCCCACGAACTGGGCACCCCGCTCTCCACCATGGCGGTGCTGCTCACCGAGATGCACGACGACGCCCGGGGCAATCCCCTGCTGGTCAAGGACATCGAGCTGCTGCGCCACCAGGTGGATACCTGCAAGTCACGGCTGCGCCAGCTGGTCGAGAACGCCGACCGACGGCGCATGGAGGAGCCCCAGGTGCGGGATGCCGAGATGTGGCTGGCCGGGGTGGTGCAGCGCTGGTTGGTGCTGCGCCCAGACGTCAGCCATCGCATGGAGGTGGCCGAGCGCCGCGGGCGACCCTGGATCTCGGTGGATACTACCCTGGAGCAGGCGCTGACCAACCTGCTCAACAACGCGGCCGATGCCAACCCCGACGACATCCTGATCGGCCTCGACTGGAACGCCGAGGAGGTGATCGTCGACATCCGCGACCACGGCCCGGGGGTCGCCCTCTCCATCGCCGACCAGCTCGGCGAGACCTTCGTTTCCACCAAGAGTAAGGGGCTGGGCATCGGCTTGTTCCTGTCCCACGCCACCATCAACCGCCTCGGCGGCGGTGTGAGCCTGTACAATCACCCCGAGGGAGGCACCCTGACCGAAGTGGTGCTGCCGCGCAGTGAACCGGCCAGCTGAGCCATCACCCGCAAACACGAGGACGCCATGCAAGTGCCAACCACCGCCGAGCGGCTGCTGATCATCGACGATGACGAGATGTTCTGCCACGTGCTGGACCGCGCCTTGCGCCGCCGCGGCTTCGAGGTGCTGGTGGCCCATGACGCCGAGCAGGCCCTGGCCCTCGCGCACCAGCTGCAGCCGACGCTGGCCACCCTGGACCTGAAGCTGGAGCATGACTCCGGGCTCAAGTTGCTGCCGAATCTGCTGGAGGTCGCGCCGGAGTGCCGGGTGGTGGTGCTGACCGGCTACTCCAGCATCGCCACCGCCGTGGAGGCGATCAAGCTGGGGGCGGTGAACTACCTGTGCAAGCCGGCGGACGCCGACGAGGTGATGGCCGCCTTCGACAGGGAGACCGGCAATCCGGAGACGGGAGTGGCCGAGCAGCCACCTTCGATCAATCGGCTGGCATGGGAGCACATCCAGAAGGTGCTGCAGGAGCACGACGGCAACATCTCCGCCACCGCTCGGGCGCTGGGCATGCACCGGCGCACCCTGCAACGCAAGCTGCAGAAACGGCCGGTGCGGCGCTGACCGCGCAAGGCGGCCCGCAGTGGGTTACTGCGCCGTCCAGCCCAGGTCGATGTTCCAGCTCGACCCGGTGACGGCCCCGGCAGAGTCCGAGGCCAGATAGGCGACCAGCTCGGCCACCTCGGAGGGCTCAATCAGCCGCTTTATGGCGGCGTTCTTGAGCATGATTTGCTCGATCACCTCCTGCTCTTCCATGCCATGCAGCTTCGCCTGGTCGGCGATCTGGTTGTCCACCAGCGGGGTCTTCACGTAGGCCGGGCAGATGGCATTGGCCGTGATCCCCTGGGCCCCACCCTCCAGTGCTGCGGTCTTGGTCAGTCCGATCATGCCGTGCTTGGCGCTGATATAGGCGGACTTGCCGGGGGAGGCCACCTGGGCATGCACCGAGGCGATGTTGATCACCCGGCCCCAGCCGTTCTCACGCATGGAGGGCCAGGCAGCCTGGGTCAGCAGGAAGGGCGCGGTCAGCATCAGGTCGATGATCTGGCGCCATTTCGCCTCCGGAAACTCCTCGATGGACGCGACGTGCTGGATACCGGCATTGTTGACCAGGATGTCCACCCGACCGAAGCGGCGGATGGCCTCTGCCACTGCTGCCTTGCAGGCCTCGCCGTCGGTGAGGTCGGCCTCGAAGAAGGCCGCACCGACGCGTTCGGCCACCTCGGCGCCCGCCGGGTTGAAGTCCACGGCCAGCACCTGATGGCCCAGCTCGCGGAAATGACGAACCACAGCTTCGCCGATGCCGCTGGTGGTGCCGGTCACGAGCGCGACGCGGGGAATGAAAGTGGCGGATCCTGTCATGGACGACTCCTTTTAGGGAAAATTCGGGCATCGCAATGATGCAGCGCAACCAGCATAAGGCGGAGCCGCGTCAGGCGCCACCTTCGCCCTTCTCGCCGGCGGCCATCACCCGTTCCATCAGTTGTTGGGCGAGCCGGCTGGCCTCCTGGCGGCTGGCCACATCGGAGAGATCATCGAGGATCACCAGTCGCCGGCACCACTGGGTCTCCCCCAGCAGTACTGTCTCCAGGGGGTAGTCCCCCGAGGGCAGTGTCAGCCAGTGCCGGCGGCCCACCTCGGTCGGCTCGCCCATCTCGGAGGCAGGCACCATCACCAGCCACAGCGACACCGGCGTGACCAGGGCGCCCACCATTTGTTCACCCAGCACGGGATCGTCATGGTGTTGAAAGCAGAGAGCATCGGCGGCCAGGCGCGGGTTGAAGAGCGGTGCGGCCTTGGCCTCACGCAGGTGGGCATGGGTCCATGCCTCGGCCAGCCGGCGCAGTCGAGCGTAGTGCTCGGGGGTCAGTGCATGCATCCGGGATTCCTCGGCAAATGGGCTGCAGTATAGCGCCGCCCTCCTCGCGGCACAGCCCGGCCTGCTATGCTGGAGAACCGTCACCACCCACCCCATGGAGCTCCTCATGACCGATGCCGAACGCCTGGCCCTGGCCGTCGAGATCGCCCGGGAGGCCGGCGAGATGATCCGCGAGGCCCGGGCTCAGCAGACCTTTGGCCACCGCTACAAGCCGGGCCAGGAACTGGTCACCGACGTTGACGTCGCCGTGGACACCCATATCACCGCTCGGCTCGAGGCCAGCTTTTCCGGCGAGGCGCGCCTCAGCGAGGAACTGGCCCCGGATCGCGACGTGCTGAACGACGAGGCACCGCTATGGGTCGTGGATCCCATCGATGGCACCGTCAACTTCGCCCATGGCCTACACCACGTGGCGGTCTCCATCGCCTGGGCGGTGGCCGGCCAGGTTCGCCTCGGCGTGGTCCATGCCCCCTTCCTCGGCGAGACCTTCACCGCCCTGGCCGGCCAGGGCGCCCACTGCAACGAGCGCCCCATCCAGGCCAGCCGCACCGGCAACCTCGAGCACAGCCTGGTGGGCACCGGTTTTCCCTACCGTCGCGACAGCCGCCCGCCGTTGATGCGACGCCTGACGGCCGTCCTCCAGCACTGCCAGGACGTGCGCCGCAACGGCTCGGCGGCGCTGGACCTGTGTGACGTGGCCTGCGGACGGCTCGATGCCTACTACGAGAGCGTCTCCGCTTGGGACTTTGCCGCCGGCTGGTTGATCGCCAAGGAGGCCGGCGCCCATACCGGCCATCTCTACCCACCCCCTGCAGGCTATCCGGAGGATCTTTATGGCGAGAACCTGCTGGTCACCAGCCCCGGCATCCACCGCGACCTGGGCGAGCTGCTGCGCCGCGCCGATGCCGGTGAGCTTGGCTAGGGGCAAATGTCCGCCATCTTGACCCGGTCGTTGATAGGGCGCACCAATGGCGCGCCTTGTCCTTGGCTATTGGCGAGCCCAGCGGCGATCCGTCACAATGCGCGCATTCGACACCATCCCCGTCAGGAGCCCCCATGTTCGTTGTCATCTTCGGCCGCCCCGGCTGCCCCTACTGTGTCTACGCCAACGAACTGGCCACCCGGCTGCAGAGTGCCGGCGCCATCGAGGGCTTTCGCTATGTGGATATCCAGGCGGCGGGCATCACCAAGGCCGATCTGGAGAAGACCATCGGCAGGCCGGTGCATACCGTGCCACAGATCTTCATCGACGAAACCCCTATCGGCGGCTATACCGAATTCGAACGCTACGCCCGCGAGCACCGTCTACTGGAGCCGGCTCGCAGCGTCTGACCCATCGCCCCCCCTTGCCCTTGCCGCGAACAGGGTCGGCCGGCTGAAAGCGTCATCCCGGCGTTGAATGGCCAGAGGCGCCACCTGCCTATACTTCCCGCCAGCATCCACGACAAGGGAAGCCAACGATGCAGAGGGAAGAGTTTGTCCAGCAGCTGTGGCTGGACTTTATCCACCAGCACCCGGACGTGGGAGCCCTGAGGCTCTGGCCGGTTGATGCCCCGGCGGAATACCTGGCGCTGCTGACGCTCAATCACGGACCCTGGTGCATGGATGCCCTGCTGCCCAGTCTGGCGCGCCTAGGCTATCGCCCCGGTCATCGTCACGCCATGGCCGATCGCGGCCTGCTCGTCACGTTGCTCTCGCCGCCCGACGACGGCTCCTGGCTGGTGCTGGCCGAACTTCAACTCGGCACCCTCTCCCGGGAACCCCGCCAGCGCCTCGAGTCGCTGATGGCCCTGGCGCCCAGGGCCGATCAACGCGGCCAGAACCTGCTTTGCCGCGGGCGCCCCTGGCCGATGCCGGACTGGGCCTCCTACCAGGCGCTGCAAGCGGCCCACCCCCTGGCCGGCCTGCTCGCTGTCAATGGCCCGCGCCTCCACCATGCCGGCTTCGACTGCCAGCGTCTGGGCGACTCCCTCGAGCACTTCGACGCCCGACTCGGCGAAAATGGCTTGCTTGGCAGCAGCGACCGGCACCATGGCATCTTCCCGGTTTCGGGGCTGCTCGACTACCGCTTCTACCCCGCCTGCTCCCAGCGTCTGGCCTTCGCCGATGGCGATGAGCACCGCATCGACAGCGGCGGGCTGGCGCTGGTGCAGAAATCGGTGCGCGCCAACCAGGAGCGTGCCGTGGAACTCCTGCTGCCCCACCACACCCGCTGCGAGATCGCCTGAGCGACACGGTCAACCCCCATCCCCTGGCACAACGCTCTCCCCACCACGCCACGGCGACGACCATAACGACGCCGGCCCGAACGCAGAGCGTCCGGGCCGTCGAGGGGCACCGCGGGTGTGATCAGTCGAAGGTCATTTCCGGCACCTGATCGGGCACGATCAGCTTGCCGGCGGTCTTCTCGACGATCTCCTCCACGGAGACGCCCGGGGCGCGCTCCTTGAGGTGGAAGGCGCCATCCTTGATCTCCAGGTAGGCCAGGTCGGTCAGCACCCGGTTGATGCAGCCCGCGCCGGTCAGCGGCAGGGAGCACTTCTCGAGCAGCTTGGACTCGCCATGCTTGGAAGCGTGGGTCATGGTGCAGATGATGTTCTCGGCACCGGCCACCAGGTCCATGGCGCCGCCCATGCCCTTGATCAGCTTGCCGGGGACCATCCAGGAGGCGATGTTGCCCTCCTGATCCACCTCGAAGGCGCCGAGCACGGTCAAGTCCACGTGGCCGCCGCGGATCATGGCGAAGGAGTCCGCGGAGTCGAAGATTGCCGCGCCGGGGCGAGCGGTGACCGTCTGCTTGCCGGCGTTGATCATGTCGGCGTCGACCTCCTCCTCGGTGGGGAAACGCCCCATGCCGAGCAGGCCGTTCTCGGACTGCAGCATCACGTCGATGCCGTCCGGCACATAGTTCGCCACCAGGGTCGGGATGCCGATGCCCAGGTTGACGTAGAAGCCGTCCTCGAGTTCGCGCGCCACGCGCATTGCCATCTGTTCGCGAGTAAGTGCCATCTTGTTGCCTCGTTGTTCGATGTAACAGCTTCGGGGGAGAAGCTCAGGAAGCGCCGGCCGGGCCGGCAGTCAGCGCATCGGGGGCCTTCAGGCCTCGCGGACGGTGCGCTTCTCGATACGCTTCTCGAAGCTGCCCTGGATGATGCGGTCGACATAGATGCCCGGGGTGTGGATCTGGTCGGGGCTCAGCTCGCCAGGCTCGACGATCTCCTCCACTTCCACCACGGTGATCTTGCCGCAGGTGGCGGCCAGGGGGTTGAAGTTCTGGGCGGTGTCGCGATAGACCACGTTGCCGTAACGGTCGGCCTTCCAGCCCTTGACGATGGCGAAGTCGGCGTGGAACGCCTCCTCGAGAATATAGTGACGGCCGTTGAACTCGCGCACCTCCTTGCCATCGCCGATCGGAGTGCCGTAGCCGGTGGCCGTGTAGAAGGCGGGAATGCCCGCGCCGCCGGCACGCATCTTCTCGGCCAGGGTACCCTGAGGCGTGAGGATCACCTCGATCTCGTCGTTGAGCATCTGCTGCTCGAACAGGGCATTCTCGCCCACGTAGGAGGCGAAGAAGCGCGAGATCTGTTTGTCTTCCAGCAGCAGGCCAAGGCCGAAGCCGTCGACGCCGCAGTTGTTGGAGATCACGGTGAGGTCCTTGACGCCGAGACGCTTGATCTCGGCAATCAGGTTCTCGGGGATGCCGCAGAGCCCGAAGCCGCCGGCAACGACGGTCATGCCGCTCTCGATGCCTGCCATCGCCTCTTCGTAGGAGTTAACGCGCTTGTCGAATCCGGCCATAGTGGCGCCTCATTTTGTTGTACACAGATGTTTTGAAAAACGTTTCGGTGCATGGAACGTTGCGATCAATGTGACGTTGCAATCAACGGGAGGTCGCGATCATCACAGAGTGAGTCTCGCGGACCTAGCGTGCCAACGAAGGGTAACGGATTTGGAGACACGATGGCGACAGTGTTGCCCCTGACGATATATTTGTTAAGTTTGTTTTATTTATTGATAGATTGATCTGCCTTATAAATTCGACCTTGGTAGCATGCGATGACCGTCAAGCAGCTTCGCGCCTTTCTCGCCGTGGCCCAGACATTGAGCTTCACCCAGGCCTGCGAGCGGCTCCATCTCTCACAGCCGGCCTTGAGCCTGGCCATCAAGGGGCTCGAGGAGAGCCTCGGCGGACGCCTGCTGATCCGCACCACCCGCAGCGTGCGCCTCACCCCGGAGGGAGAATCCTTCGTACCGCTGGCCAAGCGCCTGCTGGCGCAGTGGGACAACACCGAGGAGCTGATGCGTCAACGCTTCACCCTCCAACTAGGCCGCCTGACGGTCGCCACCATGCCGTCGTTCGCCAGCAACCTCCTGCCGCCGGCGCTGATGGTCTTCCGCAACCGGCATCCGCGCATCAACGTGACGGTTCACGACGTGATCAACGAGCAGGTCATCGACATGGTGCGCGACCGACAGGTGGAACTGGGCATTGCCTTCGAGCCGGAGGCAGCGGGCAGCCTCACCTTCACACCGCTGTTCCTCGACCGCTTCGTGGCCGTGGTGCCACCCCGCTCACTACTGGCCAATCACCAGCGGCTCAGCTGGGAGACCCTGCTGACCCATGACTTCATCGCGCTGCAGCGCCCCTCGATGGTGCGCCGGCTAGTGGAACAGCAGCTCGGCGAGCGCGGCATTCGCCTGCCCTCGGCCTTCGAGAGCCACCAGTTGGCAACTGTGGGACGCATGGTGGCCAGCGGCCTCGGAGTCAGCGCGGTGCCATCGCTGTGCGCCCGGCAGATGGAGGAGCTCGGCGCACGCTGCCTGCCGCTGGATGACCCCGCAATCGAACGCGCCGTCGGGATGTTCACCCACGGCGAACTCTCCGCTGCCGCCCTGGCCCTGCGCCAAGTGCTGGTGGAGACGCTCGGCCATCCCGAGCAGGAGCACGGCTGAGGATGCTGGGCAGCCGCGCGGCGATCCTTTAGCATTGTCGCATCTGATCTTCTCCTGCCCCTTCGCCCACGGAGTGACGCATGCCGACCCTCAAGGGCCTCGTCAGCCTCTTGCTGCTCACCCTCAACACCCTGTTCTGGGGCGTGCCCCTGCTCCTACTCACCCTGCTCAAGCTGGTGACCCCCGGGCGCGCCCTGCAACGTAGAATGCTGCAGGGACTCAACGCCCTGGCGCTCAACTGGATCGGTGTCAACCTGTGGTGGATGCGCCGCTGGCTCAAGCCCCACTTCGAGTTCGAGATTCCCGAGGGACTCGGCCGGGACCAGTGGTGGCTGGTGATCTCCAACCACCGCAGTTGGACAGACATCTTCGTGCTGTTCTTCGCCCTCCATCGGCGCATCCCCATGCCGCGCTTCTTCCTCAAGCGTCAGCTGATCTGGATCCCCATCGTGGGTCTCGCCTGGTGGGCACTGGAGTACCCCTTCATGCGCCGCATGAACGCGGAACAGCGGGCCCGGCACCCCCACCTGGCTCGCCGCGACCAGGAGGCCACCGAACGGATGTGCCGTCGCGCCCGGGAGGCCCCCATCGCCATCTTCAACTTCCTCGAGGGCACCCGGTTCACCCCGGCCAAGCGCGAAGCCCAGGGGTCGACCTTTCGAGAGCTGTTGCGCCCCAGGGCCGGTGGCATCGCCCAGGTGCTCAGCCTGCTCGGCGATCGCCTGGAGGGGATCCTCGACGTGACCCTAAGCTACGACAACTCCGACCCCACCTTCTGGGGCTTCCTGTGCGGGCAGGAGCAGCGCGTGGTCATGAAGGCGCGTATCCTGCCCATTCCCGACTGGATGCTCGAGGGAGACTATCAGGACGATCCGGACTTCAAGGAGCGGTTCCACTCATGGCTCAACGCCCTGTGGCAGGAAAAGGACGACTCGCTCTCGCGCTGATGATGGCGACGCTGCTGCTGGGTGGGTGTGCCTCACGGCCGGACGCCCCCGCCAGCGAGCGTACCGCCAGTACCGCCGAGAGCGGCGGCTGGGTGGTGGTTCAGCGCGGCGATACTCTGGGCGAGATCGCCCGGCGAGGCACCGTGCCCCTGGAGCGACTACAGCGCTTCAACCCCGACGCTGATTCGAGGCGGCTGGCCGTAGGCCAGCGCCTGCTGATGCCTTCCCAGCAGGAGCGCGCCCCTTCCGGGGGCCCCTACCGCTACCAGGTTCGCCCGGGGGATACCTACTCGAGCATCGCCCGGCGCTTCGGCACCCGCTCCTCGCGCATCCAGGCCGCCAACCCCGGCGTCGAGCCCACCGCCCTGCGGGTCGGCCAGGTGCTTCAGGTGCCCCTTGCTGGAGGTACAGCCACCGCCGGTCGTTCTGCCTCCGTCGGCGCAAACGCCGGTTCACCGGGTGAGACTCCCTCCCCCCGCGCCAGCCTTCCCGACCCCGGCGACCTGCCCCGTTCCGCCCGCAACTGGCCCTGGCCGCTGGAGGACTACCGTATCGTGCGCGCCTTCGGTGCCGACGGCCGCGGCACCCTGCAGCCAATGCTGCTGGCCACGAGCCGCGGTGCCCAGGCCCGCGCAGTGGCCGACGGCGAGGTACGCTTCGCCGACAGCATGCGTCAGCTCGGTGAAGTGGTGATCGTCCACCACGCCGACAACCTGCAGAGCGTCTACGCCCTGTGCGAGAAGCCCCTGGTCGCCAACGGCGATCGGATCGGCCGCGGTGTCCCGGTGTGTGAGGTCGGCTACAGCAGCGCCAGCGAGCGCTACGATCTCCTGTTCGACCTGCGCCACGGCGGCAAACCCGTGGACCCCCGCCGCGTACTGCGCTGAAGCGCGTCACCTAACCGTCACCCCGGCGTCGCCGGGATGTCATCGCATCTGTCCATCCTCGTCCTGTGATGGGGCCCATGACGGGCCCGCCACGCCGCGGGGATGCACATGCGTATCTGTCTGGTCAGCGAGACCTGGGCGCCGGAGATCAACGGCGTCGCTCACACCCTGGGCCACCTGAGCCGGGAGGCCGCCGCCCGCGGCCATCGCCTGCAGTTGGTGCGCCCGAAACCGGTCATCCCTGCGCCTCCGCGCAGCGACGGCATGGAGGCCGAGATGCGAGTGCGCGGGGTCTCCCTGCCCGGATATCGGGAGGTGCGCCTGGGGCTGCCCGCCGCCCGTCGCCTCAATCAATTCTGGCGCGAACAGCGTCCCGACGTGATCTATCTGGCCACCCAGGGGCCGCTGGGCTGGTCGGCCCAGGGCGTCGCCAGGCGCCTGGGGATCCCTTGCGTTGCCGGCTGGCACACCAACTTCGACCACTACTGCCATGACTACGGCGTTCCCTGGCTGAGTGGACCGGTGCGGCGGAGGATGCGCACCTTCCATAACCGCAGCCAGGCCACCCTGGTACCGACGCACCAGCAGGCCGACGAGCTGACGGCAGATGGCTTCCGGGGGGTGCGCGTCATGGCGCGTGGCATCGACGGCGAACGCTTCTCGCCGGCCCACCGCGACTCCGAGCTACGCAGGCAGTGGGGCGCCGGTGAACACACTCCGGTCATTCTCCACGTCGGGCGTCTGGCCCCGGAGAAGAACCTGTCGCTTCTGCGAGAGAGTTGCGTGGCCCTCAGCGAAGCCCGGCCGGACGCCCGCCTCGTCATCGTCGGCGACGGCCCAGGACGGCGCGCACTGGCGGCCTCGCTACCTTATGCCCACTTCACTGGATTCATCCCCGCCGACGATCTGGCACGACACTATGCCAGCGCCGACCTCTTCCTGTTCCCCTCGCTCTCCGAGACCTGGGGAAACGTGCTGCTCGAGGCCATGGCCAGCGGCCTGGCCACCGTGGCCTTCCGCCATGCCGCCGGCGCCGAGCTGATCGATGATGATCACAACGGCCTGGCGCTGGCAGTGGATGACGCCAACGGCTTTCGCGAGGCAGCCGTCACCCTCTGCCAGCAGCCGGCACGCCGTGCTCGGCTGGGTCGCCAGGCTCGCCAGCGGGCGATCGCCTATGGCTGGCCGGCGATCGCCGACACCTTCCTCGACACCCTCGACCACGCCCGGGAGACACCCCATGGACACACGCGCCCCCGCCCTGCTTGACCGCCTCGACCTGATGGAGTGGCGGCTCTGTCAACGCATCGGACGCCTCACTCTCTATCGGCCCTGGCTGGCCCTGCTGCGCCTGGCCAGCAGGCTCGGCGACTGGCCCGTCTGGGTGGCGCTCATACTCGCCCAGCCGCTGCTCCATGACGCCGGCGGCTGGCAGCGCCTCGCCCAGTACACGCTGACGGCGCTGGCCGCCATTGGCGTCTATCGCCTGGTGAAGACGCGGCTGTGCCGGGAGCGCCCCTTCATCACCTTCGTGGGCAACGTGCGCTGCAGCGAACCGGCCCGCGACCGCTACAGCTTTCCCAGCGGCCACACCATGCATGCGGTGATGTTCCTGGTGCTGACCATAAGCCATGTGCCCTGGCTGGCGCCCTGGCTCGTGCCGTTGGTCGGGCTGATCACGCTTTCTCGGGTCGGCCTCGGCCTGCACTACCTGAGCGACGTGGTCGCCGGGGCTCTGCTCGGGCTGCTGTTTGCCGGGATGAGCCTGGCCCTCGTCGGCTAACTCTCATCGACAAGCTCGTCGCATTTGCCCCGCCATGGCATCCTGATGGGATGCCGACCGAGTCCCTGCTTGCCGACCCGCCATTGTGGCTTACGACTCCCTTTCTGGGGGAGCCCGACGCCACGGCACTGCTCGGCACCCTCGATGCCGAACTGCCCTGGCAGCGCCCCACCCTGCGCCTCTATGGCCGCGAACACCCCATCCCGCGCTGCCAGGTCTGGATAGGGGACCCCGAGGCGCGCTACCGCTACTCGGGGCGCGATTTCCTTCCCGAGCCCTGGCACCCGGCCGTGGCCATTCTCCGAGACCGGGTTATCGCCGCCCTGACGATGACCGGCACCGAATGCCACTTCAATAGCGTACTGCTCAACCGTTATGCCGGCGGCGAGGAGCGCATGGGCTGGCACAGCGACGACGAACCAGAGCTCGGCCCCAAGGCACTGATCGCCGCGGTGAGCCTGGGCGCCGAGCGACCGCTGCGCTTTCGCTGGAAGGACCGTCGCGCCTCGGCCTTCAACGCCTGGCTGCCCCATGACAGCCTGCTGGTGATGGGCCCCGGCACCCAGGAATGGCTGCAGCATGCCCTGCTGCCGCGGCGGCTTCCCGGTCTGCGCATCAGCCTCACCTTTCGTCAGGTTCACGCTTGATCGCTGCTGTGTTGACTATCTACTCAACTATTTTGCGACATTCGGCATGGTCCAATGGATGCATAAAATTATAGATAACGGTATAAAATGGCTATATCAAGGGGGTAACGAGTTTAACCAAAGCCCTGAAAGCAATGCGGCCACCCGGGGTGGCCGCATTGCCCTTAGCCGATTTCGTAGGCGATCAACTGCGATGGTAGCCCGGTGTCACGGAGGGCATCCTGCTCACCGTCATCGGCAGGCGCCAGCATCAGCGCTTGTCGTGATCCAGCTCCTCGCCCGGCAGTATCTCCTTGCCGTCGAAGTAGTCCCGGGTCAGCCTGAACACCACCGGCGACAGCAGCGCCAGAGCGATCAGGTTGGGAATCGCCATCATCGCGTTGAAGGTGTCGGCCATCAGCCAGATGAAGCCCAGGTTGGCCATGGCACCCAGCGGAATCGCCAGCACGAACAGCACCCGATAGAGCATGATCGAACGGGTACCGAACAGGAACTGGAAGCACTTCTCGCCGTAGAAGGACCAGCCCAGAATGGTGGTGAAGGCAAACACCGCCAGTGCCACCGACACGATCTGATTGCCGAAGCCCGGCAGCGCCGCGTCGAAGGAGAGCGCCGTCAACGAGGCGCCGGCCTCGCCCTCGATCCACACCGTGGAGGTGAGAATCACCAGGGCGGTGATGGTGCAGATGATGATGGTATCGATGAAGGTGCCGAGCATGGCGATCATGCCCTGACGCACCGGGTTCTTCGTCCTGGCCGCGGCATGGGCGATGGGCGCGCTGCCCAGACCCGCCTCGTTGGAGAAGATGCCGCGGGCCACGCCGAAGCGGATGGCTGCCATCACCGCCGCCCCGGCGAAACCGCCGGCCGCTGCGATCGGGTTGAAGGCGTAGTAGAAGATCAGCCTGAAGGCCTCGCCGATCTGGCCGGCATTGACGATCAGCACCAGGATGCCGGCGATTACATAGAGGATGCCCATGATCGGCACCAGCTTGCCGGCCACCTTGGCGATGCGCTTGATGCCGCCGAGGATGACCGCACCGGCCAGCACCATGATCACCACCCCGGTGAGACCGTGGGGGATCCCGAAGGTGGAATCAAGGGCGTCGGCCACCGAGTTTGACTGCACGGTGTTACCGATGCCGAAGGCCGCCACGGCGCCGAAGAAGGCGAAGGCACCGCCCAGCCATAGCCACTTCTTGCCCAAGCCATTCTTGATGTAGAACATCGGGCCGCCCACATGGTAGCCCGTGCTGTCGGTCTCGCGATAGCGCACCGCCAGCACCGCCTCGGCGAACTTGGTGGCCATGCCCACCAGCGCCGTGATCCACATCCAGAACACCGCGCCCGGCCCCCCCAGGGCGATGGCTGTGGCCACGCCGGCGATATTCCCGGTCCCGATGGTGGCGGAGAGTGCCGTCATCAGGGCATTGAAGGGTGAAATCTCACCGTCGTCTTCCTTCTTCTTCTCACCGGGCACCGGCTTGGCATCCCGCCCCTGCCACAACAGCCTGAACCCCATGCCGAGCTTGCGGATCGGCATCAGCTTCAGGCCGATCTGCAGGTAGAGGCCCACCCCCAACAGCAGGATGAGCATCAGCGGTCCCCACACCACACCGTTGATGGAGCCGAAAATACTGGTCAAGGTTTCCACGTGAATCTCCCTTAAGCGATTGTTGTTTTGAATCGCCGCTCACGGCCCACGATGACAGGCGATCATCCCGCCCTCGGGGTCGTCATGCGCAAAATCGGCGAAACGAACCGCGACAAGATAGCGGATCTTGCCGCCTCGTCACCACCCTGACGAGAGTCTGAGCATCAACGTTCCCCCCGCTCAGTGAAAACATATTTCGTATAGGAAACACACGCAGCGCCTCGTCGAAGCCAATACAGCAACCCAGTCACACTCGTAGCGTAGTCCGGGTCGCCGCCAGCGTCGCCCCGGGCAGGGGACATCGGCATCGCGCCGCCCCCCTCTCGGCGGGTGCGTCGGCTCGGCCGATGGGGATTCCCCCTCCACGGAGGCTATCGGCTGGACGAATCGCCCGGGTCGGGCCACCCTTGAGGTCGGGCGCACGCCCCCGAGACGTCGCAGGGGCTCGCCAAACGCCGCCGATGGCGTTAGCATTTGCGAATCCAGAAAACCTTTTTCGTATAGGAAATCCCCATGAGCTCAATTCCTGCCAACCTTCGCTACGCCGACAGCCACGAATGGGTGCTCGACAACGGTGACGGCACCGTGACCGTCGGCATCAGCGACCACGCCCAGGAAGCGCTGGGCGATGTGGTCTTCGTCGAACTGCCCGAGGTGGGCCGCACCCTCGCGCTCAAGGAGGAGTTCGGCGTGATCGAGTCGGTCAAGGCCGCCTCGGACCTCTATGCCCCGGTGGCCGGCGAGGTCATCGCCGTCAACGAGGCCCTCGAGGACGCCCCCGAAACCGTCAACGAGGCCCCGTACGAGGGCGGCTGGATCATGAAGGTGCGCCTGGACGACAGTGCGCAGCTCGACGACCTGCTTGACGCCGACGGCTACGCCGCCGTGGCCCAGTCCGAGGACTGAGCCGAGACGTCACGCCTGCACTGCCCCGGCCACCCGGCCGGGGCGTTGATTTCATCGCCCCCGTCGTCCCCGCGACGGCCCTGACCCACGCTACGGTGCCCTCATGCCGATCGACACTCGCCGCCTGGCCGACCTGGCCGCCCACGATGACTTCCTTCAACGCCACAATGGTCCCCGCGAGGCGGACGTGACGGCCATGCTGGCCACTCTCGGGGTGGAGAGCCTCGCGGCGCTGATCGAGCGCACCGTGCCCGCGGACATCCGCCTGGGCCGCGAGCTCGAACTGGACCCACCGCGTAGCGAGGCAGAGGCACTGGACTACCTCCAGCGCCTGGCGAGCCAGAACCGGGTGTTTAAGAGCTATATCGGCCAGGGCTATCACGGTACCCACCTGCCGCCGGTGATCCAGCGCAATGTGCTGGAGAACCCGGGCTGGTATACCGCCTATACCCCCTATCAGCCCGAGATCTCCCAGGGGCGCCTGGAGGGGCTGCTCAACTTCCAGCAGATGGTCATGGATCTGACCGGCATGGAGCTGGCCAACGCCTCCCTGCTGGACGAGGCGACCGCCGCCGCCGAGGCCATGGCCCTTTGCCACCGGGCCAACAAGAAGGCCAAGAGCGAGGTATACTTCGTCGCCGACGACGTGCTGCCCCAGACCCTCGACGTGGTGCGCACCCGGGCGGCCTACTTCGGCTTCGAACTGGTGGTGGCCCCGGCCGAGGAACTCGCGAAGGTCGATGCCTTCGGCGCCCTGCTGCAATACCCGGGCGAGAGCGGCCGGGTTCATGATCTGGCGCCGCTGCTGGAGAGCGGTCGCGAACGCGGCATCATGACCTGCGTGGCCGCCGACATCATGGGGCTGGTGCTGCTCAAGGAGCCCGGTGCGCTGGGCGCCGATATCGTCATTGGCACCACCCAGCGCTTCGGGGTGCCGATGGGCTTTGGCGGGCCCCATGCGGCTTTCTTTGCCACCACCGACAAGCTCAAGCGGTCGATCCCGGGCCGCATCATCGGCGTCTCCCAGGACAACCGCGGCGGCCAGGCACTGCGCATGGCGATGCAGACCCGCGAGCAGCATATCCGCCGCGAGAAGGCCACCTCCAACATCTGCACCGCCCAGGCGTTGCTGGCCAACATCGCCGGCTTCTATGCGGTCTATCACGGCGCCGAGGGGCTGCGCACCATCGCCTCGCGCATCCATCGCCTGACCACCCTGCTGGCGCTGGGCCTCAAGGAGAAGGGCATTCGGCTTGTCCACAACAGCTGGTTCGACACCCTGCGCCTGACCGGCGTGGACGCCGGCAAGCTCCACGGCCGCGCCCTGACCCGCGAGATCAACCTGCGCTACTTCGAGAACGGTGACGTCGGCGTGAGCCTCGATGAGACCACCACCGCCCGTGATATCGATGTGCTGTTCGACGTACTGCTGGGCGAGGAGCACGGCCTTTCCGTCGGCGCCCTGGACGAGCACGCGGTGGCCGAGGGCGCAAGCGGCATTCCGGCGGCCTGTCGGCGCGAGAACGACTTTCTGACCCATCCGACCTTCAGCCGCTACCGCAGCGAGACAGAGATGCTGCGCTACCTCAAGCGCCTGGAGAACAAGGACCTGTCGCTGACCCACGCGATGATCCCGCTGGGCTCCTGCACCATGAAGCTCAATGCTACCAGTGAGATGATCCCGATCAGCTGGCCGGAGTTCGCCAACGTGCACCCCTTCGTGCCCCGTGACCAGGTGGCCGGCTATCAGCAGATGATCGACGAGCTCTCCGCCTTTCTGGTGGAGGTGACCGGCTATGACCATATCTCCATGCAGCCCAATTCCGGGGCCCAGGGCGAGTACGCCGGGCTGATCGCCATTCGCCGCTACCAGGCGGCCATCGGCGAGGGCCACCGCGACGTCTGCCTGATCCCCAGCTCTGCCCACGGCACCAACCCGGCTTCGGCGGCCATGGTGGGCATGAAGGTCGTGGTGGTGGAGTGCGACGCCCGCGGCAACATCGACGTCGCGGACCTGCGCGCCAAGGCCGAGCAGCACGGCGAGGCGCTCTCCTCAATCATGATCACCTACCCCTCCACCCACGGGGTATTCGAAGCCAACGTACGCGAGGTGTGCACGATCGTCCACGAGCACGGCGGCCAGGTCTACGTGGATGGCGCCAACATGAACGCCCAGGTGGGCCTGACCCGCCCCGGCGACTTCGGCGGCGACGTCAGCCACCTCAACCTGCACAAGACCTTCTGCATCCCCCACGGCGGCGGCGGCCCGGGCATGGGCCCGATAGGTGTCAAGGCGCACCTGGCGCCCTTCGTGTCGAACCATGTGGTGACGCCCCTGGCCGGCGTCAACGCCGACTGCGGTGCAGTCTCGGCGGCGGCCTTCGGCTCGGCGTCGATCCTGCCGATCTCCTGGGCCTACATCAAGATGATGGGCGCCCGCGGCCTGCGCGAGGCCACCGAGCTCGCCATTCTCAATGCCAACTACATCGCCGCCCGGCTCGGTGAGCACTACCCAGTGCTCTACCGCGGCGAGAACGGCAGCGTGGCCCACGAGTGCATCATCGACATTCGCCCGCTCAAGGCGGCCTGCGGCATCAGCGAGGAGGATATCGCCAAACGCCTGATGGACTATGGTTTCCACGCCCCGACCATGTCCTTTCCGGTGCCGGGCACGCTGATGATTGAGCCCACCGAGTCGGAATCGCGCTACGAGATCGACCGCTTCTGCGACGCCATGATCGCGATCCGCGGGGAGATCCGCCGGGTCGAGGCTGGTGAGTGGTCGGCGGATGCCAACCCGCTGGTGAATGCCCCGCACACCCAGGCCGACCTGATGGACGAGGCTTGGGACCGCCCCTACTCCCGCGAGCTGGCGGCCTTCCCCACCCCGGCGGTCAAGGCGTCGAAGTACTGGCCGTCGGTCAACCGGGTCGATAACGTCTTCGGCGACCGTCAGCTGATCTGCTCCTGCCCCAGCATCGACGAGTATCGTGACTGAGAGCCGCTTTGAGCCGACGCCCTAAGCAAACAGCCCCGCCGAATGGCGGGGCTGTTTGCTTAGGCGAGGTCGTTCAGAACATGACCGGCGGCTCCCCGAAGCCGGAGAGCACCTGGCGGCGCTGCTCGCGGAAGTCCTCGAGGAGGCGCACATAGCGGCGCGGCATCTCGCTACCGGCGCGCGTGACCAGATGCAGGGACTCGTGGACCGCCACCGGCAGGTCAAGCTCCTTGACCTGGCGCTGCCAGGGGGAGGTCTCCAGCACCAGCCTCGAGACCACGGTAAACCCAAGTCCTCGGGCCACCGCATCCAGCGCCATGCCCACCTCATTGGTGAAGCCCTGGCGCCGGAAGTGGCTGATGGAGCGGAACTCCTCGGGGAAGTTGCTGCGCAGCAGCGCGCTGGCGTGGTTGAGGCCATCGAAGTAATTGATAAAGCCGATCCCCATCAGTTCGGCAAGCCCGCTGCCGGCGAAATCCGCGGGCACCACCAGGCACAGGGGCTCGCGGTGCCAGGGCACCACGTCCAGGTCGGGTTGACGCAGGGTTTCAGTGACGATGCCGAGGTCATAGCGGCCGGTCAGCACGTCCTGGACGATCTCATGGTTGAAGGCAAAGCTGTAGCTGACGGTCAGGCCGGGATACATCTGCTGCTGGCCGAGCAGGAAGGGATAGAGCATCAGCCCGACGCTGCCCGGCGAGGCCAGGCGGCACTCCCCCGAGAACAGCGAATCGGCATCCAGGGAGTGTCGGAACTGCTCGTGGTCGGTGAAAAGCCTCAGCGAATAGTCATAGGCCCGCCGGCCCGCCTCGGTGAGGGTGAAACGCCGACCGTGGCGCTCCAGCAGCGGCTTCTCCAGGTACTGCTCCAGCTTGCGCACGTGCTGACTGACGCCGGGCTGGGTCATCTCCAGGCGCCGCGCCGTCTGGGTGAAGCTGCCGGTCTCGACCAGGGTGATGAAGGTGCGAAAGTAGAGCGCGTTGAACATGACGGGCCAGTTGACGGATAGGCAAGTCATTGTAGCACCGGGCGACGAGTTGCCGTGATAGCATCGGCGGGGACGACACCCGCGACAAGGACGCCTGAATGCCCGACACCATCTCCAGCATCATCTCCCCGGAAGGCAGCCTCGAGATCCTCTCCCAACATGAGGTCAGCCGCCTTCACGATACCTCCAAGGCCGGGCTGCATGACCTGTTGCGCCGCTGCTCGCTGGCGGTGCTCAACTGCGGCTCCCCTACCGATGACAGCGTGGCGCTGATGGAGGCCTACCACGACTTCGATATCGAGGTGATTCCCCAGGACCGCGGGGTGCGCCTCAAGCTCACCAATGCCCCGGCCGAGGCCTTCGTTGACGGCAGGATGATCCGCGGGATTCGCGAGCACCTCTCCTCGGTGCTGCGCGATATCGTCTACGTCTATAACGAGATCCAGGGTCACCAGCGCTTCGACCTGACCACCGCCGAGGGCACCACCAATGCGGTGTTCCATATCCTGCGCAAGGCCGGCACCCTCAAGCCGGGCCGCGACCCGAGTCTGGTGGTGTGCTGGGGGGGGCACTCCATCTCCCGGGAGGAGTACGAGTACAGCAAGGACGTGGGCTATCACCTGGGCCTGCGCGAGATGGACATCTGCACCGGCTGCGGACCCGGCGCCATGAAGGGCCCCATGAAGGGCGCCAACGTGGCCCACGCCAAGCAGCGTCGCCGGGAGGGGCGCTACCTGGGGGTCTCGGAGCCCGGCATCATCGCCGCCGAGGCGCCCAATCCCATCGTCAACGAACTGGTGGTGATGCCGGACATCGAGAAGCGCCTGGAGGCCTTCGTGCGCCTGGGCCACGGGATCATCGTCTTCCCTGGTGGGGTAGGCACGGCCGAGGAGATCCTCTACCTGCTCGGCATCCTGCTCCACCCGGACAACGTCGACGTGGAGCTGCCGGTGATCTTCACCGGCCCGGCGAACAGCGCGGACTACTTCTCGCGCATCGACGAGTTTTTGACCTACACCCTGGGCGAGTCGGCGCGGGAGCGCTATCGCATCATCATCGACGACCCCACCGAGGTTGCGCGCGCCATGCGCAAGGGTATCGATTCAGTGGCCGAATACCGCCGGAGTCGCCAGGACGCCTTCTATTACAACTGGCGCCTGACCATCGATCGTCCCTTTCAAGAGACCTTCGAACCCACCCACGAGGCCATGGCCAGCCTCGCCTTGCACCGGGACCAGCCGGTCCATGAGCTGGCCGCCAACCTGCGCCGCGCCTTCTCGGGGATCGTCGCCGGTAACGTCAAGGAGCAGGGTATCCGCGCCATCCAGGCCCGCGGCCCCTTCCGCCTGCAGGCCGAGGCGGAACTGATGTCACGCCTCGACGAGCTCCTCGACTCCTTCAACGCCCAGGGCCGCATGAAACTCTCCGGCGACTATGAGCCCTGCTACACGCTGGGATAGTGGCTGCACGCTGGGATAGCGTCACGTAGAACAAGGCAAGCCAACGCAGAAACAGAAACCCCTCAGGCGTCGATACCCGCGGGGTTTCTAGTGGTGGCGCCTGTACCGCATTGACCTGAGCTCACCTCGCATTAGGCGCTGGGCGACCTCAGCCAGATCGACAGCGCGTGAAACAGCAAGCCCAGGGTGGCGCCGTGGGCAATTAGCAGCTCCCAGCCGATGAAGTCGGTGAACAGCGCGTGGTACAGGCCCATGCCGGCCAGGCCCAGCGCCATGCAGAGGCCCAGGCGTCCCATCAGGCGCGGCAGGCGGGCCCGAGCCTCGGACTCGAGCAGCCGCCAGTGGGCGGCGGCGACGCCGGCCACCACCACCAAGGCGATCAGGATCAGGTTGAAGCGTTTGTCATGCCCCCCCACCAGGTAGCGAGGGAGGGTCGACAGCATCAGCAGCACCAGCCCCAGCATGAGGCTGAGCCGTTCGGGGGTAGGCTGAGTCCCCATTTCAGGCCACCTTCAGCGCTTCGGACTCGATCCACTCCTCGACCCAGGGCAGCGCGGCGTCATCGGCTATGAAGGTCTCCATGGCGTCGACCTCCAGTCGCTCGCCGAGTCGCTGAGCGCCCTGCCCCTGCAGCAGCTCATCGAGCTGACGACCGGCGCCGCAGAAGGTCTCCCCGTAGGAGCTGTCGCCCAAGGCGATCAGCCCATAGCGCAGCGAGCCAAGACCGGGGCTCTGCTCGGCGATGGCCCGGGCGAAGGGCACGAAGTTGCCCGGGTAATCGCCGCTGCCGGTGGTGGAGACGCAGAACAGTGCCAGCTCGGTAGGCGACCCGGTGAGATCTTTCAGGGTGGGGTTGTCGTAGATGGCCACGGAATAGCCGGCCTCCTCGAACAGCGGCTTGACCTGCTCGGCGACGTCGAGGGCGCCGCCATACATGGTACCGACAAAGATCTTGAGCATGGGCATGTCCTGGATATACTTGAGAATTCTGGTCAGATATTAACACGACTCATTGACGGCTCGCATCTTCACCGGCACAGGGCCGGGGCATTTCGCCGCACGCATTCTCCTGCAAGGCCGGCGAGAGTCCGAGTATAATACTGGGTCATTCTCTTACCCTCCACGGAGACGACATGCAGCAGACCTTCGAGGCCTGGATCACCCCGATCATGATTGGAGGACTGATCCTGTTCATGGGCTTCATCATCTGGGATCTGGCGAAGAAGTCCAACGCCGGACGCTTTGGCACCATCATGCTTTTCGTCGTGCTGGGCGCTGGCATACTGGGCTACATCCTCAAGGTGGTGATCACCTGGGTGCTGGAGAACGGCGGCACGGCATGATGTCGAGGGGTCCCCAAACCCATGAACCACGCCTCCGTCTGAAGCATTCAAGCCATAGACCCAAATGCACAACGCCACCCGCAGGGGTGGCGTTGTGCATTTGGCGGCGGGGCTGTCTTCAGTGGGCTTCGCCGAGGTAGCCCTCTACCTGGCTCTTGAGCTTCTGCCCCGGCCGGAAGGTCACCACGCGCCGTGCGGAGATCGGAATCTCCTCACCGGTCTTGGGGTTGCGGCCCGGCCGTTCGCGCTTGTCGCGTAGGTCGAAGTTGCCGAATCCGGACAGCTTGACCTGCTCGTTCTCGCGCAGGCAGGCGCGGATCTCCTCGAAGAAGGCCTCCACCATGGACTTGGCCTCGCGCTTGGAGAGCCCCAGCTCGGCGTGCAGATGCTCGGCCAATTCGGCCTTGGTCAGTGCACCCATGTTCACTCCCTCGTATGGGGTCCGCCTCATGGCCGGTGCCAACTCCCCTGCCCGCCTCGCTGGATCTTTCGCGCATCTTGACCACGAAGCTTATCCTCGAAGCTCTGCATCCAGATGCTGACGGGACTCGGTAACGATGGCATCGACCAACTGATTGATTTCCTCATCATTCAGCGTGCGCGAAGGATGCTTCCAGGTCAAGCCCAGGGCCACGCTCTTGCGCCCTTCGGGTACTCCCTTGCCCTGGTAGACATCGAAGAGGCGGCACTCGGTGAGCCACTCGCCGGCCTGGCCACGGAGGGTGTCCAGCAGCGCCTGAACCGGGAGGTCCTCGTCGACCAGGAAGGCCAGGTCACGCCGCACCTCCGGGAACCGCGATAACGGCGTGAACGCCGGTACCCGCCCGTGGGTCAGGGCGTCGAGGCGCACCTCGAACAGCACGGCGTCCACCTTCAGGCCCACCTGGGCGCGAACCGCCGGGTGCAGGGTGCCGATCCAGCCGGCCTCCTCACCGCGATGCAGGATCCGCGCGCACTGGCCCGGATGCAGCGCAGGATGCTCAGCGGGCTCGAAGCGCCAGGCGCCGGGCTCACCGCCCATGGCCAGCAGGCTCTCCAGATCCCCCTTGAGGTCGAAGAAGTCGACCCTGTCTCGACTGGCCGTCCAGCCCTCGGGGTCCCGGGAGCCGCACACCAGCGCACCCAGCATAGGCAACTGCTGCAGGTCATCGAGCTCACCGCGGAAGATCAAGCCGGTCTCGAACAGCCTCACGCGAGTCTGCTGACGGTTGAGGTTATGCTCGAGCGCCCGCACCAGGCCCGGGAAGAGACTCGCCCGCATCACGGAAAGGTCCGCGGAGATGGGGTTGGCCAGCACCGGCGAGATCGACTCGGGCAGCAGCGCCTTCTGCAGTTCGGGGGCAACGAAGCTATAGGTCACCGCCTCCTGATAGCCGCGGGCCACCATCTGACGACGCAGGCGGCCCAGCGGGGTACGCGCCTCATGGTCGGGGCGTAGCGCGAGGCGGGCCTGGGGACGACGCACCGGCAGGCGATTGTAGCCGTGGATGCGTGCCACCTCCTCGATCAGGTCCTCCTCGATGGCAATGTCGAAACGCCAGCTCGGCGCCACGGCACGCCAGCCTTGGTCATCGGCCTCTACCGCCATCCCCAGACGCTGGAGGATATCGGTGACCTCCGCGGCGGGTAACGCCTTGCCCAGCGCCTGCTCCAGGCGAGCGGCGCGCAGGCGAATCCGGCGCTCAGCGGGCAGGTGCTCCGGGCTTGCCACCTCCACCAGGGGGCCCGGCTCGCCGCCGGTGATCTGCAGCAGCAGCGCCGTGGCGCGCTCGGCCGCCTCATGGGCCAGCTCGGCGTCCACGCCGCGCTCAAAGCGGTGGGAGGCATCGGTGTGCAGCCCGTAACCGCGCGCCTGGCCGGCCACCGCCAGGGGGGCGAAGAAGGCCGACTCCAGGAAGATGTCACGGGTCTCGGCATTCACGCCGGAGTGCTCGCCCCCCATCACGCCGGCGATGGCCAGGGGGCCACGCGCGTCGGCGATCACCAGGGTGCCGTCGGTCAGCGTCACCTCCTGGCCGTCGAGGAGCACCAGGCGCTCGCCCGCCCGGGCCAGGCGCACGACCACGGCACCGTGCAGGTTGGCGCGATCGAAGGCGTGCAGCGGCTGGCCGAGCTCCAGCATCACATAGTTGGTGACATCCACCACCGGGTCGATGGCGCGGATGCCGCTGCGACGCAGGCGCTCCACCATCCATAGCGGCGTCTCGGCGGTCACGTCGACGCCCTTGATGAGGCGGCCAATATAGCGCGGGCAGAGCTCGGCGTTCTCGACGCGCACCGGGAAGGTCTCGTCATGGGTCGCGGCCACCGGTTGGGTGTCGGGGCCGGCCACCGACAAGCGGTTGAGCACGCCCACCTCCCGGGCCAGGCCCTTGAGGCTCAGGCAGTCGCCGCGGTTGGGCGTCAGGTCCACTTCGATGGTGTGGTCATCCAGCCCCAGCCAGGTGCGGAAGTCCTCGCCCACTGGGGCGCTCGCCGGCAGGTCGAGGATACCAGGGGAGGTCTCCTCCGTGAGGCCTAACTCCGAGGCGGAGCAAATCATGCCGCGAGACTCCTGGCCGCGCAGCTTGGCCTTCCTGATCTTGAAGACATCACTCTTGGCATCGCCGGGCAGCACGGCGCCGACCCGGGCGAAGGGTACCTTCTGCCCCACTTCCACATTGGGGGCCCCGCAGACCACCTGCACCGGCTCGCCGGAGCCGTCGTCGACCCGGCAGACGTTGAGCTTGTCGGCATCGGGATGCTGGACCTTCTCCAACACCTCGGCCACCACCACGCCATCGAAGTCCGCCGCCACGGGCTCAACGGCATCGACCTCGAGGCCGGCCATGGTGATCTGGTCGGCCAGGGCCTGGGTGGCAAGCTGCGGTGACACCCATTCGCGCAGCCACTGTTCGGAAAATTTCATGACAAATCCTGTGTTGTGCGGGTGCGAGGGAGATCAGGCAAACTGGCGCAAGAAGCGCAGGTCGTTGTCGAAGAACATGCGCAGGTCGTTCACGCCGTAACGCAACATGGCCAGGCGCTCGGCCCCCATGCCGAAGGCGAAACCGGTGTAGCGCTCGGCGTCGATGCCGGAGTGGCGGAAGACCTCGGGATGCACCATGCCGCAGCCCATCACCTCGAGCCAGCCGCTGTGGGAGCAGACCCGACAGCCCTCGCCCGAGCACATCACGCACTGGATATCGACCTCGGCGGAGGGCTCGGTGAAGGGGAAGTAGGAGGGACGAAAGCGCACGGAGAGGTCGCCACGCTCGAAGAAGGCGTGAAGGAAGTCCTCGATGGTACCCTTGAGGTCGGCAAAGCTGACGTCCTCATCCACCAGCAGCCCCTCCACCTGATGGAACATGGGCGTGTGGGTCAGGTCGGAGTCGCTGCGGTAGACACGCCCCGGGCAGACGATGCGGATCGGCAGCTTGCCCTCTTTCATGGTGCGCACCTGCACCGGCGAAGTGTGGGTGCGCAGCAGACGGGTGGCATCAAAGTAGAAGGTATCGGCCATGCCCCGCGCCGGGTGGTGCGCCGGGATATTTAGCGCCTCGAAGTTGTGGTAGTCGTCCTCGATCTCCGGCCCCACCGCCACGTCGTAGCCGATGCGGGTGAAGAGCCCCTCGATGCGCTCCAGGGTACGAGTAACCGGATGCAGGCCGCCGCTGGGCTGGCCGCGACCCGGCAGGGTCACGTCGAGCTGTTCGGCGGAGAGCCGATTCTCCAGGGCCGCCTTCTCCAGGGCCGTACGGCGCCCCTCCAGCTCCTCGGCGAGGGCCTGCTTGGCCTGGTTGATGCGCTCACCGGCGGCCGGGCGTTCGGCGGCTGACAGCTTGCCGAGGCCCTTGAGCAGCGCGGTGATCTCGCCCTTCTTGCCGAGGTAACGCACGCGCAGCTCCTCCAGGGCCGGAATGGTCTCGGCGGCCTGGATCGCCTGGCGGGCCTCGGTGACCAGAGTGGGAAGGTGATCCATCCGTTGCGCTCCGAATTCGAGTGTCAGTCTTGAAGAAAAAAGGGGAAGAGCGGCTGCTCTTCCCCTTGCAACGTCAACGGATGCTCGGCCTGAGCCGAACCCCCGCAGATGACGCGGTCACTTACTGGGCAGCCTTGGCCTTCTCGACGATAGCAGCGAAGGCGGCCTTCTCGTTCACGGCCAGGTCAGCGAGGACCTTGCGGTCGATCTCGATGCCGGCCTTCTTCAGGCCGCCCACGAAGCGGCTGTAGGACAGGCCGTGCTGACGGGCGCCGGCGTTGATACGCTGGATCCACAGGGCGCGGAACTGACGCTTGCGATTGCGGCGGTCGCGGTAGGCGTACTGGCCGGCCTTGATGACCGCCTGCTTGGCGACGCGGAACACGCGGCTGCGGGCACCGTAGTAACCCTTGGCCTGCTTGAGAATCTTCTTGTGACGACGACGGGCGACAACGCCACGCTTGACACGAGTCATAGCTTACTCCTGACGAAAAAAGGGTCTACCAAGGGTTACAGGTTGGGCAGCATCCGCTGGATGAGCGCCTTGTCGGCGTCATGGATCTGCTTCATCCCACGCAGCTGACGCTTACGCTTGGTGGACTTCTTGGTCAGAATGTGGCTACGAAACGACTGCTTGTGCTTGAAGCCGTTGGCCGTCTTTTTGAAGCGCTTGGCGGCGCCACGGTTGGTCTTGATCTTCGGCATGGAAGAACACTCCATTACGAGGTTTATTCAGAAAACCCGGGGCCGACGGTGGATACTGACTCCCACCGCCCGTTAAACCGGCCGCCGGATCACTTTTTCTCTACTGCTGCTTACTGCTTTTTCTTGGGGGCGATGATCATGATCATCTGTCGCCCTTCCATCTTCGGGAAGGACTCCACGATCCCGATCTCGTCGAGATCGGCGGCGATCCGTTCCATCAGCTTGCGGCCGAGGTCCTGATGCGCCATCTCACGACCGCGGAAACGCAGCGTGACCTTGCCCTTGTCGCCCCCTTCGAGGAAACGAATCAGGTTTTTCATCTTGACCTGATAGTCACCCTCGTCGGTGCCAGGCCGGAACTTGACTTCCTTGACCTGAATCTGCTTCGTCTTCTTCTTCTGAGCGGACTTCTGCTTCTTTTGCTCGAAGACGAATTTGCCGTAGTCCATGATCTTGCAGACGATCGGATCGGCATTGGATATCTGTACGAGGTCCATTCCCGAGGCTTCGGCGCGCTCCAGTGCTTCACTGGTGGGCACGACGCCCAGCTGCTCGCCTTCGGCATCGATCAGGCGAACCTGATCCTCGGTAATACGCTCGTTCATCGGGGGGCGCTTATCCTGGACGCGCCCTCTTGGGTTGCTTCGCTTGATCGCTCAGTCTCCTTAAGACGATTGACGTTGTCGTCAGCCGAGTTCGGCGTTCAGACGCTCGATGAGGTCATCGACCCGCATGGTGCCTAGATCCTCGCCGGTACGCGTACGCACGGCCACCGAGTCGGCCTCGACTTCCTTATCCCCCACCACGAGGAGATAGGGAACCTTCTGCAACGTATGCTCGCGGATTTTAAAGCCGATCTTCTCGTTCCTCAAGTCCGCCTTGACGCGAAGGCCGATTTTCTGCAGCCGTTGCTCGAGATTCAGCACGAAATCGCGCTGGGCATCGGTGATATTGAGGATCACCGCCTGCTGGGGGGCCAGCCACAGGGGCATGGCCCCGGCGTAGTGCTCGATCAGTATACCGAGGAAGCGCTCGAAAGAGCCCAGGATCGCGCGGTGAAGCATCACTGGGGTCTTGCGCACGCCGTCCTCGTCAACGAACTGGGCACCCAGGCGGCCCGGCAGGTTGAAGTCCAACTGCAGGGTACCGCACTGCCAGACCCGGTTGAGGCAGTCGCGCAGGGAAAACTCGATCTTGGGACCGTAGAAGGCGCCTTCGCCCGGCTGCAGGTCCCAATCGAGCCCGGTCGCATTGAGCGCCGCCTCGAGGCCCGCCTCGGCGCGGTCCCACAGTGCCGGCTCGCCCATGAAGCCGTCGGGACGGGTGGAGAGCTTGAGCTCCACTTCATCGAAGCCCAGCGCCTTGTAGACCTTAAGGGTCAGGGCGATGAAGTCCTCGGCCTCGGCCTGGATCTGCTTATCGGTGCAGAAGATATGGGCGTCGTCCTGGGTGAAGGCGCGCACCCGCATCAAGCCATGCAGGGAGCCGGAAGGCTCGTTGCGATGGCAGCTTCCGAACTCGGCCAGGCGCAGCGGCAAGTCCCGATAGCTCTTCAGGCCCTGGTTGAACACCTGCACATGGCAGGGACAGTTCATCGGCTTCACCGCGTAGTCACGCTTCTCGGACTCCGTGGTGAACATCAGGTCGCTATAGTGTCCCCAGTGGCCGGACTTCTTCCAAAGCGAGAGGTCAACCACCTGGGGCGTCTTGATCTCCTGGTAGCCATTCTCGATCTGCACGCGGCGCATGTACTGCTCCAGCGCCTGGTACATGGTCCAGCCGTTGGGGTGCCAGAAGACCATGCCCGGCGCCTCTTCCTGGAGGTGGAAGAGGTCCATCTTCCTGGCCAGCTTGCGATGATCGCGCTTCTCGGCCTCCTCGAGGCGCTTTAGATAGGCCTTGAGCTGTTTCTTGTCGGGCCAGGCGGTGCCGTAGATGCGGGTCAGCATCGGCTTGCTGGCATCGCCGCGCCAATACGCCCCGGCGAGCTTGGTGAGCTTGAAGGCCTTCAGGTGCCGGGTATTGGGCACATGGGGCCCGCGGCACATGTCGGTGTACTCTTCATGGTGATAGAGACGAATGGTCTCCCCTTCCGGGATCTCGCGGACGATCTCCTGCTTGTAGGGCTCGTCGCGATGGAGGAAGGCCAGCATGGCCTTGTCGCGATCGACGTACTCACGAACCACGTCGTAGTCCTGCTCGATCAGCGCCTTCATGCGATTCTCGATGGCTTCGAGGTCCTCGGGGGTCACCGAGCGGCCAAAGTCGATATCGTAGTAGAAGCCGTCGTCGATCACGGGTCCGATGGCCATCTTGGCCTCGGGATAGAGCTGCTTGACGGCGTGGCCGATCAGGTGGGCACAGGAGTGACGGATCACCTCCAGGCCCTCGGGATCACGGGCGGTGAGGATCGCCACCTCGGCGTCGTACTCGATGAGGTCGACGGCATCCACCGGCACACCGTCGATCTTGCCGGCCACGCAGGCCTTGGCGAGTCCCGGACCGATCTCCTCGGCCAACTGCATCACGGAAAGCGGTTCGTCGAAGATTCTTTGACTGCCGTCGGGCAGGGTCACGATGGGCATGAAGGGGTCCTTGTGCGCAGTGGTGGCCCATACGAAAGACCACATGTCGCGGTAAAAAGGGTGATAAAAACGGTCGCCACAATACCAGAGTCGGGGCTCGTCACGCTACCGAACGGCCGCGGAACACGGCCAGGGCACACTGCAGACCGACCTCTCGGAAGGCCCGAGCGCCCCGGGACCACAACGCAGCAGGGGCGCCCGAAGGCGCCCCTGCTGGACGGGCGATCGCTCGCCCGGGTCACTACGGTCGATTACTGACGGTCGATCTCGACACGACGGTTAAGGGCACGGCCCTCGTCGGTCTCATTGCTGGCAACCGGACGCTGCTCACCGTAGCCAACGGCCATCATGCGGTCACCGGCAACGCCCTGGCTGGCCAAGTAGCTGCGCACGGAGTTGGCACGACGCTCGGAGAGGCCCTGGTTGTACTGGGCGGAGCCCCTGGAGTCGGTATGGCCCTCGATGCGGATACGCACGTCGGTGTGCTCGCGCAGACGACGGGCCACTTCGTCCAGGGTCATCTCGGCCTGGGGACGCAGCTCGTCGGAGTCGAACGCGAAGTTGACCTCACTGGAGAGGGTCACGGGCTCGAAGGCGGGCACGGGCTCGGGCTCGGGCGCAGGCATCGGCTCGGGCTCGGCCACCGGGGCCGGGGAGCGGTCCGCACACAGCAGGGCGCCGATGGCAGCGCCGGCAACGGCACCGGTGGCAGCGCCCTCTTCTTCATCGGAGCTGCCGCTGGTGGCGTAGCCGATGCTGCCGCCGATCAAGCTGCCGGCGATGCCGCAGGTCACCGGCTGCTGGAACCAAGGGCGGTCGGACGAGGGGCTGGTGTTGGGGGTGGCACAGCCGGCCAGGCCGACCACCAGAGCAGAACCGAGCAGCAAGCCAGTCGTGGATTTCTTCATGGTGAAACTCCTTGTCTTTTTTTCTTGCTTGATTCCAGGACAGGCTGCATGTGCAACACCTTCCCAGATGATCCCGACGATTGGGCGCCGCGGAGTCAGCTCCGCCGCGACCGTCCCAAACCTACCGAGCAGCATAAGGTGCCTCGGCAAGGCTGGACACGAACACAGCTTGCAGCAGCTCGCCCGGTCTTTCAATCGCCATGTTATGAACTTAGCAGAACGATACAGTATACGCACAGTGTTCGAAAATGTCCGAGCACTATCTGTCTGTCAATTCAGGGCAGGCTGTCGATTCAGTGCAGACTTCCCGGCCAATTGCGTTTGAATTCCAATACCGCGTCGGCCGCACCGAGCACCGCCTCTCGCAGCTCCTCTTCCACGGCGAGTCGTTCTCGATCTTCCTTGAAACGCTCCTTGGGTGTCAGCGCCCTGCGCGCCTCGTGAGTATGGAGATGTAGGGTGCGGGCGTGCACCTCGCCGAAGGGGCGGAAGGTGTCACGCTCCATGAGCCGCGGATCGAGGATTTCCAGCAGCACCTTGCAGCGCCAGGCGCCCTCGGTCACATCCACCTGCTCCTGCAGGAGGGACGAGGCCACCATCTCCAGGTTCTCGAGGCAGTTGTCGCGGGCACGACGCTCCTCTTCCTCACGGAAGTCCTGGCGGCGGCGCACCTCCTGGCGAAGCGTGTAGGCGTAGGCGGCAAGGCCGGCGATGATCACCAGGCCAATGCCGATCAGGACAAGCGCAGTGGTTGTCGTCATCAGGGATCTCGGGGTTGGGTTAGGAATGATGCCTCTAGGGACGCTGACTGTAGAAGCTATGTATAAGTTTCATTATACCAACGGTTTCCGCTCACCCCAAACCGCCTGACATGATATGACGGCCAGGCGTTCCCTCCACGCCGGCGCCGCGCAGGCAATGAAGTGGCCGTTGACCAGGCTCTCGCCCTGCTGGCAGCGCAACGGGTCCAACGTCTTGGCGGCCAGCACCGTTCCCCCCGCCGCTTCAAGCACCGCCTGACCGGCGGCGGTATCCCACTCGCAGGTCGGCGAAAAGCGTGGATAGAGATCGGCCTGGCCCTCGGCGATACGACAGAACTTCACCGAGCTGCCGCAGCGGGAAAGCTGCGCCCCGGGAATCTCCGCGATCCACTCCCGGGTGGCGGCATCCAGATGGGCCCGACTGGCCAGTATCCGCGGCGGCCAGTGCGGTGCCACGCGAATCGCCTGGCGCTCAGTTTCCTGCCAGCGCCAGGCCCCCTCCCCGACGACGCCGGCCCAACTGGTATCCGAGGCCGGCGCATGCACCACGCCAAGCACCGGCCTGCCCGCCTCGATCAGCGCTACATTGACGGTAAAGTCATCGAAGCCATCGACGAACTCACGGGTGCCGTCCAGCGGGTCGATCAGCCAGAAGCGTCGCCACCCCCGGCGCTCGGCCCAGGGCACGTCGCGACCCTCCTCGGAGAGAATTGGCAACGTCGAGCAGGCCGTCAGGCCCGCTACCAGGATCTCGTTGGCGGCCAGGTCCGCGGCCGTCACGGGTGAAGCGTCGTCCTTGGAATCGACCCGAAAGCCCGCCTTGCGCACCGCCAGGATGGCACGGCCCGCCTGCTCGCAGAGGATGACCAGATCCTCGAGATCCGCAGGAACATCGTATGGCGTCATGGTGAGGCTCCCCGGGGTGAATATGCAGGTTGCTAGGAAAGGTTGCTTCGAAAGGGCGTTACGAAAAAACAGGCTGGAGACAACCGGCATCGGGCAAGCAGATGGCTACCTCCAAGGATGAGGGTCGCTACCGGACGGCAACAAGGGACATTCGACCAAAGACGAACAAAAGACTTCTGACAATTTTCTACAACTTAAGTGGAATCCCGCGTCGAATCACACCTGCCGGGTGCCCTTCCTGCCGATGGAGACATGCATGCAGACGATTCCCGACGTTCCGGAGAAGACACCGGGCCCCTCCGGCCCCGGCCGCTTTGGCCTGTGGCTGGGCCCCGCCCTGCTAGTGGCTACCCTGATCCTGCCGCCCCCCGCCGGCATGAACGAGGCCGCCTGGGCCTGCGTGGGGATGGCCCTGCTGATGGCCACCTGGTGGTCCACCGAGGCCGTGCCCATTCCAGTCACCTCGCTGTTACCCATGGTGCTGGTTCCCGCGCTCGGGCTCGGCACTCTGGGCGAGGCCACCGGCAGCTATGCCAACCCCATCATCTACCTGTTCCTGGGCGGTTTCCTGCTCGGCATCGCGATGCAGCGCTGGAACCTGCATCGGCGCCTGGCGCTGCATGTGCTCCAGTTGGTGGGCCATCAGCCTCGCCGTCAGATCGGCGGCTTCATGATCGCCACCGGCTTCCTGAGCATGTGGGTCTCCAACACCGCTACCGCCATCATGATGCTGCCCATCGGCATGTCGGTGATCAGCCTGCTCGGCGACAGCGACCCCGCCGAGGTCAAGCGCTACGCCACGGCCCTGCTGCTGGCCATCGCCTATTCTGCCAGCATCGGGGGTGTGGCGACCCTGATCGGCACCCCGCCCAACGCCCTGCTGGCCGGCTACCTGGCCGAGGATCGCGGCATCGACATCGGCTTCGCCCAGTGGATGGTCATCGGCTTGCCCATCAGCATCGCCATGATGGCCGCCGCCTGGTGGTGGTTGACCCGCGAGGGCTTCAGCCTGGAGGCCGGGGAGGACAGTGCCGGCATGGTGGGCAACGAGTTGGCCAAACTCGGGCCGATGAGCCCCGCCGAAAAGCGGGTGGCAACCATCTTCTCCCTGGCGGCAGTGGCCTGGGTGGTGCGCCCCCTGCTCAATGACCTGGGCCTGACCTGGCTCTCCGATACCGGCGTCGCCATCACCGCCGGCGTGGTGCTCTTCCTGGTACCCAGCGGCCGTGGCGACGGCGAGCGGCTGATGATCTGGGAAGAGGCCCAGAAGCTGCCCTGGGGCATCCTGCTGCTGTTCGGCGGCGGCCTGGCCCTGGCCGGCACCATCACCCGCACCGGGCTTGCCAGCTGGATCGCCGAGCAGCTTGCCATCTTCGGCACCTTCCCGCTGCTGGCCATGATCGCCGTGGTGGTGCTGGTGATCATCTTCCTCACCGAGGTGACCTCCAACACCGCCACCGCCGCCGCCTTTCTGCCGCTGCTGGGCGCCCTGGCGCTGTCGCTGGAGATCTCGCCGCTGCTGATCACCGTGCCGGCCGCCATCGCTGCCAGTTGTGCCTTCATGATGCCGGTGGCCACGCCGCCCAACGCCATCGTATTCGCCACGGGGCACATGAAGATCCAGTCGATGATCCGCGCCGGCTTCGCGCTCAACCTGATCAGCACCGTGCTGGTGACCCTGATGGCTTACTTCCTGGTGGTCACCTTCTGGTAGGCAGTCGTCCTGCAAAAACGACGACGCCCGGCCTAGGCCGGGCGTCGTCGTCTGTGCCTCGGGGTTGGTTACCCCCACAAGGACCAGGCCATGGCGTAGTGGTCCAGCAACAGCACCCCGAAGACCCCAAGGATATACCGGATCGAGAACCAGAAGGCGGCTAGGGGGGCCTTTGGATCCTGACCACGCCATACCTTCCAGTTCCAGAACATGAAGCGCGCATTGAGCACCACCATGCCCACCAGGTAGACGGCCCCGCTCATGCCAATAGCGAAGGGCATCAGGGTCACCGCCACAGTCAGCCAGCCGTATAGCCACACCTGCAGGCGGGTGAAGGCCTCGCCGTGGGTCACCGGCAGCATCGGCACCCCGGCCCGGGCATATTCGTCGCGCTTGTGAAGCGCCAGCGCCCAAAAATGCGGCGGCGTCCAGGCGAAGATGATCAACATCAGCAGCAGCGGCTCGGGCCCGACCTGGCCGGTTACCGCGGTCCACCCCAGCAGCGGCGGGGCCGCCCCGGCCACGCCGCCGATCACGATGTTCTGGGGCGTCGCGTGCTTGAGAAAGGCGGTATAGACCAGCGCATAGCCGATCAGCGAGCCCAAGGTCAGCCAGGCGGTAAGCGCATTGACCTGCCAGGCCAGCAGGCCGATGCCCGCCACCGAGAGCAGCGTGGCCCAGGCCAGCGCCACGGCACTGGGCATGCGACGAGACGCCAGCGGGCGACGTGAAGTTCGCAGCATCAGGGCATCCAGGCGGCGATCGACCACGTGGTTGAAGGCCGCGGCGCCCCCGGCGGCCAGTCCGATGCCCGCCAGCCCGAAGAACACCACGGCAAGCGATGGCAGCATGGGACGCGCCAGCGCCATGCCGACCAGAGCACACACCAACATAACCACCACCACCCGCGGCTTGCACAGTGTCAGCAGGTCACGCCAGCCCCAGCGGGCCAACTCCTGCGGCACGGACGCCGCCGTACGAACTTGCGTCAGCATGGCCTCAGACATGGACCCACTCCTTCTTGGTCGATTGTTGTAATGCTTGCGCCGCTTCAGTTTCACGCCATACCCAGATCGCCATGGCCAGGGCAATGACCAGCGCCACCGCCCCGGCAGTATGCAACAGGGCCAGCCACAGCGGCAGCCACAGCAGCACATTGGCAATGCCCACCCCCGCCTGCACGGCGAAGAGCCCCATCAGGGCACCCAGCCAGGGGCGCAGCCGGGACTCATGCCAGTGGCCGACGGCCAGAGCCAGCAGCGCCAGCCCCAGCGCCAGGGCTCCCAGGCGATGGCCCATCTGGATCGCCGTGCGCGCATCGGCATGCAGCTGCCCATGCAGGTAGTTGGGCCCCACGCTCTGGGTCAGGTGAAAGCCCTCGCTCCAGTCCATGGCTGGCCACCACTGGCCGTTGCAGGTGGGAAAACCCTGGCAGGCGATACCGGCGTAGTTGCTGGAGACCCAGCCCCCCAGGGCGATCTGTGCCGCCAGCAGCACCACGGCGAGCCCCCACAGCGCCGTCAGCGGACGCCGCGGCGGCGCCACGCCGCCGAACGTCAGCCGGCCGCCGTCGAAGCGGCGCAACCTCAGATGCAGCCACAGGAACAGCAGCATCACCGACAGCCCACCGAGCAGGTGGAGGGTCACCACCTGGGGCCACAGCTTGAGGGTCACGGTGAAGGCCCCAAAGGCGCCCTGCACCAGGATCACCGCCAGCAGCGCGAGACTCACGCCCCTGGGGTAGTCGGGACGGCGGCGCAGCGGGGCCCCGAGAACAACCAGGGCGATCACCAGCAGCCCCAGGGCCGACGCCACGTAACGGTGCACCATCTCGACCCAGGCCTGGAAGGTCTCGAGGGGGGCCTCCGGGGTATGGGCCATGGCGCGAGATTCATCCGGCACCACAAGGCGGCCGTAGCAACCCGGCCAGTCCGGGCATCCCAGGCCGGCATCCACCAGCCGCGTGAACACCCCCACCAGAATCACTGCCACGGTGAAAACCACCCCTACCAGGCTCAAGGCCTTTAGCCACCGCAGGCGGCGCCGAGACGCTTCGTTGGTCATTGCCGTCATCCCTGTCGTTCCTATCGTCCCGCCAGCTTGGGTTTTTCCCGACGCAGCACCTCGGGGTTCATGCGCAGCAGGCGATTGATATCATCGAGCACGTCGCGTGGTGACGCCTCGGGCCCGTAAGCGAGCACCGGCAGGCCCTGGGGGTCCAGCACCCAGAGACGGTCGGGGGCGTGCCACGCCGGTCGTTCGGTCCAGTTCGCCAGCGCCTCGCCGGGCAGCGCCTCGGTGTCACCACCGACGCGCAGGCGACTGACCCGGGGCGCCTCGCGCCCCAGGGCCCGATGCAGGCGCCACCACTGGTCGGCCAGGGCCGCGCAATCGGCGCTGCAATCAAAGGCCAGCACCCAGTCACCGGCCACTGCCGGGGCGAACTCACCCACCAGTGGNAGGGCCCGATGCAGGCGCCACCACTGGTCGGCCAGGGCCGCGCAATCGGCGCTGCAATCAAAGGCCAGCACCCAGTCACCGGCCACTGCCGGGGCGAACTCACCCACCAGTGGCCAGGCCGACAGCGCCGGGATATCCGGCGCCAGATCACCATGGGCGGTCCGCTGCTCGGGAATACCGACCCGCCAGGTCACCATGGCCCAGGCCACTAGCAGCGGCAGCGCAAAGAGCGATACCAGTGCCAGGACCTTGAGGCGAGAAGCACGTGCTCGAGAGGTCTGACTCATCACAAGCTCTCCTGCTTGTCTGTACGATACGAACCTGCACCGGTCGATCGCCGGTCACGCCCCAGGCGCCGACCACCGATCACCATCACCACCAGGGCGGCCAGCGCCAGTCCCCACCACTGCACCGCATAGCCCAGGTGTCGACTGGGAGGCATCACGCTGGGCGTCCACCAGGACGCCAGAAGGCCCGGGCCCTGCTCGAGATGTAGCCAGCCATCATGGGCGAAGGGCATCTCCCAGGCATCGAGCTGAATCCGCTGGAGGCGCTGCCCTTCGCGGTTCGGGCCGAACAGTGGCGCTCCCTTGCCGGCGACCTGCCAGCGACCCTCCAGGGTCACACGCCCGGAGGGCGTTGCCACCTCGGGCGTCTCGCGGCCGGCGCCGCTGGCCAGGAAGCCACGCTGTACCAGCCACACTCGGCCGTCGTCGGTACGCAGCGGGGTCAGTGGCGCCACGCCGTGACGACCCTCGAGAATGCGGTTATCGAGGAACAGGGTCAGCTCGGGCAGGTACTCGCCGCTCAAGGTCAGCCGGGTGCCATCCGGCGGCAGCTCGCGCGGCGCCTCGAGGTGCGGTGCCGCCTCGAGGGCCGCCAGGTAGTCGCGCTTCTCGGCGGCCCGCTCCCACTGCCACAGCCCGAGCCCCAGACCCAGCAGCACCAGCGGCGCCCACAGCACCCACCACAGGCGTTGCCGCCATGGCCCGCGACGGGCATGCTGAGAGGAAGAATCGTTCAAGGAGTGTTCCATGCTGCTCAAGGTCCTGATCGCGCTGGTATTCCTGGCCATGCTGGCGAGCCTTGCCGCCGGTGCCGGCTTCCTGCTTCGCGATGGCGCCACCTCGCGCCGACTGCTGGTGTCACTCAAGGTGCGTGTTGCGATGGCCGCCACCCTGCTTGCACTGCTCTTTTACGGCTTCTACGTCGGCGGCCTCGCTGGCTGATCGCCACCCTGTAAGGCGCCGTCCCGGAAGGCGGCGCACTGAGAGACCGGGACGGGAAGGGTGTGCCCTAGAAGACATAGACGAACAGGAACAGGCCGATCCACACCACGTCCACGAAGTGCCAGTACCAGCAGGCGGCCTCGAAACCGAAGTGGTTGTCGCTGGAGAAGTGGCCGCGCAACACCCGCATCAGCATCACCGCCAGGATAGTCGCCCCGATGATCACGTGGGCGCCGTGAAAGCCGGTGAGCAGAAAGAAGGTCGCCCCGTAGATGCCTGCTTCCAGGGTGATGCCATAGTGGACATAGGCCTCGTAGTATTCGACGCCCTGGATGGTGATGAAACTGATGGCCAGCAGCAGGGTGGCGAACAGCCAGTTGCGGGTGGTGTCGCGGTGCCCCTCCTTCAGCCCCTCGTGGGCCACCGTCAGAGTGATGCTCGAGGCCACCAGGATCAGGGTGTTGACCAGCGGAAGCTGCCAGGGGCTGAAGGTGTCACGGGGGCCGGCCACGTTACCGGGCGGCTCCAGCAGCGGCCAGCTCGCGGTGAACTCAGGCCATAGCAACGCCGCCACGCCCTTCGCCCCCTCTCCGTCGAGCCATGGCAGGGCGAAGGTGCGGATGTAGAACAGCGCCCCGAAGAAGGCTGCGAAGAACATCACCTCGGAGAAGATGAACCAGCCCATGCCCTGGCGGAAGGAACGATCCATCTGAGCATCATAGAGCCCACCACGGGACTCCTTCACCACATCCCGGAACCAGAACCCCATTACTGACAGTACGGCGAGTAGGCCGAGCGTCATGATCGAGGTCCCGCGGTCGTGCACCAGCACCATGCCAGTGCCGATCATCATCAGTCCCAGGGCCAGCGAGCCCAGGATCGGCCACTTGCTGGTTGCCGGAACGTAGTAGCTGCCACCACTCATGCCTCATCTCCTTTGCCAGCAGTCGCCCGGGCCTGAAGCGGCGCCTCATCACGGGTGACGGGATACAGGGTGTAGACCAGGGTTACGGTATTGACCTCGGGAGGCAGATCCCGGGACAACTGGAACACCAGCGGCAGCTCCAGGCGTTCGCCCGCCGCCAGGTGTTGCTCCTCGAAGCAGAAACAACTCACCTTGCGCAGGTGGCGCGTGGCGTTGGAGGGCGACACGCTGGGCACCGCCCGCCCCCAGGTGCCTTCGCTGCTGGCGTTATGGAAGGCGAAGCCCACCTCGGTGCTCTGCCCCGGGTGGACGCGAACCTGGCGGTTCTCCACCTCGAGGTTCCAGGGCAGCCCGGACCCATTGCGGGTAATGAATTGCACCGTGACATAGCGCGACTCATCCACCCCCTCGTGCACGATGGCCTGGGCGGTGGTTTCCACCTTGCCGTTGATCCCGGTGACGCGGCAGAAGACGTCGTACAGCGGCACCAAGGCGAAGGCGAAGGCAAACATGCCCACCAGGGTGGCCACCGACCTCACCACCGTACGGCGCACGCCGGGATTGGCCTGGGGCGAGCGGCGTTCCGACTCAGTCATGGGTCACCTCCTGCGGCACTGTGCCGGTGTCTGCTCAGTGCTCATGGCGCTGAAACGTCGGCGGCGTCTCGAAGGTATGCAGCGGCGCCGGGCTTGGCACGCTCCACTCGAGATCCTCGGCGCCTTCCCAGGCCTTGGCCGGTGCCTTCTCGCCACCGCGCACGCAGAGGATCACCACCGCCACGAAGACCAGCTGAGAGGCGCCGAACATGAAGGCCCCCAGGCTCGACACCAGGTTGAAGTCGGCAAACTGCAGGGCGTAGTCCGGGATGCGCCGTGGCATCCCGGCAAGCCCCGCGAAGTGCATGGGGAAGAAGGTGAGGTTGACACCGATCACCGACAGCCAGAAGTGCCACTGGGCCAGCTTCACGTTCGGATAGTGGCCGGTCCACTTGGGCAGCCAGTAGTAGACCCCCGCCATGATCGCGAACACTGCCCCCGGCACCAGCACATAGTGGAAGTGAGCCACCACGAAGTAGGTGTCGTGGTACTGGAAATCCGCCGGGGCGATGGCCAGCATCAGGCCGGAAAACCCGCCAATGGTGAACAGCACCACGAAGGCCAGGGCAAACAGCATCGGTGGCTCAAAGGTGATGGAGCCACGGAACAGGGTGGTGATCCAGTTGAACACCTTCACCCCGGTGGGCACCGCGATGATCATGGTGGTGTACATGAAGAACAGCTCGGCGGCCAGCGGCAGCCCCACCACGAACATGTGGTGCGCCCATACCAGGAAGGAGAGGATGGCGATGGAGGCCGTGGCGTAGACCATGGAGGCGTAGCCGAACAGCCGCTTGCGGGCGAAGGTCGGGATGATCGCCGAGACGATACCGAAGGCCGGCAGGATCATGATGTAGACCTCGGGGTGCCCGAAGAACCAGAACAGGTGCTGGAACAGCACCGGGTCCCCGCCGCCGGCGGCATTGAAGAAGTGTGTGCCGAAGTTGATGTCCATCAGCATCATGGTAATCACCCCCGCCAGCACCGGCATCACCGCGATCAGCAGGAAGGCGGTGATCAACCAGGTCCAGACGAACAGCGGCATGTCCATCATCCGCATGCCCGGGGCGCGCATGTTGATGATGGTAGCGACGATGTTGATGGCGCCAAGGATCGAGCTGATGCCGGCGATATGCAGCGAGAGGATGAAGAAGGTGGTGGACGGCGGCGCATAGGTGGTGGAGAGCGGCGCGTAGAAGGTCCAGCCGAAGTTGGGCCCGCCCCCCGGCATAAGCAGTGTGGAGAGCAGCAGCAGGAAGGCTACCGGGAGCAGCCAGAAGCTGAAGTTGTTCAGCCGCGGCAGGGCCATATCGGGCGCGCCGATCTGCAGGGGGATCATCCAGTTGGCCAACCCCGTGAAGGCCGGCATGACCGCCGCGAAGACCATGATCAGGCCGTGCATGGTGGTCATCTGGTTGAAGAATTCCGGATTGACCAGCTGCAGCCCCGGTTGAAATAGCTCGGCGCGCACCACCAGGGCGAAGATCCCGCCAACGAAGAACATGATCAGCGAGAAGATCAGGTAGAGGCTACCGATCTCCTTGTGATTGGTAGTCAGCAGCCAGCGCAGGATGCCGCGCGGCGGCGCATGATGGGCGGATGCCTGGCCGCCGGCGGTAGCCGAGGTACTCTGCTCGACGGGGTGATGCGGAGGCAGCTTGGGCGCCATCGTGAATCTCCCTGATCTGTCATTTTGCTGTTATTTTACTGTTACTGGTTCGCCAGTTTCTCGACCACCACGGCAGGCTGAATCGCATCCCCGGTATCGTTACCCCAGGCGTTGCGCGTCCAGGTGGCCACGGCGGCGATCTCGACGGGATTGAGAGTGCTGCGGAAGGCGGGCATCGCCGTACCCGACACGCCGTTGAGGATGACATCCAGGTGCCAGTCCGCATCGTCGATAATCCGTTGGTTGCCGGCCAGCGCCGGGAAGGCCGGTGCAGCGCCCTGCCCCTCGGCCTGGTGGCAGGAGGCACAGATGCTGGCGTAGACCGTTTCGCCCCGCTCCATCAGCTCATCCAGGGCCCACTCGCGGTCGACGCCCATGGCCTCCTGTTCGGCCTCGTCCCTGCGCTCGCCGAGCCAGACCTCGAAATCCTCTTCCTCCATGGCATGCACCACGACGGGCATGAAGCCATGGTCCATGCCGCAGAGTTCTGCGCACTGGCCGCGATAGATGCCGGGCTCGTTGATACGCACCCAGTTCTCGTTAACGAAGCCGGGAATAGTGTCCTGCTTAACGGCGAAATCAGGCACCCACCAAGAGTGGATGACGTCGTCGGAGGTCATCAGGAAGCGCACCTTGCGGTTGATGGGCAGCACCAGGGGGTTGTCCACCTCGAGGAGGTAGTGTTCTTCGCGCGTCTCCTCGCCGCGGATCTGGGCGCGGGGCGTGCTCATGCTCGAGTTGAAGGCCACGTCCTCGCCCAGGTACTCGTAGCGCCAGCGCCACTGCTGGCCGATGATCATCACGTCCAATTCCGCATCGGAGGCGTCGTACATCTTCTTGAGGGTCGCGGTGGCCGGTACCGCCATGCCGACCAGGATTACCAGAGGGACCGCGGTCCACAGCACCTCCACCGTGGTGTTCTCGTGAAAATTGGCTGCCTGGGCGCCGCGCGAGCGACGGAACTTGAACAGGGAGTAGAACATCACCCCGAACACCACCACGCCAATGATCACGCAGATCCAGAAGATGATCATGTGCAGTGAGTAGATCTCGCGGCTCAGGTCGGTGACACCTACCGGCATGTTCCAACCGCTGGCAACGGCTGAAGGCCCTGACGCAAGCCCGATCAGACAGCCCGCCATCCACACAAACAACGTGCGCATCGGCGCCTCCTCGTTATTGTTGTCATCGCGTTTAACGCAACATTAGCTGTGTTTTGAAGCCAGTATATAGGAGCCTGCCGTGACAAACCGCCACAGATGCCGAGCGTACCAACGCCAGATTCAACGCGGCCACCCTCAGCGCGCGACCGAGATGGCCAGCGCCGCCACCCCGACCACGAAGATCAGGCCCATCCCCACGCCCACGAGGATGAACGCCATTGGCCTGCCATGCTCGAAATCCTGTTGGCGCTGCTGCTCCTTCTGCACGCCGAAGAACGCCGCCAGTACCGACTTGATCACACCCCACATGGTCCAACTCCTTGTCTGCTTATCCGGGTAGCTGGGGGCGGTGTGACGGGCGTCATGAAAGCATGACGTCTGCGGCACGACCCAGGCCACCTCAACTATACTCTAGATGCTAACTCTCAATTCCCCGCAGCGCGCCCCATGGGGCCCGTTCAGGAGGCGATCATGAAGACCCATCCCTTCGGCATGGACCCGGGCATGATGAATGCCAACCCCATGCTGGCCTGGTGGCAGGAACAATGGATAAAGGGCGCCAACCCCATGGCGCAGATGCAAGCGGCCTGGATGGAGAGCCTGGCAGAGGCGATGAAGTTCGAAGCACAATTTCTCAAGGCAGTCGCCGAAAGCGGCCAGCAGATGACCGAATGCTTGCACAACGAGAATCCCGCCACGGCCGAGGAGGTCCAGGCTTGCTACCAGAAACTCGTCAAGCAGATGACCGATGCTCAGCACACTCGCATGGAGCAGGCCGCCCAGCTCAGCCATGACTTCCGCAAGCGGCTCTGGGAAGAGATCTGACAAGCCCCCGCCCTCCCCCTTGCCACCCGAAGCGGCGCCATCAGGCGCCGCTTTCTTGTCGATCACCCTCCCAGGCCGAACAGTCGGGTCAGCAACGGCAGCAGGAAGGCGGTGAGCAAGCCGGTCAGCCCCATGGCCAAGCCCGAGAAGGCCCCGGCGACCGCCCCGATACGGGCAAAGGCCTGGGCGGTGCCGAAGCCATGGGCGGCCAGGCCCAGGGTGAAGCCCTGCACGGCAGGGTCCTGCACCCTCAACAGCCGGAACACCCAGGGCGACAGCGCACAGCCGATGGAGCCGGTCAGCAACACCAGGCCCGCGGCCAGGGACGGAATCCCGCCGATCTGCTCGGCGATCCCCATGGCGATGGGCGAGGTCACCGAGCGCGGCGCCAGGGAGAGCACGGTCTCCGGCCGCGCCCCCAGGGCCATGGCCAGCCCCAGAGTAGACGCCACCGCGGTCACGATTCCCGTCATGCAGGCTATCAGCAGCGGACCCAGCAGACGCCGCACCCGTTCACGATGATCGTAGAGCGGAATGGCCAACGCCACGGTGGCGGGCCCCAGCAGGAAGTGGATAAACTGGGCACCCTCGAAGTAGGTGGGATAATCCATGTCCACCAGTATCAGCAGCCCGATCAGCATGGCGATGGAGAGCGTGACGGGATGCAGCAGCGGTGTGCCTCCCAATGCCCTGTTGATGCGCACCGCCAAGGCGAACACCAGCAGGGTCGCCAGCAGCGAGAGGAGCGGACTGCCGGAGAGGTAGACCCACAGCTGGTCCAGATCGGCGACGTTCAAGAGCGACTTCCCCGCCGACGGTTCATCCGGTCCAGCACCCAGGCCGTAACGCCCAGTGTCACCGCCGTGGAAAGCACCAGGGTGACCAGGATCGGCCACAGATCCTGGCCGATCAACCGGAAGTGGACCATCAGCCCCACCCCCGCCGGCACGAACAGCAGCGTCAGGTAACGCAGCAGGCCCTCGCCTGTCATGCGCAGGCTGTCCGGCACCTTACCCCGCGCCAGCAGACCCGCCAGCAGGATCACCATGCCGAAGACCGGACCCGGCACCGACAGCATCAATCCGCGTGCCAGCAACTCCCCCAGAAACTGGCAGATCAGCAGCACGCTCATCCCCATGATCAATGGCATTCCACCTGTTCTCCTATCTGGGGAGCCTGCCCCTGCCGCCCCCCCCCGGTCGCTCTGTCGTTTCTTACCGCTCGTAGACGAGAGTCGTTCAGTGCGGCTTATGGACCTCGTCATCGGACACCGGCACCGGCTCGACGCCGGCATCGGCCAGGTCGGCCCAGGGCTCGCGGGGCGCCTCGGCGCGGTCACCGGTTCTCGCCGCATAGCGCTCACGATGCAGCGCCTTGAGCAGCCCTGCGATCATCAACATGATCACCACCGAGAACGGCAGCGCCGCCATGATCACCGCCGCCTGCAGGGTCTCCAGGCCGCCGGCCATCAGCAGCACCGCGGTCAACATGCCCAGCACCGCTCCCCACAGGATGCGATGAAAGGTCGGCGGCTCCGGATCCCCCCCGGAGAGAATGGTGTTGATCACCAGGGTGCCCGCATTGGCCGAGGTGATCAGGTAGGTAGCAATCAGCACCACCAGCGCCAGCGACAGGACCTGCCCGGCCACGCCCAGCTGCATCGCCTCGATGGTGGCGAACAGCGCCGCGGCCACGTCCCGATCCACCGCCGCCACGATGCCGCCCACCCCGAACAGCTCGTGGTAGAGGGCCGTGCCACCGAATAGCCCGATCCACACGACGGTGATCAACGTGGGCACCAGCAGCACCCCCATTACGAACTCGCGAAAGGTGCGACCGCGCGAGACCCGGGCGATGAACATGCCCACGAAGGGCGACCAGGCCAGCCACCAGCCCCAGAAGAACACCGTCCACTCGGCCTGCCAGCCGTCATCCCGGGTAGCATTGGTGTGAAAGGTCATGCCCATCAGGTTCTGGATGTAGTCGCCCGCGGACTCCACGGTGATGGCGATCAGGTACTGGGTCGGCCCGAACAGCAGCAGGAACACTACCACCGCAATGCTCAGCCAGAAGTTGGCCTCCGAGAGCAGGCGAACGCCCCGCTTTACTCCGGACACCACCGAGATGGTCGCCACCGACATGATCACCGCCGTGACGGTCAGCTGCAGCCACACTGAACTCTGAAGCCCGAACAGCGCGCCCAGGCCAGCGTTCATCTGCTGTACGCCAAGCCCCAGGGTAGTGGCGATCCCGAATACCGTGCCGAACACCGCCAGCACGTCCACCGCATCCCCCAGGCCCCCTTCTACCCGCTTGCCGAACAGCGGCTGCAGACAGGAACGGATGGTCAATGGCAGCTTCCAGCGATAGCAGAAATAGGCCAGCACCAGCGCCACAAAGGAGAAGATCGCCCAGCCATTCAGCCCCCAGTGAAAGTAGGTCAGGCGCATGGCGACCCGGGCGGCATCCGGCGTCATCCCCTCGCCGATGAAGGGGTTGCCCTGGAACTGCAGGATCGGCTGGGCCACCGCCCAGAACAGGATGCCCACCCCAGTGCCCGCGGCAAACAGCATCGAGACCCAGGAGAAGAAGGTAAACTCCGGCTGCTCGAAGTCGCCGCCCAGGCGCACGTTCTTGAAGCGCCCCGTGCCCAGCCACACCATGAACAGCAGCAGGAAGGCCACCAGCAGCACGTAGTACCACTCGAGGAAAGGATCCAGCATCCCGCGGGCGACGGCCAGCCCCGTGGCGAGGCGCTCGGTAAAGAAGGCACCGTAGATCAATGCCACGGTCACCACCAGGATCGTGACCAGGGTGATGCGTGGGTTCATTCCCTTCAGCAGCCCGCGCTGCGCCTGTCCGTACATGTCCGCTCCGAGCCGATATCATGGAGTGAGCGAGCAACGCCGCCCGTTAGTCTCCCCATGATAGAGCATCGCCTGCGCACACCCCAGCGGCCGGCGCGCCAAGCGATTGAAACGGAAGTGCAAAAGGGGCTTTCTATTTCCCCGCGAACGCGCTAGTATACGCCTCGTTCTCGGGGGACAGGCCAAACGGCCAAAAAGCCGAAAACAGAGTCGGAGCGTGGCGCAGCTTGGTAGCGCGTTGCAATGGGGTTGCAAAGGTCGCAGGTTCGAATCCTGTCGCTCCGACCAAAAAACATAGTAAAAACGGCCACTTAGCTAAACAGCGGAGTGGCCGTTTTTCGTTTCGCGGTCCCTAGGTTCGAATTAGGTTCCATGCGTCAGGAAGTCGGCAGCTAGATTCTGGCAACCAGCCGCGGATCACCTCAAGGGACGCCGTCAGGGGGAGGGCTGGGTGATTTAATGGGCAAGCGGGCGAAGCTGGTCAAACCATCACTGTTACGATAATCAGCGCCCCTATCTCTACACCAGTCATTCTTTACACCAGTCATTTTCTTGCACTTTATGGTGCTGACTTCGCCACCATATGGCGATGCCTAATAAAGGTGAAACTATCGCGTTGAGGCTCTGTCTGGCAGCAGGACTTAATTGCGTCAAAATCTTCATGTTCGCTTACGCACAGAGGAGTCCCCATCGGTCGAGTAAGATAGTGTTCAAAGTGTGGTGCAGGAACAGCCTATTAATGGGGCGGTCGCACCATGCGTCAGGAGAGTTGATGAAAAATCTTATGGATCCAAATATGTATATGGGCGCAAGCAACAGCCAGAATGACCATCTGGCAGACCTGAAGGAATTCGGGTCAAACTTGGGCGCCTTGTATATGGGCGGAAGCAACAGCGAGAAAGACCGCCTGGCAGACCTGAACGAATTCGGGTCAAATCCAGGCGCCTTGAATGCCAAGATCTATATACCGGAAGATTTGCCCGCGGATGCACCACTCGTTGTCGTGTTGCATGGTAGCGATCAGACAGCAGCTGAATACGACAAGGGAGCCGGCTGGTCTGAAATTGCCGATCTATATGGTGTCGCATTACTTTTCCCCGAGCAGCAGCGCGTAAACAATTTCACGCTCGGTTTCAATTGGTTCGAGCCTGACGACGGTCATCGCGGCGCTGGCGAGCCACTCTCCATTATGCATATGGTTGAACAAGTGGTCAGCGACCATGGCATCGACCGCCAGCGTATCTTCATCACAGGGTTGTCAGCTGGCGGTGCCATGACGTCGGTCATGCTTGCAACCTACCCGGAAATCTTTGCTGGCGGCGCCATCATTGCCGGCTTGCCGTACGGCAGTGCCGACACACTCCCGGAGGCCATGCTAAGAATGAAGGGTCTCGGGTCTACGACAGCGCAACAGCTTGAAACACGGCTGCGGAATGCCTCGGCGCATGAAGGACCTTGGCCAACACTGTCAGTCTGGCACGGAAGCGGTGACCGAACGGTTGACGCCTCGAACGCCAAGGCGATCATCGGACAGTGGCGAGCGCTTCATGATCTTGAGCAAAGGCCATCTAGCACGCATAGCGTTGATGGCTATCCCAGAAGAGTCTGGAGTGATGCCGAGGGTAGAGAACTCATTGAAGAATACAGTATTACGGGGATGGGCCACGGAACACCGCTGAAAACGCAGGGTAAAAACAGTTACGGCTCAATCGGGGACTACATGCTTGAGGTAAATATCTCCTCCACGCACTACATTGCTGACTTCTGGGGGTTGAGTACAACATGAGGCCCGCCTGACGGTATTGGAGCGGCGGCGGGCCTCGGACTCAGCATCAGCGCCTGCCGCCCACACCTCGACATAGCGCCGGGCCAGTTGCATGGCCTGAGCCTCGGTCCGCAGGGATTGGCAGCGAACCATGTAACGCGGCTTACTCCAGCACCAGCTCGCAGTACTGATTGATATAGGTAAGCGTCAAATGACCCACCTACCCCCGAGCCCCTATTTCCCGAGCGGGGGGGAAGGTGCGATAGCCCAACAGGCGGTCGTACTCCTTCGTTACGGTCTGATAGCACTCACAGACCCGCGCTTCCAGGCCGGGTCTGTCAAGAATAATGATGTGTCCACGATGGTAGGAAATCAGTCCGGCACTCTGCAACTTGTGGGCCGCAGTGGTTACGCTTTCTCGACGGACACCAAGCATGTTGGCGATCAGCGCCTGGGTCATGACCAGTTCCTTGTCTTGCAAGCGATCATGGATAAGCAACAACCAGCGACACAGTTGCAGATCCACGCTGTGATGCCGAATGCATACCGCGGCCTGCGCCATCTGTGCGATCAGTGCCTGGGTGTAACGCAGCAGAATGTCCTGCAAGGCACCCGCACGATGGAACTCAGTCTTCAGCTCCGTTCCCTTGAGGCGATAGGCATTGCCGGCACTCTGGACGATGGCACGACTCGTTGTAGATTCACCTCCCATAAAAAGCGAAATCCCGACGACACCTTCGGCACCAACAACGGCGATTTCTGCCGAATCACCATCGTCTATGACGCAGAGTAGCGATACGATGGCATCCGTCAGGAAATAGCCATATTTCATCTTCTCTCCCGACTCGGCCAGCGTATCTCCCAACTTCAACTCGACAGGCTGGAGGAGAGGTGCCAAGCGCTGGTATTCACCCAAGGGTAGGGCTGCCAGTAAGTAGTTCTGACGAGGATCTGCTGGTGTGGACACGACTGACATCACTCCTTGATAGCAGACAAGTTGCCCGCGTCGGGCACAAGCCACCAAGCAGGCGCAAGAAAAAAAGCAAACTTTGATTATCCTAGCGCGGGAGCACGCAATGTCCATGTACGCTAGGGACCTGATGAATAAATCCCCAACTATAGAATTAGATGTATCAGTCTTCAGGTGTGATTAAGGTAACCCCTCCTCGCTTCCAACAGTTTGTTGGTCCAAGGGAAGCTCCATGGGCATTGAAACCGTGCTGTATTTTGCGTCTACCCATCGAGCGACAATGACGCGGTATCAGTCAGATAAATAATCGTCCCCATACATAATGAACACCCAATTAAAAACATTAAATTTATCACATACCCCTAGAGAATGACTTTTAGCATCCAGCAAATTTCTGCATTTCTACCGATTATAGAACGCTGCGTTCGCCAGCGCACAGTGAATGCGTGCCGCACCGTTCATCCTAAAGGTGAGAGTAACTTAGCAATTGCCTGAGCAGATCGTTGCTGTTTTCGAAAAAGACATGATAACGTAACCTAACAGATGGATTTTAATGAAAAATACGACTTTTAAATATTATTTATTCGAAAACATTTATACGAATTCATTTGATGCCGAAGTCCTGGAGTTCTGGGGCGAACGGGCGCGGATTCAACACTCTTACATGGAGGCGATAGTCGCCTATCATGGATGAGTTCCCAGCAGCATAAAAAACTGTGAAGGGGTCCAATTCATATAAACCAATGCACCTAATGAATACCCACTGCGACATGGCCAAGAAGTTGAATCTGGACTAACGCATGATCTTCGAGCACTTCTACTAAACCCGAAAAAATTGGCTCATGCCTTCGCATGAGCGCAATGTTCGCCCTCGCATGAAACCATCAATGCATACCTAACTGTCGCAAATAAACGACATCCAGCCCCCGCCCTAGAATAAGGGCTTCCTACCTTCCGCCCCTGGACCGTCCCCTTTTGGCGACATTTTTGTCGGCAGTGACGCTTCAGATAATGAACCAAAGACTCAACTTCTTTAATTTACACCTGTTCTTAAAGTGATTATTTAAATTTTGGCATGGACTTTGCTTTTTCCATGGTAGGAAGAGATTCGTTACGACGTGCGGTTCAGGGAAGAGCCAAGCCAAGGAGCAAGACTCGTGAGGAGGAGTGGCTCAGGGATGAGCCAGCCCTAACACACCATTAGCCCCGAGAAAGCGGAATGAGATGGAAATCGACTTGCGACTCAAGACACTAGTAACCGACATCATGCTGATTCTTGTCGGTCTCGCAAGCTTAACTACCAGCCTGGTGTCAGCAGCAACATCGAGATAGAGGTGGAGGCACTGCACAACACCGCTGCAGAGACCTCGGATCGATCGCAGTCGATTCTCGAAGGGGCTTCGTAGAGACAATACAGTGTGCTTCGGTTCCTGCGTATGTGAGGGCGCTAATGCCCCGCGCGAGGAGCTTGGCCGCTAAATAAAGGAGTGTTGTCAATATGGCCCCACATCCTGATCCTCGTCAGAATCACATTATGGCGGCCCTGCCGTTGGAGGAATATAAACGCCTGGCACCTCTCCTCGAGCCTGTCGAGTTGAAGCTGGGGGATTCGCTGGCCGAGCCGGGACAGACCATGCGCTATGCCTATTTCCCGACGGATGCCATCGTATCGCTACTCTGCATCGTTGATGATGGTGATTCGACAGAAATTGGCGTCGTCGGTGCCGAGGGTGTCATCGGCGTCTCGCTGTTCATGGGCGGCGAAACCACAACGAGCCGTGCCATCGTGCAGAGTGCCGGCAGCGCCTATCGCCTCAAGAGGCCGCTGCTTAAGTCCGAATTCTATCGTGCAGGTCCCCTGCAGGACCTGCTGCTGCGCTACACCCTGGCATTGATCAACCAGATGGCGCAGATCGCGGTATGCAACCGGCATCATTGCCTGGATCAGAAGTTGTGTCGCTGGCTGCTACTGAGCCTGGATCGCTTGCCAACCAACGAGTTGGTCATGACCCAGGAACTGATCGCCAGCATGCTCGGGGTGCGTCGAGAAGGCGTCACCGCATCAGCCGGAAAGCTGCAGAAGGCCGGCCTGATTTCCTACCATCGCGGACGCATCATTATTCTGGACAGACCCGGCCTGGAAGGACGAGCCTGCGAGTGTTACCAGGTTGTCAAGAAGGAGTACGACCGCCTGATGTCACATCGTCCCCACCCACAGTATATAGGGACAGATGCCTCGGCTACCCTTACCCTCAGGGCATCATAGAAGCAGGCTCACGATGACATCGGCAAGCGCCTCCCGGGCATGGGCGACAATGTCCGAGGAGGGTGTTCGAACAACCGAGGCACCATGCGCTGGATCACACATCGACGAAAGGCCCTACTACACCGTCTTGACAGACTGGCGCGCAGTGCCGCGAGCCGCTGTTCCAGTGGCTGCAGCGTGATGGAGGAGCTGAGATAAGCGAGTTGACCAGCAATAACGGCGATGTGGTCCGGAAAGCCGTAGTAGTCATAGATCAGCTCGGGCTGCTCGGCGGCGGTGACGCTGAAACCAGGCGTCTAACAGTGGGCAGAGACCATCAGGATCGCGCGGGGACGTTCGGGCAGCGAGTCGGCCACCCCCTTCAGGAATCCCGCCACCTACTTGGCTCGCCACGGTATGCCAAGGCGTGTGGAGGACCTCTCCCGGCACAACTGCCTGAGCTATACCCTCTCGCCCCTGCAGGGGCGCGGCACCTGGTCCTTTGGTCGCAAGTGGGAGAGGCCAACATCGGCGACGCGCTGCTGGCGGCGGCGCTGGATGGTCAGGAAGTGATCTATCAGCCGACCTTCATCGTGGGGGATGCCCTAGCGCGCGGTGCGCTGGTGGCGCTGTGGCTCGATCAGCCCCCGCTTGACCTGGGCGAGCTTCATGACCCCTTCCCCCCGACCGGCGCCCGCCCGCGAAGGTGCGGGGGATGATCGACTTTCTGGGGGAGAGTTCACCTACTCATGCCCCCCCCCTTCATCAGGGCGGGGGCAACCGTCACTCGGCCGAGGCTTGATTGGCCACGTGAAACCGTCCGGCGGCCTCCTCGAGTTCCTGGGTGATACGCTCCATCACGGCAATGCGCGCCGCCAGGTAGTCCTGCGCCTCATCGTCGGTGGCGTGGCGGCTATCCAGTTGTGCCTGGCTGACCGCGCTCTTGATGGCCAGAACCATGGCGAGCAGGGTATTGGCGGTAAGGTGGGCCTGGGCGGCGTTCTCGAGCTCGGCATCGGCGCCGTGGCGGAAGAAGATCGGCACCACGCTGTCGTCGGCATCAAAGGCGATGGCATCGCGCAGGGCGACTTCCGGTGAGGCGTAGGCGCCGGAGCCGCTGCCATAGCCGGCGCTATCTCGCACGACATGGCCGGAGTGATCCAGGATGCGCCACTCATAGGACTCGTCGCCGTACACCTCGATGCAGCCGGATTCATACGGGCGGTCAATGCGGTGTTGGATGTTCATTGGGGGGCCTCCAGGCAAGCAGCGTCAGCGCCAGTGATCAGCGTGAACCCAGCATATCCGAAGCCTGGATTCGCTACCTTGACCTGGCACACCTCCACCGGCTTCTGCCGTTTACACCAGTTTCAGGGGCTCGATATCACGAAAGATGCCGGTCTTTGTCATGTCGCGGCGCAGGGTGAAGGTCTCCATGGCGGCGACCGGGTCCACCTCGTCGAGTCGGTCGAAGTGGATCCTGCCCCACTGCTCGCGAGTGACCTTCACGCTGTAGAGGTACTGATCGCGCTGGCTGCCGGTGGCCGGGTCGGTGACCTGGCGGTAGCCGGAAACGCGGGCCTCCACCACGGCGGGCAAGCGAGCGAATACCGCGCCCAACACCCGAAAGGCAATCCCGTGGACATGGTCGCGGTAGAGTTCACGCTGGCGGGTGGCGCTGAGTTTGCGCGGCGTGAGCCTGAGCTGCTTGGGTGGCATGCCCCAGTAACGATCCGGCATCTCCTCCTCGCACGGCAGATCGATATCCACGGCAATGGTGCGCACGTCGCTACCCAGGTCAAAGTCGATCAGCGTCTCGCGGGGCCACTCGATCTCCTCCAGGCGCTCGCGCAGTGTCAGCTCCATGGCCTCCGGATCGTCCCACACCCCCTCGCTTTCGCGCAGGTGGCGGGAGAATTCCGCCGCGTCGTGCTCCGCCTTTCGCCACTCCCAGGCCCGGTAACGCTCGTCGAACTCAGTGCGCCGCTGACGATTCTCCTCGTCGAGGCGACGCCTGGCGGGCGACCACAGGGCATGACGCCAATCGGAGGGCTGGGGCTGAAACGGCGGCGGCGGCGGCTCGGCGAAATCTAGCGTGACATAGCCCCCCGATTCGGGTGGCGGCGTCTCCTCGTGAAGCCGCCCCAGGCGGTCGAGATCGGCATTGAGCCGCTCGCAGTGGGCACGCAGCTGGTCGCGCAGGGACTCCTCGGCATGGCGGCGCAGCACCCGTGCCTCAGCGCTGTACATGGGCGACCCATCATCGTGGAAGTAGCTGATCTGGCCGCCCTGCCCCACTTTCAGGTGCACCGGCAGGCTGCCACCCTCGGCAAGCAGCGTTTCCAGCGCCGCCGCCTTGCTTGACGGAGTCGCCCCCGCGCCCACCTCGGCCTGCCTGCCGGCACCGCCGTTACCGGTTAGCTTGCTGCGATAAGCAAGCCCGGTGCCGGGAAGACCCGCATGGCCATGTACCCCGCTCGGCCCCATGCTCAGGCTGGCGCCTCGCGGGCCCACCGAGAGCCCCAGCCCGCGCTTGCCGAGGTTGAGTCGCACGCCGGGCGCCAGACGAATACGGCGCTGAAAACGAAAGGCCATGTCTACTCCCTTCCCCTGTCACCATCACAACGGCCCTGGCGGCCTGTCCCAGCACTTCACCAAGAAAACCTGTCGTTGCCAACGTCACCGGGCCAACGCAACGGGCCAACGAGGCAATGCCGGGGAGCGGGTGTCCTACCCGACCGGTGCGAACAGCAGCGCCAGATCCTCCTCGTCGAAGAGCGGGCCATCGCCCTTGTGCTCACTGCCGCCCTCGAGGATCGAGGCGGCCAGGTCCGCCTTGCGTGCCTGCAGATCATGGATGCGCTCTTCCACGGTGCCAGCACACACCAGCTTGTAGACAAACACCGGGTTCTGCTGACCCATGCGATGGACACGGCCGGTGGCCTGGGCCTCTACCGCGGGGTTCCACCAGGGATCGTAGTGAATCACCGTATCCGCCGCGGTCAGGTTGAGGCCCGTGCCGCCGGCCTTGAGGCTGATGAGAAACACCGGGATCTCACCCTGCTGGAACAGCGCCACCCGCTGGGTGCGGGTCTTGCCGGGGGTGTCGCCGGTCAGTGTGGTGTAGGGGATGCCATCCTTCTCCAGCGCCTGGCCGATCAACGCCAGCATGGCAGTGAACTGGGAAAACACCAGGATGCGCCGCCCTTCCTCGATCAAGGGCGGCAGCAGCTCGCGCAGCTGCTCCAGCTTGGCCGAGCGCTTGACCTTCCTCGCGCTGTCGAGTTTTACCAGGCGCGGGTCGCAGCACACCTGACGAAGCTTGAGCAGCGCGTCGAGCATGACGATGCCGGAGCCGGCCAGGCCGCGCTCGGCCACGGCCTGCTGCACACGCTGATGCTGCGCCAGACGCAGGCTCTCGTAGAGCTCGCGTTGGCTGCCGGCCAGGGTGATCTCGCGGCGGCTTTCGGTCTTCTCGGGCAGCTCGGCAAGCACCTGCTGCTTGGTACGCCGCAGCATCAAGGGCGCGATGCGCCGCGAAAGGCGCTCGCGCTGCACCACGTCGCCCTCTTTCTCGATGGGTGTGCGGAAACGCTGGCCAAACCACTGCTGGCTACCCAGCGCCCCCGGCGCCACCGCGTCCAGCTGCGCCCATAGCTCGCCCAGGTGATTCTCCAGCGGCGTGCCGGTCATGGCCAGGGCACGCCTGACGTTGAGTTCGCGCACCGCCCGCGCCGTATGGCTGGCGGCGTTCTTGATCGCCTGGGCCTCGTCGAGCACCAGCAGGCCAAACTCGATCTCGCGAAGGGCCTTCAGGTCTCGGATCAGCAACGGGTAGGTGGTCACCACCAGATCGGCGGCGAGCAGCGCCTCGTCGAACTGACGCTGCCGCTGCGCCTTGCCACCCTGCAGCGCCACCACGGCAAGCTCAGGGGCGAAGCGGGCCGCCTCGTCGCACCAGTTGCCCACCAGGCTGGTCGGCGCCACCACCAACGTGGGGCCTACCAGGGCACCGCGGGCGCGTTCATCGAGCACATGGGCCAACACCTGCACCGTCTTGCCCAGGCCCATGTCGTCGGCGAGGATGCCGCCGGTGTCGAGCTCGGAGAGAAAGCGCATCCATGCCAGGCCGCGAGACTGGTAGTCGCGCAGTACCCCCACGAACCCTGGCGGGGCCGGCAGGCTGGACGGCAACGCCTTGAGACGCGCCGACAGCGCGGCCACATTCTCGCGGCCCGCCCAGCGCTGATGCTCGGCCAAGGGCGCCACCCGCTCGGCGGCGCTAACCGGCAGCTTGAGCGACGCTTCGGGGTCGTTGTCGTCGTTCAACCAATCGAGAATCGGGGTCATCAATGCACGCAAACGAGAGAGCGGCAGCACCAGACGGCGATTGCCCTCGAGCGAAAGCGTCCAGCTGGCGTCTTCCGCTTCGGCCTCGCCGGGTTCCAGCGGGAAGTCGGGATGCTTGAGTAGCTGGCGCAGGATCGGCAGCAGGTTGAGGCGCTCGCCCTCCACTTCGATATCCAGCGCCAGATCGAACCAGCCGTTGCCCGCCGGTTCGAGTTCGCCATACCACGCATCGGGCTCGAGAGTGATCGGCTCTTCGGGGAACTCATCGCCAAACACCACCAGGCAGCCCGCCTCACGCAGCCGGGCGATCATCTCCCACCAGCCGTCGGGGCCGGCCAGGTGGGTCGACCACTCCGCGGCGCTCGCCGGTGGCCGATCACCGGTGGGCAGCAGCAGCGACCAGGTCGGCAGCGCGAGGTGTGCCGGCACGGTGCCAAGCTCGCGCAGCCGCTCCAGAGTCACCATGCCCGACGGCAGGCTGCGCACCAGGGCCAGCTCCGCCAGGTGATCACGCGTGATCGTCAGGCGCTGGCCGTCGCGAAAACCCTTGGCCGTGGCACCCTCTTCGGGCGGCACGTCGATGCCGTCGTAGTCGAAGCTCACCACCCCGGCGCCGACCTGGATCCAGCGCGGCAATGGCGCCCCATCGCGAAAGCCGAGTTGTCCCTCGGCCACGCGCAGGGTGACCTTGAGCTTGGGCGCGACGTCATCCAGCGTGCGCTCCTCCACCCGCCGCGGAGCGGGAAGCCCCTCGGCAAGGGCCCGGGACTGGCTCAGGCGCTCCCCCAGCCACTCACTCATCTCGGGGGGAACCGGCGGCGCATGCTGTATCTGCTTGAGCAGTTCGGGGCTGCCTGCCAGGCGTCCGAAGGTGCCACGCTCGGGATCCAGATAGCAGAGCTCCCGACCGGCACGCAGCAGAAAGGCAGTGTCCGACAGCAGACCCGCCGGCAGCGTCTCGGCGCGCAGGGACTGCACTCCTTCGGCGTCGGCCTGCCAGTTCGGCGTCAACGCCCCCTCGGGGCCCAATTCGAGCTGCGGGCCTGTCTGCTTTTCATGAAACAGTAACGGTGGCTCGTCGCTCTCCAGCAGCGCCCACAGCGCCCGGGCCTGGAAGGGCTGGCCCACCAGCGTCCAGCGCCGCGTCTGACTGGACGTCCAGCTAGCTTCCTGATCGCCATGCAGCAGCAGCGTCACGGCCTCTTCCTGCGCCTCGACCCAGCCTTTCCGGGGTGCCGGCACCAGGCCGGAAGGACGCACCTCGATCACCTCGGGCGACACCCATCCGCTGTGGCGCTTGCTCTGCCGCGATGGGCGCAGCCATACCGGGATCACCCGCAGTACCGGGTCTCGGGTGTAGGCAGGCTGGCTCAGGAACACCCCCAGGCGGTATTCCTCGCCGACGCGCTCGGCGCCAGAGACAGTGCCCGCGGGCGCCTCCAGGGTGTCGATCCAGGCCTCCCAGGCGCGAGTCAGCTGCTGCTTCTTCGCATCCGACAGTGCCGGCACCGGGCCCGGGTCGGGCACGTCTTGCCGAGCCGACAGGGCATCCACGCTGGGCTCCTGCTCCCCACTCACCTCATCGAGGAAGGTCTCGATCAGCGCCACCGCATGTTTACAGCGCACGCTGACCGGGCAGGTGCACAGGGTAAACAGGCTCTGCTCGAGCCCATCGGTCAGGAGACGCGCCCGCGTTACATAGGGATGCTTCTGGTTGCCGCGGATACGTGCCGTGATACCCAGGCTGTGATCGCCAACCTCCAGGCTGATGCCACCCTGAACAACGCCCCGCCGCGCATAGCGAAACCCACGCTCCAGCGTGCCTTCATCGAACTGGGTTGGCCAATCGATCTCGAGCAGGGCGAGAAACAGGTCAAAAGCAGGATCATCGGAAGGATGTGCCGTCACGGAGGCTCCTCGAGCAAGCGTTAAGACGCAGCTATTGGACAGAACCTGGCGCCCATGCGCAACCGAAGGACAGTGCTGTCCGGGTGAATGCTAGACTGTCCACGCCACCTGCCGTCGCGTGAAAAGAGAGCCCGCATGCCCAATGAGACCGACGTACGTCCAGCACTCGCGAAGTTAGCGTCCCACGATGATGAGATCGCCGCGCTGTGGCTTTACGGCTCGCGTGCCAAGGGCACCGCCACGGCAGGGAGCGACTTTGACCTCGCCGTAGCGTTTCGCACCTTTGAGAAAGACCCGCTGGAAAGACGCCTGCGCCCTGAATTGCTGGTACAGACCTGGCAGGACACGCTGGGAATGGAGGATGCCGAGCTCTCTATCGTAGATATCAACCTGGCCCCCCTCCCATTGGCACATGCCATCATCCGTACCGGCCAGCTGCTTCACGCCAACGACCGCCTGCGGGTCATTCGAGAAGAGAATCGCATCACCTCGATGTGGGAACTCGACCACCTGTATCATCAGCGACATTTCGCCTGAACCGATGAGTCGACAGCCCATGGAAACCGAATACATCGACGCCATGCGCGAGCATCTTCCAAGCTGCAGAGCCTGGGACATGACAGCAGCGGCACTCCCTGGCACAAGGTGATTGGCCTGCTCAACGCCCTGGTGCACGACTACCTGAACCTGGACGCCGCGATCAACAAGGACATCATCAGGCGGTGTGATTACCAGCGGCTGCTGGATTTTGCCGAGAGACAGTTGCAGGCAGCCAGCGAATAGGCCGTCTTGACTATGTGGCCGGCAGGTCTGCCATCAAGTAATCAAGAATGAAGTGATAGCGACGCGCCTTGACCCGCTCGAGGACAAGCGACATATCGAGATTGAGCGCCCTAATGTCGGAAAAGGTCACCTCTGCCGCCCCCTGCCGAGCTCGACCTGCAGCGCTTGCATCAGCTCCTCGATGCTGTTGATGCCCTGGGCCTTGAGTGAGCTCTCCATATCCAGGCGGCTGGCCAGCCCGGGCGGCAAGCCCCGACGCGGCTTCGCCTCGGGGTCGGTGCGGCGAAAGCTCGCCTGGAACGGCTCCAGCAGGAAGGCGACCTCCTCTTCATCCATTACCGCGGGGTCGAACTCACCACCGATGGCCTCCAGCAGCATCTGGCCGTGCTCGTCGCCCTTTCTGGAGGCGGCGGCCTTGAAGCCTCATAGCCCGGAATAACGCCGATATCCTCCGGGGGACAGGCCATGGCGCCGTCGATCAGCCGCGGGCAGGGGTTAGTCTCGGCAAGGCCGGTCGCCTCCACCACGATGCGGCGCTCCCAGCCGTCGCCGATGCGTAGAGGTAGTGGAAGGCGTTGTCCTTGGCCCGGGAGGCGATCGCCTTCGGTTTGGCGTTGCGCGACATGACGACAGGCCGATCACTCCATTCGTCCGGTTCGCCATAGTAACGGCCGTTGCACTCGAATTCGTAGAGATGACAGTCGTCCCAGCCCATCACCTCCTGGATGAGCTCATGGAGGCGATGCAGGTTGATCTGCTCCGGCACCACCACACGGCGCTAGACCAGCGGGTCGGTGTCGATCAATTCGATACGAAGGCGGATGTCGGGCATGGAAGGACTCGGCGTCGAAGGATTGGAAGCGGATCTTGCGAAATTGAGGATTAATCTACCATCTCGGGGCCAGACACTTCGAGACACGATCTACCCTCAGCGCTCCTCATGATCCGCCCGCTCGTCAATGGCTTTCGCCACCGGCGTGCCCACCTCCAGCCTGGCGCGCTCGACGATCTCGGCGGGCAGCTCCCTCTTCACCGCCACCCCCAGTTCCTGGAACTCGCTGGCCTGCTTGATCAGGTTGCCCTTGCCGTTGACCAGCTGCCCGAGCGCCCTGTCGTAGCTGACCCGGGCGCCGTCGAGCTTCCTGCCCACGTCCTGCATGCTTTCAAGGAAGGAGCCCAGCTTGTGGTAGAAGCGCTCCGCCTTCCTCGCCAGTTCGGCGCTGTGGCGGCTCTGGTTCTCGAAACGCCAAAGCTGGCTGACGATATTCAGGCTGGTGAGGAGCGTGGTGGGCGTGGCCACCAGCACGTTGCGCTCGATGGCGCGCTGGTAGAGGGTGCTGTCGTGGCGTAGCGCCTCGATATAGGCCGACTCCACCGGGATGAACATGATCACCACCTCCGGGGAGTTGAGCCCTGGCAGGTCGTAGTAGTGCTTGTCGGCCAGCTCCTCGATGCGCGCGCCCACCGCCTGGGCGTGAGACGCCAGCGACTGCTTGCGGGTCAGTTCATCCTCGGCGTTGACGTACTCCAGGTAGGCGGCGAGTGAGGTCTTGGCGTCGATCACCAGATGGCGCCCCTGGGGCAGATAGACCAGCGCATCCGGGCGGCGCTTGCCCTCCTCGGTGTTGAAGCTCCTCTCGCGCTGGTAGTCCTCGCCCGGGCGCAGTCCGGCGCTGTCGAGCACGTTCTCCAGCATCAGCTCGCCCCAGTTGCCCTGCACCTTCTTCTGCCCCTTGAGCGCCTCGGTAAGGCGCGCCGCCTGGTCGGTGATGTCGCGGTTGAGCTGCTGCAGATGCTTGAGTTCGGTGGTCAGGCTCGCCCGCTGCGCCGTCTCCTGGGTGTGCAGGGTCTCCACCTTCTCGCGAAAGCCCTTCATCTCCTCCTGGAAGGGCTTGAGCAGGCCCAGCAGGTTCCGCTCGGAGAGCGACGAGAAGGCCTTGCCCTTCTTCTCCAGCAGCTCGTTGGCCAGGTTCTCGAACTCCACCTTGAGTTGCTGCTTGCTCTCCTCCATCCACTGCAACTGGCGGCTGAAGTTGGCTTCCTTCTCCTCCAACCGGGTGGTCAGCTCACCGTGGGTCTGCCTCAGCGCGTAATAGGCCTCGCGGAAACGCTCCACTTCACGCGCCTGGACCTGTACGGCCTCCCGCTGGGTCTCCACCTCCCCCTCCGCCACCTGCAGCGCCACCGTTTGCTCGCGGGCATCCAACTGATGGGCGTGAAGGTCTGCGCGAGAAGACTCCAGCGCGCGGCGGGTGGCCCTCAGCCCGCCCTGCCGCAGGGCGAAGCCCCCCACCGCACCGAGCAGGAAAGCAACCAGAACGATGAGGGCGAGTTCCAGATCGATGGGCATTCAGGGCTCCGGATGTGCTCTTCTGGATCAGCAGGCGCCTCGAAAATGACGAGAGGCTGATATTCAATAAACTGCGAGTCTACCTTTATCTCCCCGGGGCGGGGAAAACCGGGAGGCAGGTCTTGGTGGTGAAAACATTTTTAGCCTAACCGATTAACCTTGCCTATATAAGCCAATAATGATTCTTATTGGCCGTTTAGCGGTGTCTCTGCCATGCTGTCAGGTGTTCTTGAGGATAATTCCCCAACCACCGATCAAGGAGGTGCGACAATGCCGCATACCCTGCCCGATATCAGCTATGCCTACGATGCCCTGGAACCCCATATCGATGCGCTGACCATGGAGATCCACCATTCCCGTCACCACCAGACCTACGTCAACAACCTGAATGCCGCCCTCGAGGGCACCGGCCTCGAGGAGGTGCCGGTGGACGAGCTGCTCGCCAACCTGGATCGCGTGCCGGCAGACAAGCGCCAAGCCGTAATCAACAACGGCGGCGGCCACTCCAACCACAGCATGTTCTGGCAGATGATGTCGTCCAACGGTGGCGGCTTGCCCAAGGGCCAGGTTGCCCAGGCCATCGACAAGGAGCTGGGCGGCTTCGACGCCTTCAAAGAGGCCTTCACCAAGGCCGCCCTGGGCCGCTTCGGCAGCGGCTGGGCGTGGCTCTGCGTCTCCCCGCAGAAGACCCTGGTCGTGGAGAACTCCCTGAACCAGGACAGCCCCCTCTCCAACGGCAACACCCCGGTGCTGGGCCTGGACGTGTGGGAGCACGCCTATTACTTGAAATTCCAGAACAAGCGCCCCGACTACGTGGCCGAGTTCTTCAACGTCATCGACTGGGACGAGGTGGAGCGTCGCTACCAGGCCGCCATGGCCTGATGGTTAAGTCATGATCGGCCAGCCCTGACCGACCAGGCGGCCCATGCCGCCTGACCACCACATCGCCGCGCCCTCGAGTGCGGCGATGTCGTTTATGCCAGCGACTTATGCCAGCGGCTTATACCAGCGGTACTGGCTCCAGCGCCTCAACGGGGCCGAACCACTGCTGCAGCAGGCCTCGCTGTTCACCGAGCAGCAGCCTGAAGTGGCCGGCCAGCGGGTGCTCTGCCGGCAGGCGGTCGGCGTGATCACGCAGCGATGCCTGCAGGGGGTACTGTTCCGCCGGGAGCTGCTCGCCACTGGCTTGGCTGGCAAGAAAGGCGAGCGACGGAAGCAGCAGATGGGTCGCAGCGCTGCTCAGAGCATTGTGAAGCCCGGCGGCATCGAAGTCGCCAAAGTAGAGGTGCGCGCGGCCGGTACGTGCCCAGGCCTCGGCCACCCTGGCGAAGGCGCCACCGTAGTGGCGATCGCCGCGGTAGAGCACCAGCGGGCGGTGCCAGCCTGCCAGCGCCGGTATCACCGGGTCGAAGGCGTAGAAGCCGTCGAGGTTCTCGACCTGGATCAGCGTGTCGAAGGCATCCAGGGAGATATCCCGCCAGTCGAGGTCAAGGACGTCGCGGGGGCGGCTTACCAGGCCGGGGCGCGAAACGCCGGTGGAGAGACTCGCCAATACGCGCTGCTCCCGCGGGCTCTCGCGCACGCTCTTCTGCTCACGGTTGCCGAGCCGAGCCTGCTCGGCGCTGGTCAGGCCACTCAAGTCGGCCTCCATGGAGGGTTCGCCCAGGGCGGTCAGGGTCTCTTCTATGCGTGTGAGCAGGTCGCGATCGAGGCGCAGCCGGCCGTGGGTCAGCCGCGGGCCGAGCTCGATATCGTGCGCCTCACACCAGGCGACGATCTCATCCACCACCTTGCTGCGCTTCTTCTCCACATCACGCTGGGTGCGCAGCATTCGGGTAGCGTCGCGGAGCAGGGTGCGGGCGCGGGGTGAGAGATGCATCGGTTTTCCTCTGTGCTTCGAACGGCATTCGCGCAGATTCGCGACCTGGCGCTTATTCATCAAGCGTCAGCTCGACCGCGGAGAGGTCAGGATGTAATTCGGAAGAGTTGGCTCCGGTTCGCATTCTGAGCTAATTTCAGGTTGTTACAATCCAGTGCATTCAAAAGACTTGCAAGAGTGTTTTTCATACCAAGGCCTTGTGACGTTTGCTTGATGGTTCTCAAGACAGTGCTCAAGCTTCAATTGCCCACGCGACAGGATTCGCCCATGCCGCCTGCCAATCACCCTGCCCCCCAGCTCGCGCACTCAGCGCACTCCCTTCAGTCACTGAACCATGCCCAAGGCGCCTGCTGCTGCGGTTCGCCGCTGCTGCAACGCTTCCATGACCGCATGATGGCGGAGATCAGCCGACGCCACTTCCTGGGCGGTACGGCGGCCGTCATGGCCCTGTTTGCCGGCGTGCGGGCTCCCGAGGCGATCGGCGCTCGGCCGCGGGGCCAGGACGGACCGCTGCTGTTGACCCACCTGCGATTGTTCGACGGCAGCGGTACGCCGCTGCGCGAGAACGTGGCGATCCGGGTGGAAGATGGCCGCATCCAGGCGATCCTGCCCGGCGATGCCGAAGCCGAGGGCGCGGAGCTGATCGACTGCGGCGGCCGCGTGCTGATGCCGGGGCTGATCGATGCCCACTGGCACACCACCCTGGCCGGCATCACTCAGGTGGCAGCGATGACCGCCGATGCAGGCTATGTGCACCTGCTGGCGGCCAGCGAGGCGGAGCGCACCCTGATGCGCGGGGTAACCTCGGTGCGCGACGTGGGCGGGCCCGCCTTTGCGCTGAAGCGCGCCATCGACGAGGGGATCGTGGCCGGGCCGCGGATCTTTCCCGCCGGGGCGATGATCTCCCAGACCTCCGGGCACGGTGATTTTCGCCTGCGTCACGAGGTGCCTCGCGGAGCCACCACGCCGCTGAGTGAACAGGAGCGCCAGGGGGTGGCGGCAATTGCCGATGGCGAAGCCGAGGTACTCAGGCGCACCCGCGAGCAACTGATGCTTGGCGCCACTCAGATCAAGCTTATGGCCGGCGGCGGGGTGGCCTCCACCTATGACCCCCTGGACAGCACCCAGTTTACCGAGCGCGAGCTGCGCGCCGCGGTCGAGGCCGCTGAGGACTGGGGCACCTACGCGATGGTGCACGTCTATACGCCGCGGGGTATCCAGCGCGCCCTGCGAGCGGGAGTCCGCTCCATCGAGCACGGCCAGCTGGCCGATGAGGAAAGCGTGAGGATGATGGCCGGAGAGGGTGCCTGGTGGAGCCTGCAGCCCTTCCTGCAGGACGAGGATTCAAACGTCTATCCCGATGCGGCGCGCCGCGAGGCCCAGCGACAGGTGGCCGAGGGCACGGTGCGCGCCTACGAGATGGCGCAGCGTTTCGACGTCAAGACGGCCTGGGGTACCGACATTCTCTTCAACCCCCAGAATACCCCGAACCAGCTGCGCCACCTGGCCAAGTTGACCCGCTTCTACGACCCGCTAACGGTGCTGGCCATGGCCACCGGCCGCAATGCTGAACTGCTTTCATTATCAGGCCCGCGTAATCCCTATCCCGGCACGCTGGGGCGTATCGAGCCCGGTGCCCTGGCGGACCTGCTGGTGGTTGACGGCGACCCCAGCCAGAATCTCGATTTCCTGGCCGATCCGGAGCGCCACCTGCGCCTGATCATGAAGGGCGGCCGCCTCCACAAGGACAGCCTGTGAGCATACCCATGAGGACCAGACAACTCCCGCTCGCCCTGGGCTTGACCCTGAGCCTGGGGCTTGCGACGCCGAGCCTGGCGGCCGACGTTGGCGCCACCCAGGAGGCATGGCGCTTCCAGCTCACTCCCTATGTCTGGTTGGCTGGCCTATCGGGCGATGTCCGGCCTCTGGCAGGAGCCCCCACGGTCAGCACCTCAAGTAGTTTCAGCGATGTCCTAGATGACCTGGAAAGCGCTTTCTTCCTGACCGGCAGCGCCCGACGTGACCGCTGGGTGCTGTTCGGTGACCTGACCTGGGCCTCGCTCAGTCACGAGAGTGCACTGGTACCCGGGGTCGTCGCCGAGGGCAAGCTGCGACAGCGCTCCCTCACGGCGGCGGCGGGCTATCAGGTGGTCAGTCAGCAAGACCATCGCCTGGACCTGCTGGCAGGCGCGCGGGCCTGGCGGATCGAGGCGGAAGTGGCCGTGCCGGCCCTGGGTCTCGATGCCAGCAAAACCGAGCGCTGGGTCGACCCGATCCTGGCCGCGCGGCTGCGTTCGGCGTGGACCCCGGAGTGGACCACGATTGTTCACGCCGATATCGGAGGCTTCGGCGTCGGCGCCGACAATACCTGGCAGCTGGTAGCCACCGCCAACTATCAGGTGAGCGACGCCTTCACGCTGTCGGCGGGGTATCGCCACCTGGCAGTGGATCGCGACGAGGCAGGGACTCGCATTGACGTGTCGATGAGCGGCCCGCTGCTGGGGGCCACCTGGCGTTTCTGACGCGAAGCGCCTGCCTTTGCCATGTCGCATCATGCGGCCGGGCCGAATTGCCGACACCTCAGCTCGTTATCAGACTCTTCTGGTCGATCTGATCAGAGCGCAGAGCGTGGCTCCCACCGGTGATAACTGCCTGGGTGACATCCAGGCTGCCACAGGACGCCTACGAAAGTTGGAGGATGACGTCGTGGATCAGCCGCAGGTGGTTGAAGGGACTGGCCTGGGTCTCCTGCTGGTGCAGCCAGAAGGCGCGCTGTTCGCCACGGGGCAGGCCCTGGTGCTCGGCGATCACCTGGAACAGCGTAAGCGCTCCACGAACCCCATCTTCTGGAGCTGAGTAGCGTCGGGCAGACTGGTGTCCTCTGATGCATAGGAGGACGCCATGAACGAACTGACCTCGACGCAAGC
>NZ_JBPKAQ010000008.1:0-188241 GCF_051216275.1 Halomonas salsilacus
CGCGGCTATCGGCGCCCAGCTGGTCGTTCGCCTTGACGTTGCCGGTGGCGGTGTCGCCACTGGTCAGGGTCTCGACGACCACCGGATTCGCCACCGGCACATCGTCGATGATGGTCACCGACAGGGTGCCATCGGCCGGCGTACCGTTGCCGTCGAAAGCGGTAAAGGTCAGTTCTAATCCAGCTTCATCGGTGCCTTCCGCATGCAGCACATTGTCGAGCAGGGTCAGGGTGTATTCGCCGGTAATGGGATTCACCACCAGGCTGAAGAGCTCGCCGCGCGGGCCGGTGGCGGTGAGGGTGTTGGTAGCGGCATTCCAGCTGTAGGTAGCAGTCTCGGTGCCGACCTGACCGGTGGTGCCATCCATCCCGGCAAAGCCGATGCTGCCCACGCCATCGGGGCCGTAGTCGAATGCCAGGGTGCCAGTGAAGATGGAACCGCCTTCCTGAAGGAGCTGCGCATCGAAGAGCTCGGCGGCAGAGGCGCCGGCCTCGGGAGCCCCATCCACAGGCTCGTCTTCTTCAGGATCAACTTCAATCGCGGTTTCTTCGGGATCAATCCCCAGCTCAGCCACATCTTCCGGGAAGTCGATGGCGGCCAGTTGCCCCATCCCGTAGTCGAAGTTAAGCGACAAAACATCCTCGGCAATACGCCCCAGCATCACGAAGCTGTGGCCGCCGTCGGCGCCGCCACCCGGGCCGGCACCGGCGGCGGTGGCATCGAGCGCATCGAGCAGATCGCCCTCGCCCTCGTCGATGGCCGCGAGCAGCGCTTCGAGGACCTCATCCAGGGCACTGAAATCCTCGGCTGCCACCGGCTGCTGATTATCCAGCTCCGGCGTCATGGCGACCTGCTGGCCACCCTCGATGAAGGTGGGGTCGAGCCCATCGCCGAAGTCCAACTGGACCCGGGCGTTGTCGTCGGTAACGAGGGTCTCGCCCTCCTGCAGGGTGTCGCCTACGCGGAGCTCGCGAAGATTGCCATCGGCGTCCCGCGCCCAGGCCTGACCGGTAATGAAGATGACGGTTGCGATGGTCATGGTAAGACTCCCTGCATGATGATCTTGATGTTGCAACGACGTGACGGCGCAGTGCCGATTAATGCTTTCACGTTAGGCGCGGAATGGAGTGACGAGTATTGGACCGATGGACAGGTCGCCCATCGATTTGATATGCATCAAGGAGTCGTACTCATCCAAATGGACGCGTTACGCCTGACCGGCGTCCACCAGAGAATGACTGAGGCCCGCAAGGCGCAGCACGAGTTGCATGCGATCACGCACCCCGAGCTTGTGGAACACGGCACCGAGGTGCGCCTTGACGGTGCGCTCGGTAATCCCGAGGGTGCGCGCGACTTCCTTGTTGCTCTGCCCCTCCAGTACGGCCAGGGCCACCGCCCGTTCGCGCTCGGTCAGCGCCTGGAACTCTTCTGCCTGGGGCTGGGCCTTCACCTGGCTACCCAGCGCACGGTAGGTGCCCCCCACCACGCGGGCCATCAGCTCGGGCGGGACCCAGATCCCCTGGTTCATGATCACCAGCTGAGCCTGACGCAACAGCTCGGGCGGCGAGAGCGCATGCACATAGCCCCGGGCGCCGCTCTCCAGGGCCTGAAAGGCCTCCGTGGCGCTGGGTGAGTAGCTCATGACGCCGACCGCGGCACCGCGCCGGCACAGATCGGCCACCAGCGGCGGCCAGCCTTGGGTATCGACCGTGACCCATACGCAGTCGCCGCGAGCCGTCCTGGCATTGATCTCCCTCGCGGAGATCAACCGGGCATCGCTGAAGGCCACCCGCCACCGCGGAATCTCGTCATGTCCCTGACTGATGAAATAGGTCGCCATCTATCGCTCTCCCAATGAGTCGCCCCAGGCCCGCAGCACGGGCTTTAGCATGAACTGCATGACGGTGCGCTTTCCGGTCATGATGTCGACCTGGGCGGTCATGCCGGGAATCACGGCAAGCTGCTGATTGACCTCCTCGCCGTCCAGCGCCCGGACGCGCACCAGATAGAAGGTGTTGTCGTTATCGTCGGTGATGGTGTCGGCGCTGATATGGTCCAGCTCGGCCTGCAGGCCGCCGTAGATGGCGAAGTCGTAGGCGGTAAGCTTGATGGTGGCCGGCTGCCCCGGGCGCAGGAAGGCGATATCCTGCGGGGCGACCTTCGCCTCGACCAGCAGCTGGTCATCGCTGGGCACGATCTCCACCACCTCCTGTCCCTGCTGGGCCACGCCGCCGATGGTGTTGATGTTGAGCCGCTGTACCACGCCATCCACCGGCGAGCGCACCTCAGCCAGGCGCACGCGGTCCTGCAGGCCGGCGCTGGATTCGTCCAGGGCATTGAGATCCCCCAGGGTCTGCGCCAGGTCATTGCGCCAGTCGCTGCGTCGCTCGATGCCGAGCTCGTTCAGCTGGTTGCGCGCCTCTTCCACCGCAGACTCCAGCCGGGAGACCGAGGCCGCCGCCTGGTCGCGCTCGCCCGTGGCCCGCGACACTTCCCGCTGCAGCCTCAGGATATCCACTTCCGACACGGCCCCCGACTGCAACAGCGGCCGGGTCAGGTTAAGCTCCTGGCTGGTCATGTTGGCCTCGCGCTGGGCGGTATCCCGGCGGGCGCGCGCCTCGCGCAGCTCCTCCTGCCGCTGGCGGATGCGGTCCTGCAGGATGTTCTCCTGCTCGCGCAGCTCTTCACGGCGGCTCTCGTAGACCTCGCGCTCCTGGGCCACGATGGCCGGCGCCTCGGCACGCAGGTTCTCCGAAGGGTCAAAGGAGGTGTCGGTGATCAAGGCCCGCAGCCGCTCGGCCCTTGCCTCGAGCGACAGCGCCTGGGCACGGTTCTCGCGGAAGCTCGAAACGAAGCGGGTCGGGTCGATGCGCATCAGCACCTCGCCAGCCTCGACCTGTTGGCCCTCACGCACCAGGATCTCCTGGACAACCCCGCCGTCGAAGGTCTGGATGCGCTGCAGTTGACTGGAGGGGATCACCCGCCCACTGCCGCGGGTGACCTCATCGATCGCCGCAAACCAGGACCACACCAGCAGCGCCAACACGGTGAGCAGCACCCCATAGAGAAAGGCGCGGGCTCGGATCGGGTCCTGCTGCATCCGCGCCCAGTCGGCATCGCTGGCCCAGTCACGGTTGAGGTGAGCAGAGGTCACCCGTCGGGAGAACAGCCGGTCCATGAAGGGTCGGAACGGCTTGCCGCCGGTCTCCGAGAAGCGCCCGATGGCCTCGAAACTACGCTGTTCAGCGCTGCGCATGTCCTTGCCTGAGCCCTTGCCGGCCATCAGCGCGCCCTCCCGATCTGGCCCTTGCGCAGGGCCTCCACCACCTTGTCCCGCGGACCATCGGCCATCACCTTACCTGCGTCGATCACGATGATGCGATCTACCAGCGAGAGCAGCGAGGTGCGGTGGGTCACCACGATCATCGTCTTGGCCCGGGCGAACTTCTGGAGATCGCTCTTGAAGGCCTCTTCGCTGGCGTGGTCCATGGCGCTACTCGGCTCGTCGAGCAGCAGGATCTGCGGGTCGTTGACCAGGGCGCGGGCGATGGCCACCGCCTGGCGCTGGCCACCGGAGAGCGCCTGGCCGCGCTCCCCCACCTGAAGGTCCACGCCCTGGGGGTGGGCGTTGACCAGGCTCTCCAGGCCGCTGAGCTTGATCGCCCGCAGCAGCGATTCATCATCGACACCCTCGCTGCCACCGCCAGCGACAATGTTCTCACGCAGGGTCCCGAAGAAGAGGCTGACATCCTGGGGCACATAGCCGATCTGGCGACGCAACTGAATGGGATCGAACTGGCGCAGGTCGACCCCGTCGATCATCACCGCCCCGGCGCTGGGCTGGTAGAGGCCGAGGATCAGCTTGTTGAGGGTGGTCTTGCCGCAGCCGACTCGGCCCAGCAGCGCCACCTTCTCGCCGGCATCGATCTTCAGCGTCACGTCGCGCAGCGCCTCGCGCTCCTCCTCCGGGTAGCGCAGGGTGACCTTGTCGAACTGGATCTCTCCGCGGATCGCCGAACGGCTGACGAAGGCCTTGCCCTCGGGGCGCTCCACCGGGCGCTCCATCACCCCGTTTAGCGACTGCAGCGCGGTGGAGGACTGGTGATACTGCGCCAACAGCGCTGCCGCCTGGCTGACCGGGGCCATGGCTCGTGAGGAGAGCAGGTAGGCGGCAATCAGCCCGCCCTGGGTCAGGCTGCCGTCCATGATCAGGTAGACCCCGATGATGATCACGCACACCGCCACCGAGTGCTGAGCCCACAGCGCCACGCTCGAGACCGAGGAACTGACCAGCCGCAGCTGGGCGGAGGTACGCGACAGAAACGCCGACGCCTTCTCCCAGAGGCCCTGGATGCGACTCTCGGCACGCAGCGCCTTGACCGTCTCGAGCTGGGAGACCGACTCCACCAGGGTGGCGTTGCGCTGGGCACTGACTCGCCAGGTGGTCTCGGAGAGCTCGTGCAGCTTGCCCTGGGCCGCCAGCGCATAGAGCAGCACCACGACGATCCCCACCAGCACCGGGATCACCAGGGGCGGGCCGATCAGCGCGATGATAGCGGCGAACATCAGCACGAAGGGCAGGTCCACCAGGGCCACCACCGTGGCCGAGCCGATGAAGCCGCGCACCGATTCATAGGACTGCAGGGTGGCAGCGAAGGAGCCAGTGGAGGCCGGCTTCGCTTCCATGCGCAGCCCCAGCACCCGAGCCATGATGGAGGAAGAAAGCTTGACGTCGGCCCGGCTGGCCGCCAGATCGACGAAGGCGTTGCGCATCAGGCGCAGCGCCAGGTCGAAGCAGAGCACGATAAAGATGCCCATCGCCAGCACCCACAGCGTCTCGGTGGCGTGGTTGGGCACCACGCGATCGTAGACGTTGAGCACGAACAGCGGCATCGCCACGGCAAACAGGTTGATCATCACCGAGCCGGCGATGACGTCGCGATAGAGCTTGCGGTTCTCGCGGATCACGCCCCAGAACCAGTGGCGCCCGCGCTGCTTGTTCACCTCGGGCCCGCGGGCATCGAAGTGGAAGCGCGGCCGCACGTAGATCGCCTGGCCGCTGTAGCTGGCCTGAAGACCGTCCAGGCTCACCTCGCTGACCGCATCGCCCAGTTCCGGAAAGATCACCTGGGCGCGGCGGGCCTTGATGTCCAGGGCCACCAGCACACAGGCGCGGCCCGGCTCCAGCAGCAGCACCGCCGGGAACAGCGAGGGGTTGAGCTGCACCAGGCGGCTCTTGACCAGGCGTGCCGTCATGCCTGCCCGCGCCGCCGCCCGAGGGAACACGCCCGGGGTGAGCCGTCCCTCCTCCAGCGGCAGGCCGGCGGTGAGGGTCTCGGCGGTGGTGGTCTGGTCGTGCAGGGTGGCGACGCTCTGCAGGCACTCGAGCAGTTCATCGCGTACCGCCGAACGGGAGCCCGGTGCCTCCGGGGGATCCAGGGATTCTCTCTGGCTCACGAACACCTCATGAGTGGGAAAACCCCACCGGCACGGTGCCGACGGGGCTGCAGACTAAAGGAGAGGTGCAAACACCGCCTCCGCCTAGCGGCCAGCGAACTGGCCCGGCAGCGGTGCGACGAAGGCGTCCACTTCGGCATAGAGATTGACGCTGGGCGGCGCCACCGACTCCGACCAGGCCTGCGACACCGGGTCGTTGCCGGCGGCCAGCGCCTGTGGCTGCGCTTCGACCGGCGCGAAGCCCAGGTCCAGGTTCTCGCCCACCCGCTCCAGGGTCACCTCGACGCGACGGTTCTGGCGCCGTCCGTCCACGGTGTCGTTGGTCGTCACCGGCTGGCGGGAGCCGTAGCCGCGGGTCTGGATCAGGCCGCGCTCCGCGCCCTGGCTGACCAGGTAGTCGGCCACGCTGTCGGCACGCCGCTGGGAGAGCGGGTCGTTGATGGCATCGCTGCCGGTGCTGTCGGCGTGGCCGGCGATGAAGACCCGCTCCAGGTTATTCATGCTCCGGATCTGCTGCGACAGCTGGCCAAGCTCGTCACGGGCTGAGGCCGAGAGGTCGGCGCTGTTGATGGCGAATAACGCATCGGCGGAAAGCGTCACATCCGGCGCCCGGGTGGGGGCGGGTGCACTGATGCCACCGGTGAAGTCCTGCAGGGTGAAGCCCTGGGGTCCGTCGGCTGGACACACCACATCAGGGTTAAGCGCCACGCCGTCGCTGCCCATCTCGGCCAGGGTCGGCATGTCGTCGCGCACCACGCCCAGGGTCGGCATCAGCTGGCCCATGGCGGCCAGGGTGCGGGCGTCGGCCAGCGACACATCATACCGGGCGTTGACGAAGGCACGGCTGGCCTCGAAGAACTCGTTCTCGCTGTCCAGCACGTCGAGCAGGGTCCTCGCGCCGATATCGAACTGCTGCTGGTAGGCACCGCGGACCCGGTCGATGGACTGGCGATGCTGGTTCAAGTACTGCATCTGCTCGCGCAGGCGGCGGGTGTCGTTGTAGGCGATCTGGGTGGTCTGGCGGATGTTGTGACATACCACTTCGCGCTGGTTGATCGTTTGCTCGACACGGTCGCTGGCGGCCCGGAAGGAGGCCAGGTCGCTACCGCCGCGGTAGAGGTTCATGCTGGCCACCAGCTCGATGCTGTGGCGATCGCGACTGCCCAGTGGGTCGAAGTTACCGTCGCTGCTGTCGTAGGTGCCGGTGCGGCCGCGCAGGTCCAGGCGCGGCTGGAAGCCGGCCCGAGTGACGGCCTGTTCGGCGCGGCTCGCCTCAATGTTCTCGATGGCGGCATGGAACTCGGGGTTGCCCTGGAAGGCCAGGTTCACCGCCCCGGCCACGTTGGGCGGTAGGCGGTCATCGAGCGGCGCCGCCGGCGCCAGGTTCGCGGCAGGCAACTGACCGACGATGCGCTGGTAGCGGGCGGTCACGTCATGGAGGTTGGAGGCCTCGGTCATCAGGTTGGATTCGGCCAGGGCCAGGCGACCGCTGATCTGCTCCAGGTCGACGCCACGCCCGGCGCCGGACCGCACCCGCTCCTCGATCTGGTTGAACACGCGCAGGTGGTCGGCGTAGTTATCCTGGGCCAGGCGCACCAGCTCGCGGTAGCGGCTCACGTCCAGGTAGGCGCGGGACGCCTCCAGGGCCACGTTCTCGCTGGCCCCGAGCAGCTCGTAGTAACGCACCAGCTTGGCGCGATCCAGGCGCTCTACCTCGCTGCGGGTGGCGAAGCCGTCCCAGATCATCTGGGTCAGGGTCAACTCGGCGAAAGTGGTTTCGTAGCTGCCGCTCGAATTGGGATCACTCTCTCGGTACTCAAGCCCAATCCCGGCGGCCGCATCGATGCTGGGCAGGTAGTTGCCGCGAGCCACGCCCACGTCGTTGCCGGCGGCGCGCAGGCCGTTCCAGGCGGCGTGCACTTCAGGGTTGGTGGCCAGCGCCTGGCGCACCACTTCGGTCATGTCGGTGGTGCCGGGCCGAGCGAGGCCCGGGGGCAGGCTCTGGGCCACGGCGGCGGCCAGCGGCATCAGCGTCAGGGCGGAACCGACAACGGCGGCCCCGGCGAGACGGCGGTAACGGATAACTTCGGTGGCGCGTGTCATGGTGATTCCCTTTGCATGATCTCCGGGCGCTGACCATGGCCACTACCCGGCAGGAAGTGATGAATTGCTATTGGCCGCATTGCCGACGTGGTCCCTCCCCGCCGGAATGGCGCATCCCTTACCGTTCTCTTCCCTCCGGAAACAGCGCACTACCAGAATGCTAGTTGATCCATAAGTAATTAGTCAGCACTTTCGACTGACATCGGTATTATTTGTTACCCAGTGTAACGAAGGTTTCCCGTTTGTCCACTCAGGTCGGTTCGGGAATGCAAAGAAATCAACCTCTCTTGATGCAAGCCAAGGAGTACACGCCAGTTCGCTGCTCGGTCTGGTGCAGGCGGCCCGCCTCAACCATGAACCAGCTGCCTTGCTCGCCCCGTCCGACTGCCGGCACCCTCTCTTCCGAATCGGGTAAACGTGATATTGTCTCGCCACTGCGGCACGGCAACGTTACCCAAGGAGAAGGCCATGTCCTCATCGCAAATCCAGAAGACCCGCGTCATCAACGAGCTGCGCGGTTTCATCAAGAAACTGCTGCAGGACCCGAAGATCCTCGAGCAGTCCCTGGAGATCGCCCGTCGCCATCTGCCCGAGGGCGGCAACAGCGCGGTGATGGCGCGCATCGCCAACGATATTTCGGACACCACCAGCGTGCATATCCCGGAGGATCCCGCCGAACACTCCGAAGCCGACCGCCTCTTTCTGGAACTGCTCAAGGAGGTAGTGGACGAGGAGCAGGCGCTCTACTGACCGTCCCTCCACTGCCCATCGGCATCAACACCTCGTTCAGCGCCCCCCCGACTGACGCACACCCCGACGCCCGGCCATGCCGGGCGTCTGCGTTTGACGGCGCGAATGCGCCTGAAGGCAGGACGAGCGGACGTAATAAGTCGCTGGTGGCCCAGCACCTTCGCAGTTCTGCCTCGCCCATGTCGGCGGCTATCAAGATGCCGTCCCACGATAGTTACATTTCGCTACACAACTGCCAGAATCCCTCTATTCTCAAGCAAGAGGCCCGGACTTTTATCGGGCCGAGGGCGAGGTGATGCATGAGAGATACTGCATGAGCAGCCAGGACACCCAGGAGCCGCTACTCGATGATGGCTGGCCGAGGCCGCCGGGCGTCGGGCTCTCGGCCGAGCCGCCGCCCACACGGCGGCGCGTCGGCCTGTGGCTGCTGTTGTTCTTCGTGCTGGTGGCAAGCGCGCTGGCCACCCTGCTGGTGGCCGAGGCGCGCAGTTCGCGCTTCCAGTCCCAGGAGCTCTCCCGCTACGCCGCCACCCTGACCTGGACAATTGCCCCGGGTCGCAGCGAGCGGCTGCTCGCCCCCACCCATGGCCCCTTCGACGAGCGGCTCGGCTACAGCCGGCTGCCGGCCTTCCAGTCCCGGCTGGTCGAACGCGGCTTCCTGGTGGAGCGTCAGGCGCGCTTCTCGCCGGCGCTGATGGACTACGCCGGTCACGGCTTCTTCCCCCCCTATGGCGAGAAGACCCGCGCCGGCCTGACCCTCGAGAGCTGCACCGGCGATACCCTCTATGCCTACCGCCAACCCGGGCACCACTTCCCCCACTTCGCGGCCATCCCGCCGCTGGTGCTGGAGATGCTGCTGTTTATCGAGAACCGCCAGCTCCTCGACGCCAGCGCACCCAACGCCAACCCTGCGGTGGACTGGCCGCGCTTCGCCCGGGCAGCCCTCTCACAGGCCAGCCGCGCCATGGACGTCTCGGACCAGTCCGCCGGCGGCAGCACCCTGGCCACCCAGATCGAGAAATACCGCCACTCCCCCGGCGGGCGCACCGACACCCCCATGGAGAAGCTGCGTCAGATGGCCTCGGCCAGCGTGCGCGGCTACCGCCATGGCCCCGAGACCCTTACCGCCCGCCAGGATATCGCGCTGGACTACCTCAACAGCGTGCCGCTGGCCGCCGCCCCCGGCCACGGCGAGGTCCACGGCCTGGCCGACGGCCTGTGGGTGTGGTTCGGCGCCGACCCCGACGAGACCAACCGCCTGCTGGTGCCCGACTTCAGCGGGCCCGACTCGCTCGAGCGACGGGGGCTGGCGGTGCGGCAGGTGCTCGCGCTGATGATCGCCCAGCGTCGCCCCTCCTGGTATCTGCGGGGCGGCCGCGAGGCCCTGGAGCGCGTGACCGACAGCCACCTGCGGCTGCTCGCCAATGAAAGCGTGCTGCCCACCGAGCTGCGCGATGCCGCCCTGGCCCAACGTCTCGTCTTCCGTGACTTTCAGGCCGCGCCGGTGGCCCATCGGGTACCGCGCGACAAGGGGCTGCAGGTGGCCCGCACACGCCTGTCGGGCATGCTCGGCGTCTCCCTGCACGAGTTGGATCGCCTGGACCTCACCGCCCGCACCACCCTGCATCCCGACCTGCAGGGCGAGGTCACCGACTACCTGTATCGGCTGGCCGATCCCGACGTCGCCGGCGAGATCGGCCTGTTCGGCGAGCGCCTGCTCTCCCCGGAGAAGACCGCCGAGGTGCGCTACAGCTTCACGCTCTTCGAGCGCAGCGAGGAGGGTTTCCGGGTGCGGGTGCAGACCGACAACAGCGGCCAGCCCTTCGACATCAACGAGGGCAGCAAGCTGGAGCTCGGCTCCACCGCCAAGCTGCGGGTGCTCGCCACCTACCTGGAGGTGATCGCCGAACTGCATGGCCGCCACGTGGGGCTGCCGGCCGAGACGTTGCGGCAAATTCCGGTGGACCGCCAGGATCACCTCAGCCGCTGGGTGATCGAACGGCTGATCGCCACGCCGGACCTACCCCTCGACGTGCTGCTGGCCCAGGCCATGCAGCGCCGCTACTCGGCCAGCCCCCACGAGGCCTTCTTCACCGGCGGCGGGCGCCACACCTTCAGCAACTTCCGCCGCGAGGACAACGGGCGCAACCCCACCCTCGAGGAGGCCATGCGCGAGTCCCTCAACTTGCCCTTCATCCGCCTGATGCGTGACCTGGTGAGCTACAGCATCCACCACAACGACAGTCGCCGGCAGATGCTGGAGGACGACGCCGACCCGCGCCGCCTGGACTACCTGGCGAGCTTCGCCGACCGCGAAGGCCGGGTGTTCCTGCAGCGCTTCTGGCGCAAGTACCAGGCCCTGCCGTCCGAGCAGCGCCTGGACGCCTTCCTGGGCGGGCTGCGTCCCGGCGCCCCTCGGCTGGCGGCGGTCTACCGCTACCTTTACCCGGAGGCGGACCCCATCGGCTTCACCGCCTTCGTGGCCGAGCGATTGGGCGGGCGCGATGGCAGTTTCCAGCCCAGCGCGCTGTTCGAGCGCAGCGACCCCAGCGCCTTCACCCTCTCCGACCAGGGCCATATCGCCGGCGTGCATCCGCTGGAGCTGTGGCTGGTGGGTTTCCTGCAAGACCAGCCCGACGCCAACTACGCTGACGCCGAGGCGGCCAGCCGCGAGGCGCGCCAGGAGGTCTACGGCTGGCTGCTGCGCACCCGCCACCGCAGCGCCCGGGACACCCGCATCCGCACCATGCTCGAGGTCGAGGCCTTCCTCGACATCCACCAGCGCTGGGCGCGGCTCGGGTACCCCTTCGACCATCTGGTGCCGTCGCTGGCCACCGCGGTGGGCAGCTCCGGGGATCGCCCCGCGGCGCTGGCGGAGCTGATGGGCATTATCCTCAACGACGGCGTGCGCCTGCCCACCCTGCGCATCGACGACCTGCACCTGGCCGAGCACACCCCCTACGAGACCCGATTCCTGCCGGACCATGGCCGCGCCCGCCAGGTGATGGCACCGGAGGTGGCCGCGATCCTGCGCCGCACCCTCTCCCAGGTGGTGGAGGGCGGCACCGCCCGCCGCCTGCAGGGCAGCTTCCTGGGGGAGCACGACACCCCGTTGACCCTGGGCGGCAAGACCGGCACAGGCAACAACCGCTTCCAGACCGTCACCCGCTCGGGCCAGGTAGTGCACTCCGAGGCGCGCAACCGCACCGCCACCTTCGTTTTCTACCTGGGTGACGACCACTTCGGCACCCTCACCGCCTACGTGGCCGGTAGCGACTCCGACCGCTTCCGGTTCACCTCGGCCCTGCCGGTACAGGTGCTCAAGGGTATGGAGCCGATCCTGCGAACCTATCTCACTCCCGGCGCCCGCACCCAGTGCCAGCCGCCCCGCGACCACGACATGCTGATGGCCGACGCCAAGCCCAGCGGCGGCTCCTCATGAGTGCGGGTGCAGTAGAGCCCCAACACCGCTACAATCGTCGGCCTGATTTTCACGGGAATCCAGAGCCGACATGTCGACGACCGCCAAGCGCCAGATCCTGGTTACCAGCGCCCTGCCCTACGCCAACGGCGCCATCCACCTCGGCCACCTGCTGGAGTACATCCAGACCGATATCTGGGTACGCTTCCAGAAGAGCCGCGGCCACGAGTGCCACTACGTCTGCGCCGACGACGCCCACGGCACCGCCATCATGCTGCGCGCCGAGCAGGAGGGGATCACCTCCGAGGCCCTGATCGACCGCGTCAGCCGGGAGCACCAGGCGGACTTCGCCACCTTCGGCGTGGCCTTCGACAACTACCACTCGACCCACTCCGAAGAGAACCGCTACTTCAGCGAGCTGATCTACACCCGCCTGCGCGACAAGGGCCATATCGCCACCCGCGACATCGAGCAGATGTACGATCCGGTGAAGGGGTTGTTCCTGGCCGACCGCTTCATCAAGGGCACCTGCCCCAAGTGCCGGGTAGACGACCAGTATGGCGACAACTGCGAGGCGTGCGGCGCCACCTATACGCCGGCCGAGCTGATCGACCCGGTATCGGCCATCTCCGGGGCCACCCCCGAGGTGCGCAGCTCCACCCACTACTTCTTCAAGCTGCCCGACTTCGCCGATTTCATGCATCGGTGGATCAACGACGACCACGTCCAGGCGCAGATCCGCAACAAGCTAATGGAGTGGTTCGAGGCCGGCTTCAACGAGTGGGACATTTCCCGCGACGCCCCCTACTTCGGCTTCGAGATTCCCGACGCCCCGGGCAAGTACTTCTATGTGTGGCTGGACGCGCCCATCGGCTACCTGGCCAGCTTCAAGCACCTGTGCGACCGGCAGGGCCTGGACTTCGACGCCTACTGGCGCAGGGACAGCGCGGCCGAGGTCTACCACTTCATCGGCAAGGACATCGTCTACTTCCACGCGCTGTTCTGGCCGGCCATGCTCCACGGCGCCGACTTCCGCACCCCCACGGCGGTGAACTGCCACGGCTTCGTGACGGTGAACGGCGCCAAGATGTCCAAGTCCCGGGGCACCTTCATCAAGGCCGCCACCTACGCGGACTTCCTGAACCCCGAGTACCTGCGCTACTACTTCGCCGCCAAGCTTACCTCCCGGGTGGATGATCTCGACCTCAACCTCGAGGACTTCGCCGCCCGGGTCAACAGCGATCTGGTCGGCAAGGTGGTCAACATCGCCAGCCGCTGCGCCGGCTTCGTCAAGAAGCTCGGCGACGGCCGGCTCTCGGCCCACTGCGCCGAGCCGGAAATGGTGGCCCGCTTCATCAGTGCCGGCGACGAGATCGCCGAGCTGTACGAGGCCCGCGAGTTCGGCCGCGCCATGCGACGCGTGATGGAGCTGGCGGATGAAGCCAACACCTACATCGCCGACGCCGAGCCCTGGGTGCTGGCCAAGCAGTCGGGGCGCGAGCAGGAGGTCCTCGACATCTGTTCGGTGGGCCTCAACCTGTTCCGCCAGCTGATGGTCTATCTGGCCCCCGTGGTGCCGGCCATGGCCGAGGAGGCTCGCGAGTTCATGAAGCTCGAGAGCCTCGACTGGCACAGCCGCCACGAGGTGTTGCTGAACCACGAGATCGCCAAATTCAAGCCGCTGATGACCCGCGTGGAGCGGGATAAGATCGACGCCATGATGGAGGCGTCCAAGGAGGATCTGGTGGAAGAACAGAAGCTCAAGGAGACCCCCAAGGGGCCCCTGGCCGAGATGCCTATCGCCGACGAGATCGGCTTCGACGACTTCATCAAGGTGGACCTGCGCATCGCGCGCATCGCCAAGGCGGAGTACGTCGAGGGCGCCGACAAGCTGCTCAAGCTGACCCTGGATATCGGCGGCGAGAGCCGCACGGTGTTCTCGGGCATCCGCGCCGCCTACGCCCCCGAGGCGCTGGAGGGCCGGCTCACCGTGATGGTGGCCAACCTGGCGCCGCGCAAGATGCGCTTCGGCGTCTCCGAGGGCATGGTGCTGGCCTCGGCCAACGACGAGGGAATCTACCTGCTCTCGCCGGACACCGGCGCCGAGCCCGGCCAGCGGGTCACCTGAGGCCGCTGTGAGCCGCGATGGCCCGCTGATTACAGCTATCGACGCCGTGCTGCCGCAGACCCAGTGCGGCAAGTGCGGCTTCGATGGCTGCCTGCCCTACGCCGAGGCCATCGCCGCGGGCGAGCCGATCAACCGCTGCCCGCCGGGCGGAGAGGCCACACTCGAGCGGCTGGCCGACCTCACCGGCCAGCCGGTACAGCCCCTGGCCGAGCCCACCCAGCTGCCGCTGGCCGCGGTGATCCGCGAGGCCGAATGCATCGGCTGCACCAAGTGCATTCAGGCCTGCCCGGTGGACGCCATCCTCGGCGCCGCCAAGCGCATGCATACGGTAATCACCGATGAATGCACTGGCTGCGAGCTTTGCGTGGCCCCCTGCCCCGTGGATTGCATTGACCTCGTCCCCCACCCCGCCTGGCAGGCCGCCGAGAGCGATGAAGCACGCGACGCTTACCTCGCCCGCCGCGCTGAGTTGGGCCGCCGCCGTCATCGCGCCCGCCAAGTGCGCCTGGCCCGGCAGGCCAAGGAGAAACGCCTGGAGCGCCAGAAGCGGCTGATGCAGCAGCGTCGCCGCCCGGGTAGCGAAGTGGGCACCGGATCGAGCGCCGGCCCCGGCCAGCAGCGTCAGCGTCGGATGGCATTGAAGGCCGCCGAACAGGCCGTCAAGCGGACCCGGCAGCAGCTGGAGAGCGCCCAGCGACGAGGCGACAGCGACGCAGAAGCCACCGCCAGAGTCCAGCTCCCCGAGGCCGAGCGGCTGCTCGCCAAGGCCAGAAGTGCGCTGGAAAAGAGCCAGCCAACTTAGCCAAGCCGAAACAGGGCCTGCTGATCTATCGCCAAGACAGGGGCGCCGGGAACGGCTCGTAGAGGAGGTCTAACAACGGAATCACATGAACGCCCAGAAACGCCATGAAATCTTCGCGCGGCTGCGCGACCACAACCCCGAGCCCACCACCGAGCTGAACTGGGCGACCCCCTTCGAGCTGCTCACCGCGGTGCTGCTCTCCGCCCAGGCCACCGATGTGGGCGTCAACAAGGCCACGGCAAGGCTCTTCCCGGTGGCCAACACCCCCCAGGCGATCATCGACCTGGGCATTGACGAGCTCAAGGCACACATCAGGACCATCGGCCTCTACAACACCAAGGCCGAGAATCTGATGAAGACCTGCCACCTGCTGGTGGACAACCACGCCGGGGAGGTGCCGCAGACCCGCGCGGCTTTGGAAGCGCTGCCGGGCGTGGGCCGCAAGACCGCCAACGTCATCCTCAATACCGCCTTCGGCCAGCCCACCATCGCCGTGGACACCCATATCTTTCGGGTCGCCAACCGTACCGGGATGGCAAGGGGCAAGGACGTGGTCGAGGTGGAGAAAAGGCTTGTCCGCCACGTGCCGAAGGAGTTTCGCCAGGACGCCCACCACTGGCTGATCCTACACGGTCGCTACACCTGCGTGGCGCGCAAGCCGCGCTGCGGCAGCTGCGTGATCGAGGACCTCTGCGAGTTCAAGGAGAAGACCGAGCTGTAGCCAAAAGGCTCCCTGCGCCAAACGGCGGGTTGGCAGTCACGCCGGGCTGAGCGAGGATGGCAGCATAATGACAACGACTGAGCCACCCATGCCCACCCCACTCCACGACCGTCCCATCGGCGAGCGCATCCAGGCGCTGCAGGCCCTTTCCCTCCAGCATGCCGCCAGCTTTTGCAGTCCCTCGGCCACCCTGGCCCGGGAGCGCTATCTGGCCCAGCACCCCACCCGCCTGCTGGTGTTCAAGTGCATGGACGGGCGCATCCACATCCCCCATGCCACCCGCACACCGCTGGGCATCATCACCCCCTTTCGCAACCTGGGCGGCATCTTCGATCTGGGCTGGCCCTATCTCGGCGAGCTGGTCACCGAGGCGGTGGCCGAGGGCATCCGCGCCGGCCATGGTGCGCTGCTGATGATCACCTACCATTTCTCCCGCGGTGAGCGCCTACGGGGCTGTGCCGGCTTCGGCTGTGATGCCGACGCCGCCCTGGCCCACGCCCGCCAGATCCGCGCCCAGGCGGAGCGGCTCTTCGGGCGCGACCACCAGCACGTCTACCCGCTGGTGTGCGGCTTCGAGACCGACACCGATTCCCTGATCCTGCATGGCGAAGGGAACGAGACCCTGGATATCGGGGAGCTTGATGGGGCCGACGGCGACAGCCTGGGCCTCCGGGTCGCCATCCTCTGCCCGGACATGCCGGCCGATATCCGCCGCGACCTGCTGCCGCTCCTCACCGGCAACCTGGCCCACGCCGCGAGCCTGCGCGGCGTGGCGCGGCACCTCGACATCGAACACCGCGAATGGGTGATCTGCGTGGGCCGCGGCTTCGATTTCCTGCACCTGCCTAACACGGCCCTGATCGTCGGCCCCTACGGCCCGAATTTGGCCGAGCCCATCGGCACCGCCGCGGACATCATCGACGCCAACATGGCCGCGGGGCGCATTCCCGATGACGGCTTCATGCTGCTCGCCTCCACCCCCTTCCAGGCGGTGGGCGTGGATCGCGCCCGGGCCGAGCTCAAGTCCCGTTTCCTGGCCGACTTCGCCAGCCGGGTTATCCACGAACGTCACCCCTGGCTCGCCGAGCGCATGCACCGCCACACGGCAGTGGTGCACTGGCCCACCCGGCGTCTCGATCTGCTCGACGCCGACTCGGGGGTCGACTATGAACCACCCGTGAGCAGGCGTTGATACCTTGGCAAGAGTGTCGGCCACTCCCATTCGGCCGTTGACGGAACAGGCGGGCGCGACTCCGGATCGTCTAGCCAGGCGCACAGTTGTCTCTCGAGCCCCTGCCGGGACCCATCGTAGCGATAGGCATCGGCATATAGCTCGGGAAAGCACAGACGATCGGGAACCAGCGGCAAACAGCCGCGTTGAACGGCTTCCATCACCGCCAACCCCTGGAACTCGTGGTAGGCGGTGGAGACCACGATGGCACCCTCATCGAGCTGGGCGCGATAGTGGTCGCCAGGCTGAGGCCCCCAGACGACAAGATGGTGTTCCAGGCGCTGCCGGGCCTGCTCGAAGACTGCCGGCTGCTGCCGGAATCGCTGCCCCATCACCGCTAGCTCGAAATCGACACCCTGCTCGCTGAGCGATTCGAGCACCGCAAAGAAATCCTCGGGATTCTTGTCGTATTCCCAGCGATGGTTCCAGACGATGCGGCGGCTCGCCCCCACAAGGTCGTCAGCAGGGGACAGTGGCTCGATCGAGGGCAAGGGATGGATAGGTACCGGCAGCACCTCAGCCCGCTTGCGCAACTCCTCAAGTGGCTGCGCCGCGGGCAGGTTCTCCGGCATTCCCTTGAGAAAACGCCGTGCCGCATCGATGAAGCTGTTCCGGTTGTAGGCGGTGTTGAAGACGACCTGGTCCGCCGCCAGGGCACTGTAGAGATTGACCATGCGCGCCTCGCCCTGATGACGCTGGTCTCCGGATTCCGGGTAGGCGAACTGGTTCTCGTGGAAGTAGACGATGCGCCTGGCGGCGCCAAGGTGGGGATAGAGACCCACCAGGGTCGCCAGGTCCACCATCGAGGTCGCCAGCACCACATCGTAGTCCCTCGACAGGGCGTCATGCTCCTTGAGCATCCAGCTCAAGGGGTTGCCACGTATGCGCCAGCGAAAGTGGCGCGGCGGGAGTTCCAGCAGTGTCCATTCGATCTCGTTCAAATGATCGACCAGGCCATGGGCCCAGTGCCGATGGCTGACCGCCGTGTAGGCCGACAGCAACAGCACCCGCATCAAAAGCCCCTGTCCATGAGCAGGTCGGCGAGCTTGTCCAGCGTCTCGAGGCCCTGCACGTCGGTAGGCAGCCAGGGCAGCCGCGGGCGCGGCAGGTGGCCCAGCTCCTCATCGATACGCGCCAGGTAGGTCGCCTCCTGCTCGCGGCGGGCGCGCAGGAAGTCCCCATCGGCATCCTCCGGAATCACCCGGTTGACCAGGATGCCAGCCACCGGCACCTGGGCCTCCTCCAGGGTGGCCACGGCGCGGGCGGTCTCGAGGATCGGCAGCCGCTCCGGGGTCAGCACGAACAGGAAGCCGGTCTCCTCGACGTTCTCGATGCGCCGCCGCGCCCGGTGGAAGAGCCGCCTTCGTTCGATCAGGGTCTTCGCCACGTCGCGGGTCTTGTCGTCCAGATCGGCGAGAGGGTCTTCCTGGGGGTCGTCGAAGGGCGAGGCCACGTCGCGGCCGCGCTTGGGCGTCAAGTGGGAGAGCACCTTGCCCAGCTCCTCCGACTTGCGGTTGTGGGCCAGCAGACCGTCGGTCCAGGCGGCCATGGCCTCGGGCAGGGTCAACAGACGCAGGGTGTGGCCGGTAGGCGCGGTGTCGAAGATGATCAGGTCCCAGTCGCTGTCGTCATCGACGATCAGCCGCGACAGCCGCTCCAGCAGCGCCGCCTCCTGGGTCCCCGGCGACTGCCGGGTCAGGCGCATCTGGCGCTCCAGCTCCTTCATCATCTCAGGGGCCGCATAGCGCCGCATCTGCTCGGTGACCCGCGCCAGATGCGCCTCCACCTCGGCGTCGGGGTCAATCTCCATGGCGTCCAGGTTGGGCAGCAACCGGCGCGGAACGTCGCCCAGCTCGCGATCGAAGACATCGCCGAGGCTGTGGGCCGGGTCGGTGGAGACCACCAGCACCTTCCTGCCCCGCCGCGCCGCCAGCACCGCCAGGGCCGCGGCCACGGTGGTCTTGCCGACCCCGCCCTTGCCGCCCACCCACAGCAGGCGTTTTTCCAGCAGTTCTTTCATGAGGGCCTCAGCAACATTTGAAATGATCCAGCGGCGAGCGCTCCATCCCCATGCGCCGATGCCAGTCGTGGAAGCGCTCCAGCAGCAGCGGCTGAAGCTCGAGAGTGTAGTAGGCCGCCGGGTTGGGCACCCCCATCATCTCGGAGAACACCAGCAGCATGAAGAGGTCGTCCTCGTCTCGCCGGGCGCGGGCGATGGCGCCCCGGTAGCGGGAGGAGTAGACCTCCTCCGCGAAGAAACGGGCCTGGCTAAGCCAGGCCCGAATCCGTTCGAGACGAGGATCATGACCAGTGTCATGATCGTCGTTCATGGGTCACTCCTTCGTTACTTCTGCTCGGCGGCCATCTCCGCGCGAGAGCGCTTGAGCGCCGAGGCGCACTCCATGGCCACCATGATCGCGGCGATCAGCACCACGATATCCAGAATCAGCAGGAACATGTTGCCCTGCTGATAGAAGGTGCGCAGCTGGATCAGCAGGGCCGCGATGGTCATCACCAGCAGGAAGCAGAGCGGCGCCAGGGTGTACCACATCGGACGACGCAAGCGCACCAGCATCACGGTGATCACCAGCAGGGTCAGACCCGCCAGCAGCTGGTTGGTGGTGCCGAACAGCGGCCAGATGATCAGACCACCGGAGCCATCTGCGCCGCCGGCACCGAACGCCAGCAGCAGGCAGCTGGCCACCGCCAGGAAGGTGGCGATGGCAGGCTTCTTCATCCACGGCTGGTTATAGATCTCGCCCCACTCCTGGAAGATGTAGCGCTGCAGGCGCAGGCCGGTATCCATGGTGGTGCCGGCGAACAGCGCCGCCATCACGGTGAGCAGGGTCGCCGCGGTGGCTTCCGGCAGGCCGATGCCGTTATGGATGATGAAGGCACCCCCCTCGACGAAGGCGTTGACACCGCCCTGGCCGAAGGCGCTGTACATCGCCTCCCAGTCGCCGAAGGTGGCGAAACCGGCAGTGGCGGCCAGGATCGCGGCCAGGGCCAGCATGCCCTCGCCCACGGCCCCGAAGTAGCCGACGAAGCGGGCGTCGGTCTCCTTGTTGAGCTGCTTGGAGGTGGTGCCGGAGGAGACCAGGCCGTGGAAGCCGGAGATGGCGCCGCAGGCGATGGTCACGAACAGCAGCGGCAGCAGCGATGGCGTACCGGCGGGCACGTTGGTGTTGAAGGCCGGGGCCACCAGGGTCGGGTTCATCAGCACGATGGCGCCGTAGAGGATGATCAGGCCGATGAACAGCTGCAGGCCGTTGATGTAGTCGCGGGGCTGGAGCAGCACCCACACCGGCAGCAATGAGGCGATGGCGGCGTAGGCGAACAGAATCAGGATCCACACCGCGTTGCCGGAGAAGCCGGCCACCTCGGCGGGCATCTGGATCGGCACCGAGGGCCCGATGCCAATCAGCGCATAGAGGCAGATCACGCCGATGATGGAGACCATCGGCAGGCTCAGCACGCGGCGGTAGATCAGCTGGCCGATGACCAGTGCCACCAGGATGGCGCCCCACACCGGCACCACGGCGCTGGAGAAGTTCATCATCAGGCCGGCGATCACGACCGCAAACACCGCGTTGACCATCAGCAGAACCAGGAAGATGACGATCATGAAGATGCTGCGGGCCCGCTTGCCGACCACGTCGCCGGTCAGGGCACCGACGGACTTGGCCTTGTTGCGCACGCTGGCCCAGATGGCGCCGAAATCATGAATCCCGGCGAAAAAGATGGTACCGAACACCACCCACAGAAAGGCCGGCAGCCAGCCCCAGATCACGGCGATGGCGGGCCCCACGATGGGCGCGGCCCCGGCGACCGAGGTGAAATGGTGGCCCCACAGCACGAAGCGGTTGGTGGGCACGAAGTCGACGCCGTCCTCGTATTCATGGGCGGGTGTCTTGAAGTCGGGATCCAGTCGGTAGATCTTCTCGGCGATGAACTTCGAGTACACGAAGTACCCGGCTGCCATCGCGGCAAGACCCAGGACCAGAAGAATGATGGCACTCATATGACTCTCCTAGCTGGCACAGTGTGAGAAGCGTAGCTGAATGTGATGGGATACCTGATACCTGCGGGGGCATCTTGCGGTCCAATGGTCTTACCTTGTCTCAAGCAAGTCCATGACCCAGCATGAATTATCCTTCAACTTTCGCCCAAAGTCGTAGAGCCCGCTCGAACGTTACGACCCTTATCCATACACTGTTAAACTGTATGGACTCACAGCATCGGCTTTAGGCAAGAACGTCGGGAGAGAGAGCAACGATGATCATAGGCGTGACCGGCGGCATCGCCTCGGGCAAGTCCACCGTGGCCAGGGCCTTCGCGGCGCTCGGCGCACCCTGGGTGGATGCCGACGACGTGGCCCGCGAGGTGGTCGAGCCCGGCGAGCCGGCGCTGGAGGAGATCGCCGCGCGCTATTCCCGAGACGGGGGCAGCCTCGTGCTCAACGACGACGGCACCCTGAACCGACGGGCGCTGCGCGAGATCGTCTTCGCCGACCCCGCAGAGCGCCGCTGGCTGGAATCCGTCACCCACCCGCGCATCCGGGCGCGGCTGATCGAACACCTTGCGAGGCTCGAAGCCACCGGCGCGCCCTACGTGCTGCTGGTCTCGCCGCTGCTGTTCGAATCTGGCCAGAACAAGATGGCCGACCGGACGCTGGTGATCGACGTGCCCGAGGCGCTACAGATCGAACGCACCGCCGCTCGCGACGACGTCGACGAGGCCCAGGCCCGTGCCATCGTCGCCGCCCAGATGCCCCGCGCCGAGCGACTGGCCCGCACCGACGACGTGCTGAACAATGGCTGCAGCGAAGCCGAGATGCGCCGCCGGGTCGCCGAGCTCGACCGCTACTTCCGCCAGTTGGCCTCTCAACCGGCTGCAGATGCCATCACACAACCCCGAGGAGCCTCATGAGCAACACGCAACGCCCCCTGGAAGTCGCCTGTCCCCAGTGCAGCAAGAAGGTCGTATGGAGCGAGAAGAATCCCGACCGCCCCTTCTGCAGCGAGCGCTGCCGCCTGCTGGATCTCGGCGCCTGGGCCGACGGCACACGCCGCATCGCCGGCGAGCCCGCCATGGACGAGACCGAGATCGACGAGATGATCATGCGCGCCGAGCGCGGACTGCAGGATTCGGAGTGATTCTCCGATGAGTCGCCCCGAGTACCGCCTGCTGGCCGAACTGGAGGCCGCCTTCGATGCCCTGATTGAAGGTGGCGAGGCGGTGGCGGTTGCCTACCATCGGAAACCCACCGCCTGCTGGATCTTCGGCGAACCGGAACCGGTGAGTGCCGAGCGCGCCGAGGCCTGGCTGCGCCACGCCCTGCTCGATGTCTGGTATCAGGACGGTCAGGACGGGCGTGCCACCCGCACCCACATCGGGCTGGTGGCCGCCGGAGAGGCGCTCATGGAAGCGGTCGCCCGAGCCAATGCCGCCAAGGGCGACTTCGCCGCCCTGCTCGCCCGCATCAAGGAAAGCGAACCCGAGCTGATTCCCGAGGCGAAAGCCGTGCTGCCCTTCCGTCATCCGGAACTGCACGACCACCTTCGCGGCCAGGGGCTGGCGAGGGTGCACCTCAAGCAGTGCTGGCGGGCGATCCCCTGGGCCGAGGCGCCCCTGGCCCGGGTGCGGTTGGCCTGGTATTCCAGTGGGCGCTCCATCAAGCGCTTGACGGTTCAGGAGGCCGAGCAGAAGCTGCTCAAGCTCGACGTGGATGCCGCCCACGTGCGCATCCAACTGCGACAACTCGCCGGCATCCCCAGCGGCGAACCCCTGGCCCAGGTACAGCGCCAGGCCCCACTGATGCGCGCCAACCTCTTTTACCGCGAACCGCTGGAAGACGGCCGCACCCGCCGTGCCATGAATGTCGCCCTGCCTCTGATCGTGCCCAGCGCCGACGGCCGCCTTCCCGACTACAACCTCCCGCCGCCGCACCCGCCCGCGCAGCGCACCCGCGCCCGCCGGAGCGACGAAAAACTCGAAGACGAGCCCTTCCTGGCCAGCCTGCGGGTCTACCGATACCGGTAAGCGGAAACGGTCATCCCCTCAAGTTATTGATGGGAGCTGGACTCCGCCCGGCGAATGGCGGAGTCACTATCGCTTCGAACGACTGGTGGGAGCTGGACGATGCCCGGCGAATGGCGGCGAAGCCGCCCGGCGGGGTTACCAACTGGCTAATCAACCCGGCAACTTCGGCAGGTCTTCCTGGCCGGGTTCTTCCGGTGGATCCTGCAGCCGCGGCATGGCCGCCACACGTATATCGATGTAGCGCAAAAGGCCAAGCTGCAACGCCAGGATGGCGAAGCACCACAGCAGCCCCTTGATCATGGCGGATTCCTCTTTGAGGCCGACGGCCTCGATACCAACATCATAGGGCCACCGATGAGGAATACGTAGATAGCAGCCTAATAGAATTTTCACATCAGGCAGGAAGAAGCTATAGCCTTTCCCCCACCCGCTCGAGGATCTGTCGACTCACCCGGCTCACCAGCGGCTTGGCGGCCTTGTTGACGGCCTTCTCCATCAGCTTGTTGCGCAGCACATAGGTCAACGTCAGCGCCACCTCGGTGCCCCCGTCCACTGCCCTCAGCCGATAGCACCCCTGGTTCTTGACCCCATCCAGCGACTCCCAGGCCAGCACCTCGGGCGAGCGGGATTCGGTCACGGCCACATCGAAGTGCCAGTCGCGCCCCACCGCGTGCACATGCCAGCGGTAGCGGTTATCGCCCAGCGGCTCGATGGCGTGGATCAGGTCGGAATAATCGGCGAAGTCCTCCACCCGCTCCAGCAGGGCAAAAACCCGTTCCGGCGGTGCCTTGAGGATCGCGCTGTGTTCAATGGTGGCCATAGGCGGTTCCCTGGGCTCGGTGAGACCGGTAGAATTCTGCGCTTACCCTGCCCGTATCATCAAGCGAAGGTCAATTGCATGTCCACACCCAAGGTCGGTTTCGTCTCGCTGGGTTGCCCCAAGGCGCTGGTGGATTCAGAACGCATCCTCACCCAGCTGCGCACCGAGGGCTACGAGATCGTGCCCAGCTACGACGACGCCGACGTGGTGGTGGTCAATACCTGCGGCTTCATCGATAGCGCCAAGGCGGAATCGCTGGACGCCATCGGCGAAGCGATCGCCGAGAATGGCCGGGTGATCGTCACCGGCTGCATGGGCGTGGAGGAAGGCGCCATCCGCGACGTGCACCCCAGCGTGCTGGCGGTGACCGGGCCCCAGCAGTACGAGCAGGTGGTGAACGCCGTGCACGACGTCGTGCCGCCGCGCCAGGATCACGACCCGCGCATCGACCTGGTGCCGCCCCAGGGCATCAAGCTCACCCCGCGCCACTACGCCTACCTGAAGATCTCCGAAGGCTGCAACCACAGCTGCAGCTTCTGCATCATCCCCAGCATGCGCGGCAAGCTGGTCAGCCGCCCGGTAGGTGAGGTGCTGAAGGAAGCCGAGGGTCTGGCCCGTGCCGGTGTGAAGGAGCTGCTGGTGATCTCCCAGGACACCAGCGCCTACGGGGTCGATCTCAAGTACCGCACCGGTTTCTGGAACGGCCGCCCGGTCAAGACCCGCATGACCGAGCTTTGCGAGGCGCTCGGCGAGCTCGGCATCTGGGTGCGCCTGCACTACGTCTACCCCTACCCCCACGTGGACGAGCTGATCCCGCTGATGGCCGAGGGCAAAATCCTGCCCTACCTGGATATCCCCTTCCAGCACGCGAGCCCCAGGGTGCTCAAGGCCATGAAGCGCCCGGCTTTTGAAGACAAGACGCTGGCACGGATCAAGCGTTGGCGAGAGATCTGCCCCGAGCTCACCATCCGCTCCACCTTCATCGTCGGCTTCCCCGGCGAGACCGAGGAGGACTTCCAGTACCTGCTCGACTGGCTCACCGAGGCCCAGCTCGACCGCGTTGGCTGCTTCCAATACTCCCCGGTGGAGGGCGCCCCCGCCAACGACCTGGATCTAGAACCGGTGCCGGATGAGATCAAGCAGCAGCGCTGGGAGCGCTTCATGGCCCACCAGCAGCAGATCTCCGCCGCCCGCCTACAGGCCAAGATCGGCCGCGAGATCGAGGTACTGGTGGACGAGATCACCGACGAAGGCCCCATCGGGCGCAGCGCCGCCGACGCCCCCGAGATCGACGGCATGGTGTTTCTGGAGAGCGGCCACGAGCTGGCCCCGGGGGAGATCGTACGCGCCCGGGTGACCCACGCCGACGAGTATGACCTGTGGGCGGAGGTCATATGAAAAAACCACTGATTGTCGCCACCAGCCGAGTGATCAAGCTTCTGGCCAACATCACCAAGGTGCTGAGCTACCCCTTCCACTGGCTGCTGCCCAACAAGCGCTTCACGCTTCCCGAACAAGCCGCCCCGCTGCTCAAGGGCGGTAAACCCAGTCGCATTCCCCGCATCATCTGGCAGACCAATTTCACCAACCGGGTGACGCTACCGGTCTACCTCAACTACCTGTTCAACCGCCTGATGGCGCCGCGCTTCGACTACCGCTTCATGATCACCGAGGCCCGCCGAGAGTTCATTGCCGAGCACTACCCAGAGATCCTGCCACACTACGAGCGACTGCAGATCGGCGCCGCCCAGGCCGATCTGTGGCGCCTGCTGGTACTACAGAAGTTCGGTGGGGTCTATCTGGACATCGACGCCCACCAAGTCTGGCCGCTCTCCTGCGTACTGGGCGCCGAGCGAGAGGAGCTGTATGTCACCACTCGCCGCGGTGAACTCAGCAACTACTTCATCGCCAGCGCGCCGGGTAATCCGCACATGCAAGCGGTGATCGACCAGATCATCAAGAACATTACCGGCGATACCGTCACCGGCGTGTTCGACACCACTGGTCCAGGCGTCTTCAATAAAGTGCTCGACAAGGCAATCGTGCCGACGGTTTCCTACCGCCACGCTGTCCACCAGGGTAGCTTTACCAACGAGTATTTCCAGTACATCGACAAAGCAGAAGGGAAATGGACCCGCCAACAGCACAACACGGCTGTTGTCAGCGACGCCTCTCCCCAGCACTCATCACCGGAGACTCGAAACTAGCGGCCTTCGGGCTCCTGAAGGAACTGATCGGCCACCGTTTCAGGTCGGAAATCGTCCAGCCATGCCTCCTTGATGGGAGGCTTGGCCCCATGAACACTCAAGGCGATCCCCTGCACCAGGCTCTCCTCATCATGAGGCACGACGCAGCCCTTCAACTCCCCCTTGAGAATCTCGCGGATACCCCCAGGGCAATCCACGCTCAGCACCGGCGTACCGCAGGCCAGGGCCTCGAACAGTACGATACCCATACCTTCGAAGCGGGAACTGAGCACAAACAGCCGTGCATGATGCATCCAAGGGTAAGGGTTGCTGCGCTGCCCCGCGAAGATGACTCGCTGCTCCACGCCCAGCTCGGCGGCCAGGGATTCCAGGCGCAGACGCTCCTGACCATCGCCCACTAGTACCAGCGGCATCTCCACACCGGATCGCGCATAGGCCCTGATCAACAGCGCCTGGTCCTTGGCCGGCACCAGACGTGCGACCGTCACGATGTAGGGGCCTACCGGAAGGTCGGGGTCACCTTCCATCATCTGACGACGAATGCTTGAGATCGGACAAGGATTGACGACCACCCGAAGCGAAGCCGGCGTAAAAGGCCATGACGCCATGGCCTCGCGCACGCTTTCCGCCACGCCAGAGGAAACCGCCACCAGATGCCGGCCCTGGTAAAGGCATCTCGCAAACAACCGCTTTCGCCAGCGAGGACCACGATCCTGGAGGATATTCTCGAGCACATAGCAGGCCCGGGCGTCACGAAAGCTCCACACCATCTCGAAGGTGCCAATTCCGCGGAAGATAATCTGATCAACTCGGCCATGACGGGCCTCGAAGCGGTGCAACCAGAGGCGAAAAACCACGCCCCCCATAACGCCTGAGCCCAAGAACAAGGAGCGCTTGAGTAGTGGGTTAAGTAGCAGCCTGGCCAATAACTCCAGAATAAAACCTATGACGGTCATCCTTGCCCAACGCTTTAGCGGCAGCACATGAGACACCACGCCCGGCTCTTCGGGAGCGAGAGGATGCGTAACGCGAGCCAGGCTTACCAGATGGCTTTCATGCCCTGCCTGAGCGAACGCATCGGCCAGGTTTACAGCCACGCGCTCCATGCCACCCATCTTGAGAGAGCGCACCACGACCAAGGTCCTCAATTGACGCCCCTTTGGTCGGTGGTTCTAGTGACGCGGACTCTGGCGTCCTGTTCTCGCTTGCACGACATGACATAGAGCAGCACCAACATATACGCATAGTAGGTGCCTATCATCTCGTGCTGAAGGGCAACCTCCGTCAGGCAGAAGACGATAAAGCCAAAGCTGAAGACCATTCCGACAAGAGCAAAGTCATCGCTTGGAGTCCTGATATGTCGAATGAAAAAGTAAAGCCCAGGAAAGATCAGGTAGCCGAACAGCGCCGCCATACCAATGAGGCCCCCGGTTGCCAGCGTCTCGAAATACTGACTATGGGCGTGCCCGCGACTGATTGTGGCCACCCACTGGTTGATGATGCCGGTACCCACCAGTGACTCGTTCAGTGCTTCCCGCTCCCCGTAAGTCAGCCCGATAAGTGGCCGCTCCTTGAAGGCTTCGATGGCGAGCACCCATAGGCGCAGACGGCCACCACTGGAGTGCCTGACATCCCCTTCAAGGGTTCTTGTGATTTCCTCGACGGTGTAGTCGACGCGCGTCTCGACCAGGGGCACAAACTGGTAGCTGGCTACGGCCATCACACAGAACGCCAAGGTGCCCAAGGCAAGTTTCCTGACTCCGATCCGACGCCAGTGAAGCAACGCCACACTCCCCAGCACAATAGGAATCGCGAAATAGGCGCCCCGCGCAGTGCTCAACAGGGTTGCGGCAAGTGCCAGGGCGATACCTACTGTCAACATGCCTCTGCGGCAAGAGCTCGGCCACAGCGCCACCTGCAGAAAGAAGAGTGACCCCACCAGATAGCCAAAATTGATATGAAAGAGGAAGCCGTCGACCTTCTCCAGTCCAAGCCAATAGGCCTGAAAGAACGCCAACAGACCACCACCCAGCGCACCCAGAAAGGCGCCATACTCCAGCATGGTCCGGAACCGCTCGGTCTCGATCTCTTCCCAGCAGTGCCGGAGCATCAGGTAGATGGGAATCACCCCGACCATGTGCAAGCCAGGGCTGAGGTAGCGCCAGGAGTAGCCATCCAGCACAAAGACCGGCAGATGGCTCAATGCATAGAGGGAAAGCATTACCACAACGACACCGTCATGCCTTGTGAAACTGAGCTGGCGACGGTGATGGATCAGAAAAGCAATTGCATAGAGCAGCAGCAGGGCTATAAACGCGTGAACACGCAACGGTGTAGATACTAAAAGCGCCAGCACCAGAAAGGTAGTCGCAAGTACGAGATTCACGGCTAGGCGCTTGTCAAAGATCACTCAATTTCATCCCTTGTCCCTTGCGTGAGAATTCTTGACCCACCGGTCAATACGCCGATTTCGAGTAAAAACCCTTGTAGATCGTCATCAAGATGATGCGCAGGTCGAGCCACAGTGACCAGTTGTCGATATACCAGAGGTCACAGGCAACACGCTTCTCCATCTTCTCCACGGTATCCGTCTCACCGCGGTAGCCCTTCACCTGTGCCCAGCCGGTGATGCCAGGCTTGACCTTGTGGCGCTTCATGTAGGACTCCACGATATCCATGTAGTACACATTATGTGCCAGGGCGTGTGGCCTGGGACCCACGATCGACATGCGCCCCTGCAGCACGTTATAAAACTGCGGCAATTCATCCAAGGAGGTGCGGCGAAGGAAGGCGCCTACCCGGGTAACCCGGGGATCATCGCGCCGTGCCTGGGTGACCTGACCGTTGCGCTCTTCATGCAAGACCATGGAACGAAACTTGTAGACCTTGAAGCGACGCCCGTTAGACCCGGTGCGGTACTGCTTGAACAGCACGGGCCCCGGTGAAGTCACTTTGATGGCAATTGCAATGGCCAGGCACACGGGAATGATCAGGAGGGTAATCAGGGCGCCGAGGGTCAAATCCTCCAAGCGCTTGACGATGCGCGCCAGGCCGTCCAGCGGCGTCACGCTGAGGTCCACGGCCAGGTGCCCCGCCACCTCGCTCATGCGATGATTGAGCAGCTGCATGCCGCGGAAATCCGGGATGAAACGCACCTCCAATGTATGGTGGCGCAATACATAGAAAATGGATCGCACGATGCCGCCCATCTCCAGAGGAACGCAGATCCATACCTCGCGCGCCCCTGAGCCCACGACTCGCCTTTCTAGCCGATCTAACTCATCGGGGCCCAACGTCCCGGCAACACGCTGGACCCCTGCAATCGAATACCCCTCCGCCGGGGCATTTCGCATCCCCTTCCCCACCAGCAGTAGCAGCTCGGAGGGCCCCACCAGGAATACCGAACGGCGTGCGCGCCCGAAGCGGCGAGCCCGCCGAAGTACAACCTGGGCGGCTACCCGGGCGGAAGCCGAGATCCCAAAGGAGATCAGGAGGGCCCCGCCGATCCATAATCGCGAAAAGCGCTCGGCGGCATGGGCGAAGAAGATCAAGGAGGCCGCAATGATCGCTACGGTAGCCCACACCAAGCATAGCTTGGCCAGCAAGGTCGGAATGCTAGTGATCCGCCAGCGTGTGTAGGCCCCCTGCATCAGGTTCAGCAACACCAACAGCAGGGCCATTATGGTCGTGGCCAGCCAGTAGCGCTCGTGCAGTTCGAAGGTCTCGAAGCGAAACCAATTGGCCAGCAGGGCCCCCGCCAACATGGCGATGATATCTACCACCGGCACGATCAGCTGCGCCGGGTACCGCTCTGAGATTCCTGCAAAACTTCTGTCCATGAGTACGCTTAAATCTATAGGGTTCGAATCAGCGCGTTGAGATTCTTCCCGAACGCTAGGCGCTGAAAGCGTATTGACTCTTTAAGGGAGGCACTACCTGATGCGACGCCATCATACGCGAGAATGGCTGCGATGAGGGAGTCCGTCTCCTCGTGAAAGGGCACGTCATAGAGGTCGGTGATAGCCTCGGCCGTATCCTGCTGGTGATCATTGCGATGCTCTCTCAGCCCAGCGCGGCGTGGCAACATCAAGAATGGTTTGCCCTGCTCCAGGCAGGCCAGGATGTTTCCCATGCCGGCATGGGTGACCACCAGATCGGCCTCGGCGAACAGGCGTTGGTAGTGTTCACCCGCGAAAAGTGGCTGCACCAGCAGGTTGCTCAAGGATTGAAACGCTTCAAGGTCCGCGCCCGGGCCCGCCTGATAGACCAATGACCAGTTCGGCCTCTGGCGTGCGACCTCGAGCACTACCCGGTCCATGCGGGGGAAGGGAAATTGGGTGCCGGCGGCGAAAAGAACTCTCACAGCAGCCTCCCCAGGTAGCGCACGCGACCCGAGGCCAGTTTGGGCCACTGGGTGAGCACCTGGCTGGCAAACAGCTTGGCCACGCGCCCGGAAAGGGAGAGCCTGCGACAGTTGGCGATGCTGTCCACCCAGAGTGTCTTCTTGCCCAACAGGAAGCCGGCGAAGAGCACCAGCAGCCCCGGCGCCGCGCCGGTGCTGATGATCAGATCCGGCCAGATCCGGCGCACGATACCGATGGCTCGGGGCAGCTGACGCACACCCCGCCACAGCTCACGCACACTGAAATCATCGAGATAGTAAGACGCGCCACCGTGCTGCGCCTCGGCGGTGGAAACGAAGACCTGCTCGTCCACCTCCAGCATCGCTGCCAGCCGTTGCAGTTGCACCCAGTGCCCACCGAAAGAGGCCACCAGCAGTACCCTCACCGTGGGAGCTCCCTTGCCTTGCGGGTGCCGAAGCGCATGGCCAGGCGCTGGTGCAGCTTGATGCCTTTCAGGTATACCAGCACCCCGAATGCCCAGCTTCGTTCACGCCAACTCATGTCACTGCGTTTCAGCAACTCACGCAGATCATTGCCGAAATTCCCCATTACACGACCACTCCCCTGCAGAGCGCCGCTCTCGTCATGCAGCACCATGCTCCCGGCGGAGACACGCCTAGCCTTCTGCGCCAGGGAAGCAAGCGTGCTACGTGCCGGATGGCGAACCACCGCAGCCGGGCAATAGGTTAGCCTGTAGCCGGCCGCCGTAGCCCGGCGGGTCCATTCGAAATCACCGCCAGACATCATGCCCTCATCAAAATTACCGACGGCTTCAAATACTTCTCGCCTGACGATCAGGTTGGCGGTTACGGCCACCCCCTGCTCCACGTTCTTCGCCTGGCGGAAGGCAAAGGCCTTCTCGTAGCACTCTGCTGGAGTCAGCTTATTGTCCTGATAGAACAAGGTAATGTGCCCCGCTACCAGATCGGCGCCATGGGTTCCCATGCAGGCCAGCGCCGTTTTCAGCCAGACCGGCTCTGCCACGCAGTCGGCATCGAGAAAAGCCAGCACCTCTCCTTCCGCCTCAGCAATGCCACAATTACGCGCCGCGTAGGAGCCCGGCGCCGTCTCGCCGATCAGCCGCACATAGTTTTGCAATATTATGCCAAGTGGAGCAGACTCCTGCGGCGCATTGTTGACCACCAGCACCTCAACGCAATCCGAGGGATAGTCCTGTCTAGCCAGGCCCCTTAGGCACTTTTCGAGACTTCCCCAGTCGCGGTAGGTGGGAACGATAACCGAAACAATCGGCCGTACAAATATACTCATAAATCTTTCACTTTGCTGTCCAGTGCCTTGGTTTCTTCAGTCTCTGATGCCGGTTGAGGATGGCAGACAAGCACCTCCGGGATCAGCGCGACGGTAGCGGTACACTTTCAATGGCACACAGGCCTTAACAAAGTCTTCTTAAACTGTCTCGTCTTAAGAAACGAAAAAATAACTTATAAGGTGAAAACATTATCGTTAGAGTTGACAACAAAATATATCACCTCGCTGCACCCAGGCCAAGCTGCCTGAAAAAAGCATCACCGAAAATTTAAATCTCTTGCAGTTGGAGAAGAGACGTCTCCTCCCAAGCCTTTTAACTTATCCACAATCTCAGGCATTAGTTCCAAGGCTTTCTTGAACTGATTTTTTTGTACAAGGGATTCGAGTCGCCTGCACCCATTGACCAAGTAAAGCTCATTGACACCAAACCAACCCGGAATATCATGGCGGTGTTTGCGAACTTGCAACAGCATCCAAGAAAGTTCGTCGCCATCTAGACTGGGCAACTGCACCCCGATCGGCTCTAACTTCCACTTCCCCCAAGTGGTGATTAACACCCCCTTACCGTCGGCCTTTTTTACGACATTCGCAGCATTGGCCATCGGATTATAGACATACAGAGGGACAGCCTCCACCAATTCAGTAAGCCTAGGCAGCGCGGCCATGAACTCATCTTTCCTCGCGCTATCCTCATCAGTATCCAGTGCAATATCAATGCGATCAAAAAATTTCGTATTCAGTCGCTGGTGCATGAGCAACTGCGAGGCATTATAGGCATGAAGAAGCTCCACCCCTGGTGTTATAGACCAAAGATGTTCATACAATGACGGTTCAATATTCTTCCAATCTCCGCCAACTGGCTGACCAGAACCGTACTCCACCACTTGGCATTGAAAATGTGATTCTCTAAAGCGCGCCACCAATTCTGGTGCCCATAGGCGCGCGCGGGGTAAATAGTTAAATAGGCGCTCTTCATTCTCTAGCTGATACGCGACCTTATATGAATACACATGCATCTGGCACCATTGAGATAGCTCATTAACAGGCGCGGATTGGTTTACCTTGATGACAAAGGTAGTTACCGAAGGAATCGTTGAGTCTTGCCAGCAGGCATCGACTGGAGACAGAACTTCACCTTCTGCAATAGCCTCGGTCACGAGGCGACTACGCTTCTCCTTGGAAAACAGGTCGTTAATTTCTACATGCGTTTTCTTCTGCTGATCCTCAAGACGGTGTTCTCGAAACAAGATCGCATTCACACGTTGCCTAGACTTATTTAATCGAACAGAGGCGATGACCATATCACTCAAAGCACTTAACATCTGTCGAACCGCCAGGAATGCAACAATAGAAATTAAAATATTACCATCCATACCTCGCAAATACGGTAACAAAATGACAAAGAATCCCCCCAAAAAATTGATGGACTGCAGTGTACTAAGATACCCTTGATACTTATTCTGCACCCAACTCTTTAACGCACCCGGATTTATATCATCACTTCCGGACAAGACCCATAGACTGAATAGAATCTGCAATGTAAACATAGCGAACAGAAATGCCATAACCTCCGGATAAACAAATAACAGCAACGCGGAGACAGCAAAACTGAACAATAGCCAAGCGACCACCTTGCAAAAGCGGGAATAGAACTCTCTAGCAACCGCTTCTTGATTACTGAACACCGCCAACTCATTAGCTTTCTCGAGAATATCGATACCTGCGGATGTGGCCATCCTATCAGAGAGGGCATCAAGCACACGTGTCAGCACGTAACAGAGAACGGCTCCAACGGCGAGATAGATAATCCAATTCCATTTTTCCTCTGGAGAAATAAAGAAAGCAAAATAGCGGGGTACCCCACTAGAACCAGCCAACAAAATTACCTTCAAAGGAAGCACCATGGCCAGAAAGCTGGTGACCCTGCCAATTGCCGTGAAGGCAACCACGGCAAGGGTGGTGAGCGGTCGATTCCGCAGCAGGACCTGAAATGCCTTCCAGAACCATACCCAGAAGCTCTGATTGGCCTTCATCAGGTTCATTTTACAACACCCAATAACTGGCGATACTCACGAAAGGAGTTGCGCCTCTTCACCAAGTCGTTTTCCAACCGCGCTTCCGCTTGCAGGAACTCCAGGCCCAACATGCGGTCTACCTCGTCACCGAAGGCATGAAAGTTGCCAGGCCGCGGAGTGAATTCGCAGAAAGAGAGCCCGTGAGGTGCGGTCTCGGAGCGCAAGAAATCGATTCTCATGAAAGGCACAGGAATTTTCTTACTGATCGACTTTACATATTCAAGCTGCTCCTCTGTGACGCCACCTCCATCGAACTCGTTACGACTGTACTTCCCAGAGTATATTCGGCTTCCATCTCCACTCCACTCACAGTAAGCTCGGCCGCCCCACCGACGAATCTCCAACACCATCCCCACACGACCATAAAAGCAATAGAATTTCAGATCTCGCCCAGGAAGTTCCTCGGCAATATTCTCAAGCACTAACTCTTCAACCATCCAGCTATCGTTGCGAATACGGCGCTTGGACAAATCATCCTGCATCTTCTTTGTCATATCGCTTACGCAGTCGAGCCATTTGTCACCGGAAACATCATAAATACGTCGTGGAGAAAAAACCAGGAACACGCCTTTTGAGCTTGACTCACCTTCAGGCTTGATCACCACCCTCTCGAAAGAAGATGCATCAATCTGTTCTAGGGAAACACCACTGGCTTGGACACTTGGATAATGCAGGCCTAGAAAATCTGCAAGGCGATAGGCTTTTTGCTTGTTATTGACAACCCACTCAAGAGTGAGTTTAGAAGACACCCGAGCTTTGCTGCGCATTACCAGCGAACGCCGAAATGATTGTACATTGTCAAGGCTTAGCTTCAGACTGCGAGCCTTTACCATCAAGGGCTCCTTGATATAATCAGGCCCCAAAGTATTAAAAAAGTCGTAAATCAATTCCTTTTTACGAACATCGAGGGGAGTGCTAGAGCGAGGTGCTCCCTTCATTTCGCTGGCTGCCTTGGCATCCTCTCTCAGTGCCTTGGCACCTTGATCTGCCCAGGTTTCGACGCAGGCTTGATAACAAGCCTGCATGGATCGTAACTCTTCATGTGCTCGCTCAAACTCACCTTGACGCAGCCATGACTCCATGGTGTCACGCACTGCCTTCCAATCGGTATACATGAAGCCCTCTCTAAAACTGATCAAGGTATTATTCACAGCTGCCTGATTTTAAAAAGCAGACAGCGAAAAATTGACAAATCGCAATCTGATCTTGGACATCTCATTCAGCCCGACCGCCAAAGTTATCTCATTCGTGGAAATTCTCACCGAGGACAGCCGGCACCTCAAACAGATTTTCCAATTGATTTTTTACACGTTCAGCATCCCAACTTTCAGGCGTCTCGGCCTGAAGGCAGCAATATTTTTCACTCGTCACCACCTGAATCCTTGGTGTATCGATTTGCGGAGGAAGATCAATGGCATAATGTGCCAATGGAGCTGATGCCAGCAGCGTGATATTTGAACTAACACTTTCTCCGGGCGTTATGATTTTCAACTTCCCAGCCAGCGCCCTGTCACGAATGTCATCGTTGAGCGGTTCACGAACATCGAGTGGGTAATAGCGCCACTGAAAGACGCCAACACTTAAACCGGCTGCCTCCCAGGCATCAACCAGTTGCAGGGCATGCTGCAACGCAGGGCCCGGTGAGTTGAAGTCCATCAGCATCAATCGGTCCAGCGTCCAGGAAATGCGATGGGCGTGGATGAATCCCGGCGCTGGGAACGGGCGTTCCGGCGGAGTCTCCTGACTCTCCTCTGGCTTAGATAAAGAGAGAGAGTGATTCTGAGTGTGCTCATGCCAATGGGCTATCGACTCCCGATATTCTCGACGAACCCCATAGAACATGGTGCGTACATGTGTACGACTGTTTCGCGTCAACGAAGATACATCTTCCAGAGCAAAGGATAACGGTATACCTTCCAAAATCTGCTTTGGCTTATCTCCCTCAGGATGGTGCTCCAGGCGCCAGATCAGTTCCGTATCACCGGTAATGCGGACACGATCCCACCCGCCTAGCTTTAACAACAGCTCCCGCCTCATCATCAGCGATGAATGGTTCATCTGTACTAGCCGTTCCGATGGTCGGGACGTACCCTTGAAATACAGCTCAGGCAAGGCACGGACCCAGTGGGTCAGATTAGCCTTACGCCCACGGGTAGCCAACAAGTCCCGAGCCTGAATCTCGATTTTCTGCGGGTGTGACCAGTCATCCGCATCGTGTGTCGTGACCAACTCACCCGTGGCATGGTGTAATCCGAAATTGCGTGCTGCGTAAGCTCCTTGATTGAAAGGCTGCCTCACGGCAATAACTCGTGCGTCTTTCTGGCTGTAGCGTTTTGCCACTTCAAATGTATCATCAGGGCTGCAATCATCCACAACGATGATTTGCAATTGCTTCCAGGTCTGAGCCAACAAGCTGTCCAAGGCGATGGGTAGTGTATCTTCTGCCTTGAAGACTGGCATGATGATGCTGACAGTAGCATCCGGCATGGGGCTATCATCATAAGGTTGATCACTACCGCAAAGGTTATCGAGTGCCAATGGCTTATCGACGCAAGCCTGTTTAATGGACGATACCCTCACCTCCTCAAGTATCGTATTGATCAATCGCAGCCGCTCTGCATCATCAGCCTCCAAGTCTTCATGCTCAGAAGTGGTAGCGTACGTATTAGCTAACGCCAGCCTGTAATGCGGGCTGTGTGGTTTTTTCTGCAGGGCCGCCTCTGCATAATGGCGCGCAAGGGCGACATCTCCCAATGCCATCATGCAGTCAATCTCCAACAAGCGAAATGATTGATACCAATAACGCTCAGGCAGAGCACTTCTGAAGAACTGCAAGTTTTCTAAAACGCTCTCATGATCTTTTGCCACCAGGTACCAACGCGCTAGGGCCCAGGCAGCACGAGCACGTTCAGTAATGCCTCTCTGACTATCATCCCGCAGCTCAATAAGGTCTGACTTGGCCTGCTCGCTAAACCCCCCCCATAGTTTGCCTTCAATTTCCTTGGCCTTACTGCTCCTATCAACGATTTTCTCCCAGCTTCGCCAGCCCACATTGCGTCGAATTCGGAATACCCAGTCCTCTGGCATCAAGTCGCGAACAAAGTGCCTCACGGGAACGGGAGTGCAATAAAAAAACTTCTGAAGAGCCCAACTAGTAAATCGTTCCATCACGAAACCTCATAAAAAAATAAACCGCACCTGAAGCAATTGGCTTATCGATATTGCCTTAAAGCAAGCTAGAAAAAACTGCATTCCAATTCATTACGTCTTTCTCTCTCGGAAATAGGCTAATAAAATGCTGGCTTCCTGAAACTAACAAAAAAAACTTATAAAATATTTTAATCTTTCATTTTCTTAACGATTACAATTACTTCACATTGTGTACACAGAAATTTTTCATCTCTATAGTCCATGAATCGGTCAGTCATTTATTAAACAAGGCTCTGCATTAACACAAAATGAAGATAAGTGCTACCAAGCCAATACACTCTTGGCATTCTGCTTGAAACTCCACTCGGCACCCTTGGATAGGCACTCATGAAATGCTCGGCTTCCTGTTGTTACCAACAATGATGCCTCGTGCTTTACCATACCTTTAGTCACTGCCGAACAGGTCCCGGGTATAAACCTTTTCGGCCACATCGACTAGTTCTTCCACCATGCGGTTGGCGAGGATGACATCAGCCTGTGACGTGAAATCCGCCAAGTCCTGAATCACACGCGAACCGAAGAACTGCTCTTCGTTAAGTACCGGTTCGTAGACCACCACCTCGACGCCCTTGGCCTTGATGCGCTTCATCACGCCCTGCATGGCGCTGGCCCGGAAGTTGTCGGAGCCAGCCTTCATGATTAGCCGGTAGACGCCCACTACTTTGGGTTTGCGCTACAGCACCGTCTCGGCAATGAAATCCTTGCGTGTGCGGTTGGCCTCGACGATGGCCTGTATCAGGTTGTTGGGCACCTCATGGTAATTGGCCAACAGTTGCTTGGTATCCTTTGGCAGGCAGTAGCCGCCATAGCCAAACGATGAATTATGGTAGTGACTGCCAATCCGCGGATCCAGCCCCACCCCGTCAGTAATCTGGCGGGAATCCAATCCATGAGTCTCGGCGTAGGTGTCCAGCTCGTTGAAGTAGGCTACGCGCATGGCCAGGAAGGTGTTGGAGAACAGCTTGATCGCCTCCGCCTCGGTGCTGTTGGTGAACAGTACCGGCACATCCTGCTTGACCGCCCCTTGCTTGAGCAAGTTGGCGAAGGTCTCGGTGCGCTCGGAGCGCTCGCCGACGATTATTCGCGAGGGATAGAGGTTATCGTAGAGCGCCTTGCCCTCACGCAGGAACTCCGGCGAGAAGATCAGGTTTTCGGCGCCGAACTTCTCACGTGCACAGGCCGTGTAGCCTACCGGCACGGTTGACTTGATCACCATCAGCGCGTCGGGGTTGATATCCAGCACATCCTGAATTACCGATTCAACGCTGCTCGTATTAAAATAGTTGGTCTCCGGTTCGTAGTCAGTCGGCGTAGCGATCACCACGGAGTCCGCCCCCCCGGTAGGCCGCCTCCTTGTCGAGTGTCGCCGTGAAGTTCAGCTCACGGTTCGCCAAGAAGTCGGAGATTTCAGCATCTTCGATAGGCGACTGTCTGTCATTGAGTAGCGACCCTTTCGGAAACAATATCAATTGCCACCACTTCATTATTCTGAGCCAGAAGAATGGCATTGGATAAACCAACGTAGCCGGTACCGGCAATAGCAATTTTCAAAAATAAATCCTTTTTCCACTATTATATTATCGCATTAAATAGGAAGCGCGTGTCTCAAATACTGACATATCGACAACTACGATGACAGATAGCGCTTACAACCATTCTATCGAGTGTAGTATAGTAAGCATAAAAATATTCACTTGGTCGGCACGGTCCACAAGATACAGCGCTCATCGCTTCGGCAGGGAAAAATTCAAGCCAAGTGCCCGTTCCGGTGCCACTGCTCTAGGTGACCACGGAGGCTTTGAAGATGCCTGAACTTCAGTCTCTTTGGCTTCCGACTTCACGGCCTCCAACTCTCGGATGCGGCGCTTCAGACGGTCGTTTTCTTCCAGCAGCTGGCTTAACAGTTCCGCCAAGTATTCTCGTTCACGGACATGATTCTTGACCAGAGTCTGCAGGTGCTGCTGCAGGACCTCGTAGCTGGGAGGTAGCGGTATGTCCGATGTCGACATAATCATCTCCAAAATCACAATTTGAAATGCAGCGCCATTGCAGCCAGCACTGTACACCTCTTCAATCCCGCAGTTCGGCCCACTGAAAGGGCTCTTTTATTCTTCTTTGAGATGTTTTTATATTAGCATAGGGGCTCCGGAGTCTTTAGCCCCTTCTCATAAATAAAAATCTCTTCCTCAATAACATCTTCCAGTACCTTTGCCCACTGCTCGACAGGTCCATTGGCATCAATATGACGCACACGACAACCACGCTTGCGCAGAGCACTTTCCATAATACTCAAGTACCAATCCACCCGTGAGAGGTGACATATCAATTTTTCTTCACTTTTATACCTGTAGGAGTTAACAACTCTTTCCCTCTGCTGAATACGATAAAGCAAGACCTGGGGATTAGCGTGTAACTGAATTACAGCATCTGGCAAGGGAACATTATCGATAAAAAAGCGAACAGAACTTACTAAATCACATGAAAATTGTGACAAAGGGAAGCTAGCGTGAACAAATCCTTCATCAATAACCAAATGGCGGAAATCCAAAAATTGGCGAGCTAGGTAATCCTTCAGGTGCTTATCAATGAACCTAACAAGATTAATTTTTTGAGAGAAACTGGCCGTTAACTCTGAAATCACTACGAGATACGAATCAATGAAGCAAGATGATTTAAAAACACTTGCTTGATCAACCTCCATCTTCAGCTGCAGATGGCTTTTATTTTCTCCGGATTCTTTGATAGCCTTGGTTAAAATGTCACCAGAAGCAGCATCATGCTGTCTAGCTATAATATCGCCAATAAGTTTTAGGGCTGTTGTTTTACCTATTCCTGAAGCACCAGCCAACTCAATCTTCATCGCACCCTCTCATTTAAAGGCCAGAAGAACTGGGCGCCTATTATTAGAAGGCACAACATCGTCTTGACAGAACCCTTTATAAGAAAAATCTCGGAAACCCACAGCAATCAGCTTTTCTTTCACCACGTCAATATCACAGCCACCATTCCCCTCGAAGCACAGCACTTTACTTGTTACCTTCCCCAGTAACAGATACAGCTTTTCCACATCATTGACATGGCGCTCAATTGCCAAGGCAAAGACAATATCATAAGGCTCAAGATCTGAGGCGAGCAGCTGGTCAATATCACCCTGTTGAAACTCCAGGTTTTTCAAACCAGCAGTATTAGTTATTTTTAACGCCAACTCCACCTTGTCTTGATCATACTCGATACCAAGACCACACTGGATCCCAAGATTACTCGCCTGAAAGAGCATTGCGCCATTATTACAACCTAAGTCCAAGACTCGAGCACCCTGCCATATCGTATCCGGTAGAGAAAACTGTTGAATACGGCTTTCTGCATCGCGCTGTGCAAGCTCACGAGCAACTGAAAAACCCGCCACCGAGAAAGCAGAGTAAATCAGCCCCTGGCTTTTGAGATAGTGTCGATCTGATTTTTTACGGAAAGAGCGAGATGCATCTTGTAGCATCTCCATTATCTCATCAGGAAATCGTTTCATTTTCTCTATTCATCCAGCCGTCATCATAAGTAAGTCTCCTTGGAAAAGCTGGAGGCTTTATATTGCTAGCCTAGCCCCTCAAAGGAACCAAAAACTGAGCCGCCTGAAGACGGCAACCTTATATACCGAAACATGCCGAAAAAACATATTGGCTTGCATGCCTTAATTGCTACGAAAAATAATAAAGGGGAGGGAATAGCCATACATTCTCCTTGTAAAATTCACGATATGGTGGTGCAGACACAAAGCATAACAAGCTCGATCTACAGTCCAATACTCTGCTCCAGATAAGGAGCTAAAGACCGTGCATAAGTTGCCGTCAAATGATGACGATCACGCCAGACGATGATATTTCCCACTTGCGCCTCACACCGGTTCGGACCGCATATGGCATCTGTCATATCAACGACTTGTACGCCGTCAAAACCCTCTGCCAACGAAGCGAATAACTTTGGCGACTCAACCTCCTCGCGCAGCGCGAAACAATCCTGCTTATTGCTATCCAAACAATCACCCGCCACGAACGGCATCCATGGCGTATCGTCGATTGCCACCACTCTAGCACCGGTTTCAATTAGATCTGACCACATCCCACGAACGCCTTCAAACATTTGATCATCATCAACCGAATAGCCTTTCGATTGTCCAACAATAACCATATCGGGTTGTATCTCGCGGATCTCATTCAACACATTCTCGCGCCATTCATAACATGAGGGATAGGGCTCACCACCCTTATTGAACATGATCCTACTGAACGCGCACGCCGACTTGGTGAAGGTCAACAGTCTCAAACCTCTCTCTGTGGCGATCTCCTCCAAGGGCGGCACCCAGTGCGCCGCATGCGAGTCACCGACCACAATCAAAGTTCCCTCACTATCGACAGCGCCTAGCGTGCAGAAGATCGGCTCGGCACTTTCCTGGTTCTGATGGCATTTATCGGAGTATACGACAGGCAGGTCACTCTTGAGCTGTGCCATCGGAGGAATAAGGTCGATACCTTCGGGCACCGGAGCGCCCGCAAGCAGCACGGCAGGCCCGGGATAGTTCGCATCAGCAACAGGAATTGCCGCGATAGCCTCACTCGTCACTCTGTATTGCAGTGCACCAGCGGCCAGTATGCATGCCGTGATCGATGCGGCGGCATAACCTAGCGGACGCCATTTCTCCATGTGGCGCGGATGACGAAACCGTTGCTCGATATGCTCGTAAGACAGGTGCGACAAAACAAGCGTCAGCGCAATCAGCCCAATACCGTCGATCAGCCCCACACGCGGCTGGCCCACCACGTAGAAGGTTATGAGCGGCCAGTGCCACAGATAGATGGAATAGGACCGGTCGCCAATATAGCGTAGCCACTTGGAATCAAGTCCTCTGAAGCGCCCCAGGCGTATATCGCCTGCCATAATGATTAAAACCGTGCCCATCGTGGGAAGCAAGGCAGCAGTTCCTGGGAAAGGTGTGTTCGCAGAGTAGGTTGCAGAAGAATAGAAGATCGCGGCGAGCCCGGCACTCGCCATGCCTGCGCGAACCAATGAACCAGCATTGAATCGATGAATCGTCAGCGCAAGTAGACCTCCTAACGCCAGTTCCCACATCCGCGTATGGGTGACAAAATAGGCCCATTCGCGATTTGTCTCCGTAACGAACACGGAAGCTGCAAAAGATGCGAGGAATATCACAGCGAGAGCGGCGAGAAAGACTCGACGCAACGGCATACCGGCACGCCGCGCCAAAGCCATTGCTGCGATCATCACCAACGGCCACACGAAATAGAATTGTTCCTCAATGGACAGCGACCAAAAATGCTGAACAGGGCTGGCAGCATTTTCGGCACCGAGATAGTCGACCGCGAGCCATCCAAGAACCCAATTCTGCACATAGAGCGCGCTCGCACCAATCTGTATGGCCGTCTCCTCCCAGCGCGATTGCGGAAGCAAAATCAGCGTTCCAGCAAATGTGACCGCAAGCACAAGCGTCGCCACCGGTAGCAGCCGCCTGGCACGTCGCGCATAGAAATCGATCAGTGAGATGCGCCCGTCCCGTATAGCCGCCCGTACGAGCAGGCCCGTAATCAGGTAGCCGGAAATAACAAAGAAGACATCGACACCGACATAACCACCCGGAACCAGATCGGGCCAGACGTGAAATAGCAGAACAAGGCCCACAGCTATAGCTCGCAAGCCCTGTATTTCAGGAAGGATAGTACGTTGATTACTCATGTGATGAGCCATGTGTGAGATGAGGTAGTGACAGCTGGCCAAATTGTAACGCCGCCCTAGTGTCTGTCTGTGATGAGCAATCAGAACTAGTTAAGCATTGTTAGCCTTGGAAGCACTGGCAACATATTAACCCCATTAAACTCCTTAATTATACCTCTAGCCACTTCCTCAAGAAAGCTCAAATGATCGTCAAGAGAGTAATTATTATGTTTATCAAACGCGTTGCGCGACATCGTTAAGAGATCTTCGCGCCCTACACTTTCTATCTCATCAACGACGGTGGTTCCTGTCAACTCATCCAATAAAATTCCATTTATCTTATGATCTATTATTTCGGCAGGACCAGGAGCATATGAGGCAGCAATAACTGGCACTCCATAAGAATATGCTTCAACGACAACATTGCCGAAAGATTCTTTGCAAGAGGGCAGGATCAGAAGCTTCAACTGGTCAAAAATCTTATCTTTATCCGTGCAATTAACGATAACATCAAACTGATCCTCCAACCCTCTTTCCTTAATTGAATTCATGAAGAACCTGAAATCAGGTGAGTTACTGCCATCGGTAGTAAATACTTTAATCGGACTTAACTTCCGACAACGAAGCTCCGCGGCAATGTCTATCAACTTCATGCAGTCTTTGGCAGCAAAATCAATTCTCCCAACATAAGCATAATGAACGTTCTTAACATCTGGATCGTAATCATTGACCTCACGAGTTCCTACTGGCACAAACCCTTTCACTTGACCATGAATGCCTAGCTGTCGCTGAAAATTTATATCGCCATCAGAGAAGCTGATTATTTTAGAAACCTTGAAGTTTTCGACATACTTCTTGTCAAGCATTATTTTGGAGTCTTGAAGCATAAATGCCGTTTGGGCTGCAGCGATATAACAGATAGGAAATTTCATGACTTTTTCGACTACATTCTTTGAAAAATCTTTCAGTGTATTGTTTGAAACAAAGAACACTGTATCGCCAATAGACCATTCCTCTATCAACTCGATTATTTTTTTCTCATCGTGCTCACATGAATAGGAATTTTCAACATTATTCTCATTGGAGTGCCTTCTTGAAATGACCACATACTCGTACTCTCTTCCAGCACGACCCTGCATTACGGATCTTGTTCTATTGGCGACCCCACCAATAACAGTAACATCCTCAACTATAAACACAAGTCTTTGCAGCACTCTTTCATACGAAGCTAAAAGCTTACTGACCACCTCATTAGAGACCAATACGTTCTGATCAGCATCAAAACTTCTTTTCCTTTGTGGAAATGGAAGATAAAGTTTGCTATCCCTCTTTCCCTTGATTTCACCGTGCCAGCTTTGCCAAGCCGATCGATATAGTTTCCTTGGAGAGTCCTGTCCGTCTACGCTCTGAATCCCCCATTCAGGATGATTAGACAAGCTACTTTCCAAATTTAGGCACACCATACCCAATGTATCATATCTCGGAATATCTTTCCCAAGATAAATAGCAGCTCTATCAATCAGCTCCGAATCCCCTCCAAAGCGTACAGAATCCCAATACCCCAATGACTTTTTTAACAAATCCACATGATAAAGGCAGGATATAGATGAATTTATAGTCACACCATCTTTAGTAATCGGAGTGACATTCTTAATATGATTAAACATGCCATTTTCTGTCATCCTTATCATGCAGGTAGTGCTGGCTTTCTCCCCCTTAGCCAAGATCATATGCTGTTCTAATCGCTGAGGATGTGACCAATCATCAGCATCTTGCCCTGTTACCCACTCTCCTTTAGCATATTTTAACGCAACATTCTTAGATACGTACGGCCCTACATTGATGCAATTCCGATAAATCTTTATCCGCGGGTCCATCTTGGAAATGGCGCATAAAACCCCCCATGTACCATCTGTTGAGCAGTCATCTACAATTAGAAGCTCAATATTCTTCCACGTTTGATTAGCAATTGATTCTACTGATTGCTCTATGGTTTTTTCAGCATTATAGGCAGCCATGATTACCGTAATTAATGGCCCCTCCACAGTAGCTCTTTCGGCTTGAGATGATAAGCGAGAAAAAACACTTCCTGCACTTGACTTAAGCGTCAGATCGGATAGACCAAAGTGTCTAACGTAATGATTTAACCTGTTAAGCCAGACATTCTCACCCAAATCATTATGCAATGCTTCGTTTGCCGATAGAATATTGATTGTGTGCTTTAGATGCTCAGGGAGATACTGCTCAGCTAACGAGACGGCTCGTTCATGATTGCCCACCAGCGCAACCAAGTTCGAGGCATGCAATATACGACCTGACTTCGGATCTGGCATAGCACCAGCAGCATTTCTTATCCTTTCCAGCTCTATGACGGGGTTCTTCTTAGCCGACAAGCCAAACGCCGACTTGGCAAATTTCGTCGATAGATATGGTGAAGGATCTCTCCCTAAGTGGCTGCCAATCATTAAGTAATGTTCTGCCGGCTCCATCCCTAATTGAGCCACATCCGGGTATTGACGCAGGTACCAATCCGCGTCGAAGAGATCCGAACACTGGACAAGCGCCAAGTTTTTTTCATCCACCTGCATCATTATTACATCCCTACAATTCTAGAGCTATCTGACCGCAGAATTTTCTTCATATCCAAGACGGTTGCATTATTTTTACCAAACTCAAGGACACCCTCACCCAAATTTCTAAAATTTTCATGAGCGACGGCCAATACAATCACATCATAGTAGCCATGTGCCGGATCCTGGGTCAGGCTGAGTCCGTACTCTAGTTCGAGCTCTTCCGGGTCAACCCAAGGATCATGAATATCCACATGCATCCCATAGCTCTTGAGCTCGGCTACCAGGTCGACAACCTTGGTATTACGAATATCAGGGCAATTTTCCTTGAATGTCATACCCATGACGAGAGCGTTGCTACCTTTGATCGCTTGATCATTGGCAATCATGGCCTTGATCAGCTTGGTTGCAACGAAACGTGCCATACCATCATTGATTTCGCGTGCAGTACGAATGATATCGGGAATATGCCCCACCGCCATCGACTTGTGGACTAGATAATAGGGGTCCACGCCGATACAGTGACCGCCTACCAATCCTGGCTGTAGCTTGATGAAGTTCCATTTTGTAGCAGCAGCTTCGATCACGTCATGAGTATCGATACCCATCTGGCTGAAGATCATGGAAAGCTCGTTGACCAGCGCAATATTTACGTCACGCTGAGTATTTTCAATGATCTTGGAGGCTTCAGCCACCTTGATGCTGCTGGCTTTATGGGTGCCGGCTTCAATGATTCTGCCATACAACCGGTCAACGAAGTCGGCGATTTCCGCGGTGGAGCCCGAGGTGACTTTCATGATCTTGGTCACCGGGCGGTCTTTATCACCGGGGTTGATGCGTTCGGGGCTATAGCCGGCAAAGAAGTCCTGGTTGAACTTCAAGCCTGATACACGCTCCACTACAGGTATGCAGTCCTCCTCAGTGGCTCCAGGATAGACAGTCGATTCGTAGATCACCACGTCGCCCTTCTTTATCACCCGGCCCAGCAGTTCGGAAGCCTTGATCAGCGGAGTAAGGTCTGGCTGCCGATGATCATCGATCGGGGTAGGCACGGTGACGATCAGCACATTTGCGGCTTTGAGGTCTGCCTCATCGCAGGTGAAGTGCAGGTTATCGGCACTGGCTAGCGCGGCTTCGTCAACTTCGCGAGTGTTGTCCCTGCCCTGCTTCAACTCATCGACTCGGGTTTCCTTGATATCAAATCCAATGGTAGGGTGGTGCTTGCTGAACGCGACGGCCAATGGCAGACCAACATAGCCAAGCCCGAGAATGGCGATAGTGGTATTTTCTACTTGCATGTCCTTAGATTCCTTGAGTGAATCTCATTAATTAATGACTCAAAAGCATTATGTTGGTTATTTGCTACTCACCAGAGAAGGCGTTCTTCTCTTCCAACATCTTGGTCAGGAGGGCCAGCTCGTCGAATCGCTGTTTTATGCTAGCGTCTTTTTCTTTAAGCTGTCTCTTCAACTGCCGAATCTCCGCTTGCAGGGCGCTCACCTTGCCACCTTCTCCATGCGTTAAGGTTTCTACTTCTTGGGTTACCCCTATGCGCTTCTCGCAGAGCACAATATTTGCCCGAAACAACGCCTCGCCATAAAGCCGAGCGGCTTGCAGGTAGAGATTGTAAGCATCTTCATAATCACCACGATTGAAGGCCTCGGCGGCGCGCCTCGTTAGCGGTGGATTCGCTCCCTGAAGGATCGTGCCCATGATCTAGCCTCGCATCGTTATCTGGTTTTCAGGTATTGTGACGGGGCAGCACACTACCCCTTGATACGCCAGCCTAGTGCGTCAGGCATCTCCAGTAACTGCCATGCCTGCTGGCGAGCATCCAGCAAAGTATTCCATTGCTTGAGGAGAGTGCTTTCTTGGGAATAGGGGGCGTGCTCCAGCACCACATCCAACTCCTTCGGCATGGCCTCCAGGTGCTGCAGCAGTAGTGGTAGCGCAGCGGCTCGACTATGCTGTACCCGCGCTAATGCCTCCCCGACGATTACCAGGCTTCGGCCTTCCGCTCGCAGCCACTGATTGAGCTGGCCAATCATTTGCTCGCTAGAGTAAAAGAGTGCGGATTGATCCTGATAGCGGCATTCGGTCCAAGGGCTGTTGACGATATTGACGACTATTTTCAAATCCTGCGCAGCCAATTTCTTCTCGAGCTGGTCGCATAGGGTCTGTTGATGCTCCACACTGAGGATGGATGGAGACAAGTCGCTCTGGAAAGGGGCCGCATACCCAGAAGGTCCGGCCTCATCCTCCTGGCCTGCCCTTACAAGGCGCCGCTGGCTCCCCTGATCCTGCAAGATGGCACGCGCAAACAGCTCCGTCATAGGGCCGCTGCCGAATATGACAACGCTATCGTAGCGTTGGGCATCGCGTAACTCTAACAACGCCATGGCCAGGGCTGGCGATAACTGAATGCCAGGTTGATGCTGGCCGTGCTCCAGATAGTATGCCAATGCCTGCTCGTCTCTCTGCTGCTGCGCACAGCGTGTGAGATGCTGCCCCAAGGCATTAGTGGTCAGCTGGATATAATTCCGCTGTTCGCTGAATAGCAGGTCGAGCTTTCTCTCAAGATGCGCAAGGCGTCCCTGAGAGCCGGCTTCCTCGCTATTCACTAGCTGCTGCGTCAGCTCTGTGTTCAGGATCTTGAGCTTGTCGCACTCAGCTTTCAGCTCTTGGTATTCTTTCCACTGTATATCGGCTTTGGCATGATAGGCCATCTGATCGGTCTTTGTTGTGATATTCTCCAGCCGATATCCAGCCTCCTCGAACATCTCGAGCAGCATGGGTCGGGCCTGCTCCACTTCTGGCGTCAGATTGCTGAGTATCAAAGTTATATAATCGAACGGCTGATAAGCTTCGTGCCTGCGGATGGCCTGAAACACCTGCTGCTCCTCACCGGGAGTCTCGATCACCAGCCAGTGCTGCTTATCGCTTGCGAGAACCACCTGATCGAGCAACTGAGCCATGTCGTTCGTCTGCACGCCTGTGCTATGGACCTTGCGTAGCCCTGGCCATTTTTCCGGAAGTACCTTCAAGGGGTGCAGGGTAGCCAGGCCCGTAACGCTATAGTGATGCAACTCGCCCTCCCCTTCCTGGTCGGACACTGCAGCTTCTATCACTTTCACACGGGGCTCGGCATGGCTCCGCAGCCTCAAAGTTTGGGCGATCTGCGGGTCCGGCTCCACCAGCACGATCAATTCGGCTGCCGTTTCCAGGTAGGATTCCAGCTCACGACACTCGCCCGCTCCCAGGTGCAGAATAGTGCCGTTGACATTCTTGAGTGCCGATATGGGTTGCTGATCCATCAGGAATTTCCACCTTTGCCACTGCCCAGCACTTGCATGGTCTTGCGCAACGGAGCTGTCACCTTCCAGGATTTCGAATCACGCAATGCTTTGAGCTCTTTTCTTGCTGCATGCAGCTTGGCTGCCAACTGCTTGTTCTTCTGAGAGAAGCTATGAAGTTTCTCGTTCTTTTGCTTGATGATCTGCTGAAGCTTATCAAGCTTTAGCTCATTTACCCTCTCAGTGTTACCCTTGCCCTTATTACCCTGCAAGTAGAGTTCCAGCTCTTCTTGTATCCTTTGAAGCTGCGCAATGAGCAGTTCATTCTCTTCCTGTAGCGTCTCATGCTCCTTCTGTGTTTCTCCAGGCTCTCTAGCATCCAGGATCGTGCTCTTGAGCGTCTCATAGGCCATATCGATCACATCGAGAGGATCAGCCGGCTCGATCAACGGGAGCGAACTGGCCTCCAACTCCTGCAACACGCACCTGGCCGAAGAAAGCTGCAGGGCCTGCTGTGCCAGCAGCTGCAGTGCGGCTCGCTGTTGCGGAGCGGAGGTGCCAACTTCTTCTGCCGTCTCTGTTGGAACGCGCCCCAGGGAAATACCAGTCCGCGCTGCAAGTTGGGAGAACAACACCTTGGCATCCCCTTCCAGGGCATCCCTTGCTACCAAAGTGATGCGCTGATAGCTATTTCGATAGAGATCAAGCAGTACCTCCGTAGCATTGCGCCAGTTGGCTAGCGCCTGAGAAGGTAGTCGCCCCTCGGCAATGCAGCTGGCCACTTGGCGATCAGGCATGTCATAGCAAATCAGAGCGTGTATACCGGAACGTTCGTTTAGCAACAGCTTGGCCTTGGCAAGATTGTCCACGATCTCCGGATGCCATGGCTGACCAGCCGCGCGCACGGCATTGAGCCATGCCTCGCAGGGGCGAGAAGACAAGTTCACCAGCACCAGTTGGTTGGCATTCGTCTCGTTCCGTGAACTCGTCATCGCCGTCTCAGGGCTAGCGGTCGTCATTACAGTTCTCCTGGGATCTTGAGTAGCAAGTTGATACAGGACTGAGAAAGCGTCAGCACGGCTCTGCCTGTTGGTGGAATAACAGCCAAATGGCTTCCAGGGCCTCTACGCCCCATAGCCTGGCTTGCAGGATCGATGCCATCAGGCGGTAGCGCCTCGGTGGGGGTGATGCAAGGAGAAAGCGATACCACGCCACCAGCGGCGGGGTAAAGGTACGGAAGAGCAGCCACAGAGCCCGTTGGGCTCGAGTACCTGGGGTGAGCTGCCCTCCTAAGAAACGACGCGCCTTGGTCACAATGTCGTCTCAGCTGTCCCGTGCCGGGTGCTCGACCACTGCCTCTGGCACGTAGTGCAACATCGCGCCTGTGCCAATGGCTCGCCTCACGAAATCCGCATCGCCACCGGAGAATCGCTTGGCCTCGAAGCCGCCAAGACGCTTGGCCAGTTCAGCGGGTACGGCCAGATTGGCGGATACCGCATAGCCGCGTGAGACTTACTAGGCCTGATGGATGCCCTTCACCAAGTCGTACATCTCGTAGATGCTGGGCTCGGGTCCGCTCGCGCGCATCTCGATGGCACCGGCGAGCACAGCATCCTCGCCCCTCAGGCGATCGGCCTTCCGCGTCAGCGCTTCCAGCCAGCCGGCTGCGGGCAGGCACTCCACATAGGTGAATACCAGCCACTGGCCCTGCGCTTCCTGTAAGACCACATTGTGGGCCGCATAGGAACCTGGGGCGATTCAGGTGGCACAGTGCAGGATGCAGATATTGCCGGGCAGTTCGGCGGGGGGAGAAAAGTGCGTCGAGCCGTTGTCGACCAGCAGTACCTCGAAACTCTCCTGGCTCAACTTCTGGCGCTGCAGGCACTGCACCAGCGCAGGAATCAGGTGCCAGTGCTCATAGACCGGAATGATGACGGTGCATAGTGGTGGCATAGGGGCGCATCAGGAAGGCAGGCACGCTACCGCCCGGGGATTGTGCCGGGCGCATTCCCATGCCCTGATTAGTTCGGTAGGGAGGCTGGGCACGGGACAGGAAAAGCTTCCTGGCGGATGCCAGGGGCGGTGAGGAGGGATAAGGCCCTTGCCCGCACGCCTACCTGCTGCCCGTGTGCCAGCATCCCTGCTGTGTCGTTGTTGGTATCGTTGATCAGCCTATTCTACGCGAGGAGGTGGAGGGGCTCTACAGACAAGGGAATTTTGGCTATGGAGGTGATAGGTGGGCAGCAGAGCGGGAAGCCCTCCGGCCTCAATTCGCCCCGCGGAACGTGGTCCTACCACCCCTACGGCAGGCCCTGGTGACACCGGCAATCGCGCAGAATCTGCGCTCCTACATCCTGAGCGCCCACCTGTAGGAGACCGATTTATCGGCGATTGAACCGCCATCGCAACACCGCAGGGCGGCTGCGCCGCCTATCGCGCAGAATCTGCGCTCCTACAGCAGCGTAGGAGCCCGATTCATCGGCGATCAATCGCCGCCGGCGCCCTAGAGGGCGTCGGCGTTGGCTGGGTGAGGGAGAGCTCGGTCGAGCAGGCTGCGCCAGCGGGCGATGATCGGGGCGTCGGAGTGACTGACCTCGGCGAGCAGCCGGCGCAGCTCCTGGCGGGCCTTGTCGTCGGCGGGGTCGATCAGCGTCAACCACAGCTCCAGGCCGTTGATCTGCTGGTGCAGGTTGCCGTCTTCGCGGGCCTGCTGCTGGGCGAGCTCGATCAAGGCGATGATCTCGTCGCGCGGGTGGCCGAGGCGGTGGCGCACGCGGGCGAGGTGCACGGCGAGTTCGGGCACGAACAGGGTGGTCTTCTCCCGGGCAAGCATCAGCGCCTGGTCCAGGTAGTCCTCGGCGCGGCTGAATTCGCCCAGTGCCACGCAGGCGTCCACGAACCACAGCGAGGGGCGACTATAGGGGTCGCGACCGGTGAGTTCGGCGAGCTCCTCCTGGGCCTGCTCCACCTGGGTGAGTCCCTCGCGATCGCCTGCCATGGCGCGCCGCCAGCCGAGCACGCCGCGGGCGGCCATCTGCCACAGGTGCAGGTCCTGGCTGCCGGTGAGCTCATAGGCGCGCTCGGCACGGGTAGCCGCCAGGTGTACGTGGCCGAGCTGGCGGTAGAGCGAGGCGGCGTACATCAGGGCCATGGCCAGGCTGCCGGGGTGGCCGATCGTCTCGGCCAGACGGATGGCGGATTCCACCTGGGTCTCGGCACGGCGGTAGTCGCCGCGCAGGCAGAGCGCCCAGCCCTGGAAGCAGGCGGCGGCCACCTGGGGGTGATCGGAGAAGGGCAGCCACTCGATCATCATCGGGGATTCGAGGGGGTTGATCTCCTCCAGGTGGTCGTAGGCGCGCTGGATGCGACCCGCCCAGTACTCGCAGCTGGCGCGAGCATACTCGGCCAGGCGGCGGTAGCGCGGGTCCTCCATGCGCTCGGCCAGGCCCGCCAGCTTGGAGGCGAGGTGGAAGGCATCGGCGTGGGCGTGGCGCTGGCTGCAGCCTACCCACAGGCCCCACTTGACCAGGAAGGCCTGCTCCAGGTCGGCGGGCTCGCCCTCCTCCCCGTCCAGCTGCTTGACCTTTCTGAGTAGCTCACGGGCGCGCACGAAGCTCTCGTGGGCAGTAGGCGAGCCGTGCCCCTCCAGGGCGAAGGCGGCCTGGCCGCGCACGGTGAGCAGGCTGACCTCGCGCTCAACCTGCCCTTCGACCTGACGCAGGCTGACCAGGCCGAGATCGGCCATCTTCAGCGCGGTGCGGTTGGCGCTCACCTTGAGCGCCTCGCGGGCGGCCAGCTCATAGTAGCGGGCGCCGCGGGCGTAGTGGCCGCTGCGCCGCAGGTGGGTGGCGAAGTCCCCCGGGTGACGGCTGATCCACATCGGGAAGCGCTCCTCGATCAGCTCGACCACCTGGCGATGGATCGCCGTGCGAACATCCCGCGGGCAGGAGAGGTAGGCGGCCTCCTGCAGCAGCTGGTGGGTGAACTGGTACTCGCGGCCGTCCTCGTCGCCCTCCACCGGCTCGATGATCTCCAGGCGACGCATCTGTTCCAGCGCCTGGCTGAGGCGCAGCTTGTCCCAGCCACTACACTCGGCCAGGAAGTCGAAGCGGAAACGCCGGCCGAGCACCGCGGCGGCGTGGGCCACCTCGCGGTCGCCGTCGAGCTGGTCGATACGGCTGGCCAGCAGGCCGAGCAGGCCGTGGGGCAGCTCGTCCAGGTGCACGCTGCGCCCCTCGCGGCGGTCCATGTCGACCCGCCGGCAGATCTCCTGCAGATAGAGCGGCACGCCGTCGCAGCGCTCGATGATCTGGCCGCGCAGGCGCGGGCTCAGGTGGATGCGGTAGCGGCGGGAGAGCTGAGTGAGGAGCCTGGACGACTGCAGGGCATCGAGCCGGCCCAGGGTGATCTGCTGGTCCCAGTGCAGCCGCGCCGGCAGCGCCTCGCGGCCGTGGTGGCTGGCCACCAGCATGAAGCCGCAGTTGATCGGCAGCCGCGCCTGCAGGCCGGCCAGCAGCTTGAAGCTGGGCTCGTCGAGCCACTGCAGATCGTCGATCATCAACACCAGGGTGCGCTCGGCGGCAAAGGCGGTGATCAGGCGCTGCAGCAGCCCCACCACCAGCTCCACCGCCTCGCCGCTCTGGGTGAGCAGGGCCACCTCGCGGGGCTCGCGGGCGCCAAGGGCCTCCTCCAGCAGCTGCTGGCGGGGCTCGTCGAGCTCCGGCAGCGCGAGCTGCCCACGCAGGCCGGCCAGGGCCTCGGGGGTGAGGGCACCGTCCAGGCGCCAGCGCAGCAGCTGGCGGGCTACGCCATAGGGCTCCTGCACCGAGAGCCGGGTGGTGGGCTGCCAGCAGATGGCGGCATCGCGGCTCTGTTCGAGCTGGCGAAAGCCGACCATCAGCGCCGACTTGCCCATGCCGGAGGGGCCGCGCACCAGCACGCTCTGGCGCAGGCCGATGCCGGCCCGGGCCAGGGCGTCGCGTAGGGTACGCAGCTGGGTCTCGCGGCCTACCAGGCTGGGTGGCAGCGCCTCACGGCCGCCTTCATTCGCCCCCAGCACCAGCGCCCGCAGGCGTATCCGGCCGTCGCTGGCCACCAGGCGGGAGCTCAGCCGCGGCTGCAGGTCCAGCGCCGGCGGCATGTGCTGGCTGGCGTCCTGGGAGATCACCAGTTCGCTGCCCTCGGCGGCGGACATCAGCTCGAGCGAGCCCTGGGTAACCTGGCCCAGCGGATCGACCAGGCCGCGCTCCGGCAGGTAGACCACCTGGCCGCTGTTGAGCCCGGCGGCGAGTTCCACCTTGGGCGGTTCGCCCTCGCCGCTCCAGTGGCGGCGGCTCTCCTCCGGCAACATGCGTCGGCAGTGCTCGTAGAGCGCCACCAGCTCGGCGAGCTGGTGGGCGGGGCCGTGGGTGCCGAAGCAGGCCAGGCCCAGGCCGCCGGTGGCGCCGGGCAGCCAGAAGCCGCCCAGGTGGTGGCACTGCTCCTCCAGCCAGCGCAACAGCTCATATTGCAGCATCAGGCAGGCGCGGCTGGCCGGGCGGCTGGAGAGATCGCCCTTGAGGCGCAGGCGAATGGCCATCACCGAGAGCTGGCGCTGCTCGATCTCCTCCTCGCGCAGCGGCGCGCTGTCCGGCGCCAGGGTGCGGGCGAAGCCCAGCCCACTGGCGGCGGCGTCGGCGTGGGTGTCGGACCAGTAGCGGGCCAGCTGCAGGAAGGCGGGCTCCGGCTGCTGGCCGGAGAGCGCCAGCAGCTGCAGGTAGGCGTTGTACTGCTCATGGGCGGCGGCCAGCTGACCCTGCTCGGCCAGTTGGCGCACCAGCTTCTCGTGGAAGGGACCGTAGCCGGAGAAGCGGTTGACCAGATCGACCAGCAGGCGGTCGGGGACGCTGTCGTGCTGTTCCAGCACCGCCTCGGCGAAGCGGATCACCCGCTGGCGCCAGTCGTTGCGCACCTGCACCAGCCAGCGCTGAAAATCACCGCAGTTGTTGAGCTGCAGCTCCTCGGCGAGATCGCCCTGGTAGTGCTCGAGCAGCGCGGCCAGGGTCGATAGGTCGCGCTCACCCTCCAGCAGGCGCTGCACCTCTTGAAGGTCGAACTGCCAGCGCGGCGGCAGGCGGAAGGCGATGGTCTGACGCGAGACGGACAGCACCTCGTCGGCGTGCTCCCCCAGCGACTGGCGCAGGCAGTGCAGCGCGTGGCGCAGGTTGGTGCGCCCGGAAGAGAGGCCCTGGTCGGGCCACAGCAGCTCCGCCAGGGTGGCACGGCTCACCGGCTGGCTGTGCAGCAGCAGGTAGACCAGCAGCGCCTTCACCTTGTCGTAGCTGAACTGCGTCAGCACATCCTCGCCGAGGGTAAGCGAGAAGTGGCCGAAGAGGGCCAGCCGATCCGCTTGTGGGGTATCGGCGACGTCAGTTGCATCTCGCATCGTATCGGTCCTGCGTAACATGGGGCCGGTCTTACGCCGGCACGCCACTGTGAAAACGGAACGCCGTGTCGGGCGTCTGCACCAGCTCGGCTTCGCGATCGGCGAAGAAGGCGATACGGGACTCGATGGGCGATGCGGCCAGGTGGCGGGCCAGCATCAGGTAGTCCTCGTAGTGGCGCCCTTCCGACTTAACCAGAGTGCGGTAGAACTTGGCAAGCTCGGGGTCCAGGTGGGGAATCAGCCGCGCGAAGCGCTCGCAGCTGCGCGCCTCGATGAAGGCGCCGATGATCAGCACGTCCACCAGCCGGTCGGGCTCCTCCGGGCGCACGTGGCGGCGAAGCCCCTCGGCGTAGCGCGACGCGCTGATGTGGCGATAGGGAATGCCCCGTGCCTCCATCAGCATCACCACCTGCTCGAAGTGCAGCAGCTCCTCCCGGGCCAGCTGGCTCATCTTGGTGAGCAGCAGCGGCTGGTTCACATAGCGGTAGAGAAGGCTCATCGCCGTGGAGGCGGCCTTCTTCTCGCACTGGGCGTGGTCGATCAGAAGGAGTTCGGGGTTCTCCAGGGCCCAGGCCACCCAGGCATCCGGAGTGCGACAGCCCAGGAAGTCGAGCAGCTCGTCGGACAGCAGGTCGTCGGCGCTGGTGCCGACGGGCTCGGGCAGGGGCTCGGGCAGGGTCACGGGCATGAAGGGCACTCGGCAGAATGGTCAAATAAGGAGGAATAGCGGCGGGCCTCGGCAGCCTTATTGAGCTCGGCGGCCAACCGGGCGTGGAGCTCGGCGGCGGCGAGACCCTCGCCCTTCCCCACCGGCGCCAGGCCATAGCGGGAGAGTTCCTGAATGCGCTCGCGGCCGACGCGCAGCAGCTCCACCGCTCGCGACAGCACCGGCTGCTCGGGCCGAAAGCGGATGCGGTGGCGCCTGAGCTGGGCCTCCAGCGCCGCGCCGTCCACCAGGCGCAGGTAGCGGCCGGCCACGGCCTCGCGCAGGGCATCGAGTTCCTGGATGCACGCGGCTCGCTCGTCGCTCGCCAGGCCGAACCAGTCGCGAATCTCCGAGTCGCTGCGCTGACAGCCGCGGCAGGTGCGATCGCCCAGGGTGGTGGAACAGAGCCCCACGCAAGGCGAAGCGATGGCGCTCACAGTCGTCTCCCCACGGCCATCCCCTCGTTGAATGCAACGTTGATCGTCGTGACAAATAGTAACGCGAAATGAACGTTTGAAACAGCCGCCCACTGCTAGCCCTTGGTGGTGGTTGACACTTTGGCTAATTAAGTGACTGGTAACGATGGATGGAAGCTACTGATAAAGCATGTCGCAACTGGTGGGATCTAGGCTCTGCCCGGCGGTGTTGCCTACCAAGCCAAGCTGGTGCATCTCGAGGAGGGCATTTCGGCGCGGGCCACCTTCCTGGTCGAGAGCTATGCGCTCAGCCACAGCATGCAGATGGCCGATGCGCTGATTGCGGCAACCGCCATGGAGCTAGGAGTGACACTGCTCACCGCTAACGATCGCCACTATCGGCATATCGACGGTCTGGAGATCGAGATCTTTCGGCCAATGCTTCCGCATCCCTAAGGCACCACCACCACCGGCACGGGGAGGCGCGCCAACACTTCCGGGTCCTCGGTGAAGAGCCTGGTAAGGGTCTGGCGGCCGATCACCAGGGCCCCGCTGCGGGCGTGAGCGAGGAAGCGCTCTAGCTCGGGGGCGGCCATGGGGGCGAGCTCCTCGCGGCCGCGAAACAGCGGGTGGTTGCGGGAGGCCTCGGCCAGACTCTCGCCCCAGGGCAGCGTCGGCGCCTCGCCGCGCAGGGTGCGCAGCGGGCCGGATACGGGTGGGTGGCGCTCGTCCCAGATGATCACCGTGCAAGGCGCCTCCAGCACCAGGCGGCGGCTGGTGGAGCCGAGCCGTGAACTCCAGCCCCAGCGCGAGGAGAGGCCCGCCTTGCCCAGCACCAGCACATCACCGGGGGCGGCCTCGGCCAGGGCCTCGCTGACCACCTGGCCGCGGCTCACCTGCAGGCGATGGCGCAACGCGCGCCCCGCCACCGCCTCATCCAGCGAACGGGTGATGCGCTGCACCTGGCGGGCCAGGCTCGCCTCCAGCTCGGCGATCTGAAGCGGCCGCGTCAGGCCGGTGCTGGCCCCCACCTCCCGGGAGAAGGGAAAGGCCGCACAGGCGAGCAGATCGAGATCCTCGATGAACAGCGCCACCAGCTCGGCGCTGACCTGATCGGCCAGGGCCACCGCCGCGGCCAGGGCGGCCTGGCTCTGGCGGGAGTCATCCAGCAGCGCCAGCACGCGCATGGCCTCGCTGTGCTCACTCATGGTCGCCGCCGCCCTGCTCTTTATGGTCGCCGCCGCCCTGCTCTTTATGGTCGCCGCCGCCCTTCTCTTTGTGGTCGCCGCCGCCCTCCTCTTCATGGTCGCTGTTCTTGTCCCCGTTATTCCCGTCGCTCTCACCATCGCCCCCGCGGGCGGCCTTGACCGCCTCGCGGAAGGCCACCAGGCGCGCCTGCACCCTGCCGTTGACGCTTTGGGGTGGGAACTGGCCGGACGCGTCGGCCTCGCCAGGCGCCTCGCCGATGAGCAGGGCCAGCGCCTCGTCCACGTGGCGCACGGCAAAGATGCGGAACGTGCCGGCGGCCATGGCCTCGCGCACCTCGGCCTTGAGCATCAGGTGCACCACGTTGCTGGCCGGCAGGATCACCGCCTGGCCATTGAGCTCGCCGCGGGCGCGGCACACATCGAAGAAGCCCTCGATCTTCTCGTTGACCCCGCCCACCGCCTGCACCTCGCCGTGCTGGTTGATGGAGCCGGTCACCGCGAAGCTCTGGTCCAGCGGCACCCGGCCGATGGCGGAGATCAGCGCGCACACCTCCGCCACCGAGGCGCTGTCGCCCTCGACCCCGCCGTAGGATTGCTCGAAGGCGAGGCTCGCGGAGAGCGACAACGGCTGGTCCGGGGCGAAGCGGCCGGCCAGGAAGCGCGACAGGATCATCACCGCCTTGGTATGGATGCGCCCACCCAGGCGCGCCTCGCGCTCGATATCCACCACCTGGCCGGCGCCGGGCCTGGCAGTCGCGGTGATGCGGGTCGGTTGACCGAAGGCGAAGTCGCCCAGGGCTAGCACCGAGAGCCCGTTCACCTGCCCCACCGCGCGACCCTCGGTGGCGATCATCACCGTGCCGCGAACGATCTGCTCGTGGCTGCGCTCGCGGATCCGCCCGGCGCGATAGAGCTGCTGGACCACCGCCTTCTCCACATGGGCGCGGGTGATCACCGTGGCATCCTCCACGGCCGCCCAGTGGTCGGCCTCCTGCAGCAGGTCGCTGAGATCGCGGTGGCGGGCGGTGAGGCGTTGCTGGTCATCGGCCAGGCGGCCGGCGCGCTCGATGGTCGCCGCCACCCCGCTGCGATCCAGCGGGCGCAGCGCCGCTTCCCGGGCCAGGGTCGCTACCATATGGGCGTAGAGGATCAGGTTGTCCTCACTGCGCGGCAGCTCGTCCTCGAGGTCCGCCTGCACCTTGAACAGCTCCAGGAACTCCGGGTCGTGCTCGCACAGCAGGTAGTAGAGCAGCCGTTCGCCGAGCAGCACGATCTTCACGTCCAGCGGGATCGGCTGAGGCTCCAGGCCCACCGTGCTGATCAGGCCATAGGCCTGCTCCAGGGATTCGGTGCGGATCTCACCGGCGCGCAGGATGCGCTTGAGGGTCTCCCAGGCGCCGGGCTGGGTGAGCACGCCGCGCACGTCCAGCACCAGGTAGCCGCCGTTGGCCCGGTGCAGGGCACCGGCGCGGATCAGCGAGAAGTCGGTAAGCAGGGTGCCATTGTGCACGTGGTGCTCGATGCGCCCCACCAGGTGCTGGTGGCCCGGCAGGTCCTGGTAGATCACCGGCGCGCCCTCGGTGTCGGCGTTGTCCACCAGCAGGTTGAGGTGGAAGCGGCTGAACACCGCCTCAGGGGGAATCTCGGGCTCATCGGAGAGGAAGGAATCGACGTGGGCAAGGATCGCCTCGCGAATCGCCGTCAGGTGGGCGATCACCCCCACCTCCTCGGCGTAGCGCTCCTCCAGTTCGGTCAGGGGCGCGCCGATGGCCGTCTGCAGCACTTCCTCATTGAGGCCGTAGACCTGATCGCGCAGCGACTTGGCCAGCTTCGGCATGCGGCGGATCGCCTGGGTCAGCTTGCGCTGCAGGATCTCCACCGTGTGCTCGATGCGCTCGCGATCCTCCTGGGGCAGCGTCTCGTACTCCTCCGGCGACAGCATCTTGTCGTCGTCGCCCGCCGGCGCGAAGGTGAAGCCGTTGGGGGTGGAGAGCAGCAGCACGCCCTGCTCCCGGGCCTCGCGGCGCACCGCCTCGATGGCGTCGCGCTGGCGCTCGCCCATGGCCTGCTTCAGCTCCTGCAGGCGGTTCTGGTACTCCTCGCTCTCGAACACCGCCGGGATGGCGCCGCGCAGCTCATCCACCAGCGCCTCGATGTCGCGGCGCAGCTGACGACCCAGGCCCGGTGGCAGCGACAGGTAGAGCGGCACCGAGGGGTCCTCGAAATTGTAGCGGTAGCCCCAGTCCGGCGGGGCCGGCTCGTCCCGGGAGCGCTCCTCCAGATAGCCCCCTACCAGGCCGTGCATGCCGTGGCCCGGCTGGCCGAGCACGAAGAGGTTGAAGCCGTCGCTGCGGATCGCGGTGCCGAAGTCCAGCGCCTCCCGCGCTCGGTCGTGGCCGCTCAGCAGGTCCAGCGATTCCAGTTCGCTGGTCACCTCGAAGGAGAAGCCCGCCTCCGGGCAGGCCCGGTAGACCTCGGAAACCGTCAGCGCCTCGACCATTGCACCTCCCTGCCAGGCCAGATGAGTGAAAGCTCGCCTGCTGCCAAGATGCCTCATAGTGACCGCTACCGCCAGAGCGTCACAGCCCCTCGCTCGGCGTCTTCGTCCTGAACTCCCGCTGCGGTAATATCGAGATCGGCCGCAGATTGTCGTGATCTACCTGCAACCTGACCCGATAAAATCTCCGACGCTCCATGGCATCGACCACATGCTCCAACAGTTCGTCAGCCAATCCACTGCCCTGCGCAGGGTGCGCCACCAGAATCAAGGAAATATAGCCACAACGACCCTGCTTATCGTTGCAATAATAGGCAATTAACCCCAGGCAATTACCGTGGCTGTAATGCAGTCTTATTTCGGCTCTACTCAACAGTTTATTGGCATATTCAGTGAGGTCGACATCGTGCCAAAAACCGGGTTTAATGCGCTCTCCCTCCACCTGCATCAGGCATATCAGTTCAGTCACTGTCATGTCATACCTCGAGCCGAAGTGATTATCGATCAATCAAGCTCTGAAAAAATATTATCAACTTCATCCTTTTTCCTGGTAAAGCTGATACCGAAATTTTCTGCAGGTTACTAAGCATAAACATTGACACACTCGTGTAAAAAACAGCTCATGATTTTCCAGCACTGCAATGACCAGGGAAACAAGGAATAGATTTCATCTCGCAAAACGACAAGCCGTGTCAGAACGGCTTGATGAACGGTTCCCAGAAGGTATCACCCCTGTACAATCTTTTAAGTAAATAATAAATAATAAGGGGGAATTTAACCTCTAGCGAATTAGATGACTAGCACTCTACAGAGCTTAGCTTACGTATTTTTTTTCCGGTTAATAACCAAAAATATCAGTCGTGACAGCTTTCTAAATCATGCACCATTAGTCTCAACTACCCAGTAAACGTAACTTATAAAATATAACCCAATAAAATCAAAAACTTACTAGCTACGTTATGGCCGGAATGAAGATCACCGATGAAAATTGCGTATATCGTTCTAGCCCATACTGATCCTGAGCATATTGCACGCCTGGCAAAAAAGCTCGTGAAAGGCACGCAGCATGCCGTTTTCCTTCACCTTGACCAAAAGTCGGCCATCGAGCCCTTCCGTGCGCTGCTCAAGGATGAGGCCCGCGTCCATTTTGTCGAGCCGCGGATCAAGGCGTACTGGGGTGGCTACTCCTTGGTCGAGGCGACGATCAATGCCTTCCGCCAGGCGCGGCAACACGGGGGGTTCGATCGCTTCGTCGTGCTACAGGGGCTTGAGTACCCCATCCGCTCCAACCGGGAGATCGAGGGGTTCTTCAACGAGCACCCCGACACCGAGTTCATGCGCGCCCGGAACGAGACGCTTACCAGAGACACCAATGACCTGAAGAAGTACCGCTTGCGCTGGTCGATGGACCGGGACAAGCGCTCATGGCGTCTCGTCAATGCCGGCAACATCCTGATATCCAAGCTTGGTAGGCTGATCCGATTCAAGAAGCCGACGGTGAAGGTCGGCAATGCCAGGCTGACGATCTACCGGGGTTGGGGCCACTTCGCGCTGACCGGCCGGGCCATCGACTATATCCTCGACTTCCACGATAGCTATCTCGAATTCAACCGGTTCTTCATGCATGTCTATGCGCCGGACGAGAGCTACTTCCACACCATTCTCTACAACTCCCCCTTCATCAACCAGACCCCAGACAAGGGGCCAACTGATGACATCTCACTGGACGCGCTGCTAAACCTGACCTATTGCGAATACCCCGACCAGGTCACCATCTTCACCCAAAAGGCCGATTACCCCACCCTGGAGCAGAGCGGCTGCCTGTTTTTCCGCAAGGCCACCAGCGAGAGCAGGGAGTTGCTTGACCATATCGATTCCGTTCACCATCGGGAGCGGTAAACTCTCACCCCCTACTCTCGAGGACGATCAACCAGGTTGTCCGCCAGCACGTCAATGCGACTGATGTGATTCTATGAATCCAGGGTCAAGCAGGTAGCGACCGCACGCGCTGAAGACGGTCGAGGGCAGGGTCAGGGCCTCGGCGCGGGTCGGAAACCTCGCCCAGAGCCTCAGGCACACCCAGGCATTGGCGAAAGTATTTTCCAAAAAAGCTTGCCTACGACCTTAGTCGAAGATAGATTGCCTGGAAATACTTTCCGCAAAATGACCATGCCAGGAGGCTCCACCATGACGACCGAACGCGTTCCGTCCCTACTGGACCAGACACTGCCCAGCACCAGCCGCCGGGTTCGACAGCGCAGCCGAAACGCCGCCCGCTTCCTCACCCTCTGGAACCGGCCGGCGGCCGCTGACCGCTCTACACAGCGCCGGCGCCAGAACGTCCGCCAGGCTTGATTCCAGGAAAATTCTCAGACCCCAGCGCCGCGGCATCTGCCGCGGCGCTGTCATTGTGTTCCATGCCAGCCTGACAAGCAGTCAGACCAAGCCCCTCACGGTTCCTTGGTTCGCCTCGCCAGGTTATCGCGGATCTCGCGCAGTAACAGGATGTCCTCGGGCGGGGCGGTGGGCTCCGTCGGCGCCGCGGCCTGCTGGCGGCGCAGGCGGTTGATCCCCTTCACCAGCAGGAACACAGCGAACGCCACGATCAGAAAGCTGATCACGTTGTTGACGAACACTCCCACGTTGATGGTCACCGCCCCTGCCGCCGCAGCATCGGCCAGGGTTGCATAGGGCCCCTCACCCTTCAGCACCAGAAAGATATCGGAGAAATCGACGCCCCCCATCAGCAGCCCGATTGGCGGCATCAGCACGTCGTTGACCAGGCTCGAAACGATGGTCCCGAAGGCCCCGCCGATGATGATCCCCACCGCCATGTCGACCACGTTGCCGCGCACGGCAAATTCCTTGAACTCCTTGAACATCACTCGCCCTCCCTTCTTCCTTCCACTATCCGCGCTCATGAGTCGACCGTTAGCCTTTCGCCCCGCCCGCGCCGGCCAGACCGGTCGAATGAAGTGTAGTTCGGTTTCGAAGACAAACACCGATGAGCCCCTGTCCCAGGAAATAACGTTGGATTCACCCGGAGCCTCGCCGACTCACCATCGTCTACGCTTGACAAAAGATTCCTATCGGGAGCTTGCGAGGATGCGCAGGGCACTTCAGCGAATTGTGATTGCCGTCTTGACGACGGCTTACACATGGCCGGCGGTGGCGGAGCCGGTGCTGGTGGAAGGTCTCGAATCTGGCCAGGGCATTCTGCGGGCACGCAGCGGGGAGTGCTTTGCCGTAACGCCCACCCATGTCGTGGGCATGGGCCTGGGGCTTGAAGTCGTCAGCACGGAGCGCGTGAGAGCCCCGGCCCAACTGATCACCGATTTTGGCGACGACATCTCGGTGATTCGCGTCGATGCTCGCGGACGCCTGAGCTGCGGCATGGGCTGGCCTCGTCCGGAACCTCTCGATGCCACCCTGCGAGACGCCGTGACCCAGGGTCGCCAGGGGGTGATTCTGCGTGTCCGCGACACCGGAGGGGTCGAGGCCTACGGCGTTCGATTCGTTGCCGTGGACCATCGCCACATCGAGGTCATGCCCCTCTCTGCGAGTAGCGAGGCCTTCAAAGGCATGAGCGGTTCCCAGCTGATGCTGCAAGGCCAGCCGGTCGGCATGGTTCTCAACACCGAGGCAGGCCTGATTCGCGCCTACCGCCAGGATGCCCTGAACGAGCGAATCGGCCGCTTCTTCGACAGCCAGGGCAGCCCCCAGCTACCTCCCTCCGACCTGCCCATCGAGCCCCGCCAGGGCAGTGTCGTCGCTACGACACAAACGCCGATCCGTGAAGCCCCCAGCCCCTGGTCGCCGGCGCGCCGCTGGCTCTCCGTCGGGCAGAGCATTGAGCTGACCGGAAAGGTCGTGGGCCTTCCCTGGTACCAGACCACGGAAGGCTTCATTCGAATCGCCGATACCACAACACGCTGACGACTCCACCAAAAAACAATATCACCGCGAGGAGGCGCAACATGAAGCACAAGGGGATGAGGGCCATGGCCCTGCTGCTGGTACTTGGGGCCACACCGACACTGGCTCTTGACATGAGTCAGCTGGAAGCGGCCCAGGAGCGTGCCGGCATGCTGGACCGAGTACGAACCCTACTGGCCGACGACAGCGCCTCGGTGCGCCTGGCGGTGTTCGAGGAGGTCATGAAATCCGACGACCCAGTGCTGCGCAGCATGGCCCTGGAATCCGCCCTGGCCAGCGGCGACGACCGGCTCGAGACCGCCGGCCTTCGCCAGCTCTTCCAGGACCGCGAATTGCTCTCCGTGGAGATCATTGAACCCCGGGAGCCGACCCAGGCGCAGGCCTACACCTTCAATATCTGGCGTGAGTTGATGCTCAGCAACCTGAGAATCGATCGGGCCACGGATGAACTCAGCGGCCGCTTCAACAGCGGCGGAGCCTCGGGAAGCTTCGCCGGTCATCTCACCCGGGGAGGCTGGCGAATCGCGTTGTCCCGAACCGGCTATAGCTGCAGCCTCGAGCTGACCCAGGTCAGCGGCGTCGACCTCTCGGGCGCCCTGCACTGCGCCATCGGTGGTTCAACAGCAGGTGAGAGATACGCCGGCGGCCAAACCGCCTCCCTGCCCTTCAGGATCCGGCTGTCATGAGGGCGCGGCGATGGCCGACCTGGGCCTGGGCGACGGCATGCCTGCTCTTCACCGCTCAGGTGCTGGCGCAGCCAGCCGACGAGCTTGAGATTGATGCCAGCTTCCTCAGTGAAGGTTTTTCACCGGCGGTGACCGTTTCCGGTCGCGCCCTGGCGGGGGTGATGCTGGAACCCGAGGGCCACCCGCATCATCAGCAGCGAGAACAGCGCTTGCATGTCTGGTTACCCGCCAAGCTCGAAACGGAAGGCCAACAGTTGTGCATCACCCTCACCTCCCGGGATGGGCTCTACACCGGCCTGCTGCAAGCCTCGATGGAGCGGCCGTTTGCCGAGGCTGTTCCGCCACAGCGCTTCAGCGTTAAGTTCGAAACACAGATACCTGAGTACTATTCTCGGTACCAGGAGACCCCGCCCCCCCATCGGCTCGCCGTGCTTGCCGAAATCAAGCCTGACTGCAACCCGGCCAAGCCCACCGTGCTGATACTGCCCGTCTCCTGGGCCAAATTCGAGGCCCCCGGCACCCTGAGCATCATGGTCAACAGCAATCGCATGCGTACGCTGTTTGCGGTGAAAGTGGACCCGCCTTCCCCGGAAGGGCGGGCCCGGCATCTGGCCGTGGAATGCGCCGAGATCGACGTCACCCAGCGCATCGCCTTCGACACCCTCTGCCGCGTGGATCTGGCAAGCCTGGACGATGAGGGCACCTTGCGGCTGGACGAAGCGCAGCTGGTGCGGATGCACGGCCCCAGCCCGGCCAGAGCGATTCCCATCCCGCTGGCCCAGTGAGCCATGAAGCCGCCACATGCCAGGACCCGCGGTGCCCACGCCGCCCTGCTCTCAGGCCTATGGGAGGGGCGGCCGCTCGGCCAGACCCTACTGTCGCTGGTCCTTACCGCCGGGGCGATTCCGCTGCTCATGGAAGCGCTGACCCTGGTGATGGACCGCTCCTACACCTTCCACGTCAACGCCAATACGGAGGTGCTCACGCTGACCACCGAAGCGCTGACGGGTACGGGCTGGTACCTGGAGAACGCCCAGGCGCGGCAGGAGTCTCCGCTTCAGGCGGCAGCGGCGGCCGCCGCCGCCGTCGGCAGCTCCGAAGACGACACTGCCACATTCTTCGAACTGCCTGCCGACCGGGAGCCCCTGGCCTGGGAGCCCTTCACGGGTTATGTGGAGGTGGGCCCACATGCACGGGTCAGGCTGACGCGACAGGGAAACGGCCCCCTGTCGATTCATATCGCCGAGGCCCGCGACGTTGCAGAAGATAAGACAAGCGCCCTGCCCGCCGCGGTATTGAGACCTCTCTCGGAGGAAGAGGGTCACTCGACCCGCGACATCGAACTGCAGGTCACCCTGGATGAGCACCCCCTGAACGGCACCCTTCAGGGCTTGGGTACCGTCGGCGACGTTGTCTCCCCTCCCACGGTGCCCGTGTCACCGCCGCTGCTGCGAAACGGCGACGTCTCGGTGGTCGGCAGGCGGCTGGGGTCCGAGCTGCTCTACACCGTGATGAACATGCCGTTGCGTCTGGGGGATGAAGTTCGCGTTTTGACCCGCCGCTTGGCTCTGGACGACCCCGATCAGGAGCGACTCCAGGAAGCGACCGCCCCCTTCACCTGCACCTTCTCTGTGGCCGGAGCTACGAGTGACGCAACGGGCATCGATCTGGCCTGCCACGCCAGCGGCCGCTCCCTGGCGATCAGCCGTTTCGGGGCGCGTACCGGCTCACTGGAGCCTCGGCCCTGGGATGTGCTGGCCAATGAGCCCAGCATGCAGGCGATCCTCCCCCTGGCGCTCACCGCCCTGTTCGCACTGATTCAGCGGCTGCTGGACGGGGTCTACACGCGACTGAGCGGACAGGCAGGAAAGCTGCTACGACGCCTGGGTTGGAAAAGTGACGGTGACAGATCCAACCAACGCCTCCTGAGGCGCAGGACCCTACACTGTCACGCCAGACGACGGTGGTTCGCAAAGACCCCAAGTCGAGCCCCCAGAAAAGAGGGCCGCTGACCCCACTTGTGAAGGGCCTTGCCACCGTCAGCCACACACCAGCAGGCCGCCGATCATGGATCGGCGGCCTGCTGGTGTGGCGTTATCGAGGCCCGCGAAGCGGGTCTATCGAATCACGCTGACTTGCGCTTGCTTCAGGCTTGCTTGGCTTTGGAAGCGGAAGTGGCTTCCTTGACGGCCTTGTTGGCGGTCTCGGTGTTAGCCTTGGCGCTTTCCTGGACGCTTTCCTGAACCTGCTTGACGCTGTTCTCGGTCAGCTTCTGGCTTTCCTGAGCGTACTCCTGCTGCAGAGCCACGACCTTCTCGGCATCGCCCTTCAGGCGCTCGGTCAGTTCCTTGGCGACTTCCTGCTGGCCTTCCATGTAGCTCTTCAGGCCTTCGGCGTCCTTGACTTCTACCAGGCGGCGCAGCTGCGCGACGCTGGTGTCGGTGTAAGCCTTGGCGGCCTCGATCTGGGCGTTGATCAGCTTCTCGCTGTAATCGACGGACAGCGCGGCGAAGGCGCGGGCCGGGGCGAAGAACAGCGACTCGAGTTGGGCGGTGTCAAACTGCTTGGTGTCAAAGGCGAATGCGTTAGTCATGATGGGAACCTCCCGGTTCTTGGTGATCGGAAGCGGGATTCTCCTGATGAAAGCCCCGCTCTGCTGCAGTGCACAATAGCAGGACTGATGATGCAGTGCAACATCAACGAAGGCAGGGGCATTGCCAGCGCCACGGAGAGTGAGGGAAGCGCCCCGCGACGAGCGCTGCGTGGCGCTGGCCCGGGGAGAGTGCGCCAAGGCTACTTGCCCAACCCATCACGCCCCATCAGCCGCAGCGTGGCATTCCTGACAGCGCGCATGCCGGGGTAGAGGCCACGGGCCAGCCAGCGACGGGAAAGGATCGCCGAGGAGAGGCGGTTGAAGCCCCCCACCGGGGTCGTCATCAGCGCCAGGTAGTGCACCGCATCGCTGCCGTGATAGAGGCGACCACCCTGTTCGACCACCATGCCCTCATCGAGATCGATACCCAGCGCCCGGAAGCGACGGCAGGCCTCGGGTGCCTCTCGCAGCGACACCAGGCGCACCTCGCCGGCCACCTCGCGCAGCCTCAGCAGGTCGACGTAGCGCCGGCAGAAGGGGCAGTCACCGTCGTAGTAGATCGTCGTTGTCATGGCCCCAGTCTCGGCAGAGGGTGATGGAAAGGCTATGGGGCTTGCCCCCGATTAGGCTCTGGCCGACGTCCAAGGGCTCTACCATTTCCTTGCTCCCAGGCATCCTGATGACGCCCGTGGTGCCCTAAAGGCAGTCTTCTGGTACCACATTGCGGATTTACGCTGGTGGAGGCGTTAGCGTCATGGCTTTCGTGCAGCAAGCTGCGCTTCCACAAGACCCCGAACCCCTGTTACCTCTTCTACCTTTTATCTACCCGAGCGGCATCCTGTCCGGTGTCACCCTCGCTTCCTTGCGTTAAGTTACGCTTCGCAAGCTTGCAGGGGGAATAACCCCCAAGCACCAGAAATCTCTCCCGTAGGGATGAAAATCCCCCCACAAAAGGTTGAAGGCGCGTGGTTCCGTACTGGGCGGGTGGGGGCTGGGCCGGCTAGAATGGGGCATGATGTCGACCAGACCATGCCAACGCCCAAGCCAGCCAAGCGAGCGCCCATGAACGACTACCGCACCCCACCGAGCGCGCCCCCCTTGGGCTCACCTCTGGAGAACACCCGCGACGGCGCGGGCCTGCGCGGCCTCGCGCGGCGCCTGGTGGTGGACGGGCGGGTGAGCCAGGCCGCGGCGGTTCGCGCGGAAGAAGAAGCCCAGGAGGGCGAGGTGTCGCTGCTGGAGCATGTGATCGATACCGGGCTAGTCTCCGCCCGCCAGGCCACCCTCTCCGCGGCCTGGGAGTATGGCCTGCCGATGCTGGATCTCGACGCCATCCGCCCGGAGACGCTGCCCCGGGCCGACGCTTTCCCCGAGAAGATCCTGCGCAAGCTCAAGGTGCTGCCGCTGACGCAGCGCGGCCACCGCCTCACCGTGGCGGTTCCCTACCCCTCCACCCTGGCGCTGCTCGACGAGCTGCAGTTCGCCACTGGCCTTACGCCAGAGGGCGTGCTGGCCCCGGTGGACCAGCTCGGCCCGGTGCTGGAGAGCTATCTCGCCTCCAGCGAGAAGAGCATGCTCGACGAGCTCAAGGGGGTAGACGACGCCATCGGCGAGCTGGGCTACGGCGGCGAGGAGGAGGGCAGCGGCGAGGTGGACCCCCACGCTGCGGCCAACGCCGCCAGCGAAGACGCGCCGATCATCAAGTTCGTCAACAAGATCCTGCTGGATGCCATCCACCGCGGTGCCTCGGATATCCACTTCGAGCCCTACGAGACCAGCTACCGGGTGCGCTTTCGCATCGATGGAATGCTCCATGACGTGGCCCACCCGCCGTTTGCCATGCGCACCCGCATCGCCGCGCGCCTCAAGGTGATGTCGCGGCTAGATATCTCGGAGCGCCGCCTGCCTCAGGATGGCGCCATCAAGCTCAGGCTCTCCAAGACCCGCTCCATCGACTTTCGCGTCAATTCGTTGCCCACGGTGTACGGCGAGAAGGTGGTGCTGCGTATCCTCGACCCCGCCTCGGCGCAGATGGGCATCGAGCAGCTCGGCTTCACCCCCAAACAGCGCGAGATGTACGAGACGGTGCTGGACCAGCCCCAGGGCATGATACTCGTCACCGGCCCCACCGGCAGCGGCAAGACGGTGACCCTCTATACCGGCATCAATCTGCTCAACGACATCGAGCGCAACATCTGTACCGCCGAGGACCCGGTTGAGATCAAGGTGCCCGGAGTCAACCAGGTGAACGTGCTGCCCAAGATCGGCCTGGATTTCGCCAGCGCTCTGCGCGCCTTCCTTCGCCAGGACCCGGACGTGGTGATGGTGGGCGAGATTCGCGATCTTGAGACCGCCGAGATTGCCGTGAAGGCCTCCCAGACCGGCCACCTGGTGCTCTCCACGGTGCACACCAACTCCGCCGCGGAGACCCTGACCCGCCTCGCCAACATGGGCCTGGCGCCGTTCAATATCGCAAGCTCCGTGAGTTTGATCATCGCCCAGCGCCTGGCGCGCAAGCTCTGCAAGCACTGCAAGCAGCCGGCGGACCTGCCCCACGAGGCGCTGGCCGCCCAGGGCTTCAGCGAGGAGGAGATTCACCAGGCCACCTTCTTCGAGCCGGTGGGCTGCAAGCACTGCACCAAGGGCTTCAAGGGCCGGGTGGGCATCTACGAGGTGGTGCCGATCAGCCACGCCATGAGCCAGTTGATCATGAAGAACGGCAACTCGATGGATTTTCACGACCTGGCCCGCCAGGAGGGCCACCCGGACCTGCGCCGCAGCGGCCTGTTGAAGGCCATGCAGGGGATGACCAGCCTGGCCGAAATCAACCGGGTGACGAAGGACTAGCCGCTGCAGAAGCCCGCGGTAACTCACACAGGGAATTGAGGGAGCACCAGATGGCCACAGCACGAAAACTGAGCTCCCAGCGGAAGACCAAGCTCTATCGCTGGAACTGGAGCGGCAAGGGCCCGGGGGGGCGCAAGGTGGGGGGGGAGATCATCGCCGCCCAGAAGATGGAGGTCGAGCGCATCCTCCAGGGCCAGAACATCCTGATCAAGAACGTCAAGCGCAAAGGCGGCTTCGGCGGCGGCATGGGCAAGATCAAGCCCCGCGATATCATGCTGTTCGCCCGCCAGATGGCCACCATGATCCGCTCGGGCGTTCCCCTGCTGCAGGGGCTTCAAGTCGTGGCGGAAAGCATGAAGAAGCCAGCCATGAGCGCCCTGGTGCAGGAGCTGATGAACGATGTATCCTCGGGCACCAGCTTCTCCGACGCCATGAAGCGCCACCCCGAGCAGTTCGACCGGCTGTTTTGCAACCTGGTGGAGGCCGGCGAACAGTCTGGCTCCCTGGATCGTATGCTCGAGAGGGTGGCCACCTACAAGGAGAAGGTGGAATCGCTCAAGAGCCGGGTGAAGAAGGCGCTCTGGTACCCCGCGGCGGTGATCGCGGTGGGCATGGGCGTCACCGCCCTGCTGTTGATCAAGGTGGTGCCCCAGTTCGAGAGCCTGTTCCACGGCTTCGGCGCGGAGCTTCCCGCGATGACCCGCATGACCATCGCCATGTCCGAGTTCGCCCAGGCCTACTGGTGGTGGTTCGTGTTGGGCGTGATCGGCTTCATCTACTTTATCCGCACCGGGATGAAGAAATCCGAGTCCTTCGCCTACCGCATGCACGCCTGGTCGCTGAAGATCCCGGTGCTGGGCCAGATCCTGGATAAATCGGCGGTGGCGCGCTATTCGCGCACGCTTGCCACCACCTTCGGCGCCGGCGTGCCGCTGGTAGAGGCCCTGGACACCGCCGCCGGCGCCACCGGCAACAAGGTCTACGAGCGGTCGGTCGAGCAGGTCCGCGAGGACGTCTCCACTGGCCAGCAGCTCGCCTTCGCCATGCGCATGACCGAGCAGTTCCCGCCACTGGCCATCCAGATGGTCGGCATCGGTGAGGAGGCGGGCTCGCTGGACGCCATGCTCAACCGGGTGGCGGACTACTACGAGGAGGAAGTCGACAACATGGTCGATACGCTCACCTCCCTGCTTGAGCCCTTCATCATCGTGGTGCTCGGCGTGCTGGTGGGTGGCCTTGTGATCTCCATGTACCTGCCGATTTTCGAGCTAGGTTCTGTCATCTAGAAACAAGGTTCGAGGGGTCAAGGAGCAAGGCACCCCTTGACTCCTTGTTCCCTTGATCCCTTGATCCCTAAGGACTTTGCTGTGCTTGACGTACCCTCTTCCCTGCTGTGGCCTCTGGCCGCCTTCATCGGCCTGTGCCTGGGCAGCTTCCTCAACGTGGTGATCGTGCGCCTGCCGGTGATGCTGATGCTGGGCTGGCGTGCCGAAGCGCGCGAGGCGCTGGAGCTGGCCCCCGAGGAGCCCGCCCGCTTCAACCTGGCCACCCCGCGCTCCATGTGCCCGAGCTGCGAGACACCCATCGCCTGGCACGACAACCTGCCGGTGGTCGGTTGGCTCAAGCGCCGCGGGCGCTGCGCCCACTGCGACGCCACGATCAGCCCGCAGTACCCGCTGGTGGAGCTGGCCGGCGGGGCGTTGACGCTCGCCGTGGTGGCGCTGTTCGGGCCGAGCTGGCAGGGGCTCTTCGTGCTGGGAGCCTGCCTGTCGCTGCTGGCCATGGCGGTGATCGACCTGCGTACCCAGCTGTTGCCGGATCTGCTCACCCTGCCGCTGCTGTGGGCGGGGCTGCTCTACCAGTTGCTGTTCCAGCCGCTGCTGTTGCCCAGCGCGGTGATCGGCGCCATGGCGGGGTATCTGGTGCTGTGGAGCTTCTACTGGGCGTTCAAGCTGATCACCGGCAAGGAGGGCATGGGCTACGGCGACTTCAAGCTGCTGGCCGCACTGGGCGCCTGGATGGGCTGGCAGACTTTGCCGTTGCTGCTGACCCTCTCCGCGGGAATCGGCGCCATCGTCGGCATCCTGGTGCAGCTGGCGGTGCCGCGGCTGCGCGGCGCCCCCATGCCCTTCGGGCCCTACCTGGCGCTGGCCGGCTGGGTGGCGCTGCTCGCCGGCGAGCCGTTGATGGCGGTGTATGGGCAGTTCTTTTTGCTGTAAACCACTACATCCCCTTCGGCGCAAAGATACCCGGGGCGTTGCGCCAGTAGCCCTTGTAGTCCATGCCGAAGCCGAACACATAGCGGTCGGCGACCTCCAGGCTGCAGTAGTCGGCCTTGAGGTCGGGTACCGCCTTGCGGTCGTGCTGCTTGTCCACCAGCACCGCAGTAGAGATGCTGGCGGCGCAGGCCTCGCGGCAGTAGGCAAGAATGGCGGCCAAGGTCGCGCCCTCATCGAGGATGTCGTCGACGATCACCACGTGGCGGCCGGCCATGGGCACCTCCGGGGAGACGCGCCAGAACAGCTCGCCACCGCGGGTGGCGCCGCGGTAGCGGGTGGCGTGCAGGTAGTCCACCTCCAGCGGGAAGCCGAGGCGCGGCAGCAGGTGCCCGGTGGTGATCAGGCCGCCATTCATCACGCAGTAGAAGACCGGCAGCTTATCGCCGAGGTCGCGGGTGATCTCGGCGGCCATGCGGTCCAGGGCGCGCTCCACGGCTTCGTGGGTGATCAGGCAGTCGGCGTTGTCCATCACCTCACGCATGTCGGCGAGGGACTGGTGGAAATCGGCATCGAGTTTGGGCATTACATAGGCTCGCGGTCGAAAGAAAGGGGGGTCAGGCCAGGGCCTCGAGATGGGCGTGTACGCGGCGCCAGCGAGAGAGCGCGGGGAGGCTCGCGAGCTCCGGGCGGGCGCGGCCATAGCGCAGCCGGGTCAGGCGGCTTGCACCGGGTCGCTCGCGGCAGGCATCAATAACTTCCAGGGCGGCGGCGCGGTCGTTGCAGACCAGCAGCATGTCGCAGCCGGCATTCAGTGCCGCCAGGGCCCGCTCGCCGGGGCGGCCGGCACTGGCGGCGCCGGCCATGCTCAGGTCGTCGGAGAAGATCACCCCCTTGAAGCCGAGGCTCTGGCGCAACAGGCCGAGCCAGGCGGGCGAGAAGCCGGCGGGGCGCGGGTCGAAGTCGGAGTAGACCACGTGGGCGGGCATGATGCCGTTCAGGCGTCCGGCGAGACGAGCAAAAGGCACCAGGTCGCGCGCTCGCAGGGCGTCGAGGGGGCGCGGGTCCACCGGCAGCTCCAGGTGCGAGTCCGCCGCCACGCCGCCGTGGCCGGGGAAGTGCTTGCCCACGGCGACCATGCCGGCTTCGTGGAGGCCGTCGATGAAGGCGCCGCCGAGCGCGGCGACGATCTCGGGGTCGGCGGAGAGGCTGCGATCGCCGATCACGCTGGAGGTGCCGTCATCGACGTCGAGCACCGGCGCGAAGCTGAGATCGAGGCCGCAGGCGGCCATCTCCATGCCCAGTAGCCAGCCGGCGTCCTGGCAGAGCCGCCGGGTGACCTCGGGCTGGGTGGCGAGCCCAGCCGCCAGCCGCGCCATGGCCGGCAGCCGGGTGACGCCCTGGCGCAGGCGCTGCACCCGGCCGCCCTCCTGGTCAATGGCCAGCAGCAGCTCAGGGCGCACCGAGCGGATTGCGTGGCTCAGCTCGCGGACCTGCTCGGCCGATTCGGTGTTGCGGGTGAAGAGGATCACTCCGCCCACCTCGGGCCGCGCCAGCAATTGGCGCTCCTCAGGGGTGAGGGCGATGCCTTCCAGGTCAAGCATCACCGGACCGAGGGTCGGAGGCATGGTCGATTCCTTGGCATGAAAGGAGTGAGATACTAGGGCATCACCGGCGGGAGTGACAGCCGCTCAGGCATGGACTGCCTGCGCAACGGGAGTCGGCAGCGGGGCCTGCATGGCCGAGACCACCACCGGGCGCAGGCGGCGAATCAGGTCGCGCACGGTGACATGCTCTCCATAGTCCTTTTCGGCGATATCGCGCAGGGCGTCAAGGCCGGAGAGGGTGAAGATCACGGTGCCGAGCATGAAGTGCAGGCGCCAGAAGCGTTCGGCGTCGGGCAGCTCGGGGGTGGCCTGGCGCACCAGGTCGGTGAAGCGGGTGAAGACGCTGCCGTATTCCTCCTGGATATACCGGCGTAGATGGCCCTGGGCCTGGCTGTAGGCGAGCCCTAGCAGGCGCATGAAGACCTTGAGGCTGTTGCGCTCCGCCGGCACCTCCAGCACGCTTCGCGCCATGGTCTCGAGCAGCGCCTCCAGGGGGATCACCTCGTCGCCGTAGTCCGCCTGGAGCTCGTCCAGGGCGCGGTGGAAGCGCTCGGTGAAGGGGTCGAGGTAGCGGGCGAACACCGCCTGGATCAGCGACTTCTTGGAGCCGAAGTGGTAGTTCACCGCGGCCAGGTTGACCCTGGCCTTGCTGGTGATGGTGCGCAGCGAGGTCTCGGCGAAGCCGCGTTCGGCGAACAGCACCTCGGCCGTATCGAGGATGCGGGTGACGGTGTCGGTCTGGGCCATCTGGTAAGTCCTGACGTGAGTCCCGATAAGAGTCGCGGTAATAAACAGCTGTTTCAAACGTGTCCGAATTGTAAACCAGCCACGTACTCTTGCTCAATGGCCGTGTAGGGAGTGTGTTTTAAACGGTGCTATCCCGTTACCCCCTAGGCTGTTCTTTCTGGAGCGAGCCATGGCATCCCGTATTACTGGATGGAACATCATGCTGTATACTTGATCACTAACGTAACCATCCAGTCGCCGCTTTCCGCCCCGGAGGTCGCATGACACGCCCCCTCACCCAGCGCCAGCAAAACGTCTATGACTTCATCGTCAAGACCATTCAGGAGCTTGGCTATCCGCCCACCCGGGCCGAGATTGCCCGGGCCCTGGGCTTCCGCTCGCCCAACGCCGCCGAGGAGCACCTGCGCGCCCTCGAGAAGAAGGGTGCCATCCGCATGATCGCCGGCACTTCCCGCGGCATCCGCCTGCCCGCCCAGGAGCAGGAGGCCCCCGCCGAGGGCGAGGCCCCGCTCCAGGGGCTGCCGATCATCGGCGAGGTGGCCGCGGGCAGCCCGATCCTTGCCGCCGAGCATATCGACCGCTATTGTCCGCTGCCCCCGGAGTACTTCACCCCCCGAGCCGACTACCTGCTCCGGGTGCGCGGCCTCTCCATGAAGGATGTCGGCATCCTGGAAGGCGACTTGCTCGCCGTGCACCGCACCGAACGGGTGCGCGACGGCCAGATCGTGGTGGCCCGCCTGGAGGACGAGGTGACGGTGAAGCGCTTCCAGCGCAGCGGCCACGTGGTGACCCTGAGCGCGGAGAACCCGGAGTTCGCCCCCATCGAGGTGGACCTGCGCCATCAGGCGCTGGAGATCGAGGGCATCGGCGTGGGGGTGATCCGCGGCGGCAGCGGCCAGGCGCTGGGCTAGGCGCTGAAAAGGCGCGCTGCCGATGGATGAGACAGCCGCGGTGAGAAAGATCCTCCACGCCGACTGCGACTGCTTCTTCGCCGCGGTGGAGATGCGCGATGACCCGGCGCTTGCCGAGGTGCCGCTGGCCATCGGCGGCAGCCCCGAGCGGCGCGGGGTGATCGCTACCTGCAACTATCCCGCCCGGGCCTTCGGCATCCATTCGGCGATGCCCACCGCCCGGGCGCTGCGCCTCTGCCCCCACCTCACCCTGCTGCCCGGCAGCTTCGATAAGTACCGCGAGGTGTCGCGCCAGATCCAGGCGATCTTCCATGAGCTCACCCCGCTGGTGGAGCCCCTCTCCCTGGACGAGGCCTTCCTCGATGTCGGCGAGGTGGAGCGCTTCTCCGGCAGCGCCACCTGGATGGCCCGCTGGCTGAAGCAGGAGTGCCTGGCGCGCACCGGCATCACCCTCTCCGTGGGGGTGGCGCCCAACAAGTTCCTGGCCAAGATCGCCAGCGACTGGGAGAAACCCGACGGCCTGACCGTCATCACCCCGGAGCGCATGGAGGCCTTCCTGCGTACGCTGCCGGTGAAGAAGCTCCACGGCGTGGGCCCCGCCACCGGGGCGCGCCTGGACGCCATGGGCATCACCACCTGCTCGGCGCTGCGCGAGGTGCCCCTGGAGCGCCTGCTGGAGGCCTTCGGCAAGTTCGGCAAGCGGCTGTTTGAGTTGGCCCGGGGCATCGATGAGCGCCCGGTGCGCCTGGAGCGGGAGCGCAAGTCGGTCAGCGTGGAGACCACCTTCGCCCATGACCTGCCGGATCTGGCCAGCTGCCGCGAGGCCCTGGCCCCGCTCTGCCAGCGGCTGGAGGAACGCCTGGCCCGCCACGGCCACCCGCCCCTGGCCGGCCTGGTGGTGAAGGTGCGCTTCGACGACTTCAGCCTGACCACCCTGGAGAGCCGCGGCCTGGCGCCCTCCCCCGAGAGCTTCGCCCGCCTGCTGGAGCAGGCCTGGGAGCGCGCCCGGCGCCCGGTGCGCTTGCTCGGCGTCGGCGCCCGGCTGCTGCCGGCGGCACGGCGCCGCCAGCTGGGCCTGCCGCTCCTCTAACGTGGCCCTTGGTCCTTGGCCCTTGGCCCTTGGCTCTATTTCGTATCGATATAGCGGTGGTCGTTGAAGGTGGCGACCCAGCCGGGGTGGTAGACCAGCAGGATGGCCATGAGCATGCCAGTGATGAAGGCCTCCGAGGGCATCAGCAGCGGCAGGAAGCGGGCATACTCCATGGCCTGGTAGAGGGCGTGGGCGTCGCTGGCGCCGAGCGCCATCAGCCCTACTGCTGTGAGACCTGCGGCCAGCGTGGAAAGCGCGGCGCCGAAGAAGCCGCACAGAAACAGGAAGACCATCAGGTTGTCCGGCAGGCGGCGATCCACCAGGCGCCAGACCAGCACCGTGACCAGCGCCGGCATCACCCCGGTAACCAGCAGGTTGACGCCCAGCAGCGGCCAGTCGACCCGGCCGGTGACCACCGCTGCGAGATTGACGATCAGGATCGAGGCGAGCGCCAGCGGGGCCTTGAAGACCAGGGTGAGCAATGCGGTGAACATCAGGTGCAGGGAGAGCCAGTCGACCGCCTGGGCGCGCAGCTGCCACATCAGCAGCACCGCCACGGTGGCGGCGAGCCAGCGATGCTGCAGCGCGGTGTCATCGAGCAGCGCCCGCCAGGGCCGCTGGGCCAGCGCCATGCCATAGAGCGCAAGCGATAGCAGGCCACACAGCATCAGCAGCCAGGGGGCGAGCACCGCTTGGGAAAAGGACATGGGGCGCCTCTCGTCGACTCGCCCGGTCAGGCGAAGACCACCGTCTTGTTGCCGTGGATCAGCACGCGATCCTCCAGATGCCAGCGCAGCCCCCTAGCCAGCACCGCCTTCTCCACGTCGCGGCCGAAGCGCACCAGGTCGCCGGGGGTGTGGCAGTGGCTGACGCGGTGGATGTCCTGCTCGATGATCGGGCCAGCGTCGAGCTCTTCGGTGACGTAGTGGCAGGTGGCACCGATAAGCTTCACGCCACGCTCGTAGGCCTGGTGATAGGGCTTGGCACCGGCGAACGAAGGCAGGAAGCTGTGGTGAATATTGATCACCCGCCCGGCGTAGCGTTCACAGATCGACGGCGGCAGGATCTGCATGTAGCGCGCCAGCACCACGCAGTCGGCCCGAACCTCATCCACCAGACGCACGACCTCGCCGAAGGCGGCCTGCTTGTCATCGGGGCGCACCGGCACGTGGTGGTAGGCGATGCCGTGCCACTCCACCAGGCCGCGCATGGTCTCGTGGTTGGAGATGACCGCGGCGATGTCGCAGTCGAGCTCGCCGGCGGTCCAGCGGTAGAGCAGGTCCACCAGGCAGTGGGACTCCTTGGAGACCATCAGCACCACCCGGGGGCGGTTGCGGGTGTCAGAGAGTGCCCAGGTCATGTCGAACGCCTCGGCGATGGGCGCGAAGGCCTCGCGCAGCGCCTCGGGGGGCATGCCGATGGAGTCGGCCAGGATCTCGTAGCGCATGAAGAAGCGCCCTGTCTCCAGATCGGAGTGCTGGCTCGCCTCGGTGATGGAGCCGCCGTGGCCGGCGATGAATCCGGACACCCGGGAGACGATGCCGACGCAATCGGGGCAGGAAACCACCAGGCGGTAGTAGTGTGACATGGCGTGCCTCTGGCTTGGGCTAGGAGTAAAGGCCGACAGTTTAACGAAAACAGGGGGTTCCGGCACCCGCGAAGCGGCGCGCGTTGTGGCTGCCCGGGGCCTTCCCGTATAGTGAAGGCACATTTTCCGAGCCCACTGCCCCCGATGCCCCAGCACAGAGTCCAGATTCGCCCTCGCCGCCGCCCTCCCCTGCACTTCCTGCCGCTGGGCGGCTGCGGCGAGATCGGCATGAACCTGAGCCTCTATGGGTATGGTGAGAGAGACCACGAGGAGGAGTGGGTCGCGGTGGACTGCGGGATGATGATCCGCCAGGACCTCCCCGACAGCCCGCTTCAGGTGCCCAACCTGGACACCCTGACCACCCTGGGGATCCGCCCTCGGGGGCTGATCATCACCCACGGCCACGAGGACCATATCGGCGCCGCCGCCTGGCTGTGGCCCACGTGGGGCTGCCCCATCTGGGCCACCCCGCTGGCCGCCGGCCTGTTGCGCGCCAAGTTCATCGAGCGGGGCCTCGCCACCGATGCCATCAGGGTCATCGAGCCCGGCGAGGCACTGGAGACCGGCCCCTTCACCCTGCGCTACCTCCCGCTGACCCACTCGATTCCCGAGAGCTGTGCCCTGCTGCTAGCCGCGGGCGAACACCGCGTGCTGCACACCGGCGACTGGAAGCTCGACCCCGAGCCGCTGATCGGCAAGCCCATCTCCGCGTCCACCTTCCGCGCCATCGCGCCAGTGGATCTCGTGATCGGCGACTCCACCAATGCCCCCATGCCGGGCCACTCGCGCAGCGAGGGCGAGGTGGCCCGGGCGCTCGAGCACACCATCGCCCGCTGCGAGGGGCGCGTGATCGTCTCCTGCTTCGCCAGCAACCTGGCGCGGGTGCTGGCCATCGGCCGCGCGGCCCGACGCAGCGGCCGCCGGGTGAGCCTGATGGGGCGCTCCATGGAGCGCATGGTGGCGGTGGCCAGGGGCCTTGGTTACCTGGACGACTTCCCGCCCCTGGTCCCCACCTCGGACCTGGGCTACCTGCCCCCCAACGAGGTGCTGGTGATCGCCACCGGCAGCCAGGGCGAACCCAGGGCGGCGCTGAGTCGTCTGGCCCGCGGGCGCCACCACGCCATGGAGCTGGGCGCAGGGGACAGCGTGATCTTCTCGGCCAAGGCGATCCCTGGTAACGAGCTGATGATCGAGCGGCTCAAGAGCGGCCTGAAGCGGCTAGGCGCGACCCTGCTCGACGAGTTCAGCCATCCGGAGCTGCACGCCTCCGGCCACCCCGCTCAGGAGGAGCTGCACACCTTCTATGGCTGGGTGAAGCCCCGCCACCTGCTGCCGGTGCACGGCGAGCCGCGCCACCAGCAGGCCCACCGGGAGCTGGCCGAGTCGCTGGGCATCCAGGCGCCGCTATCGCCCTTGAACGGCGACATGATCCGCCTGGACGCCGAGGGGCTGACGCGGGTGGCCCGCCATCCCCAGCCGCCCTGCATCATCAGCCAGAACGCCGTGGCGCCGCTGCCTGGCCTGGCCGGTGACAGCCCGGGCCCGCGCCACGGTAGCCTCTACCTGGCGGTGTCGGTCACCGCCACCGGCGAGGGCGGCTGGACGCGCATCGGCCGACTGATGCTGGACGCGAGCCAGGCCAGCCCCATCGACGAGGAGGCCTTCACCGACTGGCTGGACGGCACCCTGGAGTCACTGGTGGGGGATACGCTGGCCGAGCTGCGCCTGGCGCTGCAGCCGAGGCTCGTGGGCTGGTTCGCCGATCACCTGCGCCGACTTCCGGAGATCCACCTGCAGATCCTGGCCGTGGAGGCGCCCTCGACGTCCGAACTGGGGTAAGCGCCATTGCAGCAGGAACAGGGCAGGCGCAGAGATGCCGAAAGAGAACAAGAAAGCCGCTCATCGAGCGGCTTTTTTCTGGGCTGAGTGACGATTTCAAGGAGGCCTTCGGCCTCCATTCGCTCAGCAAGGCTGAGCTCCCACCAGTAGAAACAGCCTCGTTGCCAAGGGAATGGCTCAAGCCTTGGTGGCGTTCTTCGGCGGACGGCCGCGCTTGCGACGCGGCGGGTCGAGCACCAGGTCATCGACGGAGAGACCCGCCTCGCTGATGGCATCGAGGATCTCGGAGCGCTTGCGCTCCTTCTGCACTTCCTCATCCTGGCGCTGACGCTCTTCATCCTTCTTCTGCTCGATCACTTCCTCGATCACCTCGGAGAGCTTGTGCAGCTGCTCCATGCTGAGCTGACGAGCGGCGGCGCGGGCGACGTTCTTGTTGCGAGCGATACGCTCCAAGGATTCGCTGGACATGGATCCCCTCCTGAACCGGAATAATGAGACGGGCTTAGCGTGTGTGTAAGGGAAAAGTATATGCATCATGGTCGGCTTGGCAAGAAAAGCCGCACGATTCAGGGAAAGAAAGGCCGGCCATAAATGTCCGCCATGGCCGGCGATAGGTCAGGGAAAATGACCGGGAGACGTGGTCGGGGAAGCTGGCTCAGCCGCCGGTCATGTTCATGAAGCGCACCACCTGGACCTCGCCGTCGGTGGTGAAGTGGTGGCGCTCGGGCTTGAGGGGCATGGCCGCCACGATGGCCCGCTTGAGGGCGTCGATATCCCCCGGGTGGGCACGCAGTACGCGGCGCAGATCCACCGAGTGCTCGTTACCGAGACAGAGCAGCAACCGCCCCTCCACGGTGACACGAACCCGATTGCAGGTAGAACAGAAATTGTGGCTGTGGGGTGAGATGAAACCCACCCTGATATCGCTGTCGGCCATGCGGAAATAGCGTGAGGGGCCGAGGGTACTCTCGGTGGTGGGGTTCAGCGGGTAGCGTGTCTCGATCAGCGCCTGAACCTCGTCGCTGGAGCAGTAGGTCTCATCGCGACGATGGTCGGAGACATCGCCCAGGGGCATCTCCTCGATGAAGCTGATATCGAGCCCCTCAAGGCGGGCGAACTCGACGAGATCGATCACCTCGTCATCGTTACGCCCCTTGAGGATGACCGCGTTGAGCTTGGTGCGCTCGAAGCCGGCCTCCCGGGCGGCACGAATGCCATCGATGACTCGGGCGAGATCGCCGGTGCGGGTCAGCTGGCGAAAGCGCTCGGGGTCGAGGGAATCCAGGCTGATATTGAGCCGCGTCAGGCCCGCCTCGCGCAGCCGCCTGGCGACCTTCGGCAGGGTCGCGCCGTTGGTGGTCATGGCGAAGTCACGCAGGCCCGGCAGCGCGCCGATCTGCTCCACCAACTGGTCGATATCGCGCCGAACCAGGGGCTCACCGCCGGTGAGGCGCACCTTCTCGACCCCCAGTTCGACGAAGGCGCGGGCCACCAGGGCGAGCTCTTCCAGGGTCAGCACCTGGGCGCGAGGCAGGAAGGTCATCTCCTCGCTCATGCAGTAGACGCAGCGGAAATCGCAGCGGTCGGTCACCGAGATACGCACATAGCGCACGCGCCTGCCGAAGTCGTCGATCAATTCCTGGGGCAGCGTTGTCATTGTCATTCCTCGTGCTTGTGGCGCGAATCAGGCCTTCCAGCGGCTCGCATCCTCGTGGTCGGAGTGGCGCTCGGCGACCCAGTAGTCACCTTCGCTGGCGTGCTCCTTCTTCCAGAAGGGGGCGCGGGTCTTGAGGTAGTCCATGATGAAATCGCAGGCCTCGAAGGCCGCTCGTCGATGGGCACTGGCCACCGCCACCAACACGATAGGGTCTCCGGGGGCCAGGCGTCCAATGCGGTGGATCACGCGCACGCCGTCCAGGGCCCAGCGACCCCGGGCCTCGGCGACGATGGCCGCGAGCGCCGACTCGGTCATGCCGGGGTAGTGCTCCAGGGTCAGGGCGGTGAGCTCCGGACGTTCGTTGAAGTCGCGCACCAGGCCGGTGAAGCAGACCACGGCGCCGATATCGGTGCGACCGGCCAGCAGCGCGCGCTGCTCGTCGCCCGCATCGAAGGGCGCTTCCTGCACGCGAACAAGGGCGTCATCGGTCATGGTCTCAACCTCCGGTGACGGGGGGAAAGAAGGCCACCTCGTCCTCATCGGTGATCGGGGTGACGTCGCTGGCCATCACCTGGTTCACCGCCACCAGCACGCGCCCCTCATCGAGGGCCGCGAAGCGCGAATCCAGGCCCTTGAGGGCCGCCTTGAGGCCGCCGACGTCGGGCCGTGCCAGGTCGGCAAGGGGCACGGAGAGCTCGCCCACGCCGAGCCGTTCGCGCAGCTCCGCCAGACACTTGACGCGGATGCAGGGCGAGGCGATGTCGCAGCGACTGCCCAGGGCCACCCGGCCACCGTGGTACTGGCCCGTGACGATGGGTCCCTCGGCGCCGGTGACCACGGTCTCACCGGCGGCCTGGCCGATGCCCTCACCGACGACCTCGCCGCGGCGATAGTCGCCGGACTTGCCGCCGGTCTTGGCCTCCAGCCGGATCGCGTTGATCACCATGTCCTTGTCCACCGCCTTGCACATGTCGTAAAGGGTCAGGCAGGCCACCGAGACGGCGGTGAGCGCCTCCATCTCCACCCCGGTTCGGCCGTTAAGCCGACAGGTGGCGGTGACCTCCACGCAGCTCTGTGCCTCGTTGAGGGTGAAGTCGATGGCCACCTTCGACAGCGCCAGGGCGTGGCAGAGCGGGATCAGCTCATGGGTGCGCTTGGCGGCCTGGATGCCAGCGATGCGCGCGGTGGCCAGCACGTCGCCCTTGGGCAGGCCGCCCTCGGCGAGCAGCGCCAGGGTCTCGGGTCGCATGGTGATGTGCCCGGAGGCGCTGGCCTCCCGGCGGCTCTCCGGCTTGTCGGCGACGTCCACCATATGGGCTTCGCCGCGGGCGTTGAGATGGGTCAGTGACATGGTCAGTGCCTCACGGATAACGGAACAGGGGTTGTAGGGTCACCGCCTCGCCGGCGGTCACGGCCGCACGCTCGGCGGCGATCTCGATCAGGCAGTTGGCCTGGACCATGGAGGAGAGGATGCCGGAGCCCTGGGCGCCGGTGACGGCGACCCGCAGCCGCCCGTCGGCATCGCTGTGATAGACGCCACGCAGCAGGTCGACGCGCCCGACGCGGCTCTTCAGCGCCTGCTCGGCGATGGCCGTGAGACGCGGCGGCTCCACCACCGCCCTGCCCTGCAGCTTCGCCAGCAGCGGGGCGACGACCTGCAGGAAGGTGACCATGGCCGCCACCGGGTTGCCGGGCAGGCCCAGGAAGGGGACCCCTCGGAGGCCGAGCCGCCCGCAGGCCAGCGGGCGGCCGGGGCGGATGGCGATCTTCCAGAAGCCGAGCTCGCCCCGCGCCGCCAGGGCCGCCCGGGTGTGGTCGGCGTCGCCCACCGAGACCCCACCGCTGGTGATCACGAGATCCGCCTCGGACGCGGCCCGGGCCAGGGCCGCGGCGATGGCCTCGCGCGAATCGGGCAGGATGCCCAGGTCGAGCACCTCGGCGCCGTGCTCGGCGGCCAGCGCCATCAGGCTGTAGCGGTTGGCATCATAGATGCCCGCCTCGGGCAGCGTCTCGCCCGGTGCGGTGACCTCGTCGCCGGTGGAGAAGAGCGCCACCCGGGGGCGGCGGTGGACCATCACCTCGGCGCGGCCCAGGGAGGCCAGCAGGCCCAGCTCGGCGGCTCCGATTCGGGTGCCGGCGGCAAGCGCCACAGCGCCACGGGCGATATCCTCGCCGGCTCGGCGCACGTTCTGGCCGCACCGGACCCGCTCGGGGGAATCGACGATGGCCCAGCGAGCGCCGTCGGCGCCCTCTTCTACCGCCAGCTGCTCGCGCATGATCACGGTATCGGCACCAGGGGGCAGGGGCGCGCCGGTGGTGATGCCGGCACACTGGCCGGGGGCCAACTCGTAGGTGGGCGCGTGGCCGGCGTGGATCTCCGCGACCCGACGGAAGCGCGCCGAAGCGGTGTTCTCTTGCCCGAGCCCTGCGGGCCAGGCCACGGCGATACCGTCCATGGCGGCATTGGTGCGTTGGGGCACATCAATGGGCGAGACGGCGTCCTGGGCCAGCACCCGGCCGTGGGCCATGGCCAGAGGCTCGGCCTCGGCGGGCAGCGCGCCCGCGACCAGGGCGAGCACCGCCGCCCGGGCTTCCTCCACGGCCAGCATGCGCTCGCCCAGCTCGAAGCAAGAGAGGGTCATGGCGAGGACACCCGCTCATTGGACGGGCGCGGGACGCGCGGCTGGCGTTCCCGGGGCCAGCGCGCCGGCCAGGCGGCAATCCAGTCGGCCAGCGCCGCGAGGTCGTTGAGGTCCAGCGCCTCGACGCCGTCAGGCAGCACCAGCGGTTCGTCCGAGGCCACCGCCTTCACCCAGGAGTCCTGGGCTACCCGCAGCGGCTTGCCCAGGGCCGGGCGGTGCAATTCGAGCTTGGGCAGGGGCCAGGCCTTGAAGCCCTCCACCAGCACCAGGTCGGGGCGCTGGGTGGCCACCAGCGCCACCAGTTCGGCCAGGTCGGGCTCCTGCTGGTCGGGCGTCTCCATCATCATCGCCATCCGCGTCCGGGAGGCTACCAGCATGGGAGCGGCGCCGGCCTGACGCAGGCGATGGCTGTCCTTGCCGGGCTGGTCGACGTCGAAGGTGTGGTGGGCGTGCTTGATCACCGCCACGCGCAGGCCACGCTCGGCCAGGCGCGGGAGCAGCGCCTCGAGCAGCGTGGTCTTGCCGGTGCCGCTCCAGGCGGCGATGCCGAGCAGCGGCAGCGCTGCCTCCAGCGGCAGCGGCGTCGGGGCGCTCTCATCACACGGTCGGGGGTGCTGGGTCGAGCTCATGGGTCGGGGCTCATGTTTCAGAGATCATGGTTCAGGGCTCAGCACCGCTTCCAGGCGCTGTCTCTCGTCGTCGGTATTGAGGTTGGCAAAGGCCGCCGGGCAATCGGAGAAGTCGACCCGGCGCCAGGCGTGGCGAGCGTACCAACGGTCGATCTTGCGCTCGCCGCCCGCCAACGCTATAGCGAGGTCATCGGCCAGGGCAGTGCGGATCAGCGCCACCACCGGATGCAGGCGCTCGCCGTCACAGGCCACGGCAATATCGGCATCGCCCAGGCCCGCCGCCAGGCGTGCCACCAGGTCGTCGGGCAGCGCCGGGGTGTCACAGGGCACCACCACCAGCCATGGCGTCGCGGCGGCGCGCAGGCCGCTGTAGATGCCCATCAACGGGCCCTGGAAGCCCCCCTCGGCGTCCTCGATGACGCGATCCGCCAGGGCGGCGTACTGCGCCTGGCTGCGGTTGGCATTGATCAGCACCTCGGCGACCCGCCCGGCCAGCCGCTCGCCTACATGGGCCACCAGGGGGCGGCCGTGGAAAGCCACCAGCCCCTTGTCCACGCCGCCCATGCGGCGGCCCTGGCCGCCGGCCAGGATCAGGCCGGTGAGTTCGTGTTGCGTCATCTTGGCCCCTCCTGTGGTCTGCCCTCCATGATGCCTGAGCCGGCTGCGGGGTGCCACGCTGCACCGCCGCGCAAGTCCTTGTCGTGACACGGGTCAAGCCGGCCTTACTCGCAACGGCGGGAGCCGGTATCCTATGTGCAGTTTTCTTGACAGCCGTTTTCTTGACAGGAGCCACTCCCTTGAGCGAATCCCCCCCGGATGCTGGATTCAACGTCGGCGGACGGCTACGCCAGCTGCGCCTCGCCCGCGGCCTCTCCCAGCGGGAGCTGGCCCGCCGCGCCGGCGTGACCAACAGCACCGTTTCGCTGATCGAACAGAACAGCGTCAGTCCCTCGGTGAGCTCGCTGAAGAAGATCCTCGATGCCCTGCCGGTATCGATCAGCACCTTCTTCGCCGGCGACGAGCCGAGCTCGCCGCGGGCCTTCTACCGCGCCGAGGAGCTCACCGAGATCGGCGACGGGCGCCTCTCCTTCCGGCTGGTGGCAGCGCGCCAGGCGGAGCGCAGCATGTCGATCATCCACGAGCGCTACCCCCCGGGAGCGGACACCGGCGAGGAGATGCTCGAGCATGACGGGGAGGAAGGCGGGGTGGTGGTGGCCGGCGAGATCGAGATCACGGTGAGCGGCGAGGTCGCCGTGCTAGGGGCCGGCGACGCCTACTACTTCGATTCCCGCCTGCCCCACCGCTTTCGCAACGTAGGCGAGCAGGAGTGCGTGATCGTCAGCGCCAACACGCCGCCCACCTTCTCCGACGGCGGGCGCGAGCTGCATCACGCCTGAACGCTGCTTTCGGCACCGCGCCGCCGGGGGCTGGCCAGGATGCGCCGCAGCACTTGCCAGGCGGCCAGCCCGGCCAGCAAGTTGCCCACCGCGGCGCCGGCGGCGAGCCCCGCCAGGCCACCCAGATAGGCGCCCAGCCACAGGCAGGGCAGGTAGAAGATAAACAGCCGGGCGGCGGACATCAGCATGGCGCGCAGCGGCCAGCCCAGGGCGTTGCCCGCCGAGACCACGACCATGCACACCCCCAGCGCCGCATAGCTGGGCAGCAAGAAGCGGATCAGCATCGCCAGGTCATCGCGCACCTCGGGGTTGCCGGAAAGCGCCAGCGCCACCCAGGGGGCCCCCAGGGCCATGACCAGGCCAAGCCCCAGCTGCCACACCATGATGACTCTGAGCGCCAGGCGCAGCAGGCGGTGCACCTGGGCCCAGTCGCCGGCGCCGTAGCAGCGTCCTAGCCAGGGGGGCAGCGACATGGTCATGGCCAGCACCACCATCAGCGAGAGCGTCTCCAGGCGGCTGGCCAGGCCCCAAGCCGCCACTGCGCCCTCGCCGAGCCCCGCCACCGCCGTGATTGCCAGCATCGCGGCCAGCGGCGGCATCAGCTGGCCGATCATGGCCGGCCCGGCGATGCCGGCGAAGGGTCGCGCCGATTCGCGCACCTCCTGGCCCAGCTCCTCACGGCTCAGCCAGTTGGTGCGGCGGAGGCTCTTGCCCAGCACCGCCAGTCCCACGCCAAAGGCGGCCACCGTGGCCCAGGCCGCCCCTGGCAGCCCCAGCCCCTGCCAGGGGCCGATGCCGAAGATCAGCAGCGGGTCCAGTACCAGGTTGACCAGGCTGGTGACCACCATCAGGGTGCCCGGCAGGCGGGTATTGCCGTGGGCGCGAAACAGGCTGTAGCCGAAGTAGAGCCCAGCCCCCAGCCAGGCGGCCAGCAGCTGCGGCGCCCAGTAGCCACGGATCAGCCCGCGAGTGGCCGCATCGGCCCCGAGGGCGGCGAACACCGGCGTCTGGATCGCCCACAGCAGCAGCGCCAGCACCGCGATGGTGGCGGTGCCGATCAGCAGCACCAAACTGCCCAGCCGCCGGGCCCGAGCTTCCTGGCCGGCCCCCAGGGCCCGAGAGATCAGCGCGGCGATGGCGATGCCGAGCCCCACCTGGAGGCCGATGATCAGGAAGGAGAGCGGAAAGGTGAACGACTGGGCGGCCAGCGGTGCGGTGCCCAGGCGGGCGATGAAGGCGCTGTCCACCAGTTGGAAGCCGAGCAGCGCCAGCACGCCGATGGCCATGGGCCAGGTCTGGCGCCACAGGGTCACGCCAAGGGCGTCGGAGGAACGGGGTTGCGTCACTGAAGATCCTGAGCCGGAAGAAGACCCCATATTGTACGCAAAAGCGCTACGCGAAAGGGCGACTCAAACGTTCCAGGCAATAGGGCGACGCCCAGACGTAAAGACCCTCAGCTGGACAGCTCACTGCTGCCGCTGCCTGCCACCATGCCGGCCAGCAGGCGCTCGATGTTCGGCGCTGCCATGGGGCGGAAGAAGTAGAAGCCCTGGATCAGGTCGCAGCGCATCTCGCGGACCAGCTCGAGCTGTTCGCGGTTCTCCACGCCTTCGGCCACCACCTCGAGCCCCAGCCGGTGGCCGATGAAGACGGTGGCCTCCATGATCGCCCGGTCCTCGGGCTGGTTCGGCGCATCACGCACGAAGGTGCGGTCTATCTTCAGGGCCGTGACGGGAAAGTGCTTGAGGTAGCTCAGCGACGAGTAACCGGTGCCGAAATCATCGATGGCGATACGAAAGCCGCGATGGTGGAGTCGGCGCAGCCCCGCCAGGATGTCGTCGTCGGCCTCGATCAGGACGTTTTCGGTGAGCTCGATGCCGATGTCCCGTGGCCCCAGGCCGTGGCGCTCCACGCACGCCTCGAAGTGCTCGAAGATGCCGGGTCGCTTGATCTGGCGTCCGGAAAAGTTGATATCGATACGCTCGAGCGCAAGGCCGGCGGCCCGCCACTCCGCCCGTTGACGACACGACTCTTCCAGCACCCAGTCACCGATTCGGTGTATCAGCTCCGAACGCTCGGCAAGCGGGATGAACTCGGCCGGCGAGACCGGCGGTCCCTCTGCCGGGATCCAGCGCAGCAGGGCCTCGAGGTTCTCGACCCGGCCGCTGATGGCCGACACCTGAGGCTGGTAGTGCAAGACGAGCTCTCCCGCCTCCACGGCCCGCTCCAGCCGGTCGGACAGGCGATGCTGATGCAGCAGCTCGTCGTGGAGCTCCTGATTGAAATAGATCACCTGGCCCTGCCCGGCGAGCTTGGCCCGGTTCTTGGCGACATCGGCGTTGCGAATCAACTCGCCGGCCGTCTCACCGTTGCCGGGAAAGATAGCGACACCGAGGCAGGCGCTCAGCTTGCAGCGGCGCTCCTCAAGGAGGAAAGGCGCCCGCATGACCTCCTCCATCTTGCGCACCAGCCGCGGAATGTCATCCGAATCATGGATGCCCGGGAAGGCGATGACGAACTCGTCGCCGGAAACCCGGGACAGGATATCGGTGGCGCGACGGTCTCGATTCAACCGGCGGGCCAGCTCCACCAGCAGCTGGTCCCCCTGTTCGTATCCCAGCGCATCGTTGATCTCCACGAAGTGGTCGACGTCGAGGTAGACCAGCACCAGGGAGCCGGCCTGGCAACGACACTGGGCCAACGCCAGGTCCAGCTGTTCCTCGAAGCTGTGCCGGTTCAGCAGGTGGGTGAGGCGGTCGAAGCGAGTCGCGAAGTCCAGCTCACGGTGGGCACGCTTCTGGTCGGAGAGGTCGACGTCCACGCAGAACATCAGCGGGTCGGCGGTGTGCTCATTAAGCATCACATGGTGTGAAAAGACCGGCACCAGCTCGCCGCTGCTGTGCCGCAGTTCTATCTCCTCCGCGGGGATCTCCTTCCCCTGCACCATCCAGTCGCGATGGGCCTGGATGACCCCCTCACGCATCGGCGCCGGAATGATCAGATCCTCCAGTAGATGCCCCTGGGCCTCGTCCGCCGAATAGCCATACAGGCGCGTGCTGGCGTCGTTCCAGTAGATCACCCGGCGATTATGATCGTACCCCTGAACGGCGACCTTCGGCAGGCTCTCCAGCAGGGCGCGAAAGCGCTGTTCGCTCTCCAGGTACTGCCGGCGCACGAGCTCGGCTTCGCCGCCCTTTGCGGAGCCAGGTTCGCTCCCCTCGGGCAGTCGATCGAGCAGCTGCGTCAGCTGTTGCCTTAGCCAACGCGTGAAGCGGAAATCTCGGCCAATCATTCGCTCTCTCGCCGATGGGGATCGTCATGGGCGCTGAATGCGCCTCTTTCGGGGTCTTCGACCTTCATCCTACACGGCTTTGTCGTTTATCTCCTACGAACCTCCCTCCTCTGGGTGACTAGACGCCTCATATAATTTCGCGTCCTAAACTTGCAACTTCAACGCAAAATAATGAAACAGGAACGCATCATTTCGTTGCACAACTTTGCACAGTCTAGTCGTTGAGCGGCCATGAGGCCGGCAACACTCGGGCAATTCCGCCCATCCCAAGGAGAAAGACCCATGAAACTCGATACCCTCAAGCATGGCTATGACATGACCTCCATGCCCACCAACCCGCTGTCCGAGTACTGGAAGTCCGACGTCAGCCGTGAGCTCAGGCAGCGCGACTGGAGCCTGACCGACATCCGCGAGCGAATCGACCTGGACGCCTGGCAGACCTTCCTGGCGGATCTGCCGAGGGACCCCTACGTCAACCGTCGCTGGAAACGCATGTCCTGGCTGTGCCTCGACGACCAGGGCGACATGCAGCAGATGGGCGAGTGTCCCATGGCACAGGGCGGCGCCTTCAACGATGCAGAGAGCATGGCCGACCGGCTGCGCTACTACGAACCGCTGACCAGCGAGTTTCTGTCACGGCCCGACGTCAGGGCCTTCGTGCGCGCCTGGGCTCAGCTGTGGGAGATCGTGCCGCAGGAACCGATCCTGATGCAGATCACCGGTGTTCGCGGCGAGGGCCAGGTGGACCCGCTGCAAGGCCAGGGGATTCATGCCGACGGCTGCAAAGCGCTGAGCATCCTGGTCATGAACCGCGAGAACGTCACCGGCGGAGAGAACCACCTGTATGCCGACAAGGCCGGCACCCGACCGCTGACCGATGTCACCCTGGCCCCGGGCGATATCCTGCATCTGCGTGACGACCATCTCTTCCACAGCATCGACGGCATCGGCCAGCAGGATCCCGATGTACCCTTCGAGCGCTTCATCATCATCATCAACAGCCGGTTCGTCGACGAGTTCCAGAACCGCATGCTGCGCCGTCACTTCCCGGACGCGGTGCTCAACGAGACTCGCTGAGCAGATGGCCGGCCCTGATGGGTCGGCCAACATCGGCTAGGCACAAACGCGCGCCCCCCCGAGCACTGCTCGGGGGGGCGCTGTTTTGCCGGGGGGTAGGCCGGACGTATTTACAGATCTTACTGACGCACGCCTTCGAAGGTGACGTAGAGCTCGAGTTCGTGCATGACCTCCGGGAAGGCGCTCATGTCGATGCCGAAGTCGCCGAGGGTCAGCATGGTGCTGCCCTCGAAGCCGGCGCGGTAGCTGCCCCAGGGATCCTCGCCCTCGCCCATCAGGGTCACCGGCATCTCGATCGCCTGGGTCTCGCCCTTGAGGGTCAGATCGCCGGTCAGCACGCCTTCGGCGTCGCCGGTGGGCTCGAAGCCGGTGGAGACGAAGGTGGCGGCCGGGTAGTCCCCGGCGCTGAGGAAGTCATCGCTCAGGAAGTGGCGGTCACGCTCGGCGTGGTTGCTGTTCAGGCTGGTGACATCGACCTCCATCTCGACGCTTGTGGACTCGAGGTTCTCCGGGTCGTAGTGGAACTGGCCGGTGAAGGACTCGAAGTTGCCGAGGATGTAGGAGTAGCCCAGGTGGTTGATCTTGAACTGGACGAAGGCGTGCTGGCCTTCGGTGTCCACCACGTAGTCGGCGGCCTGGGCCTGGCTGATGCCGATCAGGGCGGCGGCACCGAGGGCAGCGGCGAGAGCAGTCTTCTTGAACATGGAGTTCTCCTTTCCAGTTGGCGTAACAGTTGTCGTGACAGTTGTCGTACAGGGTTGTTGCTACACGGTGGTCGATGCACGGCAGTCGATACGCAGCCATCGAATGGTCTCGCGGAGCGAGTCGGTTGGCACGCGCTCAAGGGCGCCGGGAACGCGCCGGGTTGAGCATGCGAGTCAGGGTGTCCTGGCGATCCAGAACATGGTGCTTGAGAGCGGCCAGCAGATGACCACCGGCCAGCACCATCAGCGCCACGGCGGCATACCAATGGATCTCGCCGGCGATGCTCTCCTGGTTGGGCAGGCCGCTGATCAGCGCCGGCACCTCGAACCAGTCGAACACGCTGATGCCGCGACCGCGCGCCGTGGAGATCAGGTAGCCGCTGACCAGCACCACCAGCAGCAGCACGTAGAGCAGCAGGTGACCCAGGTGGGCGGCCAGGCGCTCGAGGCGGCTGCCGTGGGCCGCCGGAGTGGGATTCATGAAGCGCCATGCCAGCCTCATCAACGTGGCGAACAGCAGCAGCATTCCGATGGAGCGGTGCCACCAGGGGGCCCGGTTGTACCAGGCATCGAAATACCCCAGATCGGTCATCCACCAGCCTAGCGCGAAGAGCCCCACGATGGTCACGGCGCTGAGCCAGTGCAGGAGGATGCTGACGATGCCCCAGCCGGAACGGGTGTTGCGCCACATGGCGATAGTCCTCGCGATCTCGTTGATAGACGAAGCTTACCGCAGCGCATCATCAGCATCTGCTGAAAAAAGCCGAACCAACCTTTCAAAAAAAACCGTTAGCTGGCTAGCGCCTTCAGCAGCAGCTCAGCGGTGGGCGCGCTGGAGGCCGGATTCTGACCGGTGATCAGCAGGCCATCGCGAAGCTGAAAGGGGGCGAAGTCATCGGCGCTGCGCTGGTAGTCCGCGCCCTGCTCCTTGAGGGCATCCTCGAGCAGATGGGGCACCACGGCGGAGAGCCCCACGGCATCTTCCTCGCTGTTGGCGAAGCCGGTCACGCGCCTGCCCTTGACCAGCGGCTGGCCTTCCGCGGTACGTGCCTGCAGCAGAACGGTGGGGGAATGGCAGACCGTGGCAACCGGGCGCTCGACGGCCAGGAAGCCCTCGATGAGGCGCTTGGCGTCGGTATTCTCGGTGAGGTCCCAGAGCGGACCGTGGCCGCCCGGGAAGAAGAGCGCGTCGAAGTCGCCCACCTGGACGTCCGCAAGCTTGAGCGTCTCGGCAAGCTGCGCCTTCGCCTCGTCATCCGCCTCGAATCGCCGCGTCTCGTCTGTCAACGCCTCATCGGCCATGGAGTTGGGATCCACCGGTGGCTGTCCGCCCTTCGGGGAGGCCATAGTGATCTCGGCGCCGGCGTCCTTGAAGACGTAGTAGGGGGCAGCGAACTCCTCGAGCCAGAAGCCGGTGGCGTGGCCGGTATCGCCCATGCGGTCGTGGGACGTCAGTACCATCAAGATCTTCATCGTTACCCTCCTGGGGCGGCAGTCAATGCATGCCCTGATGAGATGGCGCCGATCGACGAGAGTTCAAGGCCAGACACGACAACGCCCGCTCCATCGGTGGTGGAGCGTGCGTCATCGAGGTGCGCGAGGCAACCTCACACCAGGGCGTCAAGGCCCCGGGCAAGGTCGGTGCGGATATCGTCGATGGCCTCCAGGCCCACGGCGACGCGTATCAGCCCTTCAGTGATGCCGGCGATGGCCTTCTGGTCGTCGGAGAGGCGGCCGTGGGTGGTGGTGGCGGGATGGGTAATGGTCGTCTTGACGTCGCCCAGGTTGCCGGTGATGGAGAGCAGCCGGGTGGCGTCGATCACCGACCAGGCCGCCTCGCGCCCGCCCTTCACCGCGAAGCCGAGCACGGCACCGAAGCCCTGCTGCTGGCGGGCGGCGAGCGCATGCTGGGGGTGGCTGGCAAGTCCGCTGTAAAAGACCCGGACCACCGCGGGATGGGCCTCGAGCCACTCGGCCAGGATCTGGGCGTTCTCGCAGTGGGCCCTCATGCGCAGGGCGAGGGTCTCGAGCCCCTTGGTGAAGATCCAGGCGTTGAAGGGGCTCAGGCAAGGGCCGCAGGTGCGCACCACCCCGAACACCTCCTCGAGCTCCTTGTCACGGCCCACCACGGCGCCGCCGATCGCCCTGCCCTGGCCGTCCAGGTACTTGGTGGCGGAGTGGATCACCAGATCCGCGCCCAGGGCCAGGGGCCGCTGCAGCGCCGGGGTAAGGAAGCAGTTGTCGATGGCCAACCAGGCACCGTGGCGATGGGCGATCTCGGCCAGCGCTTCGATATCCACCAGCTCGGAGAGCGGGTTCGACGGGGTCTCGGCAAACAGCAGCCTCGTGGCCGGCGTCATTGCCGCCTCCCAGGCGGCGAGGTCGGAAAGCTCCACGTAGCGGGTGGTGATGCCCAGCTTGCCCAGGTACTTGTCGAACAGGCTGACGGTGGAGCCGAACAGCGAGCGGGAGGCGACGATCTCGTCGCCGGCCGACAGCAGCGCCAGCGCGGTTGAGAGGATCGCCGACATGCCGGAGCTGGTGGCCACGCAGCGCTCGCCGCCCTCGAGGGCCGCGAGGCGGCGCTCGAAGGTGCGCACCGTGGGGTTGGTGAAGCGCGAGTAGACGTTGCCCGGCTCCTCGCCGGAAAACTTGGCCGCGGCTTCCGCCGCGCTGCCGTAGACGAAGCTCGAGGTCGGGAAGATCGGCTCGGCGTGCTCCTGCTCATGGGTGCGGTCGTGGCCGGCGCGGATCGCCAGGGTCGCCAGCGCCCAGTCGTGCTCGGAGGTGGAGTGCGGATCCATGGGGGCCTCAGTCATCGATGTCATCCTGGTTGTGCAGGCCAACCAGAGCGTGGTCGCCGGCGCTCTGCTGCTGCATGGCGCCGTCGCTGCGCGAGGCCTCCAGGGCGGAGAGGTAGGCGTCGTCGATGTCACCGGTGACGTAGTTGCCGTCAAACACCGAGCAGTCGAAGGCGTCGAGGTTGGGATTGACGTCGCGGCAGGCGGTCTTCAGGTCCTCGAGATCCTGGTAGAAGATGCGGTCGGCGCCGATCAGCTCCCCCACCTCGGCCTCGCTGCGGCCGTGGGCGATCAGCTCGCTGGCCGCCGGCATGTCGATGCCGTAGACATTGGGGTAGCGCACCGGCGGCGCGGCGGAGGCGAAATAGACCTTGCGGGCGCCGGCCTCGCGGGCCATCTGGATGATCTGCTTGCAGGTGGTACCGCGCACGATGGAGTCGTCCACCAGCAGCACGTTCTTGTCCTTGAACTCCACGCCGATGGCGTTGAGCTTCTGGCGCACCGACTTCTTGCGCTGGGTCTGGCCGGGCATGATGAAGGTCCGCCCGATGTAGCGGTTCTTCATGAACCCCTCGCGGTAGGTCACCCCCAGGTGCTGAGCGAGCTCCAGCGCCGAGGTGCGCGAGGTGTCGGGGATCGGGATCACCACGTCGATGTCGTGCTCTGGCCACTCGCTCTGGATGCGGTCGCCGAGCTTGCGGCCCATCTCCATGCGAGTGCCGTAGACGTAGGCGCCGTCGAGGATAGAGTCGGGGCGCGCCAGGTAGACGTGCTCGAAGATGCAGGGCGACAGCAAGGGGGCATCGGCGCACTGCTGGGTGTGGATCCGGCCCTGCATGTCGACGAAGATCGCCTCGCCGGGGTCCAGATCGCGGTGCAGCTGGAAGCCGCCCACATCCAGCGCTACCGACTCGGAGGCGATCATCACCTCCTGACCGGCCCCTTCGTCGCGGGTGCCGAACACCACCGGGCGGATGCCGTTGGGGTCGCGGAAGGCCACCAGGCCCATGCCGTTGATGACCGCTACCGCCGCGTAGCCACCCTTGCAGCGGCGGTGTACCCGGCGCACGGCGTCGAAGATGTCGCCGGGCTCCAGGTGCAGCCCCTGCTTGCCCAGTTCGTGGGCGAAGACGTTGAGCAGCACCTCGGAGTCGGAGCTGGTGTTGATGTGGCGAAGGTCCGAGGTGAACAGCTCCTGCTTGAGCTGATCGGAGTTGGTCAGGTTGCCGTTGTGGGCAAGGGCGAGGCCGAAGGGGGAGTTGACGTAGAACGGCTGGGATTCCGCCTCGCTGGAGGAGCCAGCGGTGGGATAGCGCACATGGCCGATACCCAGGTTACCCCTTAGCCGCGTCATGTGGCGGGTATGGAAGACGTCGCGCACCAGTCCGTTGCTCTTGCGCAGCAGGAAGCGGCCCTCATGCCAGGTCATCATGCCGGCGGCGTCCTGTCCGCGATGCTGAAGCACCGTCAGGGCGTCATAGATGCCCTGGTTAACCGCCTGCTTGGCCAGAAGGCCCACGATACCGCACATTCCACCTTACCTCGCTTGCCTGGTACTTGCTGTGAAGGGTCGGGGCGACACCGGCTGGGCCGGCCCGCCCGGGGGTCATCTGTCAGGGGGTGTCGCGTCGCCATCGGCCGCGTCGTCGCCAGTCGCACCGCCACGCCCGGGAAGGGAGATCTCGGCGAGGGAACCGGGGACCTCGGGCATCCGCCCCTCCCAGGCCTCGAACTGACTGACCGCCCAGTCGCGCAGCTGCTCGAAGTGGGGCCGCAGTTGGGCATCGCGCCAGGCCTCGAGCTGGGCCAGCGGGGTCAGGCCGATGACGATGGTGGCCAGCACCAGGATCGCCGCCCCCTTGGCGGCGCCGAAGGCGGCGCCCATGATCCGGTTGAACAGACCCATGCCAACCCACTCCACCGCGGAGTGGACCAGGCGGATGATGATGCCGCACAGCAGCACCACGCCGAAGATCACCAGCACGAAGGCCAGCACCAAGCGCCCATCGGGGTTATCAATCACTCCGGCAAGCAGGTCCGCCACCGGCTGGGCCAGCAAACGGGCAGCCATCAAAGCGATAACCCAGGCGGCGAGGCCCAGGGCCTCGCGGACCAGCCCGCGCATGAAGCCGGTGATGGCCGTCACAGTGAGCAGGGCGACGAAGATCCAGTCCAGCCAGGTCAGCGCCATGCTCAGTTCCTCGCCCGCACCAGCAGGCCCTGCAGGTTGGCTTGGGACTTGAGCTCGTTCATGGCCCGCTCGCCGGCCTCCGAGGAGTCATAGGGGCCCGCATAGACCGTGGTCAGGTTATTGCCCCGGGGCCGGCTGTAGGCCGGAAAGCCCTGCTCGCGCAGCTGGTTGAGCAAGCGCTCGGCGTTGGTCGGCTCACCGAAGCTGCCCACCTGCACCGCCCATTCGCCACCGGAAGCGGCGGGGGAGGTTGCGGAATCGCTCTGACTGCGGCTGGCGCTCTCCGCCATCCGCTGGTCGGCGGCGCGGGCCAGCTCGGCGATGGGGTCGGGAGCCGGTTCGGCGGCAGGCGGCGGGGAGGGCTCGGCGGGCGCCTCAGCCTGGGCCAGCTGCTCGGTGGCCTCCTCGGCGATCTCGGCGATGTCTTCGACGGGAGCCTCCTCGGCGGGCGGCTCCTCGGCCTGGGGCGTCGCCATGGGCGCACCGAACTCTCCAAGGCTCGACGGCGGTCGGGGCTCCGGCACCTCGGTGCGCGGCACCTCAACGGGCTGCTCGATGGTCAGCACCGGCTGGGGCCGCTCGCTGCGCGGCGCCGGCTCGCTCATCAGCAGCGGTATGAAGATTACCGCCAGGGCGACCACGATCACCGCGCCGCTGATGCGTTCACGCCATCCGTATTTCATCGGGCTTCCTCGCTAACGCTAGTGTCATCATCAGTCTGCCCCGCGGACGGGCCCGGCGCCAACCACTCGAGTACCTCCCCCACGGTGAAGAAGGAGCCTACTACCAGCACGCGATCTTCCGGTGCCAGCCGTTCGGCCAACCAGGCGGCGCCGGCGCTGGGCGAGCCGGCGCGGTGGAGCACGTCGGCCCCCTGCCCCGCCAGGCGGTCGGCCAGGTCATCGGCGCTGCGCGCTCGCTCGCCGGCGAGGCTCGCGGCGACCCAGCCATCCACCACCGGCGCCAGGGCGGCGATCACGCCCTCGGCGTCCTTGTCGCCGAGCATGGCCAACAGCGCGAAGGTGCGCCCGGTACAGGGGCGCGAAGCGAGACGCCCGGCCAGATAGGCGGCAGCATGGGGGTTGTGACCCACGTCCAGGCACCACTGGCCCAGCCACTGCATGCGCCCGGGAAGGTGCACCTCGGCCAGCGCCTGACGGCAGGCCACGGGATCGAGCGTCACGCCGGCCAGGGCCAGGGCCTGGAGCGCTGTGGCGGCGTTGTCCAGGGGCAGGCCGGGGTCCGGTAGGTCGCTGATGGGAGGCTGACCCTCAACGCCACCCCAAAATCGCCAGCCCTCCCCCGCCCCTTCACGCCCAAAGGTTTCACCCAGGGCATAAACCGACGCGCCGAGCTCTTCTGCCACCTCTCGCACACTGGCGGGCAGCGTGGTGCTGCCGAGCACCGCGGGGCGGCCGGAGCGCAGGATACCCGCCTTCTCGCGGCCGATCTGCGCCAGATCGGTACCGAGAAAGGCGGCGTGGTCCTGGGCCACGGTGGTGACCACCGCCACGTCCGGGTCGATGACGTTGACCGCATCCAGCCGCCCACCGAGCCCCACCTCGAGAAGGGTGATTTCCGCCGGACGCCGGGCCATGGCCCAGAGCGCGCCCAAGGTGCCCACCTCGAAGTAGGTCAGGCTCACGGGGGGACCCTCCTGGCGCGCGCGCTCTACGGCGGCGAAGCCCGCCATCAGGGTGGCGTCATCGGCTTCCTCGCCGTTCAGGCGCAGGCGCTCGTTGTAGCGGATCAGATGGGGGGAGGTATAGGCGGCTGTGGTGAGTCCGTGGGCCTGGGCCAGCGCCTCGAGCATGGCCACGGTGGACCCTTTGCCGTTGGTGCCGGCCACGGTGATCACCCGGCTGCCGATCGAGCCGTCAAGCAGCTCCATGCGACGTGCGACCTCCGCCACGCGGTCAAGGCCGAGGGCGATGTCCACCGGATGGGCCGCTTCCAGCCGGGCCAGCCAGGCGTCGAGGGTGGTGGGTAGCGCTGCACGGGTCATCGGTTCAGCGTCGGCCATCGGCTCAGCGACGGCCGTCGTCCTGGCCGCCGCCGGGCAGGGATGTCGCCTCGTCGGCACCGGGCGCCTGGGCCTCGGCAGGCCCCTCGGTACCCTTCTCGGCCGAGGCCTGCTCCGCCGCATCCACCAGATCGGGCTCATCGACAGGCATCTCCGGGAGCCCCAGGGCGGGCTGGTGGGTCAGCTTGCGCAGCACGGCTCCCAGGCGGTCACGCATCTCGCTGCGCCGCACGATCATGTCGATGACGCCGTGATCGAGCAGGAACTCGCTGCGCTGGAAGCCTTCGGGGAGCTTCTCACGGACGGTCTGCTCGATGACCCGAGGGCCGGCAAAGCCGATCAGCGCGTTGGGCTCGGCCACGTTGAGATCGCCCAGCATGGCCAGCGACGCCGAAACACCGCCGAACACTGGGTCGGTGAGCACCGAGATGTAGGGCACGCCGACCTGCTTGAGCTTCTCCAGGGCGGCGGAGGTCTTGGCCATCTGCATCAGCGAGAAGAGTGCTTCCTGCATGCGCGCACCACCGGAGGCGGAGAAGCAGATCAGCGGGATGCCCTCATCGTGGGCCAGGGTGGCGGCGCGAACGAACTTCTCGCCGACCACTGCGCCCATGGAACCCCCCATGAAGCTGAACTCGAAGGCCACCACCACCACCGGCAAGCCGTCCAACCGGCCGCGCATGGCGATCAGAGCGTCCCTCTCGCCGGTCTCCTTCTGGGCCGCCGCCAGGCGATCCTTGTACTTCTTGGAGTCGCGGAACTTGAGCCGATCGACGGGCTCGACCTCGGCGGCCAGCTCCTCCCGGCCCTCCCTGTCGAGGAACCAGTCGAGACGCTTGCGCGCGGTCAGCCGCATGTGGTGGTCGCACTTGGGGCAGACGTTGTGATGCTTGTCGAGTTCGGGCAGGTAGAGCACCGCCTCGCACTTGGGGCACTTGCGCCACAGGCCATCGGGCACGCTGGCCCGGCGGTCCTTGCGCTGGATACGCCCCATGGAGGGCACGATCTTGTCTAGCCAGCTCATGTCAGAAAGGGTTCCGTCATGTGGTCGGCGCCCGGCGCTTGCCGGGCGCATGGGTCAAATACGGTGGCGAAAGCCTGGCTCAGCTCGCGCTCATGGCATCCAGGGCCAGGCGCATCTCGCCCAGCACCGCCTTGAGCTCACCGGCGATCACCTCGGGGCGTTCGGCGTTCTCGGCGATGCGGCTGACCAGCGCTGAGCCGACGATGACGCCATCGGCCACCTTGCCCACCTCGGCAGCCGAGGCGCCGTCGCGAATGCCGAAGCCGACGCACAGCGGCAGGTCGGTCTGTTCGCGCAGCGGTGCCAGGTGCTCGGCCACGTCGGCGGCGTCCAGGATGGCGGAGCCGGTCACGCCCTTGAGCGAAACGTAGTAGAGATAGCCTTCGCCGTGGGCACATATTGTAGCGGCCCGGGCGCTGGAAGTGGTAGGGGCGACCAGGAAGATCGAGGCGAGCCCCTGGGCCTTGAGCAGCGGGCCGAGCTCCACGGCCTCCTCCGGGGGCATGTCCACGGTCAGCACCCCATCGATGCCCGCCGCGGCGGCCTGCTCGGCGAAGGCGGCCAGGCCGATGCGCTCCATGGGATTCAGGTAGCCCATCAGCACCACCGGCGTGGTGGCGTCGGTCTGTCGGAACTCGCGCACCATCTCGAACAGATGGGTGAGTCGTACGCCGTGCTTGAGCGCCCGCTCGCAGGCCTTCTGGATCACCGGGCCATCGGCCATGGGGTCCGAGAAAGGCACGCCCAGCTCGATCACATCGGCCCCCGCCTCCACCAGGGCGTGCATGAAGCCCACGGTGTATTGGGGTGCCGGGTCACCGGCGGTGATGAAGGGGATCAGCGCGCGGCGGCCCTGGGCCTTGAGGTCGGCGAAGCGTTGGTCGATACGGTTCATCATGGCCCCTTAGATCTCGATGCCGTCGAGCTTGGCGACGGTGAGGATGTCCTTGTCGCCCCGTCCGGAGAGGTTGACGATGATGTTCTGGTCGGGGCTCATGGTCGGCGCCAGCACCTTGGCATAGGCCAGGGCGTGGGCGGTCTCCAGCGCCGGCATGATGCCCTCGACGAGGGTCAGCTCCCGAAAGGCCGCGAGCACGGCGTCGTCATTGGCGGCCACGTAGTTGACCCGTCCCACGTCCTTCCACAGGGCGTGCTCGGGGCCCACGCCGGGATAGTCCAGGCCGGCGGAGATGGAGTGGGTATCGGAGACCTGGCCACCCTCGTCGGACATCAGGTAGGTGCGGTTGCCGTGAAGCACGCCGCGGGGGGCCCCCGAGGCGAGCGGCGCGGCGTGGCGGCCGGTCTCGACCCCGTCGCCGCCGGCCTCGACCCCGTACATGACCACGTCGTCATCCTCCACGAAGGGGTAGAAGAGCCCCATGGCGTTGGAGCCGCCGCCCACGCAGGCGATGAGCGCATCGGGCAGCTTGCCGAACTCCACGAAGGACTGCTCGCGTGCCTCGCGGCCTACCACGGCATTGAAGTCGCGCACCAGCATCGGGTAGGGGTGCGGACCCGCCACGGTGCCAATGATGTAGAAGGTATCGTCGACGTTGGTGACCCAGTCGCGCAGCGCCTCGTTCATGGCGTCCTTGAGAGTCCGCGTGCCGGATTCCACCGAAATGACGTTGGCCCCGAGCAGGCGCATGCGATAGACGTTGAGCTTCTGACGCTGCACGTCCGCCGCCCCCATGTAGACGTCGCACTTGAGGCCCAGGCGCGCGGCCACGGTGGCGGTGGCCACACCGTGCTGGCCGGCACCGGTCTCGGCGATCACCCGCGGCTTGCCGCTCTTCTTGGCCAGCAGCGCCTGGCCAATGGTGTTGTTCACCTTGTGGGCGCCGGTGTGGTTGAGGTCCTCGCGCTTGAGCCAGATCTGCGCCCCACCCAACTGCTTCGACCATCGCTCGGCATGATAGAGCGGCGAAGGACGACCCACGTAGTGGGCCAGGTCATAGTCGAATTCCGCCTGGAAGGCCGGGTCGTCGCGAAGACTCAGGTAGGTCTTCTCCAGCTCGTCCAGGGCGAAGCTCAGGGTCTCCGAGACGAACCGGCCGCCGTAGGGGCCAAAGTGGCCGCGGGCGTCCGGCAGTCGGGTCAGGTCACTGAACTTGCTCACGAAAGACACCTCACTAGATCGCCAGAAGGGCTAAGGGATGGAACACGGTGATGGCGGGCCATGATGGGCGACGAGCATTGGCCGGAAAAGCGTCAGCGCGTCAGGCGCAGCGCGTCCCCTCGCTTCACGGCCTCGAGAAAGGCCGCGACGCGCCCAGCATCCTTGACGCCGGGAGAGACCTCCACACCGCCGGAGACGTCGAGTGCGAAGGGCGCCACGGTGGCGATGGCCTCGGCCACATTGTCGGCCCCAAGGCCTCCGGCGAGGATAACAGGTTTTGCCAGCCCTGCGGGGATTCGCGACCAGTCGAAGGTCTCGCCGGTGCCGCCCGGCACGCCGGGGCGATAGGCGTCGAGCAGCAGCGCCCGCGCGCCATGGTAAGTCACGGCGGCGGCGTCAAGGTCGAGGCCGTCGCGCATGCGCAGCGCTTTGATCCAGGGGCGGCCGAAGCCCTCGCAGAAGGCCGGCGATTCGTCACCGTGGAACTGCAGCAGGTCCAGATGGGTGGCACAACGCTCGATCAGCGCCGGCTCCTGGTCGACGAAGAGCCCCACCCGGGTGACGAAGGCCGGCACCCGCGCGGCGAGCTCACTCAGGCGCGCCTCGTCCACGGCGCGCCGGCTGCCGGGCCAGAGCACGAAACCCAGGGCATCGGCGCCGGCCGCCACGGCGGTGTCGACGTCTTCGGGGCGAGTCAGGCCGCAAAGCTTGACGCGTGTGCGCTGCATCATACTCCTTCTCCTTCGGCGGCCACCGGCCTTCCGCGGCGGAACTCGACCATGGGGCAGTCGGGCAGCGGCCTTTCGCCGGTCCACTCGCCGAGGAAGGCCAGCAGGTGGGGGCCGAGCGGCTCACGGGGCAAGCCCCAGCTCTCGTCGTAGAGGGAATCGACGAAGTGCAGGCCGCAGGCCGGCGCGGTGACATCACCCAGGGTGCGGTCCTTCAGTGTCATCAGGTCCGCCAGGTAGTCCTCGCCCCGCTCCCCCCGGCCCACGCTGACCAGGGCGCCGACGATATTGCGGATCATGTGGTGCAGGAAGGCGTTGCCCTGCACGTCCACCACCACCAGCGGGCCGTGGCGGTGCACCTCGATGAAGTGCAGGTGTCGCCAGGGGGTCTTCGATTGGCAGCCGGCGGCACGGAAGCTGGAGAAGTCGTGCTCGCCCACCAGCACCTGGGCGGCGCGATGCATGGAGTCGGCGTCCAGCGGGTCGCGGCACCAGGTGACATTGGCGCGCTCCAGCACCGGGCGGCTGGGCTGGTTGAGCAGAATGTAGCGGTAGCGGCGTGCCAGGGCCTTGAAGCGGGAGTGGAAGGTCTCGGGCACCTCCTTGACCCAGCGCACGGCGACATCCCGGGGTAGATTGGCATTGACGCCGAACACCCAGGCCTTTTGAGAACGCGGCACCGGTGGGTCGAAGTGGATGATCTGGCGAGTCGCATGTACGCCGGAGTCGGTGCGACCGCTGGCATGGACGCGAATCGGCTGGCCGGCCACCCGGGCCAGGGCCTTTTCCAGTGCGGCCTGCACGGAGGGCGAGTGCTTGAGGAACTGGAAGCCACAGTAGGCGCTGCCGTCATACTCGACCCCCATGGCCAGCCGTCCGGCCAGGGGGGTGCGTTCATCCAGGCGTTTGAAAAGGGTCATGCAGCGATCAGGTATCCAGTCGTCTGAGCAGCGCCGCCGCCTCGTCGCGGATGGCCGGGTCGTCGCTGAGGCTCAGCTCGTTGAGCAGCTCGCGGGCCCGACCGCCCTCACCGGCCTCGACCCGGCGATGGGCCTCGGCCAGACGCTCGGGGGTGGCGCTGGGAGAAAAGCGATCATTATCCGCCTCGAGGGGCGGGAAGGAAACCTCCTCCACTTCCCATTCATGGGGAAGCGCCTCCTCGGCGGCGTCATCGCCGGCGGCTTCCGGGCGATCCAGGCCAGCGCCCTGATCGAAGCCTGCGTCCTTATCTCCCAGTCCGAGACCATCGGAGGAGAAGTCAATGCTGGGCTGCATGGGCGTCTCCTCCCTGGGTGCCGGCGAGGGCTTCAGCGCCGGAGGGCGATAGTCGATGATCTCGCTGCCATCCTCGAGGCGTCGTGTGGTCACCTCGACTGGCTCGGGTTCGGGCGTCTGCGGCTCAGGCTCGGCCGCCGGCGCCTCGACTGTGGGCGACGAGAGGTTATCCATGGGTGATGGGCGACGATAGGCGTTCGTATCAAGGCCCTCGTGAGGTGGGCTGGCAGAGGGAGACGCGTCGACCGGAGCCGTGTCATCTGCCGCTTCGTCATCCGCGCTCTGCTGCGGCGAGCCGGACTCGCCGTCGGCGGTCTCGTCGAAGACCCGTGGCGGACGCTCGGCAGGCTTGTTGAACACCGCGCGCTCGCCTGGGGTGCCGGAAGCGTCGAAGGCGTCGACAGCACCAGTGTCAGCAGGTGCCAGACCGTAACGGCCGAGCAGGCGCTCCACCTCGTCTCGCACGGCAGGGTTACCCCCACCGCGCAGCCGGGAGGCCTCGCTCTCCGCCTCCTCGCGACTGCCCTGCTCCAGATGCACATTGAGCAGCTTGAGCCGCAGGTCATCACGCTCCGGCTCCCGGGCCAGGTTCGCCTCTAGCAGTTCGCGGGCCTGGTCGTAGCGGCCATAGGCCATGAAGATGTCGGCTTCGCTGATCGCTTCGGCCTGGGGTAGCGAGCCCTGCACCGAGGGCGCGGCCGGCCGGGCCGGCGCGATGACCGCAGGGATTGCGGTCTCGGGCTGCCCTGGTGCCGGGGCGCCCGGCACGGCGACCCGCACTGGCCCGGCGCCGACCGCGGCAGGCTCATCATCTTCATGGCGGCGACGGCGACGCACCGCGAGCCACATCGCCAGCAGCGCAGCCAGGCCGGCGCCACCCAGCATCAGGTTGCGATCGACATCGCCCTGGTAGATCGCCCCCCACCAGGGGCGCTCTTCCGCCGGACCACCGGAAGGCGCGACACCACCGGCGCCGGGTCCATCCACCCCGGCACCGCCGGCGGCGAGCGCGGCAAGCTCCTCGCGCAGCGCGGCCATCTCGTCACGTATCTCGCCCAGCTCATCCTGTAGTTGATCACGCTCCTCCTGCACCGTCTGCAGCGTCTGCTGGTTCTCGAGCCAGCGAGCCTCGAGGCGCAGCAGGCGGTCGTCACTGGTCAGTTCGCCGTCCCCGTAGAGGACCGCCAGCAAGTCGGAGTCGACCATAACCTGCGGGGCGCCCGAGGTCTCGCCGGCCTCAGCGACCCCATCGCCGAGATCATTGGCAGTGGCTCCATCGGTAATAACTTCGCTGATGGCGGTGACGTCGCTGCCATCGCCAGCCAAGGCTCCCTCGGCTGCCACCTGGGCATCGGTGAGCAGGGTGAGCCGCGGCGCCTCGGGGACTTCCACGGCCTCCGCGGTGGCGGCGTCGACGGCTGGTTCATCAGCGGGGGGCGAGGGAGGCTCCGGCGGCGGGGTAACCCCCGTGTCGGTCTGCGCGACTTCGCTCGGGGCCGCAGGGACCGCCGCAAGCTGGCTGGCCGCCGGGCTGCCCAGCGCCACCTGTGCCGGCGCACCCCCGCCGCGATTGGCCCAGGCCTGATTCATCTCCGCGACGATGCGATCGGAATCCCCCACAGCGCGCGCGGCAATCGCTTCACGGCTCGGCACCACCAAGCTGACGCCGGCGCGCATGGCATTGATATTGCCAGAGGCGAAGGCCTCGGGGTTGGCCTCCACCAGCGCCACCATCATCTGGTTCATGCTGATGCCACTGTCCGGACGCAGTCGCCCGGCCACGGCCCACAGGGTGTCTCCGCTGCGCACCCAGGTCGGATCGCCGCTCCTGGCGGGAGCCGCAGTGGGGCGAGGCGCCGTGGCCTGCGCGGGCGCCGCGTCGAGCGGGGGCCCCGAGACGCTGACCGGGGCGGGCATGGGACGGCGACTGCCCGCCACCAGGGCCGGCATCTGATCGTAGTCCGGAGGGTCGAGAAGCAGGGTCACTTCGCGCAGCTGCTGTCCGCCCGGCCAGTCGAAGCGCAGAAGCAGGTCGACCCAGGGCTCCCGCACCGGTCGCTCGGTAGTGAGCTCCACCACTAGGCGACCTTGGCGCTGCTCCACCGCCAGCCGCACGCTGGCCGCCAGGGGGGTCCGCGGCAGACCAGCCGCGGCGAAGGCGCGCTCATCGGCCACCGAAACGTTGAGCAGCCCGGCCTGGATGCCCGCAGCGTCGGTCAGCGGCAGCGAAGCGCGCAGCGGCGCGTTGAGCGTGGAGCGAACGTCTGCCTCCCCAAGCCCAAGGGCCAGCGCCAGAGGGCTCGCGGCGGAAAGCGAAAGCAGCATGGCGAGTGTCAGCTTGCGTTTCATGGAGGTCCCTTGCGTCCGTCGGCGCTACCGCGCGTCAATCTCGCGGCACCCGTGCTATATCCTAGTGTCGTTATGGTACCTGTGTACCATATTCGCCGTCTCGTCGCGCCTGGGCGGGATCATGCCAGCCGCCATACCTTCAACGTAAGCCATTGATCGTGGGCCGGCGAATCAACGGCCCCGCGAATCAACGGCCCCGCGAATCGGTGGTCGACCCATAAACAACAAGGCGCCTCCCGAAGGAGACGCCCCGTGTTCACTGGCCTCGAGCGACGGTAACGAGGCCTTGCATAGCGGCGACTACTGCTCGCGCAGAATCTTGAGCATGCGCTTGAGCGGCTCGGCGGCGCCCCACAGCAGCTGGTCGCCGACGCTGAAGGCGGAGAGGTACTCGCCGCCCATGGCCAGCTTGCGCAGGCGACCCACCGGAACGGTCAGGGTGCCGGTGGCGGCGGCGGGCGTCAGGTCGCGGATGGTGGCCTCCTTGTCGTTGGGCACCACCTTGACCCAGTCGTTATGCTTGGCGATACGGTCCTCGATCTCGTCGAGGGGCACGTCCTTCTTGAGCTTGATGGTGAAGGCCTGGCTGTGTGAGCGCATGGCACCAATGCGCACGCAGAGACCATCGATGGGAATGGGGTTGTCCTGCAGGCCGAGGATCTTGTTGGTCTCGACGGTACCCTTCCACTCTTCCTTGCTCTGGCCGTTGTCGCGCTTGACATCGATCCACGGCAAGAGGCTTCCGGCCAGAGGAGCGCCGAAGTTCTCGGTGGGAAACTCACCCGAACGCATGGCCGCGGTGACCTTGCGGTCGATGTCGAGGATGGCGCTGGCCGGGTCGGCGAGCTCACCGGCCACGCTGTCGCGCAGGCTGCCCATCTGGTTAAGCAGCTCGCGCATGTGCTTGGCGCCGGAGCCAGAGGCCGCCTGGTAGGTCATGGAGGTCATCCACTCGATCATGTCCGCCTCGAACAGACCGCCCAGACCCATCAACATCAGGCTGACGGTGCAGTTGCCGCCGACGAAGGTCCTTGCGCCCTTCGCCAGCTGGGCGTCGATGACGTGACGGTTGACCGGATCCAGTACGATGGTGGCATCGTCTTCCATGCGCAGGGTACTGGCGGCGTCGATCCAGTAGCCCTTCCAACCGCTGCTGCGCAGGTCGCCGTAGACCCCCTGGGTATAGTCGCCGCCCTGGCAGGTAATGATGACGTCCAGCGCCTTGAGCGCATCGAGATCAAAGGCATCCTTGAGGGGAGGCACATCAACGCCGACATCTGGGCCGGCCTGGCCGACCTGGGAGGTGGTGAAGAAGACCGGCTCAATGCCGTTGAAGTCCCCGTCTTCCAGCATGCGCTGCACCAGCACGGAACCCACCATGCCGCGCCAACCAACGAAACCGACTTTCAACATGTGAAGTCCTCCAATAAGCAAATGTGATAGGCATTATACACGAGCCTCCACGTTCAAGCAGCTGAACGCCGGACTACGGAGCCTCCCTCTCAGGACTGACAGTTTTCATGCTTGGCATGGCGAGCCCAACGTTTACATTGTACTTACACAGAGGCGTAGCTGAGGTGCGGACCGATCATGCCAGGCACAAGAATTTCCCCTGCCCAGGACCTCGCGCCATCACCGTCCCCACTGGAAAGGCGCCGAAGTCCCCCTACTACTCTTTCCTACCGGTACTACACCACCTATGGACTGAAGATCGCCTCACAGCTCGAGCTTCCCGAACTCGAACCACTGCCGCCGGAAACGAATCCCGACATTCGGATTCAGGTCGGCGACCTTACAGGCCGGCTTGAAGACGCAGTGGTGAGCACGCCTTGGCTACAATGCAACAATAAGAACTGCCAGTTCCTTATTGAACGAGTCGCTCGTTATCGCAGCGAACAAGGAAGGTGCATCCGAATCGATCGTCGCCTGAGTCTCGCCGGCGGCTCTACGGTTGACGAGGGGGATGTACGCCTCTACCTGCTGGGAAGCGCCTTGGGGGCATTGATCCATCAGAGGCACTGGCTACCTCTCCATATCAGCGCGGTACAGACCCCTGCCGGCGTCTGGGGCTTCGCTGGAGACTCCGGGGCGGGCAAGTCAACGCTGGCCGCCTGGATGCATTATCGATATGGCTGGAAGGTGGTCAGCGACGATGTCGGGGTGATCAAGCCTGAGGAATCTCTCCCCATCCTGTATCCGGGACCACCACGCCTTAAACTATGGAAAGACACCCTGGAACGCCTGGGTATCGATCGCGCGGGCCTGGTCCGGGACCTGACGCGCAAGGAAAAATTTCATCTGAATCGGCATCGGGGATTCACCCGCAAATCCGAGCCACTGAAAGCGCTCGTGATGCTGGAGAGAGGACTCGACAATGAACAAGCCTCCATCAAGGAAATTGAGGGAGTGGAGGCATTCAGAATAGTCATGTCGGCCCTTTACCTGCCTGAGTGGGGGCAACGTTTCAATGGTCCCGCCAGACTGATGCAGGTTGGTTCAGGTCTGGCGCAGCGAATCCGTGTCTACCGCTACCGACGGCCATGGTCGCTGGAAAGGGTCGAAGAGAACCTGAAGCCACTGACTCAACTCCTCCATGATGGAGCGGGACATGTCAGATGATCTCAAGCAACCTGACGCCACTCTTCGATTGCTGATATTACTTGCCAGGCTGACACTGACCGAGGCTCAGCGACAGGCTGCCCTGACCCTGTGCAATAGCATCGCGTCATGGCCTGAAGTGGCACGCCGTGCGGAACGGCACCTGGTGCTCCCCTTGGTGTATCGCCACCTGCACGAACTGGCGCCGCCGACGCTGGCTCCGGCTGATATATGTCACATGCATCAACGAGCCCTGATCCTCGTTCAGCGTAACCTGCTCGTCGCCGGTGAACAGCAGCGCCTGGTTGTCGAGATTCTCGATCCACTGGACATTCCCTATCTTTTCTTCAAGGGGCCGGCCCTGGCAGCGCGCTACTATGATGAACCGGCCATGCGATCCTGTCGAGACATCGACCTGCTGGTACCGCGCCACCGCTGTGTAGAACTGCTGGAATTCGCTCTGCAGCACGGCTATCACTCCCTCGATCCGGAGGCCTTGACACCCGACAGGCAGAGTCTCACGTTTGCTATACGCACTCAATCCGTGGTGTCCATTGCCTCTCCTTCAGGAGTACGCATTGAAGTCCATCATGAGATCGACCGAGGCGCCGGCATCTACCAAACCGAGGCACTACTCGACAACCGAGTCGCTTATCTGGCCGGGGATACCCTGCTGTATTCGATGCCAACCCATGAGCTTTTCGTCTACATCTGCCTGCATCACACTCGCCACTATTGGTCGCACCTACACTGGCTGGTCGATCTGGATGCCATCCAGCACCATCCCGATTTTGATGAAACATGGGCTCACGCCTGTGCGGAGCAGCGAGGTTTGGTGTCCACGTACAGCGCCTGCATGGAATTCTATCGGGCACTCGCCGCCCCCGAGCCTGAGAGCTCAGTCCATCTAAGCCAGCGAAGCCGAGACATGCTTGAGGCCTGCTTCACGACTCTGCAGGGTGGGTTCGAGGCGGAACTGGCACTGCGCTTTAAGCGACCTACCCCGGAGTTCGGCTTCACCTGGCAAACGTCCGTAGCCTATCGAAGGGCGAGCCGGATCAGAGAGTGGGTTCGCCGCTTCCAGCCACTGTATTTGGATTATCAGCTCCTCCCCTTGCCACCCCGCTGGCAATGGTGCTACTACGTCGCTCGACTCTACCGAGCCGTGGCAAAACGCCGCCGAATCAGGTGGCCCGCACGATGATTCTATCGTCGCGAGTCTTACTGGGACCACTCACCACCCTTCGCCGCGTTCTACCGCTGCTCTGGGCCAGCAGCAGGAAGTGGACACTCCTCAGCACCTTCCTCATGGCACTCGAGGTCGGCTTCGGTCTGACGGCCCTCTATCTGCTCAAGCAACTGGTCGATATCGTCACTACCCTGCTGGGCAATGAAGCCACCGCGCCCCAGGGCATGGCGTTGGTGTTGCAATACGTTGCCCTGACGGGGGGAGCTACCCTGGCGGTCCTGGTGACCCGCGCTCTGTCGAATCTGGCAAAGGAAGCGCAAGCCTTGCTTGTAGCTGACTATATCGACGGAAGAGTGCATGAGCGGGCCGTCAATGCCGACCTGGCTTTCTATGAGAGTCCTCGCTATTTCGACACACTGGAGAGAGCGCGGGAGTCGGGCAACCAGCGACCCGCCCAGGTCATTGGCAATCTGATGATGCTGTCGAGAAATGGCCTCATGCTGGCTGCCGTCATCGTCCTCCTTGTTTCAATCGACTGGCTGCTGCTTCCCATCCTGATGGTTGCCATTTTACCGGGGCTCCTGGTGCGGTTGCACTTCACGCGTCATCTCTATGACTGGCAACGCCGCCGGACGCAGATGGAACGGAGGGCCGGCTACCTGGATTGGCTGATGACCTCCAACCTGCACGCCAAGGAACTGCGAATCTACCAGCTGGGCGACCACCTGCGAGATCAATATGCCAAGTTACGGGGGCGAATTCGCCGAGAACGACTGCAGATCACGCAGCGACGTACCCGCTTGGAAGTGGTCGTAGGTAGTGTGGCGGCAGTGGCCTTTTTTGCCAGCTTGGCCTACTTGGCCTGGCAAACCGCGCAGGGACACAGCAGTGTCGGTGATCTGGTGCTTTTCATGCTGATCTTCCAGCGCGCTCAGACCCTGGGGCAGGAACTGGTACAGCAACTTTCCAAGCTCTATGAAGACCATCTCTACATGGGGCTACTGTTCGAGTTTCTGGATATCCGCCCCGAGATCAGTGAGCCTAGTCGCCCGGAGGCGATTCCAGAGACCCTTCATGAAGGAATCCGCTTTGAAAAGGTGGGGTTTCACTACCCCGGATCGAAAGAGCCGACCCTGAGCGACATCGACTTGAGCATCCGGCCCGGCCAGATCGTCGCGCTTGTGGGCGTCAACGGCTCTGGGAAGACCACGCTGATCAAGCTGCTCTGCCGACTCTACGACCCTGCCCAGGGCCGCATCACCCTCGATGGCGTTGATATCCGACAGTACAGTCCGGAGCTATACCGGAAGTTGTTCAGCGTCATCTTCCAGGACTACTCCCAGTACGCTGCCAGCGTGAAGGAAAATATTCACTTTGGAGACATTCAATCTCCCGGTGGGCAACCATCGATCATGACGGCCGCCACCAACGCCGGCGCCGACGGTTTCATCTGCAGGCTATCGCGCGGCTATGACACCGCCCTCACCCGAATGTTTGACGATGGGCAGGAGATCAGCATCGGACAGTGGCAGAAGCTCGCTTTGGCACGCGCATTCTTCAGGAAATCAACCTTCATCATACTCGACGAGCCCACCAGCTCGCTGGACCCCGAGGCCGAGTTCGACATGTTCGAGAACTTTCGGGAGAGAATCCATCATCGCGGCGCCCTGATGATAAGCCACCGGCTGTCGACGGTTAGAATGGCCGACCATATCTATGTGATGGATCATGGCAGGATTTGTGAAAGCGGGACGCACAAGGAGCTGATCGACAAGAGAGGCATTTATTACAAGTTATTCAACAAGCAGGCATTTCATTACAGAGATGCGTAAGCATATAAATTATAGAGCATTACCCAACGAAAAACCGAAAACTTGGCTGACAATCGAACACTAACTTCAGGCTAGCCATTCCCTAGATCTTCACCACCAACTCTTCTTCTTCCAACTGACTGATAAATTTGAGTACCTCATTTTCACAGGTCTCACGATCTACCGAAAACTCCATCATCAGCTGATCGCATATCGCAGAAATGGTGATCTGTTTCTCCATCAGCTCCCAGATTCGTCTTCCGACGACGGGCACTCCGTAGTACATTCCTCGCTCGACACTCAGTAGAACTAGGTCATCTCCTACCTGAGAAGACAGGGGCGACGGGGCTCGCTGAACGCACCTACCGATAGCCAACTGTTTCTGCATGGTTTGACACCTGATAATGGATCAAGGGAACGGGCCTTGTGCAACATCCCTGTCAGTGAATCATCCTCGCTCAGGAGCCACCACCCCCTGGAGGTCTCCCCTGATTATTCGAAGACGCCATGCTTTCTGAGGGGTTATCTAATCGGGCAGACAAGGTCTCTTCCACACTCATGCGGGTCAAATTTGGCGTCATCCACTCCCTTTTTCCGGTTTTTTCCGGAGTCACTTCCAACGTTTGCTTCATATCATACTACTCCTTGTTTCCACTATTTGTTTACCACTTTTATATGTTTACCACTTTTCTGGCCACCTCTAGCCTGCACTGGCCTGGCCATCACACCCGCCAAACGACCTTTCCGATAGCCGAGCGCAGTATCATCGAATTTCATCGAAACAGTGATCGTGGATACATTAACTGTCGTTACGCCATGCCCGCCGGTCAATGCTTTTACACTAGTGCTTAAGTCATAGTATGAAAGTATGTAAAAGATCATTATCGAGACGATGACATGTATCGCTGCCAGAGATGCCAGACTTGTACCGCAGAACACAGCATAACAAAACCGGGCACATCTCTGTCGTTCATGCCCCCGTCGGGTACCGTGAGCAGTCGCTTCTGAAACGCTGCCATGTTCAACCACTCGCAAGGCATCCGAAACGCTTGCCGCTCAGACGCCGATGACAGGAGCCTCCAGCACTCATCACGAATTGCCATGCGCTTCCTCTCGTTGGCGCTATCGTTCTTGCCCAGGCCCGGCGGCAGGCGCTGGCCGATCGCATCGCGATAAAGCCGCCGTGGCTGCTCCTGCTCCCAGAGAAGCTCCGGGGGAAGCCCCAGGGTAAAGTCCAGTAGGCGTCGGTCGGTGAGGGGGTAGCGATAGATCAAGCCATGCTCAGCTGACCAGTGTGCCCAGGTCGACATGCGACTACCCAGGTGCCCATGGCGCAGCAACAGGCACTGTATACGATTGGGGTCGGGATAAAGGCGCCAGGCCGGCCCTCGCCTTGCCGCGGCTTCTGGAAAGCGATCGATCAGCATCTCGCGATAAAGGGGTGGCAACCGCCTTGGATCGAAAAAGGGTGAATAGCGGGCGAAGAGGCTGTTGGGGAGACAGGGTACAACGGCCTGCTGCCAGAAAAAGCGTGCCATATTTCGCGGTCGCCGGAGGCCTCCCGCCGCCTCCCGAGTGAGCGTCAACAGTTTCCACCAGCGTCCATGGGTCAGCAGGTAACCGGGATAGCCGCGAATACCGAATGTGGCCGACTCATCGCCCCCCCATCCCGACAGCATCACCCGTACGCCGCGCTTCTCAGCCACGCGCATCACGTCGAATTCCTCGAAGACATCGACGGTGCCATCCACGGCAATATCCCGTTCCAAATACGACAGGAAGTCAGCACCGCTGGTAGAGCCGAAGTGGCATTCCAGCGCCTCCTGCTGACCGATGCGCTCGATGACTTCTCTCTCGTCGCGCCCAGCCCCCGGCAGGGGGTAACGGGAAGACACCGGCGGGGACCAGGAATAGCTGCTGTCGAGGCGGCGACCCTGCTCCTTAAGCAGTTGGCTCGCCAGTACTGTCACACCGCTCGAGTCGAGGCCACCGCTGAGGTGTGTGCCTACTTTAGCTGTCACGTCGAGTCGGTCGTCCACCGCCCGCATCAGCAGCTCACGAAAATGCTCGACATAGCCTTCGCGCCGAGCGTAACGCACACTCGTTGCCTCCTCGGGCGACCAGTGGGTGTCCAGGGTCAGCCCATGTCGATTGACGCGCAGCACACCGCCGGGGGCCAGCGGATAGGCGTCACGAAAGAAGCTGAAGTCATGGCAGTCCCCCGGAGCGATCAGGAAGGCGGCCACGCTTGACTCGTCGATGGCCAGAGAAAGGCCAGGCCAGGCCTTGAAGGCACGTTGATCGGAGGCGAAGTAGAAGCGATCGCCCTGGCTGATACAGTAGAGCGGGCGGGCGCCGATATGGTCGCGAGCGCAGAGCAGCGAACATTCACTGGCATCCCAAAGCGCAAAGGCATAGTCACCAAGCAACCGCCGGACACAGTCTCGCCCCCAGCGGCGATAGGCCAGCAGGATCAACCGGCTGTCCGGAAGCGCGGCGCGAAAACGCCGCTCGATGCCCAGCTGGTCACACAGCGCCTCGCGGTTGTCGAGGATCGCATCGGCGACGAGAACGAGCTCAACCTCCTCGAGGGGCTGGCTCTCGAAGGCGGCGGCGGATGTGATATCCAGGCGTTGATGGCCGAAGGCACATCCGGCGAAAAAGGCCGAGGAGCTACCGTGATTGCCGTAGTGATCCAGGACAGAGAGCGCCGCGTGGAACCCCTGCGGATCGACCGGCGACCCGTCGAAGTGCACGCAGCCAAGAATCGCACTCACCGAGCTGGACCTCGCGCCGCGGGAGCCGCATGGACGAAACAGGAGATCGGTGAATACGCTTCCCCGGTCTCGCCGCCCAGCACGACGCCGGATCCGTGACGAATCCAGGCGTGCGCCTTGAGCTTGAGGCTCTGATCGGGCAACCGCTCGGCCAGGGTACCCAGCACCAGGCTGCTGGAGACATTTCTCCTGCGGAGCATCCAGTGAGCTGCCATGGCGAGCATAAGGCAGGTAAGGCGTCCTCCCAGCTCGGCATTGATGGACTCGATGCAGCGACAGATGGGCACGACCCGGGGATCTTCCCTCTCCTGCGCCGTGGGCTCGGAGTCAACCGACCGCTGCTCACCCAGCCAGGAGGACCAGAAGCGGAAGGGCAACCCCCTGACCAGCCCCCAGGAAAGCAGGAGCCAGAAAGTGGCTTCCAGATACAGCCACTGTCTGGTCCAGGGTAGCTTCATGAAACGCTGAAGAGTCTTCATGCTGCGCCAGCCATCTCCTAGAATTCCTCAGCAACAGCATGGCCCAAGCAGACGCTGCTCGCTACAACGCTTCGAAGGCGGCCAGCACCGCGTCGCCCATCTCCGCGGTAGAAACGGTGCGGGTCCCCTTGGAGGCGATATCGGCGGTTCGCAGGCCAGCGTCCAGCACCTTGCCCACGGCGTCCTCGATCCGTTGAGCGAGCGCAGGCTCGTCCAGGGAGTAGCGCAGCATCATGGCCACGGAGAGGATCGTCGCCAGCGGGTTGGCGATGCCCTTCCCGGCGATGTCCGGTGCGCTGCCGTGGCAGGGCTCATACATGCCCTGGCCGCTCTCGTTGAGCGAGGCGGAGGGCAGCATGCCGATGGAACCGGTGAGCATGGCCGCGGCATCGGAGAGGATGTCGCCGAACATGTTGCCGGTGACCATCACATCGAACTGCTTGGGCGCGCGCACCAGCTGCATGGCGGCGTTGTCGACGTACATGTGCGAGAGTTCGACGTCCGGGTACTCCGGTGCCAGGCGTTCCATCACCTCGCGCCACAGGATGGTCACCTCGAGCACGTTGGCCTTGTCCACGGAGCAAAGCTTCTTCCCGCGTTTCTGGGCCATCTCGAAGGCGACCCGGCCGATACGCTCGATCTCGCTTTCGGAATAGACGTAGGTGTTGAAACCGACGCGCTCGCCGTTGCGCTCCTCGATACCGCGGGGCTGGCCAAAGTAGATGCCACCGGTGAGCTCGCGCACGATCATGATATCGAGCCCCGCTACCAGCTCGGGCTTGAGGCTGGAGGCCTCGGCCAGTTGCGGGTAGGTGATGGCCGGGCGCAGGTTGCCGAAGAGCCCCAGGTTCTTGCGCAGGCCGAGCAGGCCCTTCTCGGGACGCTTGGCGAGATCCTCAAGCTTGTCCCACTTGGGGCCGCCCACGGCGCCGAGCAGGATCGCGCGGGCGGCCTTGGCCTGATCCAGGGTTTCGGCGGGCAGCGGCTCGCCGTGGACGTCGTAGGCGCTGCCGCCCACCAGGGCCTCTTCCACCTCGACGTCCAGGCCGTGGGCCTGGCAGGCGGCCAGAATGCGGCTGGCCTGGGCGGTGATCTCGGGGCCGATGCCGTCACCCGGCAGTACCAGAATCTTCTGAGTCATTGCTTCTTCCTTGCTGGGACCGCAGAGCTACCTCGGCGGCAGGCCTGCGAGGAGGCGCTGTGAATACATCCCTGTACGCTACCGACGCCATCCCTGGCGTAGGACCTCCTCTTCGGGCTGCCCCCGACGCTCCGCTTCCTCGGAGTGGTGGAAACGTCAGGCCTGAACGCTATCTCGGAACAGCCAGGGGCGCGCGGCGCAATGCCTGGCCTCGAAGGTGCGGATAGCGTCCTCGTCCTGCAGGGTGATGCCGATATCATCAAGGCCGTTCAGCAGGCAGTGCTTGCGGAAGGCATCCACCTCGAACTCGAGGATCTCGCCGAAGGGCGTGGTGACGCGCTGGTTCTCGAGATCGACGTCCAGCGCATAGCCTTCGCTGGCCTCCGCCTCCTTGAACAGGCGGTCAACGACGTCCTCGGGCAGAGTGACCAGCAGCAGGCCGTTCTTGAAGGCGTTGTTGTAGAAGATGTCAGCGAAGCTCGGGGCGATCACCACCCGGAAGCCGAAGTCCTCCAGCGCCCAGGGGGCGTGCTCACGGGAGCTGCCGCAGCCGAAGTTGCGGCGGGTGAGCAGCACGCTGGCCCCCTGATAGCGCGGCTGGTTGAGCACGAAGTCAGGATTCAGCGTGCGCTGGGAGACGTCCTGGCCTGGGTAGCCCTCGTCCTGATAGCGCAGCTCGTCGAAGAGGTTGACGCCGAAGCCGGTGCGCTTGATCGACTTGAGGAACTGCTTGGGAATGATCAAGTCGGTGTCGACGTTGGCCCGGTCGAGGGGGGCGACGAGACCTTCGGTACGTTGGAATGGGTTCATGATTCAGGCCTCCTCAAGGGTGCGGACATCAACGAAGTGACCGGCGATGGCGGCGGCGGCGGCCATGGCCGGGCTGACCAGGTGAGTGCGCCCGCCATAGCCCTGGCGGCCCTCGAAGTTGCGGTTCGAAGTGGAGGCACAGTGCTCACCGGCGCCGAGCTTGTCGGCATTCATGGCCAGGCACATGGAGCAGCCCGGCTCGCGCCACTCGAAGCCCGCCTCGGTGAAGACGCGGTCCAGGCCCTCTGCCTCGGCCTGGCGCTTCACCAGGCCAGAGCCCGGCACCACCATGGCGAGCTTGATGGAATCCGCCACCTTCTTCCCGCGGGCAACCTTGGCCGCCTCGCGCAGGTCCTCGATGCGCGAGTTGGTACAGGAGCCGATAAACACCTTGTCGAGGCGGATATCGGTGATCTTCTGCCTGGGGGCCAGCCCCATGTACTGAAGCGCCCGGGCATAGCCGCTGCGCAGGGTGTCGTCGGCCTGATCGGCCGGGTCCGGCACCTCGCCGGAGATCCCGGTGACCATCTCGGGGCTGGTACCCCATGAGACCTGCGGCTCTATCTCGGCGGCATCCAGGGTCACCACCTTGTCGAACTCGGCATCGGCGTCGGAGACCAGCCCGTGCCAGTCGGCCACGGCGGCCTTCCACTGCTCGCCCGTCGGCGCGAAAGGGCGCTCGGCGAGGTACTTGATAGTGGTGTCGTCCACGGCGATCAGGCCGACCCGGGCCCCGGCCTCGATGGCCATGTTGCACACCGTCATGCGGCCTTCCATGGAGAGGCCCTGGATGGCGCTGCCGGCGAACTCGATGGCGCAGCCGGTGCCGCCGGCGGTGCCGATCCTGCCAATGATGGCCAGCACCACGTCCTTGGCGGTGACGCCTACGCCGAGCTCACCCTCGACGCGCACCTGCATGTTCTTCATCTTCTGGGCCAGCAGGCACTGGGTGGCGAGCACGTGCTCCACCTCGGAGGTGCCGATACCGTGGGCGAGTGCCCCGAAGGCGCCGTGGGTAGCGGTATGGGAGTCGCCGCAGACCACGGTCATGCCCGGCAGGGTGGCGCCCTGCTCAGGCCCCACCACGTGGACAATGCCCTGACGCGGGTCGTTGATCTTGAACTCCTCGATGCCGAACTCGACGCAGTTGTCATCGAGGGTCTGCACCTGGATCAGCGACACCGGGTCCTTGATGCCGGCATTGCCCTCGGCGCGCTCCTTCACGGTGGTGGGCACGTTGTGGTCGGGCGTCGCCAGGTTGGCGTCGAGGCGCCACGGCTTGCGGCCCGCCAGGCGCAAGCCCTCGAAGGCCTGGGGCGAGGTCACCTCGTGGAGCAGCTGGCGGTCGATGTAGATCAGCGCGGTGCCGTCATCGCGCTCCTTGACGAGGTGCTGTGACCACAGCTTGTCATAGAGTGTCTGGCCTGACATATCGCTCTCCCGGGCCCTCGGCCCTCTTGTCGTATCCGGTCTGTGAGTGCCCTTGGCCCTTGGCCCTTGGCCCTTGGATAGGCAAGTCTCCCGCCCCTCGCTCATAAAATCAATTCATGTTATTTATGTATTGCATTCCTTTAGGGAATAAATAAACAGAGGCGCCATGGATACCCAGAGCCTGCAGGCCTTCCTGGCGGTGGCCGAGAGCGGCAGCTTCTCCCGCGCCGCGGAGCAGTTGCACCTGACCCAGCCGGCGGTGAGCAAGCGCATCGCGGTCCTCGAGACCCAGATCGATGCCCGGCTATTTGATCGCATCGGCCGCAGCATCAGCCTCACCGAGGCGGGACGACTCCTGCTGCCCCGGGCGCGGCAGATCCTGGTGATGATGGACGACAGCCGCCGGGCGCTGGGCAACCTCTCGGGCGACGTGGCCGGCAGCCTGACGCTGGCCACCAGCCACCATATCGGCCTGCACCGCCTGCCCCCGCTGCTCAAGGCCTATACCCGGGCCCACCCCGAGGTGCGCCTCGACCTGCATTTCCTGGACTCCGAGGAGGCCTACCAGGGGGTGCTCGACGGCACCCTGGAGATCGCCGTGGTGACCCTGGCCCCCCACCCCGACCCGCAGCTCGAGGTGGTGCCGGTGTGGATCGACCGACTCGACTTTGTCTGCGCCTCGGACCATCCGCTGGCCGCCCGAGGACGGCTGGCCCTGCATGAGCTGTGCGAGTTTGACGCCGTGCTGCCCGGCCCCCTCACCTTCACCCGGAGCCTGATCGAGGCGCGCTTCGCCGCCGTCGGCCTGCGCCTGCCGGTGGTGCTCTCCACCCATTACCTGGAGACGCTGAAGATGATGACGTCCATCGGCCTGGGCTGGAGCCTGCTACCAGAGCGCCTGGTGGCAGGCGAGCTTCAAGAGTTGACCATCGACCACCCGCCCATCCACCGCCCGCTAGGTTACCTGGTGCACCGCAGTCGCACGCTTTCCAACGCCGCCCGGGCCATGCTGAGACTGCTCGAGGCAGCCCGGGAGCCGGCGGCCAGGGCACCCGAACGGTAAATTCGTTAGACTGCTCAACATCTTCACAAAGAGTCCGCTTTCATGTTACCGCCACCCTCCCCGCCGATTTTGCCTCGCCAAGCCCTCGCCGGCGGCCTGATCCTGATCGGGCTGGCCCTTCAGGTCTTGCGCCTGGCCGGGCTACCGATTGCCCTGTCGGCGGTCAGCTCCGCCTTCTGGCTGGCCGTTCTGCTTCTCTGGCCGGACCTCAAGCGGGGCAATCGTCGCCAGGCCGGCATCCTGGCGGCGCTGGGTTTGGCGCTGGCGCTTGTCGCGACCCTGGGCTACGGCGCAGAGATCGCCTGGCACCGACTGCTGGACGGCAACAGCTATGTGGTGGCCATGCTGGTGGGGGTGAGCTTCATCGGCCTGATCGGCACGCGACAGGGACACGCCGCCCCGCCCGGCAGCGCCGTGACCGGGCGGCGCGGCACCGCCGGCACCTGGCTCGGCGTGCACCTGCTCGGCGCCATCCTCAACCTCTCCACGGTATTCATGGTAGGGGATCGCCTTCGGCGCCACGGCGAGCTCTCCCTGCCGCAGCTGCTCGCGCTCAACCGCGGGCTCTCCAGCGCGGCACTCTGGTCGCCCTTCTTTGCCTCCATGGGCGTGGTGATGACCCTGGCGCCGGAGATGCGCTTCACGACGATCCTGGCCCTTGGCCTGCCGCTGGCGATGCTGGCCGGCACGATTTCGCTGTTGGACCTGTCGCGGCGCTTTGACCTCTCCCGGGTGGCCGGCTACTCGCTTTAGCCGAAGAGCCTGCTGATGCCGGTGGGCATGGCCGCCCTGGTGCTGCTCTTCCACTATGGCCTGACCCCGGGGCTCTCCATCGTCAGCATCATCACCTTCCTGCTGCCAACGGTGGCGCTGGCGAGCAACCTGCCCCGGGGGGCGCGCTGGACGCTGCGACGGGTGCGCAGCCACACGCTGGAGCGATTACCGGTCATGCGCGGCGAGATCTCGCTGTTCCTCTGCGCCGGCCTGCTGACCCAGGGGCTCTCGGCCTTCATCGGCGCCGCCACCGGCAGCGAGTGGCAGCTATTCGTCCACTTCGGCGCCCCCCAGGCGATCGCCAGCTTCCTGGCCATCGTGACAAGCGCCGTGGCCGGACTGCATCCGATCATCGGCGTCTCGGTGCTAGCCTCGATGCTGGAGCTGTCGGGCAGCCGCCAGACCCTGTTCGCCTTCGTGGCGCTGGCCTCCTGGGCGGTGGGCACCAGCGTGGGCCCGCTCTCCGGCATCAACCTCTCGCTGCAGGGGCGCTATGGCGTCAGCGGTGGCGTGATGATGCGTCACAACCTGGGCTATGCGGCGGCGGTCTCCCTGCTGGTAGTGGCCGCCATCCTGGTGCTGGATGGTTGGCTGTAACCCTCTACTTCGACACCCGCTTGAAGTAGCGGTGATTGCACTGATGGCAGGGTTCGATGCGGGTCAACTCGGGGAGATCCACCTCGGCGCCGCAGTGCACGCAGGCCATGCGGCCTGGCACCGCCATTTCACCCTCGCAGTAGTCCGCCTGGGCGGCCTCAAGATCCTCCTCGAAGCGCTCACGCTCGACCACGCTGCGGTCGGCGATGGAGAGCAGCGACTCGCTGACCTTGCGCGACAGTGCCGAGAGGTCGATGCCGAGCCAGGCGGCCACCCCTTCACCGCCCGCGCTCAGGTAGCGGCGCATGTCCTTGAGGTCGCGCTCCACCCAGGCGCGCAGCAGCGACAGCTCGTCCTTGGTGAACTCCTCGAGCTCGGCCTCGAACTCCACGGCGTCATCGAGTTCCTGCTGCAGGTTCTCCCAGGTCAGCTCCTGGGCCCCCTCGCGCAGGCGCTCGAGCATGCGCTCATAACCCTCGCGCAGGCGGTGGTCCGGTTGGGGTTGCCTAGATTCGCTCATGGTCTGCTCCTTTTCCTGCGGTGAGCCGGCCCGGCCGGGCATAGCCGGGCTAGGCCGTGCTGGGGTATCCTTGCCTACCATTTAGACGACTTCCCGCCGGCAGTTCAACGTCTTGTCGCCCTCCTGGCCCCAGGACATGACGCCGGACAAGCCACGACCGCGCGTCGCTACCGGGGGACGCGCCGACTTGCAAGGTACCCACAGACAGCGATGGACGCACAGTACAAGCCCCAAGAAATCGAACGCGACGCCCAGCAGTTCTGGGACAAGAACCAGTGCTTCAAGGCGGTGGAGGACGCCAGCCGCGAGAAGTTCTACTGCCTGTCGATGTTCCCCTACCCCAGCGGCAAGCTGCACATGGGGCATGTGCGCAACTACACCATCGGCGATGTGGTCTCTCGCTACCAACGCATGAAGGGCAAGAATGTGCTGCAGCCCATGGGCTGGGACGCCTTCGGCATGCCGGCCGAGAACGCGGCCATCCAGAACCAGGTCCCGCCGGCCAAGTGGACCTATGAGAACATCGACTACATGCGAGCGCAGCTCAAGGCGCTGGGCTTCGCCTACGACTGGAGCCGCGAGTTCGCCACCTGCGATGTGAGCTACTACCGCTGGGAGCAGTGGTTCTTCGCCAAGCTGGTGGAGAAGGGGCTGGTCTATAAGAAAATGTCCACGGTGAACTGGGACCCGGTGGATCAGACCGTGCTGGCCAACGAGCAGGTGATCGATGGGCGTGGCTGGCGCTCCGGCGCCCTGGTGGAGCGCAAGGAGATTCCACTGTGGTTCCTGCGTATCACCGACTACGCCGACGAACTGCTGGCTGACCTGGACACCATCGAGTGGCCGGAGCAGGTCAAGACCATGCAGCGCAACTGGATCGGTAAATCCCGCGGCGTCGAGTTGTCATTCGACATAAAGAGCGCGGACGGTTCCGCCTGCGAGGCCCTCTCGGTCTACACCACCCGTCCCGACACTCTGATGGGCGTCACCTATATGGCGGTGGCCGCCGGACACCCCCTGGCCAAGGTGGCCGCCGAGGGTAACGCCGAGCTGGCCGCCTTCTGCGAGGAGTGCGCCCGGGGCGGCACCTCCGAGGCCGAGCTCGCCACCCGCGAGAAGAAAGGTATGCCTACCGGCCATGTGGCGGTGCATCCCCTCACCGGCCGAGAGGTGCCGGTCTATGTGGCCAACTTCGTGCTGATGGAGTTCGGCACCGGCGCGGTGATGGCGGTACCCGCCCACGACCAGCGCGACTGGGAGTTCGCCACCAAGTACGGCATTCCCATCGAGGCGGTGATCGCGGATGCCAGCGGCCAGGCGCCGGATCTCTCACAAGGCGCCCATGACGACTACGGCACCCTGATCCACTCCGGGGAGTTCGACGGCCTCGCTTTCGAGGCGGCTTTCGATGCCATCGCCGCCAGGCTCGCCGAGCTCGGCCGCGGCGAGATCAAGATCCACTACCGCCTGCGCGACTGGGGCGTGGCCCGCCAGCGCTACTGGGGCGCGCCGATTCCGGTCAAGTACGGCCCCGAGGGTCAGACGGTGGCGCTCTCCGACGAGGAGCTGCCGGTGGCCCTACCCATGGAGGTCACCGTGGACGCCTCCGGCTCGCCGCTCAAACGCATGCCCGCGTTCAGCGACCTGGGTGACGGCTGGGTGCGCGAGACCGACACCTTCGACACCTTCATGGAGTCCTCCTGGTACTTCGCGCGTTTCTGCTGCGCCGACAACCAGGAGGCAATGCTCGACGAACGCGCCGACTACTGGCTGCCGGTGGATCTCTACATCGGCGGCATCGAGCACGCCATTCTGCACCTGCTCTACGCGCGCTTCTTCACCAAGCTGATGCGCGACCTGGGCCTGGTCAACGTCGACGAGCCCTTCCAGCGCCTGCTCACCCAGGGCATGGTGATCGCCGAGACCTACTACCGAGAGACCGCGAACGGCGGCAAGCAGTGGTTCAACCCTGCCGACATCGAGGTCACGCGTGACGACAAGGGGCGTCCGCTCAGCGCCGTGCTGATCGAGGACGGCCAGCCGGTGGTGATGGGCGGCATCGAGAAGATGTCCAAGTCGAAGAATAACGGCGTCGACCCCCAGTCGATGATCGATCGTTTCGGCGCCGATACCGTGCGTCTGTTCATGATGTTCGCCGCCCCGCCGGAGCAGTCCCTGGAGTGGTCCGACGCCGGCGTCGAGGGGGCCAGCCGCTTCCTAAAGCGCCTGTGGCGCCTGGTATCCGACCACCTGGAGGCCGAGCGCCTGGCCGGCGGCAAGCCCGACAATCTCGATGTCGAGGCCTTGACCGAGACTGAAAATGAGGCCCAGCGCGAGCTGCGCCGCAAGACCCACGAGACCATCGCCAAGGCCAGCGACGACATCGGCCGGCGCACCACCTTCAATACCGCCATCGCCGCGGTGATGGAGCTCACCAACGCCCTCTCGAAGTACGCGGTCACCACGCCCCAGGGCCTGGCCGTGGCCCGCGAGGCGGTGGAAACCTGCGTGCTGCTGCTCGCCCCCATCGTGCCCCATGCCTGTCACGCCCTGTGGGCCGAACTGGGCCATGACGAGCCGATCATCGATGCGACCTGGCCGGCGGTGGATTCATCCGCCCTGGCTCGAGACATCATCGAGTTGGTGGTGCAGGTCAACGGCAAGCTGCGCGCCCGCATCGAGGTGGCCGCCGACGCCGACAAGGCAGCCGTCGAGACTGAGGCCTTCGCCGCCGAGAACGTTCAGCGCCATACCGAAGGCAAGACGGTGCGCAAGGTGATCATGGTGCCCGGCAAGCTGGTCAATATCGTGGTGGGCTGAGCCCAGCGCGTCAGAGGGAGTGACCCCATGCAGCGACGCAACTTTCTTACCCTGGGCCTGGCGGGTAGCGCCGGCCTCGCGCTCGCCGGCTGCGGCTTCCGGCTGCGCGGCTTCGGCGAGCCCACCGAGGTGATCGATGAGCTGGCCCTGGCCGGTCCGGACAGCGATCTCTCGCGGCTCGTCCGGGAGCGGCTTGAGGCCGCCGGCACCCGCGTGCATGGCGGCGCCGAACGGGTGCTCAACCTGGGCCAGCCCGAGTTCCAGCGACGCAACCTCAGCGTGATGGACTCGGGCCCTCGTGAGGAGGAAATGACACTTATTGCCCCCTTCTCGGTACAGCGCACAAGCGACGGCGCCTACCTGCTCGACCAGCAGCGCCTGGAGGTCTCAACCCGCTACACGGTGAGCGACGCCAACCTGCTGATCCAGGACGACCTGCGCGAGGAGGCCCGGCAGCAACTGCATGAGACCGCCGTGCGCCAGCTTCTGGATCGTCTGAGAAGCTTGTGAAGGTGCTCTTTTGAAGGTGCTCTATTGAAAGTCTTCCCCGACAAGCTCGCTGACGCCCTGGCGAAGAAGCTGCCCTCCGTGGTGATCGTCGCCGGCGAGGAGCCGCTGCAGCATATCGAGGCCTGCGACGCCGTGCGCGCCGCGGCGCGCGCCAAGAGCATCGGGGAGCGCGAGATCCTCCACGTGGAGGGCAACTTCGCCTGGGGGCGCCTGCATGAGGCCTCGGCCAGCCTGTCGCTTTTCGCCAGCGCCAAGCTGATCGAACTGCGTCTGGCCGGCAATAACCTGGGCCAGGAGGGCGGCAAGGCACTGAAGGCCTATGCCGACCAGCTCAAGGCCAGCGACAACGTGCTGCTTCTGGCCATGGGCAAGCTCGACTTCCGCCAGCAGAAGAGCGCCTGGTTCCAGGCCCTCGACAAGGCCGGGCTCTTCGTGCCGGTGTGGCCGGTCGACCCCTCGCGGCTGGGCTTCTGGCTGCGTGACCGTGCCCAGCGTCACGGCCTGACCCTCGACCTGGAAGCCGCCCGCCTGCTCGGCGAGCGCACCGAGGGCAACCTGCTGGCCGCCGATCAGGAGTTGCAGAAGCTCGCCCTGCTGATGGCGCCCAACACCCGCGTCTCCCCCCGGGACGTGGCGGGTGGCGTCGAAGACAGCGCCCGCTACGATGTCTTTACCCTGGTCGATGCCTGCCTCAGGGGGGAACGGGTGCGGGTCTCACGGATTATGACCGGCCTGAGGGGCGAGGGCGTGGAACCGCCGATCGTGCTCTGGGCGCTGACCCGCGAACTGCGCACTTTGCTCTCGCTGCACCAGCACCTCGACCAGGGCCAGAGCTTTGAGCACGCCTGCAAGGCCCACAAGCCCTCGATCTTCGAGAAGCGCCGCCCCGTCTACCAGCAGGCTATCGGTCGCCTGCCGGCCAAGCGACTGCACAAGCTGCTGCTGTTCGCCCAGCGCCTCGACCTGGCCATCAAGGGCGCCGCCGCGCTGCCGGTGCAGGACGGCCTCCACGACCTGGCCATGACGCTCGCCGGCGGCCGCGGCCTGCTCGCCGAGCTGCCCTCCTCCTACCGCATCGCGTGAACGACCAAAGAGTTGACCGCCAAGGGCATGAAATCTCACACCCTTCCATCCTATACTGGTTGGGTATCATCGTGACGCCACACTTGTTCGCCAAGACGCGACGCGTGGATCATCCAAGAGCCGGAAGCCCACTATAAAGAAGAAGGAACACCGACATGATGAAGAAAATCTGCCGTTACTTGAGCCCGCTGCTGATCGCCGCCCTGATGTTGGGCAGTCTCCCGGTGGCCGCCGCCCCGGCCCCCGCCGACAGCGACCTGATCACTACCCAGGCCGCCCTGAAGGCGGAACATGGCCAGGCCGATCGGGAGCGAATTCACGAGATCCTCGCCCGTGACGATGTTCGTGAGCAACTGATCACCCAAGGCGTTGACCTGACCGAGGTCGAGGCCCGCGTGGCGGCGCTCTCCGATGCCGAGGCGGCCCAGATGGCCGAGCAGCTAGAGCAGCTGCCCGCCGGTGCCAGCGTGATCGGCGTACTGTTTGCCGTTTTCGTGATCCTGCTGGTCACCGATATCCTCGGCCTGACCAACGTGTTCCCCTTTACCCGCTGAGGGGGCCGCCATGATCGACTGCCTCACCCGGCAGCAGACTGCAGCAACGGAACGGAACGCCCGCCCTGCGGGCGTTCTCGCGTTGATGCTGTTGATACTGCTGATATTCGCACTGGCAGGCTGCGCCAGCACCCCGCGGCTGGCCGAGACCACCCAGCAGGCCCTGCCCCGCCACCTGCTGCTCGACCAGGTCCCCTTCCACGCCCAGCGCGACTATCAGTGCGGCCCAGCGTCGCTGGCCATGGTGCTCAATGACGCCGGTGTCGACGTGGCGGTGGACACCCTGATCCCCCAGGTCTTCCTGCCCGGCCGCGAGGGCAGCGTACAACCGGAGATGCTGGCCACCGTGCGTCGCCACGGCCGGATTCCCTTCGTGATCGACGGCCACCTGGACGCCCTGCTGCTCGAGCTGAACGAGGGCCATCCGGTGGTAGTGATGCAGAACCTCTCACTGCCCGCCTGGCCCATGTGGCACTACGCGGTAGCCATCGGCTTCGACCTGGATCGCAACGAACTGGTACTACACAGCGGCGAAGAGCCGCGTCGGGTCGAGTCCTTCCGGCGCTTCGCCGCCACCTGGGCGCGCAGTGAACGATGGGGGTTTGTTGCCCTGCCCCCGGGCGACCTGCCGGCGGGCGTGAGGCCTCACCGCGCCATGGAAGCGATCAGCGACTTCGAGAGCCTCCAGGGAGCCGAGACCGCCCTGCCGGCCTGGGAGGCCCTGGCCAAGCGCTTCACGGATAACGGCCTGGTGCATTTCGGCCTGGGCAACGCCCGATATGCCCGCGGAGACATCGAAGGCTCCATCGAAGCCTTCGAGTGGGCTGTCACAGTCCAGCCGGACCTGTCGGTGGCCTGGTTCAACCTGGGATTGGCGTTGAAAGGGATGAATCGTAAAGAGCAAGCTCTGGAAGCGCTGACACAGGCCGCAGAAAGGCCCGGGCACTGGAAGGCCCGGGCAAGACAAACGATCGAGGAACTCTACGACTGAAACGCTACCCCTGACCCGCCTGGTAAAGACGTTCCGAAGGCAAGCGGTACCACTCTTTATGACTCGTCGGGACTCGACAGTTGTAGCCAAGAACTTGGCGGGTCAGCGGAGCAAGTCCTTCCGCATACTCGTCACCCAGCATTCGGGCATAATCCATCTGCGGCTTCAGGAAGGGTCTCCCGAAGCTTAAGGTCAAGGCTGTGCGATTCTTACCTGTCCTGTTGAGACCACCACGATGCCAGACATAGGAGTTGAACAACACAACGGTCCCCGCCTTGCCAAGCAGCTGATGACTGTAACGATCGAAGACCTCATCGTCAGGCTTATCCCTGTAATGATGCGAACCAGGCAAAACCCAGGTAGCGCCGTTCTCCTCAGTGAAGTCGTCAAGCATTACCAGCATGTTTGTCCGAAGCGCATAGCCTGGAATAAACGAACCAACGTCGCGATGAATGCGGTGGATATAGATATCAGCCTCGGGAAAGCCGCCGACAGGCGTGCAGGCATTGAGAGCATAGGGACCACCATCGAAGAAAACGGACAGGGCTTCATGGAAAAGGTGACTATCGAGAAATCGATCGATGCTGTCGCCTCTGCCTACCGCCTGGTGAGCAGTACCATCGCCGGCATCATTGATACCATATCGGATCTGATACTCGGTACACAGATCGATCCAATCCAGGCAATCCTGACGTAATTCACGCACCTGCTCAGCATCCAGCACCGCCTCGAAGCTGACCAGCCCCAGCGTCTCGAAGGCTAGCTTACAAGCCTCTCGGTCCAGCTCCTTCACGTTCATTGCGCTACCCTCATCACCGTATTGTCAGTGGGAAAAGTCAAAGTATCCGTCTTGACTCCCTTCACTATTTCTGCACCAATTTCCATTGAAATCAGCTTATTTCGTACACCACAGGCATGAAATCCAAAATGATGGTAGTAAGATTGTGCCAAGCGATTGTCCGGAGACACCTCGATGCCGACACTATGAAAACGCCGTGAGCGGGTGATGCTCATAACCTGCTCCAGCATCTCCCGTGCAATTCCATGGCCCCGGGCTTCAGGCGCTACCAGAAGAAGAGAAATGAATGCCCTTCGACTCCGGGAATCGTTGCAATAGAATGCCAGGATGCCTAGACATCGATTACCACGGGAACGCACCAGGATCTCGGAATGATTCAGGAGTTTGTCCACATAATCATCGAGGTCAACTCCGTCCAGAAAACCCCTTATGACACGAGCCCGCTCGGCCTTTAGCATTTCCAGAAGCATTATTCTTGTCATTTCCCCTTTCCCCTATAGCGCGTTTTTTTTGTAACCCTGGGGTGCTCAACCTGGGCGCTATCGCTCGCGATCATTTTCCCTGACATCAGCATGATACATATTATTGCGAAATGGTAACAAAATGTATCATCATTTTTCTCATACGATGCCTAGCCTTGTATTACGACATGAAAGATGACAATTCCAATAGGTACCGTAAGGGGAAAGAGGCACAGCAATCTAGCGAACCAGACAATGCCGAGGAGTACACAGAGGCTGGCAACGCAACAATGCCAACAGTGCACACAGGGAGATCCCCGGGGGAAGTGAGCTGCGTGTACAAGACTCAGGATCATCCAAGAAGGGAAAACAAACGCAAGCAAGACAATTAGCGTGATGAAAGAATATCGTTACTCTAGGTCGTACTCGTCGAGCAGAAAGCGTGTTTCAGCACGAGAGCAGCGCATCAAAATATCAATGATGGAGAGTTGGGGCACGAAGGGAATGGCACCTTGGTCATACTCGATCTGGCGAGGATTGAGAAATGAAAGCTGAATACCTCGAGCTGAAAAACTCTCCTTGTCATATAGTTTCTTTCCGCCCTGGCTGTTGATGTAATGACCTCCACCAACAAGATGACAGATCTCCACCAAACGGTCGGCAGCAGGCAGGCTTCTATTATAGTCAAGTTCAGCCGCTCGGGGTATGTGAATAGAATGACCAAGGTAATCGAAGACCGCCATGATACCTGCACGACAAACGGACGTGATATCGCGATCATGATGCTCTAACACACCGCGGATTAACGGAAATACGTCCTGAAAGTACGGAGAACGCGCGTAAGCATGGCGAATACCTTCTATTATGCTCTTCACATCGCCAGAATACTGAAGATCCATTATCTTGCGATTGATTGAAGCACCTGGGACCGGCAACGTAAAGCGCCGGGGCACGCCCCGATCCAGATAGGTATTACGATTGATGAACCCACGAGATATGTAGTTAACATCATCATATAAAATAAAGATATCACTTGAGCGAACAAGTTGGTAATAGCTGAGTGCAGGAAAAATATAGGGCTGAGTAACAGCCACTCTCATTGGCGCAGGCATAGGCGCTGATACAGGCGCAGGAGAATGCATAGCGAGTGCAGTAGCCATAATCAATCCCGTCAGTAATGTATATTGACAATGCAACACCAATGCAACACCAATGGTCACATAAACATACCTTTGGTGACAAAAGTATACACACAAACGAGAAACGCGGGAAAAATCCTCAGCTGATATTACTAATGTAGAGTAAATGGTTTTTTTAAGAAGGTAGGGGTGGCCATATTAGATAGACCACTTGATTACCGGGAAAGACAAAGGAACCAGGAATCGTATAACCCAGGCAGAAGGCAGAAGGCAGAAGGCAGAAGGCAGAAGGCAGAAGGCCATCACCCTATCACCAACTCAGGAAAGATAGGGTGAACAACCTTCTGATGATTTCAATGGGGCCTTACAGATCCGGAAGACTCGTTCAGAAAGTTGCTTCAGGAACCCGAACGGTTTTTTCCGGAGGCATCTTTAAAAAATCACCATAGCTTCTTGGTTCAGCGATCAACGTAGGATGTGGCGCGTAGCCAGCATACCAGAGCTCGGGTTCCAGGATATCGCGTGCAATGCTCATGCTGAAGAATTGACGCGGTTCCTTGGAGCGGTTGTCAGGGCCAGCATGAAGGAGATCGCTGCGGTAGAGAATGATTGACCCTTTTCTTGGGGCAGTTTGAACGAGGTGAAACAGGTCATTCAACTCCTGTCGATTTCGAAAAAGCTTCCACAGCGTACGTGGACCCAGCATGCGTATGCTGAACTGACTATTCTTTCCTGACAGAAATCGCAGTAGATTCGGTTGATGGTGATCCATCTTAGGTGAAAACACACGATCGCGAAACTCGCCAGGGGCCAAGGGCGCCTGTTTGTCACGGCGCATGTTCCAAAGTTTCTTGAAATTATGGCGAAGTATACGAAAATTGCACTTTATTCTGAAAAGTTCCATCAGCTCATAGGCCTTACGCCCATGCTTCCTGTCGGCACCGCCGTACATATGAGTACCTGGAACAAAGACCGTACCACCCTGTTGCTCTGATACATCCTCTAAGGCGGCGAACAAGCTGATCACACCGTATGGGTCACGGTGGATATACTGGTGCGATGATCCCAGGTAACTGGTCAAGGTGGTTATCTCGAGCAACGAACGCGTTCGCCCACAATACTCCGATAGAACACCCTCTAATCGTTGACACAGTGTAGCGGCGAAGCCAATTACAGGCGGGATCGATGGAAGCGAACAGAAATCACGACGAACATAGCGGTTATCCGTTTCGCTGGCAAAGGAACCCCGAACACGGGCCGGATCGTCGATGGTTTGACGCATCAGGTCGAGGCAATGAGCAGCCTCATCATCCGTCAGAAGATTCGTCAATACGACAAGACCATGAGTATCCATGGTCTTAATGGCTTGACGGACACATTGGCGCGAAAGAACTCCCCTTTCGTCCAGGACAGCGGGCACTTCATATGCCGACGTATCGTTGGAAACCTTGAGTTCACTCATACTAGACCTGCCTTGTCATCGACGAAAATAATAATTTAATACATAAACAGTAAAGCTGAACTATAAAAACTGAGAAGCGGTTACCTCATTACAACCACTTTGTTAAGACGTTAACAAGCAACTAGATACAATAAAAAAAGGAATAAGGAATAAGGAATAAGGAATAAGGAATAAGGAATAAGGTCACACCAAGTCATCAGCCGATATAATGATATACACTAATTATACACCGCAAAGGAGTGCGCAGCTGAAGTAGGATCATTATTTTTCTAACCCAAACAAGATCATATTGCTAGCAAAATTGGAATTTTCAAGCAAGAAAAAAGGATGTGACGCGAGGGAATCGATGGCAGCAGCCTATAAAAGGAAAAGATAATGTAACATAAGGGTGAATATTCAACGATCACAACAGGATAGCAGGAGAAGAAGGAAAAGGAGAGGGAAGGAAGGAAATTGGCGGAGGAAGGAAAAGGGGGGAAGAACAGCGGTATTTGGTGGCTTTCGCAATAGCAGGGGGACGAGGGGATGGCAGAATCCGAAACGAATCGCTAGGATAAGGGAATCGTCAAGCGAGAGTAAATCATGTCCTACGAGATAGCCCTCAAGCGGATCTATGCACTTGTCGATAACGATGATGGTTTTCGCATATTGACCGATCGGTTATGGCCGAGAGGCAAGGCTAGAGAAAGTCTGTCTCTGAATGATTGGTATGTCGAAGCCTCTCCCTCCCCGCTGCTGAGGCGCCAATTCCATCAAGGAGTTATCAGCAGCAAGGTGTTCGAGATTCGCTATCGTGGGGAGCTCAGGGACAACCCGGAGAGCCTGATGCCACTGATGCGTTACGCTCGACGAAATCGTCTCACCCTATTAACGGCGTCGCGCGAACTAGAGAATTCTTACCTGATCGTACTGCGCGATATGTTAGTTGAAGCACTGCGAGCGGAAGATTACGATGAGGCACTTCCTGCCTCCCCCACATGCTTTTCCAGAAAGAGTCACGGGTAGCAGACTGAGAAAGCCTCTTACGCATTATTGGTAAGCATTACAATCATGCCACCTCAAGCAACTCAGAACGGGGTGTAGTTTGATAGCAGTCATAACAATAATAGTGTTGCTCCCTACGCATCAGTCGCTGCCACAAGCGCAACTTTACCTTGTAAACACCAAAGCCATGACAATGTGGGCATTGAAGTTTCATATCATCACCTTTTATCTATTACTTTGTACCCAAGAATCATAGCGTTTCTGTCCGAAATTTGGAGTTGGTGGACGCTCTCCTGGGACACACCGGGCGACACCGCAATGCGGTCCAAAGGACGATCAACCAGAACATATAGAAAGTAATAGCCAACGGATAGGTCATGAAACTATATGATACTCCAAAACCCATGTAGGCTATTGACAGCAATACCCCAGCCATCGCTAGAGAGCGCCGTGACGGATCGAACTCAGAAAGACTTGGAAAGAAAAGCAGGATCGGTGCAAGATATAATAAAAGCAATGCTACAACCCCGGGAAGGCCGCGCTTTGCCCAGGCTTCAAGCACATCGTTATTCACATGAGGGAAGAATAAAGAGCTCTCTGAGTCGAGTGCCCCCTGCTCGATTCGAGAACGTAGCATCTCCTGATACCCCCTGTCACCGAATCCCTGGACCGGCTGCTCCAGAATCATCTGACCCGCCATGTGCCAGATATCCACCCTGCGGTTGTTTAGCGCCAGGCGCTCGCCATCATTCATATATGACATGACATCCGGAGAAGCATCCCCTTGCAGAGATAAAATATCACCACCGGGTAGTATCTGGTCAGTATGGGTAACAAGGTGGAAGGCGCCTATCAGCACTATGAGGGAGGATACAAGCGTCACCCACCATCCCCTGGAAAGATCCGCCCGATATCCGCGATACAGCACTAACAGCGCAAAAGGGACAACCAACAAGCCACCGCGCGAACCTGAAAGCAGCGATGCCAACAGTCCGCTCAAGGCCGACGCGGACAGCAGCACAAACCAGGTACGTCGACGATAAGCCTGAGTTGACCAAGATAGGCCTGCAAGTGACATCAGGCAAAGCAGCAGGCTTAGATTACCAAAGACAATTGAATCAACTCCTTGTGGACCATTAGCATGAGCCTGGCCGACGAGTATCGTCTGCCAAACCGCCCATCCACCCGATAGCAAGGCGCCGAAGGCTACCCCACCCCACAACCATTTAAGACGCGGGGGACGGGAGAGTAATAGCGCCATGATTGGCAGGACAAGAAGAATAGGCCATACAAGATTAACCATCGCATCCAGGTCGCCGTGCAATGCCCCCATACCCATAAAAGCCAAGCCAAAAAAAGACAAGGAGAACAGTAGAATCAGATCATCTAACTGGTAAAAAAGAGACGGCCAACGCCTCACCAGTAAGAATCCCCCTGCCGCTGCGGCAAGAAGAAGCGCAACATGCGCCGTAGCCATCATGAGGACCGTGGCTCCAAAAAGCGCAACAGCAAGATTGGTATAAATGACCATGATGCCCCCTCTCGGCTTTCACATTAAAAACTAGACCGATCGCTGGTCCAGTTCCCTAATCTCAAGCTCGCAAGGGTTAATGACCAACTTCAAAAGCATGTCCGAGTGCCGCTCGACGGAATAGAACGCCAGAATACCGGGATCGGGTAACGAAGCGTGGGGCACGGAAGCGTCATTTGATTGCTTCTCACCCAATAATGCATCCGTCGCCATTTTTTGCTTTTGACTTGCGATGTCAGTTTCAATCATCTGCAGTGCACTAACGACACTTTCAACGTCGGGCTTCGCAACTTCTCCGCACGCCTTTTCTTTTATCCATGTCCCGACGCTGGTTTCTTCCGAGCACACCGCCAGAATCTTGCAGCCCGAGACCAAATAACAAGATGATTTACTCGGAAACGCGTAACGAGTGACCACGTCATCGATGGGCATCAACCCCCACCGATGGCGCACCAACAATCTTGCCGCTTCCTCTGTAGGTACCAGGCCGAGATAGGTAACGTTGGGGTATGAATCGGCTAACAGCCGAATATCTTTCGCATACACACCTCCACCGGCGAAAGTGAAACGCAAGTCGCCCCCCCTATCGATGTACAGTTTTATAGCTTCGATAATCAATGGAATGCGCTGAAGGCGTCCAGCATTGCCGCAGAAGATAACATCTCCATCGCGAGGCTGCGCGAAATGATCCAGATCGATAACAGCAGGATTATCCAACACTGTGATGGGTGACCTAGTGCCCGACCGGGAACGAATATAGTCCGCCATCCCCTTCGAAAGAGTGATGATATCGTCAGCGTGACGCAGAGTAATGGAGTCTATATTACTTAATATTTTAAACGCTATTCTATTTAACGGCACTACAATGTTGGTCGCTTCAGGATGGATATCCTGAACATGGAAATAGTATTTTGCTTTAAAAATCTTCGCATATGTACAAACAATGAAAGGGACCACCAATGGAGGATTAGTTGCTACATACACCGTCTTGGGTCGAGTCGCCAGCAGGTTAATAACTGTCCATATCAAGAAATAAATTGAATTTACGACCCGCATGAAAAAACTGGATGATGAATCCGTCAAAGATCGGCAACTCCGAATATCGACGTCGCTAGCACGATTGCTCTCATCGAGTATTTTTCTTAGATCAAGGTCACTCTGGGTGATCACTGAGACCCGGACATGGAGTGAAGCCTTCTCCACAAACCGAAGCAGTGTTTCACCAATAATCTGGGCATTAGGCCAGAAGTGATAATTAACTATCGCAAGATCGGATTTTTTGAATAGCATACAAGAACTCCCTTTCATCTTGTAAGGAGAGAAGGTGTGGAGGTTATTACATCAAAAAAGGCAGGTTTAAAAATGGCTAACGATCAAATCAAGGAATATATTACGGTCTGGGCTACATATTCTATAAAATCGTCTAATCTTCAGTACTCAACCAGCTCAAGCAATAACAATGCGCGGGCTTCACCAGTCGTATCGACTGAAATTATCCATGTTCCGCCAATGATGGGTCAGCTTTGCCGTACCAGTGATCAGACGAACGACACGCTCAGATGTATTGAGTACACAGTACTCATCCGGTATTTCACGAGCAGAATTGGAAAATACGGATCTTGAGGATGTAGCAATCTTTACAGCATCAATCAGAACTGCATTATCAAGGCCGCTCAACGCAATAGCCCCTGTATCGAGTGCTTCTGGACGTTCAATAGAGCGTCGCAGGGTGACAGCTGGAAAATCAAGAATGGAAGACTCTTCACTGATAGTGCCACTGTCAGAAATTGCACAGAAAGCGTTTAGCTGAAGTGCATTGTATTCGAAAAATCCGAATGGCTTAAGGAACTGAATATTCTTGTCATCGCTCAACAACCTTGATGACTCGAGTCGATTGCGTGTGCGTGGATGTGTAGAAACAATAACGGGATAACCCCATGTTTTGTATAGTGTTTCAAGACAAGAAACAACCTTTTTCAAGCTATCACCGTTATCGACGTTCTCTTCTCTGTGAACGCTAACGATAAAATATTGGCCTTTGTTCAAGTTCAACTTTTCGAGGATGCTGGACGTTTCGATTTTGTCTCGACAATGCTCGAGAACTTCTCGCATGGGAGAGCCGGTCAGATAGATGAACCGATGCGATAACCCCTCACTGATCAGATGTCGTCGCGCATGTTCCGTATAGACAAGATTGAAATCTGCGAGATGATCAACCATTTTACGGTTGATCTCTTCAGGCACGTTGGCATCAAAACAGCGATTCCCTGCCTCCATGTGATAGGTAGGAATTTTCATACGCTTAGCCATCAAGGTGGCTAATGCACTATTGGTATCACCCAACACCAATACGGCATCGGGTCTTTCCTCCAGCAGAACCTGCTCGGTCTTGATCAGGATTTCGCCCAGGCAGCGACCCAAGGACGAGGTATCGACGTTAAGAAAATGATCAGGCTTACGAACAGACAGCTCCTCGAAGAAGATATCGTTCAGTTCATAATCATAGTTCTGACCAGTATGGACGAGCTTGTGATCGACTAACTCGTCAAGGGCCGCCATCACGCGCGAGAGTCGAATAATTTCAGGCCGCGTGCCCAAGATCGTCATGACTTTCATTGATCACTCCTTGTCATCGAGAACGGGTTCAAAATACGTATCCGGATGTTCCGGATCGAATAGTTCATGACTCCAGAACAGTGTCAAGAGATCGTCCGTCCCGATGTTGGTGATGCTATGCGTATGAAACGTTGGCATATCGACAAAAACGGGCCTGTCGCCGCTGACAGTAAATGATTCGACGTGATCGTCCATCAGCCGTCGGATACGTATGACCGCCTCTCCGCTGATGACCAGGAAGCGCTCGACCTTATGGAAGTGATAATGGTTGCCGCGAGTTATGCCGGGCTTGGTCGTCGACAGGAAGGACTGACCGCCATTTCGGCTCTTTACGGCTTCAAAGAGTGAGCCACGCTCATCCGTATGCAGGGTCAGCTCGCGTGGATAGAAATCAGGATATAGAAAGGAGCGCAACGTATTGAACAGTTGCAGGTCGAGACGGTCATCCAGGTTCGGAATGATACCCTTGGTATAGCTGCCGTGCATGGCGATAAGCTTGCCAGCAGTCTCTGCCACACTGATCGAGACCCCCAGGATACGCCGTTCGCCCGTCAAACCACGTTCGAAGTGATCAACGAAAGCTACGGCCACATCCTGGGCATGAATAAGTTCAAGTTGACCACTGCCATTGATGGACAGTGGCTCCCCCTTGGCAAGTTGGTCACAGAAGGTTAGAACTACAGAATTATAATACGGTCGCCCGCCCTCGCCAAAGATATGCGGCAGCACCAGGTCAGAATAAGCTGCCTCGGCTCTAGTAGCCCATGCGCCGAACACTTCACTCGCCGCCGCCTTACCGCGTCCATAAGCGCTGTCCGACCCTCGTTGTATCGTATTTGTATACAGCAGATGGGGAGCAGTGCCCATACGATCCAGCATCTCTACCAACCGCTCAGCCAGTGCACGATTTCCGTTCTCGAGAACAGCCTCTTCATCGCGATTGATGCCGGCACAATGGATGACCACATCCGCAGCGACAAGGGCATCTCGTAAAGACGCATCGTCATTGAAATTATTACGATCCAGAGCGATAACAGCTGACTTGTAACCCTCGATCGACCCCAGATAATACTGCAGATGGGTTCCCAGCAATCCGGCAGCACCCGTGATGACAATCTTCATCGTTATCTCCATCTTGTATTCAGTAATCGAGCGCTGCCCGGACTTCTGGAAGTGCCAACAAGAGTTCCTTCAACTCATCCTTGGTCAATTGATGGGTGTTATGAGAATGATAGTCGTCTTGAAGGCTCTCTTCTACATCACCCTCCGTGAAATATTTATCGTAGTTAAGGTCACGGTCGTCAAAACTCACACGGTAGTAGTCTCCCATGTCCTGGGAGCGTCGCAGTTCCTCGGAGCTTGCCAATGTCTCGAACAGTTTTTCACCATGGCGCGTACCGATAATGCGAATCTCGTTCTCGCCGCTGAACATCTCTTTTAGAGTTTCTGCCAGCATCAAAACCGTACACGCAGGCGCCTTCTTTATGAAGATATCACCTTGACGTGCATGTTCAAAGGCAAAATGTACCAATGAAATTGCATCATCGAGCGACAACATGAAACGCGTCATATTGGGGTCTGTGATAGTCAACGGATTGCCACTCTTGATTTGGTTGATAAAGAGTGGAATTACCGAGCCACGCGAGCACATGACATTACCATAGCGAACACAAGATACCGTGGTCTCATTATCGTTGAGCTGGCGGCTAGCCGCCTGGGAAACTTTTTCCATCAACGCCTTGGACATCCCCATCGCATTGACCGGCATGACGGCCTTGTCGGTGCTTAGGCAGACGACGCTCTTGACACCGGCATGGACCGCCGAATCGATCACGTTCATGCTGCCGATGATGTTCGTCTTGACGGCTTCAAGGGGAAAGAACTCACAGGATGGGACTTGCTTCAAGGCTGCGGCATGGAACACAAGGTCGACATTTCGCATTGCCTTGTCGACAGACTGCCGATCACGAACATCACCGATATAGAACTTGAGTTCATCACGTCGATAGGCAGTACGCATTTCGTCCTGCTTGGCCTCATCCCTGCTGAATATCCGGATCTCCTTGTACCCAAGAGCCAACAGGCTGTTGACCATTGATTTCCCGAAAGATCCAGTACCACCCGTAATCAGTACGATGTCATTAGTTTTTGCGTTTTTCATGTCAGCCCCTCGCAGTTCCATTTAGTGCCAGTCCTATTTAAGATTGCTACGTTCAGGTCGACATCATGATGTCGAGATATTTTCTTGCTCTTACACTGGAGCTAGAAAAACCTGCTGCATGTTGCCTGGCAGCTTCCAGATCAACAGTGGCCCTGGCATCATCATAAAAATATGTATAAATCACATCGGCGATACTCTCAGGATCCATCGGGTCAAAATACAATGCATAATCACCGCAAACATCCCTGACAAAACCACGATCAGAGGCAAATAATGGCTTCTTCATCGCCATGGCTTCGAGCGGAGACGCAGAAAAACACTCCAGGTAGCTGGGGAAGACAACGCCATCCAGCTTCTGGTAAAAATCCGGGCACTGTGTGACTTTCAATGACCCTACGTTAGTAATGCACCTTTTGAACGTATCCGATTTGGCGTTCCACTCATCATCATTGAGAGTCACGTTAAATACCGCGTCAATATTATACTTATTTTTCATAAGCAGCTTTACGTGCGGCAAAATATCAAGGTTCTTGTGCGGATAATCTCGTGTAATCACACCCAGTGATAACCGTCTAAAGTCAACATGCGCAGGTTCACAAGTATACTCCTGGAGATACATTTTCGATAGACAGTTGTAGACGACATGAATTCTTTTCTTTACACCCAGCTCACGCAGTTTTCTCTCTACATGCTCAAGTTCAACGACGAGATCATCCGCCAGGGTAAAAAACAATTTCTGCAGGTTAAACTGGAGGCGAGTTTTTAACCTGTCGCGGGTTTCCATACCAGCATAGACTTCATTATCTGGATAGATGATCCAGGGCTGTGCAAATCCAACCACACTCTTGAATCTTCTTCCAATCATGTATAACGGACCAAAAACGGTAAATACGACATCGAATCGGTTGAACTCTTTCCTTAATGGCGAACCTAACTGCCCCAGACCATAAACGTCCATCACCTTGTAGCTCTTGAAACGAACCGCTTCAAAATTCATGGCTCTTAAATTAGTGTCTACTTCAGTCGAGACAAAGAGAGAAACTTGTCGACTTTCTTCCAGCAAGGATAGTTCGTGGATGAAGGAAGTAGCCACTTGGACGCCACCACCGGCATGCAGATTACAGGCATTCACCGCCAATGATTTCATGATACCTCGTCCCTTTGTCCAATTATCATCGTCGCAAAAGCTTTCCTCCCGGTCTCAAGGCGCGTGGAGGTTCATCTTATTTTAATGCACGATCAGAATATTAATCGAGAAGCCCATGGAAGGCATTCCCGTATTCGACTACTCGATCAACCATCCCGAAAGTCGTCGTCATGAAATACAGTGAAGTCAGCACAACACCAATATTTAATCCGCCACGGTGGTGTACCGAGAAAAACAGGAATACCAGGTAACCAAACATATTTATCCGATCCCCGCTGAACATGACGACCATGCTCATGAGAAACGCATAGACAATCACCACATCGCTCTTTTTCTTAGCATAAATCAGCGACATTCCAAAGAACACCAGCATTCTCAAGGCCTGCCCGACGGTCATCATGTCGGCATCGTCAGTATAGGCGAGAAACTTGTCATACAACTGAGTAATGGAAAACACCAACACAACAGCCATCAAAGGCAACGCGATAAAGAACACTTTGTTCAGACGCAGGCCAGTGAAGAACTGTTTTATCTCGTCACGTGCATATACCAATAGTGATGAAATAAATATTATGATCGTCGAGACATGTGCCAGCAGGCCAATAGCTGAAAGCACCACGAAGCGGAAACGTTTATCGAACACCATCCAGGCAAAGAACATCAAAATGCATGCAACCTTGAGTCGTTCTGCATGCAGATACAAAATCCAAAGATAGAAGTTGGTAAGAACGATGAATATCGCGACTGACTTGTAAGCACCCAGGTTTACCAACAGCCGGAAAGAAGCGAATGCCAGCAAGAAATTTAGAGCTGACATCATCACTTCTTTCGACATCACCCCACCCAGAAAATAAACCAAAGAGAAATGAACTATTTCGTTGGATGACAGAGTGCGCTGATAGAAAAAAGCTGCATCAGCAAAATTTAGATTAGGAATGACATCATAGACAAGACGATAGAATTCCTGATCACCATAGATATAAAACGGAGACACTATCATGCTGAGGACAAAAACGATGCTGGCGACTGCCAGCGCATAGAGATTCGCTTTATCTACGTATATCCTTTTTTTCATGCGTGTTCTCCGTTCATCCCCATGCTGTAGTTTCAGCGTAACTTCTCGGCAGCGTCATTAAAGTAAAGAGCATTACAGGCAGGGCCGTTAGCTAGATAGCGACTTCTTGGCAGATTTGAACATCTTCCTGGCCGGTTTGAACAAGCTATAAAATCCAGGGATGAACTTATAGCCAATAAATATTGAGCGATTGACAAGAGTCACCAGAAAACTCTTCTGCGAGTTCACGATTCCTTGGTTGACTCTTTTGGACAGCTTAATTTCCAAGTTATCGGGAATCGCCACAAACCCATCATAAACTTGCTGATTCTGCAGTTCATGGTTGACCCCTGAATGCATCCCGGTGCCATCATGGCCAACCGACTTGGTCAGCGTCTTGGGCGGGAAAAGGGCAAATAGGTTATACCTATTCATTCCAAGCAAGGATTGGATATCGTTCGCCACCAGATCCCCCTTGGCAATTATAGGCAAGGCCCTTATATTTGCTGGCGTCTGATTCTCGACTGAATTAAACAACTTCCAGTCTTTCAGGAATGCATCTGCCAGGTTGGGAGACAGAAATGTATCGACCAGCCCTTCCTTGTGTTTCCAGATACCGCTGCCATAGGGAGTTTGCTCGTTGAGAAAGTAGGGCTCTTCCTCGATACCATCACCCCCTGGCATGATATAGCCACAGATAGCCAGAACCTTGTCGTTGTCGAAGTACTTATCAAGGCCATCATTGATGAACTTCATGAAGCCTTTACCAACGACGACATCGTCTTCCATGGTAATCAGTGCAGGATGCCTATCGAAGACATAATCTCGCGCCTTCATGTAGTTCTCTTGAGAACCCAGATTAGTCTCCCTTGCAAACAGCACGACATCCTTGAACCCCTTGATTGTCGCGATATAGTCTCGTACTTGCTTGATGGAGGCTTCATCTTCGTTTCGGTAAGCTGCATCGGATGCGATATAGACAACTGTCTTGGGTGCTTCCGGGCAACGCAAGAGTGAGTTGATACACTGGCTCAGATGTTCTGCCCGGTTGTAGACTGTGATTAATACTGGTGCAAACATTTCAGGCTCCATTCATGACAATTTTTCGATATCTGACATAGACAACGACAAATTGACTTGCATAAATTGCAATGGATATCAAGGCATAGTAAAGAAGAAACTGCTTGACCGAGGCATCGACCGAGACCGAAAACCACGCCAGTGCTAGCACCAGCACAAGATTCAGAGAATCGAAATACAACTGGATTTCCTGCTGTTCGATGAAATTAACCAACCCAGTCACCATCGGAGTAGTGCAAAGATAGAAAATCACCATGATGCAGATAATGCTGGCGTACTCTCCTGAAACCGCCCACTGCTGTCCGAAGATGAAAGCAAATAATGGCTCACCCCAAAGCATGATGACAGCTATCGGAACCACCATCAGTAATAGCATGTACTTGACGATCTTCATCATCAGCCTATTGACTTCTTTTCCTCGGCTCTTGCCCAGTTGGCATATCTCTGCATAGAAACCTTTCTCGACTGATCCGCCGACCAGTGCCATGGGCGCCACCAGGATGAAAAATGCCAGGGAAACATGGCCGGTGGTTTCGGATCCGAACTGCCAAGCCACATATGCGGTAGGAAACCAGTGTGAGAAGACCCCAATAATGGATGACGGTGTATTAAATAAAGCAAATTTTCGATACCGCCCGGCAAGCGTGATCATCATCTTTTGGTTCAGGCTTCCCAACTCCTTACGGTACTCGGCGCTGATGATCTTCAAGAAGCGATAGATTCCCGCGAATTGGCCGGCAACGACGCTGAGTATCAAGCCGAAGGCACCGAGAGCGAGGAACCCAAACCCTACCCGGCCCGCTGCATAGACAAGGGACTGGTTGATCCGTGACTTGGCGATATCGCCGAAGCGATACTCCTTGACCGCCAGCGAGGTAAGCGTTTCATAGACCCCTCCTGCCATCAGGGCGATCACGAACAGGTACCAGTAGCCGCCAATCTCCGGTGCATCCAGCGCCGAAAATAATATAGCGCCATAGAAATAGAGCACTAGCCCCGAGATACAGCCGAACAGTAGGACGATGCCGAATGACAAACCGATCAGATTGATGACCCTGACCTTCGAGGTCTGCAGTGGGATGGCGGCATGGTAGCCCAAATGACTAAAGGGCATCATCAGCAACAGCGCCAGCAGAAAGATTTGCAATACACCTAGTTCTGCCGGGCTGTAAAGGCGAGTCACCACANCCAAATGACTAAAGGGCATCATCAGCAACAGCGCCAGCAGAAAGATTTGCAATACACCTAGTTCTGCCGGGCTGTAAAGGCGAGTCACCACAGGCATGACGAGAAAGGCCAGCAGTTGCGCAAGTGCCGTGCCGCTTCCCAACACCATCACATTGCGCAGGAAGCCCTGCTTGATGAAATTGGTCATGAAGCCACTCTGTTGAATCCCTGTCAGCCCCGGTAGCTTCATGGAATACACGCAATGATCTGCTGAGCAGTTTCCCTATCCATGTCGTAATGGATCGGGAGGCAGAGAATCCGCGAGGCTACATCCCTCGAGCGAGGCATCGATTGGTCATGAACCAGGAAATCAAGCGTGTCGAGCGAAGGATAGAAATAGCGACGGGCCTGAAACCCTTTTGCTAGGAGTTCCGCCTGGACCGTGATCGCTTGTTCTTCGCTGTCGAACAGCACCGGGAAATAGGCATAGTTACGCGAACAGTCGGGGTGCCACGCCTGTAGCTGATAGCAATGCTTCAATCCGCTCGAATAGACGTCCCAGATACTTTCTCTTTTGGAAAGATTGGTCTCGATTTCGTCAAGCACACTGAGTCCCATTGCAGCCTGGAACTCGTTCATCTTGGCGTTGATACCCAGCAGATCGATCTCGGTGGCACTCTTGATACCGAAGCCGATCATGCGACGCGCGCGCAACAGATCCTCTCGGCGACGAAAGATGATGGCCCCACCCTCGATGGTGTGGAATAACTTGGTCGCATGGAAACTCAGAGTCGTGGCATCTCCTGAGAGGAGCAGGCTTCTGCCACGCTTCTGAACACCGAAGGCATGAGCGCCATCGTAGACCACCTTGATGCCATGCTCGGCTGCTACCTCATCGATGGCGTCGACGTCGCAACCGTTACCGAAGACATGCACCGGCACGATGCCCCGAGTTCGAGAAGTAATCGCCGCCCGAATACCCTCGGGATCCAGGCACCAGGTGTCTGGGTCGATGTCCACGAAACGAGGCTTGGCCCCTTCCCATACCAGCGAGCTCGAAGTAGCAACGAAAGTGAACGGCGTGGTAATCACCTCGGAACGATCATTCGCTGTGCTTGTAGTGCCTAACCCGGTGATCCCCAAGGCCCGGTAGGCTACCTGAAGCGCAAGGGTTCCGTTGGAAACCAGCAGAAGATTATCAACGCCCAGGTAGTCTTCGAGTCGCGCAGTCAGCTCCTCGAGCAAAGGTCCATTGTTTGTCAACCATCGGCGGTCGTAGATACCGTCGATATAGCGTTCCAGGCGTTCACGGTTGGGAAGATAGGGGCTCGCGACCGGTATCATTTCACGATGCTCAGCAGGTAGCGCCCGTAGCAGTTCTTCGAAAGGGCATCGCCGACCGCCAGCACCTCATCGGTTGACAGCCAGCCGTTGTTCCAGGCGATCTCCTCCAGACAAGCGATCTTGAAGCCCTGCAGTCTCTCGATGGTCTCGACGAACTGCGCTGCCTCAAGAAGGCTTTCATGGGTGCCGGTGTCGAGCCAGGCAAAGCCGCGACCCAGTTCCTCGAGCCTCAGGTCTCCTCTCTCGAGATAGGCTTGATTGATGCTGGTGATCTCCAGTTCGCCACGGTGGGAGGGTTTGACTTGTCGTGCGATGTCAATCACATCGTTGTCGTAGAAGTAAAGCCCGGTCACCGCGTAGTTTGACTTGGGATTCTGCGGTTTCTCCTCGATGGAGATGACCCGCTTGTCGTCGTCATATTCCACCACCCCGAAGCGTTCCGGATCCTTGACCTGATAACCGAAGACTGTGGCCCCTGACGTACGGCTCGCTGCCTGCTTGAGCTTGGGGGTAAAACCATGTCCATAGAAGATATTGTCGCCCAGCACCAGGCAAACGCTATCGTTTCCGATGAACTCCTCGCCGATCAGGAAGGCCTGAGCCAGTCCATCCGGGCTCGGCTGAACCGCATAGCTGATGGAGATGCCGAACTTGCCGCCGTCGCCGAGTAGACGACGGTAACTGGCGTTGTCCTCAGGCGTAGTGATCACCAGGATTTCACGGATACCAGCCAACATCAGCACCGAGAGCGGGTAATAGATCATTGGCTTGTCGTGAATGGGCAATAACTGCTTAGACACCCCCATGGTGACAGGATATAGCCGTGTTCCACTGCCGCCAGCCAAAATGATACCTTTCATGAAGCCTCCTTAGACGCTAATCCCAAGCGCTCTCTTTGATAGCTGCCATCCAGCGCGCGTCGGCACCAGTCACGGTTATTCAGAAACCACTTTACCGTCTTGCGAATGCCTGTCTCGAAACTCTCGACAGGGGTCCAGTCGAGCTCACGGCACATGCGGCCTGCGTCGATGGCATAGCGCATGTCATGGCCGGGCCTGTCGGACACATACGTGATCAGGTCCCGGTAGTGAGCCACTCCGGCAGGCTTGTTGGGTGCCAACTCCTCCAGCAGGTCACACAGGGTCGTCACCACATCGATATTCGTCTTCTCGTTGTGCCCCCCGATGTTATAGGTCCTGGCGATCGTGCCCCGTTTCAGCACGGTGAAGAGCGCGTTGGCGTGATCCTCCACGTACAGCCAGTCACGCACTTGCTCACCCTTCCCATACACCGGAAGCGGCTTGCCCTCCAGCGCATTGAGAATCATCAGCGGAATCAGTTTTTCTGGATAGTGATAGGGCCCGTAGTTGTTCGAGCAGTTCGTGATCAGCGTCGGCAGCCCGTAGGTTCGTTGCCAGGCCCTTACCAGATGATCTGAGCTGGCCTTGCTCGCCGAATAGGGTGAGCTCGGCGCATAGGGCGTCTCTTCCGTGAAGAGATCCTCGGGGCCTTCCAGGTCACCGTAGACCTCATCGGTGGAGACATGGTGAAACCGGAAGGCACTGCGACGGTGATCATCAAGCCCCTGCCAGTACATCCTGGCCACCTCCAGCAGGATGTAGGTACCCACGATGTTCGTTTCGATGAACGCCGCCGGCCCATCGATAGAACGGTCGACATGGCTTTCCGCCGCCAGATGCATCACCGCTTCGGGCTGATGCTCCTGGAAGACCCGCTCGAGTTCACCGCGATCGCAGATATCCACCTGTTCAAAGGCATATCGCAGGCTGCCAGACACGCTGGACAAGGATTCGAGATTCCCCGCATACGTCAGCTTGTCGACGTTGACGACCTGATGTTCCGTCTTGCTGATGAGGTAGCGGATCAAGGCCGAACCTATGAACCCGGCGCCACCGGTGACAAGTATCTTCATGCCTGTTTCACCACCTTGGTTTCATCGCTTCGATCATGCGCGTTATTGGCGCTGGAGATCTGCTTACCCGCATGCAGCTTATTTATCGAGTTATCGTACCGGCTATTTGTACGCATAGTTGTAATAGCCGTATCCGTATTTGACTGCTGCCTTGCGCTCCATGCCATTCATGATGGCGCCCTTCACGATCACACCAGCGGTTTCCAAGCGCCCTCTCGCCAGTTCGAGCTCACGAACCGGATTGAGCTGGAACCTGGCCACCATCAGGGTGGTACCGCACTGGGCCCCGATGATGGCGGCATCGGTCACGGCCAAAATCGGCGGCGTATCGATGATCACCATGTCGAACTGTTTATTTGCCTCCTCGAGGAATTCACTGAAGCTTGCCGTCATCAGCAGCTCGGAGGGATTGGGCGGCGCAGTGCCGCGCGTCACGAAGCTGAGCCCGGGCACCTGCGATTCGGAAATGACATCGGCCAGGGTCCTGGTTCCTGTCAGCAGCTCCGAGAGGCCTGCCTCATTCGTGACGTTGAAGCTGTGGTGCAGGTGGCCCTTGCGCATGTCGGCATCCACTACCAGAACTCGTTGCCCGGCCTGGGCACAGGCGGCCGCCAAGTTGATGGCGATGAAGCTCTTGCCGATATTGGGGCTCGGCCCAGTAATCATCAGGCAATTGTTGGTGCTTTCGAGCATCGCGAAGTGCAGGCTGGTGCGCAGGCCGCGAATCGCCTCCATGGCCGTGTCAGCAGGTGCATGCTTCGCCAGCAGCCCAGTCGTGACATCGCGGCCATGTTTTTCGCGGCGATGCTTCATTCGGCGTACCAGTTTCTGCTGCTCCTCGGAGAGCGGAACGGTGGCATACACCGGCATGCCGGTTTCTTCAATCTGCTCCGGCGATTCAATGCCGCGATTCAGAACATTGCGCAGCAGCACGATGCCGACCGCCAGCAGACCACCCAGGAGAATGGAGCCACCAAGCACCATCAGCTTCTGAGGCTGGATTGGCGACGCCGCCACCTGGGTCGTATCGATGATGCGAACGTTACCCACGGTGCCGGCACGGGCGACCTGAAGCTCCTGCATCTTGTTGAGGACGTTGACGTAGATGGCTTGGGTGACCTCGACATCACGGGTCATGCGCACCACTTCCTGCTGCGCCTGCGGCATCTGGTTGACCCGTGCATTCAACGCCTCTCGGTCGTTGCTGAGCTGACGCTTCTGGCGCAGCAGCGATTGATAACTCGGGTGGTTGGCGGTATATCGCTGGGCCAGCTCGGCTTCTTTGAACTCCAGCTCGCTCAGTTGGCGCTCGAGTTCCACGAACTGGTTGATGACTGCCTGTGCCTCGGAGTTGAGGTCGACGCTATCCATGTCGATGCGGTACTGGTTCAAGGTATCCTCGGCGGCGGCCAGCTGGTTGCGCAGCTCCGGGCCCTGCTCCTCAAGGAACTCCAGGCTCTTCTCGGCCTCGGCCGATTGGCGCTCGACATTCTGGGTCAGGAAGGTTTCCGTTACCGCATCCAGGGCCCGACGAATCATCTCGGGATCCGGTCCGGTCAGAGCCAGTTCCAGCATGCCGGTGCCGCCGCCACGCACACCGCCAACTTCCTCGATCTTGAGCCGTTGCTCGAGCCGGCGGATCGCCTCGGCACGTGTCAGCCGCGTCAGCATGAACTCGGCGCCGGGAGCCGCCTCGAGCTCTGCCACGCGCAGCTGGATATCGCCGTCCATGAAAAGCGTCAGCTCCCCGGCGCGGCCATTTCCGAGCCATTCATCACCCTGGAATAGCGAATAGCCTCCGTTGCCGGCGGAGACCAGAGTCAGCTTCTTGCCTCGAAGGTGATCACTGACGTCGAAGCGACCCAGGGTAATCGACTCGTTTCCCCACACCTCCGGACGACCGCGCAGAAACCCGGGCACCGAGACACCACTCTTTAGGGATTCCGGCACATTGAGGTCGTTCAGGAAATCCAACTGCACCACCTCCCGATCCAGGAAAGTGGGGCGGGAGATGTCGTGCCGCCTCACGAAGTCACCGATCAGGGGCATGCGCCGTGGCTCCACCACCATGTCCAGGCCGATACGGTCCACCACCTCGCCGAGCACCATCCGCGAACGCAGGATGCGCACCTCTGCGGCGGTATTTACTGCCACTTGTGCATCGGTCATCCCCATGATGTTGTCGACATCGCCCAACGGGCTGATCGACGATCGCGTCTCGACATGCACCAGGGCATCCCCCTGATAGATCGGCGTCGCCAGGATGGCGTAGGCAACCCCCAGCATGGTGAAGAAAGCAGTAATAAGGATGATCAGCTTTTTGTGATCGAGCATTAGCCCAATCATTCTTCCGACATCGATATCATCTTTTCTAGGTGTTTCGGTATTTTTTGACATGGCAGCACCGCGATGACGTGTGTAGTTTGACAGTTGTGTTCCTGACATTTTCCGAATACCAGGACGTTGATCTTGCCTATAGTTTATAGCCTGTACTCGAACAGGATTCAGGGATGTGAGAATCCTCCTTCATGGCAACGCTCCAGACTCGATAGATCGACCAAGGCAAACGCCTCTTTCGGTTACTGATCCGGGGTAAGTCAGGACCACGGGTACGAAGGCTGGTCCCCGGGTGTGCAAAGTTCCGAAATACGCTCTCTGCGAGAGTTTTTCCACGCTACCGCCCGGGAGTTTCACTCGGCTATCTCCATGCCGTTCACGTACCTTCGGTGATGACGCCTGTATTGATGTCCGTCGTGATGCTTGCCGTGCGATGATTAACGGATTAGGTCCCTACGTCTTTACGCCAAGCCTACTCTTTGATACATAATTTTACAGTTTAGAAACGGACCTGCCCTCATGGTTTTTCGCATGCTGTGATGTTTAAAAAACTAGTCATTAGCTAAATTTCTAATGATGGAAGAGTGGCGAGAGACGCGCGTTAACGACGCGGTCGCCTGCACGGCCAGGTCGACAGCGGTGCCAGGAGAGTCAAACCAGGGAACTTCCAGGAGGGAGAAACAAGAAACGAGGGAGAGCGCGAGAAGCGACCTGCCGCCGTCTTGGCGCTGCTCTCGCTGCACGCCAGGAGCGTCATGCCTTGCCAGGGCACACCGGACGGGTCCAGAACAACCACCTATTCTCAGCGACACGTTTTCAACCGCACTTTTTCAACCGCACTCTTTCAACCGCACTCTTTCAACCGCATTCTTTCAACCGCATTCTTTCAACCGAACGTCATCGACCGCATCTTTCCATCGCCCCTCAGCCCGCCTGCACCGCGCCGAGGAACAGGGCCCGATTACGCTCGATATCCTGGCTTTCCTGCTTTCTGTGGGCATCCACATCCAGCACCCTCGCCCTCAGATCGGCGTAGTCGTCGGCGGATAGCCGGCTTAGTGCCTCGATATACTCCACGAACGCCTGCGGATCATTGAGCGGCAAGTCCCTGCCGACTCCCAACGCTTCGAGACCACGCCACGGCGTGGTATCGGCCACCAGCACTGGCGTGCCGGACGCGATCGCCTCGGCCAACACGTGACCATAGTTTTCACCCAGGGTCGGCAGGAAGAATAGGTCGTGCTCGGCCATCACCTGGGGAACCTGGACTGGACCCACGGCCCCTCTGTAGGTGGCTTTCACATGGTCCGGCAACGCCTGCATCAGGTCCTCGCACTCGTCCCAGTAGGCGGCATCTTCGACGGGACCATAAATGGTGAACTCCACCTGCACCCGAACACGGCTCAGGCAGCTCAGGGCAAATGCCAGGTTCTTCTTTGGCGAAATGCGCGACAGGAAGACGATACGCAGCGGGTCTTCGGCATTTCGCCGGCGCACCTTGACCGTTTGGACGACCAGGCTGGGCAGATCGCAGGCCTGATGGATGTCCGTCGCCACCCGCCCCATTACACGCCGAATATCATCGGCCTCGAAGTCCGTCGAGGCCTGCCAGGTCAGCCCCGAATAAAGGCCCGCCACACGTGCCAGCGCCAGGAAGGGCCGCTTCTTCCAGCTTTTAAGCGCCAGCGCCCCAGGCGAGAACTCACCGCGTGGCGCAATAATCACCTTGCGACGGGGCATCGCCCCCAGGCGCCGCACCACCAGCGGCACCAGGGTAGAACGCGTCGCAAACACACTATTGAGATAGAGCATGTCGCATGGGGTGTCTCTCAGCAGCCGGTAAAGCGTACCCAATGCCCCCAGACCCTCTGGCAGGTAATAAACCTGTACGCCCTCCACCTCCGTCCAGCGCCCGCTCGGCACGTTGTCATACGGGATCGCATCTCCAAGATCCCGGTCGGCGGTGATGACGCGGAAATCGACATCGTCGCGGAGATGCTCGACCAGGTTCACGATGCTGCGCAGCGGTCCTCCCGACTTGTAACCCGGGAGGTAGTTACTGATACATACAAGAATTACATGCTTCATGTCAGTCCTCGTCTCTGTGACTCTGAGGCAGTATCCTGTACACACTCCCCTGCTATTAACCTGCTCAGGCTTCTATTTTTTGGATCTACTAATGTTATTCGCCTTCATACGAAGACGATCCGGAGTTGCGGGCCAACCTTCTCTGACCCCATACTCCATCGCCCACATTCATATAACCCGCCTACCGGAAAGTGTTTTTTACCACTAAAACACCTTCTGCAACCGGGCTACCACCAGAGGGCATATGGTCACATATAGGCCACCACCTGCTTTGCCGATTTTTTACATCGATTGCTGCCCAGGCACTCTCACCCTGAGTACAGAAAAGTGCTGGCAGTGAACTCATTATTTAGAATTGAATTTTTCACACAGACAGGGTTATTTCTTCCATCAACCGAAAGGTATCTGAAATCTGCGTCATCCTGTCATCAGCGCTAGGCCGGGCGTTTTACCGGTCTTTCTATCGTCTCGGTTCCCGCGGTGTCGATTACCTCAGCGTCGATACCCCTGGGGGTTTTCCGACTGCCAGCGCCAGGTATCGGCGATCATCTCGTCGAGGCCCCGGAAAGCCTGCCAGCCAAGCTCGCGATGCGCCTTGGCCGCATCGGCCCAGAAGGCCGCCAGATCGCCCTCGCGCCGCGGCGCCACTCGATACGGGATGGATTGCCCCGTGACCCGCTCGAAGCTTCTGACCATATCCAACACCGACACCCCACACCCGGTGCCCAGGTTGTAGACATGCAGCCCAGGGGTCTCCAGCCGCCCAAGGGCCTGCACGTGGCCATCAGCCAGGTCCATCACGTGCAGGTAGTCACGCACACAGGTACCGTCGGTGGTGGAATAGTCGTCACCGAAGATCGCCAGCTCGGGCAGCCGCCCTACCGCGACCTGGGCGATGAACGGCATCAAGTTATTGGGAAGACCCTGGGGGTCTTCCCCAATCACCCCGCTGGGGTGAGCGCCGATGGGATTGAAGTAGCGCAGCAGCACCACCGACCAGTGGGGGTCAGCCAGCTGCAGATCCGTCAACAGCTGTTCCACCATGGCCTTGGAGGTGCCATAGGGGTTCGAGGTACGACCACGCGGCAGGGTTTCGACATAAGGTACCGGCGCATCGGGACCGTAGACGGTCGCCGACGAGCTGAACACCAGCCGCCGCACTCCCGCCGCCGCCATGGCCTGGCAAAGCACCAGGGTGCCGTTCACATTGGTGTCGTAGTAGGCCAGCGGTTCGCGCACGCTCTCGCCCACCGCCTTCAGGCCGGCGAAATGGATCACCGCCTCCACGTGGTAGGCCCGGAAGAGCGCATCAAGAGCCTTGCGGTCGCGAACGTCCCCCTTCACCAGCGGCACCGACTTACCCGTCAGGCGCTCGATCCTGCGCAGAGCCTCCGCCGCACCGTTGCAAAGGTTATCCAGCACCACCACGGCGTGGCCGGCTTCCAGTAGCTGCACCACCGTATGCGAGCCAATGAACCCGGCCCCGCCGGTCACCAGGATCGTCATCTCCCGCGCTCTCCCCAAGCTGTGATTTGTGGAAATGATATCACCTCGCCCAGGCCTCAATGCAACAAAAACTTACATTTTATTACAGTGTATGCTAACCCTCGTAAACTGATAAGCAAAAAAGGCCCCGAAGGGCCTTTCAAACGACATGCCGTTACACCGACAGCGCCGATGGCGGCGGCAGCGGAGAGCGCCTAGAAAGGCCCCTCGCTGCCTCCCGAGTACATATAGTTATTCACTACCCGCGCCGCGCCGCCACCGCGCTGGCGAGCCAGGAAGCGACCACTCGAAGCGTTGGAAGTATTGTGGCTGATCTCCAGATTGCTGCAGTTGAGCTGCCCCACATCGATATCCACCTCCGAGCGGCTCTCGTAGAAGGAGTTGACCTCGATCTTGCCCGAGACCTGCTGGATCCCATCGGTGCGGATGAACTCCAGGGTCGTGTTGTTGTGCTCGCAATAGTTGCCCTGGAACAGCAGCGACGATGCACTGCTCAGCCGGATCGGCGCCACCCGCGTATACCCCTCGATGCAGTTATTGGTGAACCGCGCGACCGACAGCGCCCACTGGCCCGGCTCGTCGGTGACCGCTTCGAGCAGGCGATGGCCGTTGGCCTCGAATCGGTTGTCATGACAGCTCAGGTCATAGTGACGAGGCGCCAGGATGAAGGTTCCCGCCGACTCATACATCTCGGTGTTGAGGAAGCGTACCGACTGGGTATAGCTATCGGAATGCACTGCGGCGACGTGACGAAAATCGCACTGCTGCGAGAAGTTTTGCCGGATCATTCGGCTGCCGTTGGAGATCACCGCCGTGGCATTCTCGCTACCCCGGAATCGCACGCCCTGGAACTTCGGCGCATCGGTGGCCAGGTTCGCCGTTCGTCGGTCGAACATGAAGCCGTCATCGCGCTTGGTCAGCCCCCCGCCGACGAAGATCACCACCGGCGCCCAATCGTCGCTGGAGAGAAAGACGCTGCCCCCGGTCAGGTCATAGACCCGGTCCAGGTAGATGGTGGTCAGCGCGTTCTCGAGGGCGTAGTCGTAGGCCGCCTGCACCTTGTCGACATCGCTGCCGGTGAACTGGTCGGGCACTACGCCGAGCGGCGACGCCTGCCGTGCCGGAGAGCGTTCTTCGCTGGCCAGAGCCGCCGGTGCCAGCAAAGCTCCTGCTCCCCCCATGCTCAGCGAGACCAGCAGCCGGCGGCGCTGTTGCCGGGCCGAATCGCCCGGCGAGTCATTCGGAGAATCGAGACGCCTCTTCACTTTCTTGCTCATCTCTTTCTTGTTCATCTCTTTCTTGTTCATCTCTTTCTTGCTCATATTACCCCCTGTGAGCGCCGCCACCGGACAACGTCGTCTGGCTCGGCAGTCGAGATTTCGCCCCGCACGGACCGGTCCCTCGCAAGGCCTTCTCGCCACCGGCCAGCTGCGGTTCCGGGGACGCCGGCTGCAGCGCTAGTGTCGCAGGCGATTCGTGAAAGCAGCGCTCAAGCCCCTCATCCAGGGCCAGCGGTGGCGCCCACCCCAGGGTGCGCCGGGCATGGCCGGCGTCCACCGTCAGCGAATCGAACAGTCGATCATAGATACCCCGCTTGCCGATCAGCGTGGCGCCCGCCTTCATCAAGCCCCTGGGAAGCCAGAAAAGCCGTGCCGGCTTGCCGGCAGCCTGGCCTATCTTGCGCAGCAGTTCCGAGGTTGAGACCTCTTCAGCGTCACACACCACGAAGGTCTCCCCAGCCGCCGCGGGGTGATCCAGGCACAGCGTCAGCAGATCAACCAGGTTCCAGATCGAGACCAGCGAGCGACGGTTACCGGTATCCCCCAGCGGCAAGGGCAACCGCTTCTCGACCACCCGAGTCAGCAGCCCGAAGTTGCCCGGCGCCCCGGGTCCATACACCAGCGGCGGCCGAATGATCACCACCTCGAGCCCGGTCTCTTCAGCCACCTGATGCAGGCCCCGCTCCGCCTGGAGCTTGGACTCGGCATAGGGCTCGGCCGGCTGCGGCGCATCCCCTTCGGTGAAGGGCCGCTGGTTATGATTGCCGTTCACGCCGATGGAACTCAGGAACACCAGCCGCTTCACCCCCGCCTCGGCGGCCTGGCGCGCCAGGTTAAGGGTGCCATCGACATTAGCCACGCGCAGTTCGTCGGAGACATCGTTCATGACATGCGCCCGGGCCGCACTGTGAACCACCACGTCCACGCCTGCCAGCAGTTCGCCCCAGTGAGTCGTAGCGGAAAGGCCCGCGCAGCGCAGCAGCGGCTTGCCCGCAACGGCCACATCCTCGCGACGCGAGGTGCCCTCCACGACGAGACCCGGCGTGACCATGAGATGGCCGAACAGGTGCCTTCCCACGAAACCGCTTGCCCCGGTAATCAAGATCTTCATAAGCACCTATCAGGTCGAACAAAAAGGGGCTGACTGCCCTCCCACCGGGAGGTCAACAGTGCCAGAACTGACTCCAATCCTATGGACAGGGCATCATCATTTGAAACAGAAAATGGTGCATCAAACGAAATCCGCAGGTGTCCCATCGAGCTGACATGGTTGATCTCATACCACTCGCCACCCACGGCGTCGGTCCAGCCGGCCAGCGGCGCCCGGGTGCACCACACGCTGGGTCTGTTCGGTGGGCATCAGCACCCACAGCGCCGTCAGCCAGCTGCCATACACGGCGATTCCTACCGGATAGGCGAAGAAGGGATAGCTGAGGCCGAAATCCATGAAGGTGATGGGCAGCAGGAGGCCGGCCACCGCCAGGGAGCGTCGCACCGGATCGCTGGTCTTGAGACGCACGGAGAAGACCCACAGCGGCAGCAGGTAGAGCGCCAGCACCAGTGCCAGGCCCGGAAGGCCGCGACGCACCCAGGCATCCAGCAGGTCGTTATGGGCATGCCAGAAGCGCTCCACCCCCGGCGCCAATCGGCCCTCGTCTACGAGCCGCTGTATGCCCGGCTGGTAGCCTTCATGGCCATGACCCAGCCAGGGGCGTTCGAGGATCAGCAAACCCGCCCCGCGCATCATCTCCAGGCGCAACCCCACCGAGCCACGCACCTCGCCGGCCAGATAGTCCTGGCCCTCGGCCACGGCGATATCCACCCGCGGCTGCACGCCACTCTGGGGCAGCGCGTAGGCCACCACCATCACGGTCATCACTCCGGCCAACACCCCACCCTGCCAGACCAGGGGCCATCGGCTCAGGTAGGCCCGATAGAACAGCGCCAAGACCAGCGGCACAGCTAGCCAGCCGCCCCGGGTGCCAGAGAGTATCGACGCCAGCACGCCCCCGGCCGCACCGGCCACCAGCAGCGTGACCCAGGCCGCGCGACGGTGACGCCCCCACGCCCAGCCGATACCCGCCAGGCACAACAGCCCGGACAGCAATGCAATATTGCCGAAGTGAATGGCGTGCAACGGCGCATGACCAGTGGCCCGAGCGGCTCCCTCCATCGACTTCTGCCAGAGCGCCCAGCCCCCGGTACCCAACCCGGCCAGCGCCAGCCCGGCCCACCAGGCGCCGAGCACGGGGGGCCGGCGGCGCAGCACTAACAATAACAGGGCCGCCCCCCAGGCCGCCGCGGCCATGGTAAAGGCACGGCCCAACTCGTGATGCCAGGCCCCCACCAGCAATTCCACCGTCCCGAAGCCCAGCAGCAGTGCCAGCAGCCAGCCATCGCGCCGCCAGGTCAGCGCCACCGCTTCAGGCGCCCGCCGCGATCCGCTCACGCCCGCCCACAGCAGCACCGCCCCCAGGGCCAGCCAATAGCCCAGCGGCACCAGTAACGGCATCGCGGGAATCACCACGGCGTACATGGCGTCTCCCTATTCATAGCGTCTCGCTGTTCATGACTCGCCACTTATGACTCGCTTCAACCATCACTGACTTTTATCTCCATAGAGAAAGCCCAGCACGAGGGCTGGGCAAAAGGAATCTCGATCCCTGAGATAACGACTCACGCGAATTCTCAGCCTGTGCGTCTACTCCACCTTGCGCCTTTACATCACCTTGCGCCTTACCCGATCACCCGCCCCCTTGCCGATCACCGTCAGCAGGATGTAGCGGAAGTAGCAGGATACCGTCAGCCCTCTCAGCATGCACTGATCGGTTTCGGCCAGCAGCCGCGGCGTGGACATGTCGATGTCATTGATCTGGGCCAGCCCGGTAATGCCTGGCCGCGCAAGATAGACACCGCGCGCCTCACGCTCGTCGATCAGCTCTTGTTGGTTGTAGAGGCAGGGTCGCGGACCGACCAGGCTCATCTCTCCTTTCAGAACATTCCACAGCTGGGGAAGTTCATCGAGCTTGCTGCGCCGCAGGAAAGTGCCGAAGGGCGTGATCGCCGCGGCGTCCGCCAGGTGAGAGGCCACCGAAGCGGTGTCCGGGCGCATGGTACGAAATTTCACCAGCACGAAGGGCCGCTGATGTCGCCCCACCCGCTGCTGGCGAAACAGCGGCGAGCCCGTGTCGAAGTAGCCGATCACCAGCAGCGCCAGAAGCACCGGCAGGCCGAAAAGCAGGCCCAGAGCGGAGAACAGGAAGTCCAGAACACGAATCATCGTGGCGCCCTTCCGCGTGGCTGCCTCGCCCCGCAGGGGTTTGCCTGACTGAACCCACCGGCCTTGAGTCAACATAACTGCTCCACCACCTGACACTGAATTAATCAGGAGAATAAGGGCCGGAAGATCGACATACGATACGCAAGATTACAAATAAGGCGGTTTCGGCATATAAACCAATCTCCTATCCACGACGATTAGAAATTGTCTTAATACCAAATGTTGAGAAAACTAAAAAGGCCTCCGAAGAGGCCTTTTTAGTAATCAATTTCTATATTAACGATATCCATTCCAGACCCTCGGCCATTGTCGTCTTTGACGTCCCAGGCCCCTGGTCCTCGACACCCCCTGGCTCATCGCGGCATCGGAAATTTGCCGTTGAACAGCAAGGGAGCATACCGGAACCGCACCCCTCGCACCGGCACCGCCTTCTCCATTTCCCACAAGGTGTCACCGTTCTTGCCCGGGCCGGCGTTGCCCTCCCACAGCAGCAACGCACAGCAGCAACGCACCGCTCTCGCTGGTGGCTCTTTAGCTACCGGCCTCAATCCACTCAAAGCCTCAAATCCACATCCCGCTTGGGCAACACATATTTGAGGTCGTACAGCACATGCTCGGGCTTCCCCCAGCCTCGGATGACCTCGGCACTGAGCTCGCGGAACTCCCGATGGGCCACTGCCAGAATAATGGCATCATAGACAGTGGCTTCGGGGCTCTCGACCAGAAGAATGCCATACATCCTTTCGGCCTCGGCCTTGTTCGCCTGCGGGTCGTAGACATCTACCACCATGTTGTAGTCGGAAAGCTCACTGAGAATATCCACCACCCGGGTGTTACGCAGATCAGGACAGTTTTCCTTGAAGGTCAGCCCCATCACCAGCACCCGCGCTCCCTGCACCTGCAGGCAACGCTTGACCATCTGCTTGACCAACTGGTGGGCCACATAGGCCCCCATCCCATCATTGATGCGCCGCCCGGAGAGAATCACATCCGGATGGTACCCCACCTGCTGAGCGCGGTGAGTCAGGTAATAGGGATCCACGCCGATACAGTGCCCGCCTACCAGCCCCGGACGGAACGGCAGAAAGTTCCACTTGCTGCCGGCTGCCTCCAGTACCTCCTCGGTATCGAGACCGAGCCGGTTGAAGATCACAGCCAGTTCGTTCATCAGCGCAATATTGAGATCACGCTGCGTATTCTCGATCACCTTGGCGGCCTCGGCGACCTGGATGGAACTTGCCTTGTGGGTGCCAGCGGTAATGATGCGACGATAGAGCAAGTCCACAAAATCGGCCACCTCCGGCGTAGAGCCTGAGGTCACCTTGCGGATGGAGGTGATCCGGTGCTCCTTGTCTCCCGGATTGATGCGTTCTGGGCTATAACCCGCAAAGAAGTCGTGGTTGAAGGTCAGGCCGGAAACTCGCTCGATCACGGGAATGCAGTACATCTCGGTGGCGCCAGGAAACACGGTCGATTCAAAGATCACCAGATCACCTTGCCGCACCACTTTGCCCAAGGTTTGACTGGCCGAGATCAAGAGCGAGAGATCCGGGCAACGGCTCGCGTCGATGGGCGTCGGCACGGTAACGATATAAACATTGCAATGGCGCAGAGCCTCGGGGTCACTCGAGAAGCTCAACTGCAAGGCCTCAGCCAGTTGGGTCACCTCCACTTCCAGGGTGTGGTCGACATGGTCGATCAACTCGTCGACTCGTCGAGTATTGATATCGAAGCCTACGGTGGGCAACACCTTGCCGAATTCAACTGCCAGCGGCAGACCGACGTAACCCAGGCCGATGACCCCCAGGCGCACCTCATCAAACGTCAGCATCGTCTCACCTCAAGTCAGAAGTAACCTCGCCATCAAGACTCCTTCCACCGTGTAGGCAATCGAGTGCTGCCTCCACGACGATACGCTCATCGAACTCCTCTTCGATTCGAGCCCGGGCCGCTTTCCCCGCGGCCTGCAGTTCCTCCTGGGGCATGGCAATGCACGTCTTCATGCACAAGGCCAACGAGTCAGCGCATTTCACCTCACAGAGCCAGCCGGTCCGACCGGCCACTACCGCCTGACGACAGCCCGGCACATCGGAGACGATGGCAGGCCGCCCCATGGCAGCGGCTTCCAGTACCGTGCGGGGCATCCCTTCACGATAGGAAGGCAGGACCAGCACATGCGACTTCTCGATAAAGGGCCGCACATCACCCTGCTCACCCAGCACCTCGACGACACCCGCGGACTGCCAGCGCTGCACCTCGGCTTCAGAGATTGCAGTACAGTTGCTCGCCCCATGGGGGCCAATCAACAAGAACCGACTATTGGGGTGAGCGACACGCACCTCTCCGGCTGCCTGTACGAACTCGCGCACGCCCTTGTCGCCCAGCAAGCGGGCGATCATCACGAAGGTAAATGGCACGGAGTCTGGCAATGGAGAGAAAGTAAAGCGGGTGGTATCCATGCCGGAGCCTGGCAACACCGTAGTAGGGGTGTCACGAAGGAGGCCATGGCTCAGGAACAGAGCGTGATCTTCTCGATTCTGGAAGAACACCCGCCGCGCACCACGGTTGGCAACGCCATACAGCGAGCGAACTCGCCGGTACAGCCAACTATCGTGGAGAAAAGCCGTGCCCAGCCCGGAGACGTTATTGGCGTAGGGAATGCCCAATGCTCGGCAGGCAAGTCCCGAGTAAATATTCGCCTTCACCGTGAAATTGAAGACTAAGGTGGGCTTCAACCGCCGCAGCAAACTGAACAGTGCCAGCAGGCTCCTGCCCTCACCCAGCAAGCGAGTGCCCTTTCCCTCCATGGGCAGCGGCTCGTGCGCGATACCCAACTCCTCCACAAGATATCGAGAATACTTATCCAGTGGCGCCAGCGCCACCACCCTATAACCTGCTCCACGCAGCGCCACAATCGTACCGCGGCGAAAGTTATAGAGGTACCAGGAGGTGTTGGAGACCAATACCACAATGCCCATCTCTTTCATTTGTTCTTGCCCACTCGTTCCTGCTCCCCCTCACGCCTTGTTACTTGTCTCCAGCTCATACCAACCACACCAATTGAAACGGCAACCAGGCTTGTGAATGTGCCGCCAACATGAGCCACACGAGCAACACCGCGGCATAGTAGGTCACCACGCTGAACACGATCAGCGTCGACCAGCGTATGTCTCGGGTAATCAGCGGAAGCCGCGTAAACACGAAGATCTGAAGGGGAATCAGGTATAGAGCGACTCGGTCGGTGGCCGTGGACGACATCATCACCAGGGGGATGCAGGCAATCGCCAACACCGAGAGCCACCACCAGAGGCGCCGCTCATCTTCATTGAGCTGCAGGTATCTCTGGAACATTAAAAAGAGCACTGCCGGCCCAGCATTCATCAATACGCGGATCAGGCCACCCTCGGACTGGTAATCGGCCTCGACATAATTGGTCCAAAGCTCGTCAGTGGAGTCAAACAGGAACAAGTAACCGCCAATCAGCGTGGCCATCCCCGCCCAGGCCAGGGAAGTGAGCCGACTCTGGCTGCCCGCCAACCCCGCCACCGGCAGCATCAGTACCGCGGACCTGTGAAAAGCTGCGCCGACCAGCACCCAGAACACGAAAGTGCGAACCTTGCCATCGCCGAGGGCCACCAGGCCCAGCAGGATGAACCCCAAAGCCACTGCCTGGCGTGTGTAGCCCATGGCTACCACGATGATCAGATAAGGCACCGCAACCAACAGGGCCAGCCAGGGCAACGGCTGGTTGCGAGCAAAGGCCACTACCCCAGTCATGACGATGGCACCACAGGCCAGGTTCACCCAGTGGATATTGCCGCCCAAGTTCGCCGCTAACCAGTTGACTAGGTAATAGCCTGGATCCTTGCTCGTGAACACCTCGAACAAGGTCATGGTCGAGGCACCGCTCAGATATCTCAGATACGCCACCCAATCACCACCGACCTCGAAGCGTAGGCCGATAGCCAGGGCAAACAGGCTACCGACCAGCCACCACATCAGTGGGCGAGAGGCAGGGGTCAGCCGGTAGGGTGCCAGCACCCCCACGGCGGGTATCAGGAAGAGAATCCAGTAAGGCAACATGGCAACCGCTTATGCAGTGAGAGGCACCGAGAATGCAGTGCCCAGCGTCATGAATCAGGAAAGTCCGGGCTTCCACCGCCGCTGCCAGGCGAGTAATTGCAGCACCGCCCAGAGCTGTTGGGCGTGGTGCCCCTGCCCCTTCAGATGGGCCTGCCACAGCTTGCGCACCTGGAGTCCATCCAGCCTGGGCAACTCGGCCAGGCTGTCGTTGGAAAGCAGATCCTCTGCCCACTCTCTTAGCGGACCCCGCAGCCAGGCATCCAGCGGCACGGCGAAGCCCATCTTGGGCCGCTCGATCAGCCCGCGCGGGACATGGCGATACAGCAGCTGGCGCAGCACCCACTTACCCTGGCCGTCGCGCAGCTTGATATCGGTAGGAATGCGCCAGGCGGTGTGGAATACCTCGGGGTCGAGGAAGGGCACACGGACTTCCAGGCTACTGGCCATGCTGGCGCGGTCCACCTTCACCAGCACGTCGTCGACCAGGTAGTGAAGCGTATCCATCAGCAGCATCCACTCCACGCCGGTGAACTGCTGGAGAGCCGGGAACAGGGCCTCCGGGGCTTGTCCATTGCCCTGCCCTGCCAGCAATCCAGCAGGGTGACGATTCATCGAGGCCACGCCGGCAAACAGTGCACGTTGGCTAGGGCTTTCCAGCACCGCGGCCAGCTTGTGCAGCTTCTCGCCGAAGGTACGGATTTGCAGCCGATTGGGCAGTACCTTACCTCCCCAGTGCATCATCCGGTCATAGGCGTGGGAGGGAATCGCCCTGAGCGCGCCGCCCAATGCCCGGCGCGACGGCAGTGGCAGGCGCTTGAGCTTGTGCCAGATGCGCGGCACCCAGAGGTGGCGGTTATAGCCCCCGAAGAGTTCATCGCCACCATCGCCTGAAAGCGCCACGGTGACATGCTCGCGTGTCAGCCTTGAAATCAGCGCAGTAGGCAGCTGGGAGGAATCCGCGAAGGGCTCGTCATAGAACTCCGGTAGGCTCGGCACCAGGTCCAGCGCCATCTGTGAGGTGGCCTGCAGCGTCATATGCTCGGTGCCCAAGTGCGCCGCCACCGCCTCCGCATGCCGGGATTCATCGTAGCGAGCATCGTCGAAGCCCACCGAAAAGGTGCGTACCGGGCGTTCAGACTGCTGCTGCATCAGCGCCACGATCAAGGAGCTATCGATACCCCCGGAGAGGAAGGCCCCCAGCGGCACATCGGCGAGCATACGGTGGCGTACCGATTGGCCAAGCGCCTGTTCCACCGCAGAAACGGCCGCCTCGGGATCCTCGAGGCGGCCTGTCTGCATGGCATCACGAGCGGCCTGCTCCGCCGACCACCAGCGCACGGGCGCCGGCAACCGGCCGGCCTGTACATCGGCCCGTGTGATCGTCAGCAGTGAACCCGGCTGCAGCTTGGCAACACCCTGAAAAATACTGGCCTCGTCCCCCACGCAGCCGAAGCGTAAGTAGCCTTCCAGTGCCTCCGTCGCCAGGGTGCCCTGCCATTCAGGGTGGGCCATCAGGCTCTTCAGCTCGGAACCGAACAACAGCGGGCCACGGCCTGTTACCGCGCCTGCTTCATTACTCAGCCCCTGGGCAAACCCATAATAGAGAGGCTTCTCGCCGAAGCGATCCCTCGCCAGGGTCAGCGTCTGTTCCTTTCGATCCCACAGGGCAATGGAAAACATCCCCACCGCCGCCTTCAGCGTTGGCGCCACACCCCAGGCACTAAACGCCGCCAGCAGAGTCTCGGTATCGGAATGCCCTTTCCAAGGGGTTTCCTTGTTGCTTGTTCCTTGTAACTTACTCTTCAACGATAGGTGGTTATAAATCTCGCCGTTGAAGGCGATCACATAGCGCTCGCAGGCCGAGTGCATGGGCTGATGGCCAGCCGGCGAGAGATCGAGAATGGCGAGCCGGCGGTGCCCCAGCGCCATGCCGGCGTCACCATCGACCCAGATTCCCGCGTCGTCGGGGCCACGGTGCTGGAGGGTATCCGCCATCGCCATGACCTCGCCTTTCAGCTCAGCCATCGAGGGCCATCCACCCTTCAGGAACCCGGTGAAGCCACACATGGCGCCTACCTGCCCAAATGCGAGACGCGCGCCAGGGCCGGCCCCATCAGGGTGCCCGCCGTCGCCGCCACGGCAAAATAGCCCGTCAGGACCAGGAACCCTTCGGCGCCAGTATAGGGCCAGAGGGCCAGCAGGCCGATGAGGGGCATCAGAAAAAAGAACAGCCGGAACGCGGCGCGTTGTCTGCCGGGCATACGCAGGAGGTCCTTACTGTCCAGGTAACCCAGCAGGCGAAAGGCAACATAGGAGACAGCCGCCGCCAGCCCGATGCCGAGCCGCTGGGAGTCTTCCACCACAAACATCACCGGGGCCATGAATCTCAACCATGCCAGCCACAGGAAGGTGGCCGCCTTGAGTTCCTTGTCCTTCAGGATATTGTGCAGGGCAAAGGTGAGACACAGGGCCAGGTAAAACGACCACCACGCCGGTACCGTCAGTAAATCCAGCCATGTCGTGACCAACATGAATACCACGAGGCGACTGCCGGTCCATGCCAGCCCCCACCCGAGCGTCGCGCCCTGCGGCCCTCGCCTGCGCCCCCCCGCTTCCCGTGGAGCCGCGACCAGGTCGTTCACAAGGTAGCCAATCTCATACAGGCTGATGAACGCCAGATAGGCAAGACCCGCCATGGCCAGGGCCTGCAGCGGCTCCGCCGCTCCCACCACTACAACGAGTACCACCGCGGCCAACCACTCGAAAACCAGATGAAAGAAAATGCTGCCTTCGCGAAGACGAGTGTCCAGGAAGTAGCTGAATGGCAGCAGATACACCAGTTTCATGAGCCGATCTCGATAAAGTTCGCCCCGACCCCCTGCCAGCGTTCGCGGTGTGCCTTATCGTGCAGCACGATGTAGGCCACCGCGGCCATATCGACCAGGGCACAATCGGAGGCATTATCCGTCATCACGCCGATCGTACCCGCCAGGAGGCTCTCACCGTACTTGGCGACCAGCGCCTGGCGCTTTCGGCCCGTCAGGTCCGTCTCGTAACGCCCCGACAAGACTCCATCGCGCTGTTCGAGCGTGCTGGCCACATACCGAGCACCGGTCAAGGAGGCCAGTGCCGCTACCACCGGGTCGAGGCTGGCAGAGGCAAGCACGACGCGTCCTGTCGCGAATGGTTCTTCCAGCACTTGCCAGACGGAGGCTATGCGCCGATCAGCCAATAGCTTCTTGGCATACTCGTGAGCACTCTCGTCGAGCGCCTCGCGTCGCTCCCCGGCCAGCAGGCGTACGGCGAAACGCTTCAAGAGATGTTGCCCGGACAACTTTTCCGCCACTGCGAAGGCCCACCACAGCAGGCGACGGCGCGAACTCACGGCATTGAAGAGCCGAGCGCGCAGCGGCCGCGCGGCATCCCTGGCAAAGTGATGGCTCAGAAGTCCGAGCGTGGTGTCATCGAAGACGAGGGTACCGCACACGTCCACCACATAGAGGTCAGGATCGATCCGGCTCTTCATGGCAAGCCCTCGACCTGCGCGTATACCCGGTGATAGGCGCTCAAGGCCCTTTCCAGCCCCAGAGAGTCCCGCGCCCTCTGTCGCAATCGCTCGCCTCCCTTGGCAAGAATCCCGTCGAGATCTGCGACGATGCGTTCGAAGGCTGTGGGATCTTCCAGATCGATCACCACGCCGGCGTCCAGTGCCTGGGTAAGTGCATCGATATCGCCCACCCCGGCATTGCTGATCGCGGGGATGCCCAGCGCGAAGGCTTCCGCAAGTTTCGTGGGTGAGCAGGCCATCTGGGAATAGGTGGCACGTCGAAAGCTCAGCATGAGATCCGAGGCGCCGAGCAACCCCGGGACCTCGTCGCGTCGGGCAGACCTGACATGAATACGATGTCGAAGGTCGGCCAGGCTCGACTCAGTTAGGCGTGCATCTTGCTGAGGTGACCAGTCCTGGGTGATCAGGAGCAAGTGGGCGTCATCGCGCTGACGTGCCACGGTCTCGAACAGCCGGAGCATTTCGTCAAGCAAGTAGACGGTCCCTAGCGACCCGAGATAGGAGATGACCAAGGCTCCTCTGTCGATGCCAATATCGGCGCGAGTCGCCAATTTGTCCGACGTCGAGACTTCCGAAAAATGATCGAAATCCGCACAACAGGGAATCACCACAACAGGGGCATGCATGCCAGGCGCCAGGCGGCCTAGTTCGGGAACCACTCGTTCAGTGAGCACGACTACTGCATCCGCACACTCCAGAAGCCGTCGCTCCAGCCGCTTGTAATAGCGGTAGAGCCGCCGATAGAACCAGCGGTCTTGCGGCCAGAGATTTCCCTCCACCCTGTCGTCGACCCAGAGTCCACGCATGTCAAATATTGTCTTGACTCCCGTGAAACGACGAAGAAAACAGCCAACCTGCATCGCCGGATAGCTGCGGCAGTGAGCGATTCCGAAGCGGTAGCGTCGCTGCAACCCGAGTGCCGTGGCGTACATTCGGATCAGGTCCCACATTTTTCCCAGTTTCCCCATTCGCGACGTAAATGGCAGCGGTGTCCAGCCAATTTGTCTTTTTCTGAATTCATACCTGAGTGCACTTTCTCCGTGCTCAAAACGAGCGGGCTTCTCAAAACTCACGATATGCAACTGCCGCGGCTGAGCTGCGATACCGTACAAATAAGGCAGAATCTGACTGCCACCCAGCGGGTCTAGCAAACCGTCGTAGGTGATAAATAGTACAGGCTGATTAAGACTGACCGTAGAAGGGATATTTCGCATAAAAGACCAGATCATTTGACATGGCAATCAAGAAAGGAGTCGGCGGACTGAAGTTCCAAGTACCACATGCAACCTATCAGAGAAAATAGTGCAATAACCCATTTCTAAAGTGGGATATATTGAATGATTTGATGGAATAAGCTCCCACACAAACAATGAAAAGACATCTATACTCTATATTCCAGGATCTTCACTTTATGACTTGATGCATAGATTTACCCATCAGATTTAAATACAATTTTATTTGTATAATGATTAACATTGACGCTTCTGTTTAGTTTTCTTATTGAACGCCAGAATAGGGAGTTTGAAGATACTCTAAAATTTCCATAGCCTATATTTGAAGAAAAAGCCACAAAACTTGCAGGCGCAGGGTAAATTAAAAATATTGGAAAATTTACGGTTCGCCTAATAGTTTCCCACTGATCTGAAATACATTTCACTGGAGTCTGATAAAGAATGACACTTTCTGCCAGTGACGGAGGCAAAAAATAGCACGCCGCACTGTATACCTTGGAACCTAGAAACTCATAAACGCCGAACTTACCAAAGGTCAATAAAGGTTCTGCGCTAACTTCAATAATGTCATGAGAACTATAGCAACCCAATACCAATCCGTTGAGCTCTGAAAATTTTAACCTTAGCATTTTGCATTGCCAATGCTTTATAAACGAACCATCAATAACTACATCATCCTCACAAAGAAAACATACTCTCTCTGCTGCTTCATTAAGTAGCTTATCGCGATGTGTGATTGTGCAAGCAACCGCAGCTTCATTGACCCACTTTCGGCCTCCCTCCCTTTCTTTTTTTCGCAATAATTTAAATTCTGCTGAAACATGTTTGTCAGCGTCCTCAACCGTCCAGCTTCTACCATCGACACTTTCTACAAATCTATATTGAGCAGGATCCTTGAAGGGAGAGGAAAATTTCAACCTACGGTCAATTTCGCTAGCTAGACTTGCGCACAAAAATCCATCAAAGTACATAAAAGTAACTCCACCTTAGCTCAATAAAAAAGAAGGTAAGAAGCCAAGTATTTATTTATAATAGAAACCATGCTTAGACCCTTAACCGACGTGGGTCGTACTGCAGTCCATTGGTAAATCAGGGAGGGTGCAGGCACTTGCCCCCTCATGATATTCGGATAGTATAACGTGCTGAGTTTGTTTAATGAATCAAGGAAAAAAGCTCGAAATCGAGACGACAGCCATGCGGAAATTTCACGACTCATTTGTGAGAAATAAGACATAAGAGAAACTGATTTCTACACTATATATATTCCTAAAAGCTACAATGTTTTTCTCGCCAAGCCTGCAACATCAATACATTCCATAGCCTATATGTCCAGTCTCTTTTCCCCGATAGATGCTCAGACCAGACTCGCCGGATTGGCAAAGGGTTGAGCAAATCATCGGCAGCCAATTTTTCCGGTTCGAGAAGATTCTCAGCCCACTCACGTAGCGGGCCACGGAGCCATAGCCCCATGGGTATACCAAATCCCGCTTTAGGTCGGTCAATGAGCGCCTGGGGTACTCGTTGATAAAGAAGTTTCCGCAGTGCCCATTTGCCAACACCATCACGAATCTTCATATCCATCGGTAAACGCATGGAAAGGGCTATCACTTCATGATCAAGCATAGGCAACCTTGTTTCCAAGCTGATGCCCATGGCGGCCCTGTCTACTTTACAAAGAATATCATCCGGCAGGTAACTACGCATATCCTGAACCATCATGCGAGCAATGGGGTCATCATCAAGGGAAGAAGGAAGAGGGTCATCAAGCTGTGATTTTGGTTCAACTATTCCTAACAAAAGTTCCGAAGGGGTATTCCACTCGCTAACTAGACTACAATAAAGATCGTCCATATTTCTTACATGGCGCAGCCTTTCCGCCATCCGATATACCTTATCACCGAGGGGCGAAATTTCAGAGGTCCCAGGGCGAAAATAATTGTGAAGCCTACCGAGACTGTTCAAACCAGCCACTGGAATGGTCTGGATCGTAACACCCATAAGCCTTCGCAGGGCGAAGGGAATCGGCTCAAATCGGTTCCAGACGTTAGGCCCCCAGAAATAACGGTTATAACCACCGAATAGTTCATCGCCTCCGTCTCCGGACAATGCTACAACCACATGCTGTCGTGCGGCTCGGCATATAAGATGCATTGGAATCTGCGATGAATCAGCAAATGGTTCGCCATAGAGATCTGGTAGTTCAGGAATAACATCCCGAGTCTCGTAATCTGTGACGAAAATCTCGGCATGATTAGTCCCAAGGTGACGGGCCACAGCTTTAGCATGGGGGGATTCATCAAAATCAAATTCTTCAAACCCTACAGTGAAGGTTTGCACCGGTTGCGCCGCCTGGCTTTTCATCAGCGCTACAATCAGCGAACTATCGACCCCACCAGAGAGAAAGGCACCCAAGGGAACATCGGCGAGCATCTGCCTTTCAACCGCCCTGTTAAGGGCAGCATCGAGTGATGAAAACGCTTCTTTCTCGTTATTGATAGGAGCATACACTCCACTCTCGATAGTGTCATTAAGTGACCAGTATCGACGAATGGATAAAGTCTCCAACCGCTCACCAGGCCGCAATGGTCGGTCGGGCGGTGCAGCTGGCGGGAAGCCGTCAACCTGAAGCACGCAACCTGGCTCCAGTTTAAAAATCCCAGGATGAATGCTGCGTGGTGCAGGGACATAGCAAAAGCGCAGATATTGCGCTGTGGCCGAGCGGCAGATCTGCTTTGGGAAATTCGGATGTTGCCGGAGCGCACTGAGCTCTGAGCCAAAGACAAGTGTACGCCCTGCCCATCCCCAATAAAGTGGCTTTTCACCCATCCGGTCGCGCGCTAGTAGAAGTTTCCGTTCTTGCCTATCCCACAGCGCGATCGCGAACATGCCACTTGCCCGGCAAAGCGTTTTGTCAAGCCCCCAATGCGCAATGGCGGCCAGTAGTGTTTCGGTATCTGAATGCCCGACCCAGGAGATATCAGAACATTCCACTTTCAGTTGTCGACGTAGGTCGAGGTGATTATAGATCTCGCCGTTAAAAGAAATCACTAAGCGGCCAGAAGCCGAAAGCATAGGCTGCGCGCCTGCTTCACTTAGATCCAGAATGGCGAGTCGCCGATGGCCCAAAGCCACGCCTTCACCCACCCAAATACCATCGCCATCCGGGCCACGGCGTCGCAGGCTATCGGTCATCGGCTGAATCCGTGCGCGAAGATTATCCAAATCCAAAAATTCAGAATCGAGAAAACCAGTCAGACCGCACATGGAATAGCATCCCCTGCTGGGTAGGGTATTGATAAGTAAAGTTGGCTGTAACCCGAAGTATCGACTCTCAATAGCAGTCTCGGGCAGAGCCTAGGGACCCGCATGGTTCAATCCGGTCGTTAGATACTTCCCGCCAGCACAGCCAGGCGATGTATTTCTATGAGTATCTTTGCAATCATCAGAGACCCAACAAGTGGAGGTAGGCCCGTGCAGCTTTGGCCGGGTGAAAATCTTCGGCGCGGGATTGAAGAAGCTCTTTTGGTGCGGGCTCATCAAGAGTTACCGCAATTGCGCTCGCCAGTGCTGTTGAATTCCCCACTGGCACCAGTCGTCCATAGCTGCCACTGTCTAGGATTTCACCCGGCCCTGATGGGCAATCGGTCGCGACCACGGGCGTTCCGCAGGCCATGGCTTCAACAATCACATTTCCGAAGCCCTCGTAATCCGAGGACAAAGCAAAGACATCAGCCGTCTGGTAGAAGGGGGTTGGGTCTGGATGAAAACCAACCAGGATCACGCGGTCTGCAACTCCTAACTCTCGCGCTAGAGACAGTAACTCATTGCGCCCGGAACCATCGCCCACGAACATCAGCCGTGCCTCGGGTCGATCCAGCTCGGCAAAAGCACGAAGAAGAAGGGGGTGGTTTTTCATCGCCTTCATCGTCCCGACGGTTAGGATGCGAGCACCGGGCGGCGCGCCCCATAACTCCTCAGTCCTCTTGATTACCTCTGCGCTTGGCTCAGGACGGGGGGGGACCGGATTGTGAACCACCTTAAAGGCGTCGAACGGCAAGCGAGATATGGTAGCAGCATCCTCCGCCACACCAGCAGAAACCCCCACTCGGCAGTCGGCCAGACGAAAACCTAAAGCCATGGAAGCCCGCATCATCGCCCGATGCATTCGGCCCCAATTGCGGTATTGCGATGTCAAATTGCAATGTTCTGATACCAGCACCTTACAGCGATGGCCAGACAGTCGCCCGGCGAGCGGTGCGATAACAGTCAGCGGCCACATAGCGGCGATAAGGACATCAGGGCGGCGTCGGCGCAGATAGCGAATGAGTGTGAGGGGCAGCGAACGGGCGCGGGGTGTCGCGAGATCGACAACATCAAATGACAACAGCGTTTCTGGTAACAATTCCCCCTGTGCCTGCATCAACACAAATTCAACGTCGTGACCAGCGGTCGCGAACTCATGAGCAAGGTCGATGTTGACACGCTCGGCCCCACCGCCGCAGAGATTGGGTAAGAGGATGGAGATCTTATGCGACATTTGGATAGATTCCGCTAGCCTTATGATATAAATATTCGTCTAATTTCGTTATCATGAGCTGCCTGTGAAAACATATTCCGGATGACCTGACCGTTATTCTCTACGACAGATACCGGCAACTCCATGACTTCTCGGATTTTCTGCACCCATACCTCTGGATCAAAGTTCGGAATCACGAATTGTCTGTCGACAACAGTTTCCGATAGTCCGCCGGAATCAATCACTAGCGCAATTCTGTCCGCGGCCTGGGCTTCGATAGACACTCGGCCAAAAGGCTCAGCCCATGTAGAAGGCATCAACCAAACGGCCGCCGATTCAATCATTATCTGTCTGTCCGAAGCCCAGCCCATCACCCGCACATTTTCCGGAAAACCTTCTCCAATCCCATCCGTGTGCCCATAGACCAGAAAAGTGAGATCCGGCGCACGGCGAGACAATTCGAGAATGAAAGGGAGATTTTTCTCGGAACCGCGGGTCACGAAGCCGACATTTGGCAATACATCGAGATAAGTCTGTTTCGACCGCGGCATGTCGCAAAGTTGTGGAACGATCCTGATGTTAGCCATGTCTACACCGAACCGATGTGAGATTACCCTCTTCATGAAATTGCTGTTGGTAATCACATTATCAGCTTTGCGCATCAGTCGAGCATCACTGAAGTGCCCAATCATCGCCAATTTTGCAAGGCTCAAGCGGGAACGCCAACTCACTTTCGGTGGGCGAAGGCCGAAATTCTCGTAGGCCTGAATGACCACACTGCATTTACATTTTGGAATACCGTCAATACCGTCAAGAGCTGGAACAGATGAAGTAGTCACCACAAGGTGGCCTGGCATCCCGTACTCCCGTATGAAGCATACAATCTCCTTTCGAACGAAAGAATTCCAGTGCATCACAAGCCTTACTCCCTTCCACTTGGGAGGTGGTGACGCAAACACTTCAATACCTTCCTTAGCAAAAAGAGCAACCTGCTGAGTATCGACATCGAAAGATAAAACGCGAACCTTTCTGAAAGTGGAAAGTGCTTTCAGGAAAAAAAAATTACTTAAGGTACCACCTGTCTGCCCTTTCTGGCTTTGGTGCTTTAGAAACTGAGTAACAAAAAGGATATAATCATCTTTCATACAGATGCCTTAATTTAATCCTGTGACTTACATAGCAATCCTTGAAGACAAAAATTCAAGATTAACTTTTCACACAAAAACTAAAATAGCTACAACTATTCCGTCTATAATTAGATTAAAGACAGACATAAAAAATCTCAAAAAACGGATTCAATAAAATTTAATGCATCTTTAATTTGTTTTGAAGATATTACAACATTTTCTTCAAGGCCTTTTCTCCCCTCCCCGGTTGTTTTGCATTTTATAGGAAAATAAATCATTTCCCGCTGCTTTGCTAACTCTTTAAAGCAAGGGAGCAAATGTTGCTCAGAGAGTAATTCTACAAGAACAGTACCAGGGTTACACCATACAATATTAGTCAAGCCCGCACCGTGTGGTGCAATTATAGCTTTCGCTTCACCAAACAATATTTGTTGATCTTTTACATGCATACCCTCAAGGGTAATTATTTCAAATCCGCTCCTCAGTAGTTGCTCATGAATTTCCGGCTCGTTTACAATACATCGTTTATTAGCATCAGCACGAGAAACATACAAAAATCGACTCGAAGGTTTATCACTATTTTGCCATCCAGCCATAATTCGGATAGCATTTGCTTGCCAAGCTGGTATTACTATTGGCCCTTTATCTCTAACAGGCACAGCCAAGTTTTCAACACAGAAGTAAGTATACTCCGTAAAAGGAATCACTTGGTCTGGATCTATTCCACAAATTTCTAAAATCTGTTTTTGCCACTCGACACCACAATATGACATAAGGTAACGCTGAGGCATTTCTGATGTAGCAATATTTTGTCGCAAGTACCAAATATCAGAAATTGTATCTACCCAAAAATGATAGTAATTGCAATAATCTGACACATAATTACCTAATACAGCAATATTTCCAGACACATATTCTCTATTTCGGTAATGCTTACAGAACTGCTTCCACTCCCCATGAAGCAAATAGTACGGAAGGATATGTTGAGCAGGGAGCGCATTAAGCCTATAAAAATAAAAGAAAATAATAGCAATCCGACGATAATCATTCAATGATTCGTTATTTTGTCTTATCGCTAGCATCAAAACACGGCAATTATGCAACATGCAAACACCTTGATTTTGTTTTCGGCAAGACTTCTCCCACTTAATTTTATCAATTAGTTTAGTGTGGCCATCAGGATAATCTAACGAATATAAATGGCTGAGATTAGCTTCCCCAATCCATTTAGAAGAATCATTTTTTTTCCATCCTCTCACATTTTCTGGGTCTATTTTTAATAAATCCTCAAGGTAGCGTAAAAAATTTCCAAATACTTGTCTAACATTATGTGAACTCGATATTTTGGGTATGGCCATCGACTATTCTCGTTTTTTAATTTGATGATTGAGTAATAATCGTATTCGAGCTATTTTAGCTAGACTCGCTCATCATAAAATCACACGTATTTACCTCGCCGTGGCCAAGTGCAAGTTTGGAAAAGTAGTTTATAGTCAATACCAACCCATCCTCCAGTGCCACACTAGGGTTCCATCCCAGCTTTTCCTTGGCCTGACGGAGATCAGGACGGCGTTGTCTTGGGTCATCCATGGGTAACGGATGGTAGCTTAGCTGGCTGCTGCTGCCTGTTAGCCTTATCACTTTTTCTGCCAATTCTTGCATAGAAAATTCACCATCATTACCCAAATTGACAGGGCCAACCACATTTTCTGTATTCATAAGTCGCATCAAGCCATCGACCAAGTCGTCGACATAACAAAAGCTACGTGTCTGGTGGCCGTCTCCGTAGATGGTAATCTCTTTGTCCTGCAGCGCTTGCATGATGAAATTGCTGACCACTCGTCCATCATCAGGATGCATACGTGGACCATAGGTATTGAAAATACGCGCGACTCTGATATCCATCTGGTATTGGCGATGGTAATCGAAAAAAAGCGACTCGGCACAACGCTTACCTTCATCATAGCAACTCCTTTTGCCAATGGGGTTGACCATGCCGCAATAGGATTCCGGCTGCGGGTGCACTTCCGGGTCGCCATAGACTTCACTCGTTGACGCCTGCAGAATCCTCGCCTTGGTGCGCTTTGCCAGACCCAGAAGATTGATGGATCCATGCACGTTTGTCTTGATGGTCTGCACGGGATCGAGCTGATAATGCACGGGACTTGCAGGACAGGCGAGGTTATAGATCTGATCAACCTCCACATATAACGGCAAGTTGATATCGTGTCGTATTATCTCGAATCTCGGATTTCCATAAAGATGGAGAATATTGTCCTTGCTACCCGTCGAGAAGTTGTCAACGCAGATGACATTATTCCCTTCGTTCAGCAAACTCTCGCACAGATGGGAACCAAGAAACCCAGCCCCACCGGTGACTAGTATGGTATTTATCATTTTTGCACTCTCCTGCCCTATTACTGACACGGTCACCACGATGCCGCATTAATCAAGCTTCGCCTTGCGTTGCTAATCGACATTGCACTGAGCTGCCTTCGAATTGCCCTTCAAGCATGTTGCGCCATGCGCTGAAAGGTCTTGTTACTTTTCAGTAATGATTGATAATTGCCTTGGTCCACGACCTGGCCCTTGGACATCAGATAGATGCGGTCGCACAGTCTTACCGTGGTCAGCCGGTGGGCGATAATGATGATGGTCTTCTTGCCGGTAAAGTCGTGAATGGCCTCCATGATCATTTTTTCGGTAATACCATCCAAGGCACTAGTGGCTTCGTCAAGTATCAGCACCGCCGCATCATGGTAAAGCGCCCTGGCAATGCCGATGCGTTGGCGCTGACCGCCGGAGAGCTGTATGCCCCGCTCCCCTACCCGGGTCTCCAGGCCATCGGGTAACTCGGCCAGGAGCTCATCCAGGTGTGCCAGGCTTGCGGAATGGCGTACTTTTTCATCATCGATAACATCAGGCGGCAAGCCGAAGCCGATGTTCTCGCGTATGCTGCTGTCCGCAAGAAAGATCGACTGTGGCACGAAGCCCAGAGTGTTCTGCCAGGCACGCCGGTTCGCGTCTGTCACGGGCTGATCATCGACCATCAGCTGCCCCTGGCCTGGCTCAATCAGCCCCAGCAAGAGATCAATAGTGGTCGATTTGCCGGACCCGGAAGCGCCGACCAGACCGACAATCTGATTGACCGGAATCTCCAGATCCACCCCCCTCAGCGCCGGCTCCTGCTTGCCGGGATAGGTGAAGGTCACCTTCTCGAGACGGATGGAATGGCGCGGCCCCCAAGTACCTTCCTGCAGATCAGGCGTCAGGTGATGACATAGGGTGCGCTGGTCCAGGGCACTGGCTCGTAGGTCTTCCCGCAAGGCATCAAACGCCGCCAGGTTGCCGCGAATCTGCGAGATGCTGGTGTAGACCTGCTGGAAAGCCGGTAGCAACTTGAAGCCTGCCAAGGCATAAACGGATAACACCGGCAAGATGGTGCCCAAATTACCCTGGTGGGCAGCCAGTAGGTAGAGAATCAGAAGAATCACGCTACTGAACGCCACCAGTTCCATGGCATAGCGTGGTGCCTGGCTCATCGCCAGAGTCGTGCCCTGGGCTTCGGCGAAGCGTTCGCAAGCCTCATCGAAACGGTCGGTGAACACCTGCTGGCGACTCAGTAGCAAAGCATCCTTGATTCCGCCAAAGCCTTCCGCCATCAACTTATAGCGCAACTGATGTGCCTCAGAAATGCTTTTTCCATTGCGAGTCAATCGCCGACGCACTGTGCGATAGAGCAGGATGTAAGCCAGGGAAAATATCGCTAGCCCCGCCAGCGCTACCACTGGGTTGTAGATAAAGATCGCCACCGACATGAGAAGCGCCAACACAAGCTTGGCATTCATCTGCATCATTGGGTATATAATATCGTTAGTGATGCGCTGACACTCTTGTGCTATCTGATTAGTCAGTTGGCTGCTGCTACTACTGGCATGGAACAGCCACGGCTGATGCATGTAGTGGCGATAGAGCCGACTGGCGAGCTCAGCCCCGACGCGCGCTCCATACATGGAGAGCCTCCAGATAGTATACATGGAGACTAGGGCTGCTCCGGTGAGCACCGCCAGCACACCGATCCCCAGCCAGAAAAGGAAGGCGCGTGGGGTCTCGACGCCGCTTGCACGATAAAGCGCCGCCATCATCCCCTCGCCCTGCAGCTGGCTCATGTCGCCCACCAAGGCCATAAAAGGTGCGATGGAGACTACGCTAGCGATCTCGGCTAGGGACATCAGCACCACCAGAACCTGCAAAAACAGCAATTTCTTGCGCTGCTCGGCGGTGAGTAGAGAGTAGAGTTCTTTGAGCTGAGAGAGCATATAGAACCGATAAACAAGGCCGATGAAAAGGGCCGATGAAAAGGGGCCGATGAAAAGGGGCCGATGGCCTAACGACTGCCGAAGCCGGTAAGCACGGTGCGGATGGTGCGCAGTAAAATCAGCAGGTCGAGCCAGATCGAAATATTTTTTATATAGTAGAAATCGTATTCCAGCTTGAGGTTCATGCCGGCCACTTCGGCGGCGTAGCCCTGCTCCACTTGTGCCCAGCCTGAGATGCCGGGTCGCACCACATGACGATAGTGGAAGAACGGCACGTCCTTCTGGTACCAGTTGGCCAGCTCCATGGATTCCGGACGTGGACCGATCAGGCTCATATCCCCCTTCAGCACGTTATAAAGCTGGGGCAGTTCATCGATACGATACTTGCGGATAAACTTGCCCACCCGAGTAATACGTGGATCCTTTCTATCCTCGGTGTAGCCACTACCCTGACGCTCGGTGAACATGCTGCGAAACTTGTAGACGGTGAACGGGCGACACTGGAAACCCATGCGCTGCTGGGTGAAGAGCACGGGGCTCCCGCTATCCAGGAGAATAGCGATGGCGGTTACAGCCATCAGCGGCAAAGTGAGAGGCAGCGTTGCCAGAACGATGAGCAGGTCCAGATACCGCTTGAACACCTCGTACCCCTCATCCGGGCGCAGGCTGCCATAGCGATTCTCGTAGAGGTGACCAAGTTGCACTCGTCCGGTTAGCCATTCATACGTGGTGGTGGAGTGATAGACGGGAATTCTGCGAAGGGTGCAGTCGGCCAGGAAGCGCTCCCACTCGGGAGGGAGGTCATCGTACAAGTCGGCAACGACGCCATCCACCTCGACACCCTCTAGCGCAGGCGTTCCGAGCCTATACCATTCGACACGTTGATTTTGACACAGGCTGGGCGCCTTGCCGAAGGGCACGACAGCGAGCTTGAGCACTCGGTAGTGTCGCCCGATCCAGTAACCGATGGATCCGTACAGCATCGTGAGGAAGTAACCGGCGAGGTAAAGCTCGTTGAGCATCCTGGTTTCCGATACCGTCACAACTACTACATAAGGAATCGCGAAACATACCGAGGCTACCGGGATGCTGAGCAGATAGGCACAGACTCCGGGTAATCGACTCATTCGCTGCACGGTAGTGATCGACCACCAGTAGGCCAAGGCAGTGAGCAGGAAGGTTAACCATTGGGTCGGACCGGCGGTCTCCCAGAAGTGGCTACCCTGGCTGACTAACGTAGGCAATAGAACGGTAAAGGCCAAGCCCATCCACAGTTGTAACTTGCCATTGTGAAGCATCCTTTTGACAAAACGTGATTGCCTTCCTTGGCCTTGGGAGATAATGGTAACAGTGGCCATGATATTTTCTATCCGCTGGTGGGAAACAACCTGCTGCTGGCAATGACGTTCTATTTATAAGCGTATGTGTAATAACTATATTTTGTGGACATCTTCCGGCGCATCGCATTGAGAACGGCACCCTTGAGAAAGATGCCGCTGTTTTCCAGTTTCTTGACCGTCGCCTCTATCTCACCTGGCGGGGTCACCCCGAAACGGGCCACGAGCAGGCTGGTGCCGACCTGCTTGCCGATGATGGCAGCATCGGTCACTGCCAACACCGGCGGGGTATCGATGATCACCAGCTCATAGCGCGACGATACGTCGGCGAGCAGCTGCGATAAGCTCGCCTGCATCAACAGCTCGGAAGGCTTGGTCGGGGAGGTGCCACGGGCGATGTAGTCCAACCCCTGCACCCCTGTGCTGCGGATTGCCACTTCCAATGTCAGCTTGCCACTGAGGAGTTCGGCGAGCCCCTCTTCGCTGCCACCTTGAAATGCATGGTGAATTTGGCCCTTGCGCATGTCCCCGTCGATCACCAGTACCTTCTGGCCAGCCTCGGCACAGACAGCGGCCAGGTTAGCGCTGATGAAGCTCTTGCCGGCCCCGGACGAGGAACTCGTTATCAGGAGCCGATTGTCACCGGACTCCAGCATGGCGAAGTGCAGGCTTGTTCTCAGGCTACGCAGTGCCTCGATGGAGAGATCGGCCGGACTTCGCAGCGCCAGCAGGTCGCGCAGACCGGCACGCTTGCGGCGATGTCGCCCGGCCTTGCCCCCTCCGGAGTGCTTTATCTGGTCCGCGGAGAGGGGGACGGTGGCATACACGGGGAGGCCGTGTTCCTCGAGCTGCATGGGCAGTTCGATACCACGATTGAGCAGGTAACGGATCATGACAATGGCGATGGCAGCGATCAGGCCCAAGAGCAGACTGACCAGCATGATTCGATCCGAACGCGGATAGATGGGCCAAGGCTGGACCACGGCCGTGTCGAGTATCCTGACATTGCCGATGGTGCCGGCCTGGACCAGACGCATTTCCTGCTGCTTGTTGAGCAGTTGGATATAGATCTCTTGATTGACGCGCGCCGCTCGCTCAAGACTGAGGATTTCCTGCTGGGTCTCGGGCAGGTCCATGATGCGCCTTTCCAGTTCCGCCTTGTTAACCTGCAGTTGCTGACGTTTGGTCATCAGCGCCTGGTAAGTGGGGTGGCTGCTGGTGAAGCGTCGCTCAAGCTCGACCCGCTGGAATTCGATATCCGACAACTGGTTCTCGTACATAACCAACTGGTTCAGCATGGTTTCGGTCTGGAAGTCCAGATCGACGGAATCATGTTGTGCGCGATAGTTGTTCAAGTTGGTTTCGGAAGCAGAGAGACTATCGCCAACCTGGGGAATCTGCTCCTCGAGAAACTCAAGCTGGCGGTCTGCCTCAGCGGACTGCCGCTCGATATTCTGGGCCAGGAAAACCTGCATGATAGTGTTGAGCGTGCTCTCGATACGGGCCCTGTCCTGACCGATCAGCCTAAGATTCACCAACCACTCTCCCTGGGCCTGGTGGCTGCTCAAATTCGACTGGAGAGCATTGATCGCACTCAGCCGAGTGCTCCGGTAGAGTAGGAACTCGGCGCCGGCATGCGCCTCGAGTCGCTGCACAAATAGCCGATACCCCTCGTCGCTGTGCACCGTTTGGCCGGCCTGACCGGTCAGCAGAACTCGTTCCCCCTGCAACAAGGCGTAACCGCCATCACCGGATGAACGTAATGTATAGAGGCCTGGATCCGCCCCATCAGGCACCTCGAAGCGCGACACATCAGCAAACTCGTTGGCCCATACATAGGGTCTGTCACGCATCAACGACGGCACGGACACACCCCGGTTGACCAGGAAGTTACCGAAGACGGGCAAGCGCTTGGGTATGACACGAATAGTCAGGTTTTCTCGGTCGACGGCCTCACCCAACACCATCCTGGATTGCAGGATGCCAATCTCCGTCAGGGTGCGATTCTTCTCGACGCTGACATGGCCCGACATCCCGGGCAGGTTGATCAGCGAGCCGTTCGCGCTTTCCACCTGAACGAGGGAATCGGCACTATAGATACGTGGCTGCGAGCCGGCATACAGGTATCCACCGATGCCAAACAGCAACATAAACGATATAATCAGCCACTTATGATCAACCAACCAGCCGAAGAAGTGACCAAGGTCGATATCCGGCACAGCGGAGGGTGGCGAGACGCGCTTTTCTGTCACGGAGCGTCCTTCGGTGGACGTTGATGTACCTTGGCCAAAAAATACCGAGATGGACTGCCAAGGGATTACTATAAGTAGAAGGGATTACTATTAGTATAAGGGACTACTATAAGGAGCCACTAGCTAAAAGGGGCTACTTAGGTAATACAACTTGGGTGACACAACGAGACTCAGACCACGCTACCGCCCCGGGGTATCACCGCACGTCCCCAAAGCCAAACTTAGCTCGCACCGCGCGAGTAATAGTCATGTTAGTAACTTTGTGTAAAAAAAACAGGCTCCTCAAGAGTGAAGCTGATCATGCCTAAGTGATGAGAATACTGGCACTAGAAGTCTTACTGGTTAAGTTCCTATAGGTAGTCTCATGACCATGGGCAACACCTGGCCCATCCTGAAGTGGTCCCCGAATTACGCTCTGATCATGAGCAAGAAACGTCGACAGTACAGCAGGAAACCAGCCGGCGTAGCTTCCACAAGCGCCATGTGGTCACCCACCTGCGCGGCTGCAGCGCCGAATGGCTCTACAACCACCGCTACTGCGACCGGGGCGAGAGATTTCTATCACCCCCCGAGGGCAAATAAAATAGAATATCGAACGATCGAGGACGCCCTCATCTTGGCTGCATCACAACGGCAACATGGAAAACTATAACTATGGGATGCATCTCACCATGATGGCTCATGAACTGGCTGCAATATTGCGGGAAGAACATCTTCGTCCGGATGGCGATTTCTTCCATGGCGTCGACGTGGAAGCCTATGCAGAAAAACTGCTGCGAGAGTCGGAGCTGATTGTGCATTATCGAGAAGGCAAGGCTCTCGGGATCGCCGCATTCTACTGCAATGATGTCGAAACGTTGTGCGCATTTCTGTCGCTACTGTGGGTGTCGCCGGAGGCGCGAGGTTCGGGTATTGCGCGTGAATTACTCGACGGAATCATCAGTGTCATGGAGGTTAAGCGATTCCGCTATCTCAAACTGGAAGTGCTAGCTAATAATCATCGTGCGATCAATTTTTATCGCCGACAGGGTTTCGAGGAGATTGATAGCAAGACGGGCAATCTGATCATGGGTTTGGTGTTGCCTCGACGCCAGCCCCCCCTTGTTCACATCCCGAACGGTGAACGGGCTTGAAGGTGACTAACCTTAACCCCCAGAAACCAAAAGGCGAGTAGAAACCACAAGGCGAGAGCGGCGTCATGTCGTGTGGGGCAGCGTGTCAGGAAGCGCCTGGAGGTCCGCCAACGGCATTGGTTTGGCAAACAGGTAACCCTGAAGCAGGTCACAGCTGCGACGGATCAAGTCCTGCTGCTGCGCCCGCTCCTCGACCCCCTCGGCGATCACCTGCAGGTCCAGGTGGTGAGCCATGGTGATGATGCCCTGGACGATGGCGGCGGTGCTGCGGTTGGTGAGGATATCCTGGATGAAGGCGCGGTCCAGCTTGATCTTGTGAATCGGCAGGTCGCGCAGATAGCTCAGGCTGGAGAACCCGGTACCGAAGTCGTCCAGGGCGACCCGGATGCCCATCGCCTTGAGCTGGTGGATCAGCTCAATGGCCTGGCCGGCGCCGTCCAGCAGCACGCTCTCGGTCACCTCCAGTTCTAGAAACTCTGCAGGCAGACCAGACGCGTCCAGGGCATGCTGAACCTCCTCCAGGAAGCCCTTGCGGCGGAACTGCAGCGAGGAGATATTCACCGCCACCGGCACCGCCGGCCCGCCTGAAGCCCGCAACGCGGCGCCATCCCGGCACGCCCGTCTCAACACCCAGCGCCCGAGCGGAATGATCTGCCCGGTCTGCTCGGCAAGGGGAATGAACACCCCGGGCGAGATCATGCCCTTATCCGGGTGATGCCAACGGGCCAGTGCTTCCAGGCCACGAATGCGCCCGCTGATCGCCTCCACGATGGGCTGGTAGTGCAGCTCGAACTGTTCGCCGAGCAGCGCCGCGTGGAGGTCATGGCGGAGCAGCACGCTGTCCTCGGTCGTGGACTGGGCGTTGCCCCGGTACCAGTGCCAGGTGTTGCGCCCCTGCTGCTTGGCCTCGGTCATGGCCAGGTCGGCGCGCTGCAGAAGCTCGCGGGCCTGCACGGTAGTATCGCCGTTGCAGGCGACGCCGATGCTGGCACTGATATGCAGTGGCTTGCCCTCGATCTGAAAGGGGGTGCTCAACGCCTCCAGGAGGCATTCGGCCACCGCCACGCCGGCCTGCTGACTCTCCAGGCGGGGAAGCAACAGCGCGAACTCGTCACCGGTCAGGCGAGCCAGGCTGTCGCCCGGTTGAGCCAACTGCTGCAGACGCTCGGCGACCGCCGTCAGTAGCCGGTTACCGACGTGGTGACCCAGCCCGTCATTGACGGCCTTGAAGCCGTCGAGGTCCAGATGCATGACCACGAGCAGCCCGTGGGACTGATGGACCTGGGCAAAGGCGGCCTCCAGGCGCTCATCGAATGCCGCGCGATTGGGCAGGCCGGTCAGCAGATCATGCGTTGCCTGGTAGGCGAGTTGTGCTTCCTGCTTGTGCTGCTGGGTGACGTCCTGCTGGATGCCGATGTAGTGGGTGCAGAACCCCTGCTCATCGAAGACCGGACTGAGCGAAAGGTGGTTCACGAAAGACGTGCCGTCCTTGCGGTAGTTGAGCAAGGTGGCCTCCAGGCGCTGCCGGGCGGCAATGGCCTGGCGTATCGTCGCGACCACATTCGCATCGGTATCCGGCCCTTGCAGGAAGCGGCAATTACGGCCCAGCACCTCCTCCGGGCCGTATCCGGTCAACACATAGAAAGCGTCGTTGGCATAGACCAGCGGCATATCAGGCCGCGTGGCATCTGCCATGATCACCCCGTTGGGCGTGGCCTCGATGCCCCGTTCGAGCAGATGCCGTGCAGCCTCCTGGCGCTTGCGCTCGGTGATGTCATGACAGATGCCATAGACCCCCACGACCTCACCGTCGAGGGTCACCGGGAAGTTGATGACTTCCAGGTGATAGGCGTGACCATTGCGATGGGTGCCCATGGTCTCATATTGGCGTGAGCTCCCCTGCCTGGCGGCATCGAAGCCGGCCTGGGTGACCGCCCAGTAGTCGGCCTCGACAAACTCATTGAAGTGGTGACCGATCAGCGCGTCTTCCGGATAGCCCGTGATGTGGCTAAGCGCCGCGTTGCCGCGCTGGAAGCGCCCCTCCAGGTCGAACTCGTAGACCCCATCCGGATGGTTCACGAACAGCGAATGATGCCACTCGGAGAGGGTACGGTGGCTCGTCGCGTCTCGGTCGCGGATAAGGGCCAGGGCCACCAGGGCCGCGGCCTGGCGCAGGCGCCGCTTGCTGGTGCCAGAGGGGGTGCTGGGTACTCGATAGTAGGTACCGAAGGTGCCGAGCAGTTCCCCTGCGGTTGTCATCACCGGGCTTGACCAGCAGGCGCGCAATCCTTCGGTCTGCGCCGCCTGGCAGAACGCTGACCAGCGCGGATCAGAGGAAATGTCCTCGGACACCACCAGCTCACGCTGATAGGCAGCACAGCCGAAGGAAGCCGCGTCAGGGCCGATCGGAATCTTTTGCAGCAGCGCCTGGTAGGCCTCGGATAGCACGGGATTCGGATAGAGGCTCAGTGTCTGATCTGCCGGATCGAAGCGCATGAAGGCGACGATGGCGTCGGGCAGCAGGACCGAAATCCAACGGGCAACGGCATTCAGCGTTTGGCCAAGAGGGGCCTGCTGAGCGATCAGCTCATGTACCTCCTGCTGTGTTTCCATGAGCCTGAGTTCGTTGAGCACCCTCGGGCCTCCCTGCACGAAGTCGTGACGATTCATTCCCTTTCAGACCGGGATAGTGGGCGACCAGCGTGTGATGGGCAAGGCCTGAGGTATCCGTTGATCGACATGCCGGCTGAAGGTGAATAAAAAAACCGCCCCCTACTGCGATCCGATTCGTTCGAAATCGTCAGTCGAGGCGGCGCCAGGGTGCCGAACACGATGGCGTTTGGCGGTGTGCCGACCGGCAACATGAAGGCGCAGGTCGCGGCGAAGGCTGCCGGGATGAGCAGCGTCATTGGGTCGGCACCGATACCGACCGCCACCCCCCCGAGCACGGGTATGAAGGTCGCAGCCCACCAGGATGAAGGTGAAGGCCAGTGGAACGCCGAGCATCATCCATTCGAGAAAGCCGATGGTACGGCCCAGCTCATCGGCGGCATAGCCGGCGACGATGGCGTTAGGTGGGCTACCGAGCAGAGTGCCGAGGCCGCCCATGCTGGCCGACCAAGCGATGGCGAGGAGCAGGCAGATACCGAACCGCTTGATGTTATCGTCGAAAATGAAGTCCACGTGACCGGCCCGGTGGTGGTCGTGCGCGGGGCCTGCGGGGTCGTGGCCGGGGGTGGCCGTTACCGTGGACTCGCCGCTGCGACCCAACGCGCATCCGAGGACAGCCCCTCGGCCTGGCCCATGGCAAGCCACACCAGCAGCGCCATGATTAACCCCAGGGCGCGCAGGCCCCAGATCAGCCTGGCGGATCGCCCGCTGGGCCCTTGTTCGCCGGCAAAGTCTTCGTATTCTCCTTGTTGGCGAGGTTGTTCGGCCATTTCGAGGTCCTCCCCCACTGTTTGTATGCGTGACATCTTATATGCGTGACATCAGCAGCCGATGGACATAAGCGGACGGCCAACTCCGACGTCTTCTCATCCCCCTTCAGGGCGGCGGGGACCACTTCACTATAGCGTGGGTCAGGTAGTGGGTAACTGCCGCGTGATGAGCAAAACCGGCAGTGTCCGTTGATTGCCATGCCCGCGGTTGTAGATGACGACGGCAGGGCATCTGGCTGATACTGCCCCGCGGCCTGCGCTCGTCCTGGCCGCTTGCTGCCTCGCCTACCCCACTGGCGACGCGGCATGTAGCGCCAACGTCCTGTCCGTTCTTGAATCTCTGTGAGGCTCCGCCGTTGACGCTGACATCGCTCTGGGCTCGCCTGGTGGCGGCCACCCTCGTCCCTATAGTGCTGGTAACAGCACTGCTCTATCCGATCTTCACGGCTCAGCTGGAGGATCGGATCGTCAGCACCCGCGTTACCGCCGAGGCCCTGCTGGAGGCCGAGTACGAGGGACTGCTCCAGGACATGAATGAAAGCCTCAACCAGGTGCTGGCAACGGCAGAGTTCCCGCTCCTGCGCAGTTATATGGCAAGCCTTGATCCCGCGCACTCCCCCGCTCGGAGCATGGTGTTGCAGCGCGACCACGCGCAGCTGGATGCGCTCTTCAACACACTGCTGACGCATTTCGAGCGCTATACGCGCCTGGCGCTGATCGATGTACAGGGGCGTGAGCGACTCTCCGTCACCACGGCCTCCATGCTGCCCCTCCCCACGGTGGGCGATTACACCGCCACGCCGCTCTTCCAGGAGGCGATGGCACTTCAGCACCGCGACCTTTACGTATCGCCGCCGCGCCTGGGAGTAACCGGTGGTGGCGAGGCCGACGTCACCCCCGTCATCGACATCGCCACACCGGTGTTTGACCCCAGCGGCCGACGGCTTGGCGTAATGCTGTTCACCCTGGATTGGTCGCGCATCACGGCCAACCTCTCGGTCGCTCGCGAGGATGGCGCCACGCACATCCTGCTGGCGGATGCCCAGGGCACCTGGCTGCTACCCGATGATCATGCAGGAACGATGCCGTTTGGGGGTGCCCTGGCCACCCTGTGGCCCGCGGCTTCACAAGCCTTGGCATCGCGCCCCTGGGGTAATGCAGTGCTTGATAAAAATCTCTTCTGGTTTCGCACCCACGATATCCGCACCCACCACTACCAGAGCCAGGCCGGCATGATCGTCAGCGAGCCGGAGACGCAGCCATGGCGTCTCGGCATCATGAAGCCCAAGCCCACGCTGTCGGGCTTGCTGATGGAAAGCCCCGGACAGCTCCTGGCCATTGCCCTGGTCTACCTCCTGTCGACCGCCTTTGGCCTCTTCTGGGTGCTCAGCCATCACCGTCAACGCGCACTGCGTCAACGCGCCCTGCTGTTCTCCCGGGAAGCACGCCAGTCCGCCAACGAGGTCCAGGATCTCTACGAGAACGCCCCCTGTGGCTATCACTCGCTGGATGGCGAGGGGCGAGTCGTCAAGATCAATCGCACCGAGCTTGACTGGCTGGGCTATCGCGCTGACGAGATCATCGGCAAGCGCGACTACCGGGACTTCATCACGCCAGAGACCCGCGATGCCTTCGACGCCGCCTTCCAGCAGGTGGTGGGCCCGGCTCAGGAAGGAGGGGCCGAGTGCGAGCTGCTGTGTCGCGATGGCACCACCCTGCCGGTGGCGATTCAGGCCACCGCCCAGGTCACCGACAGTGGCTTTCAGTACTCCCGCGCCACGGTCTTCGACCTGAGCGTGCGCAAACAGCTGGAGGAACGCCTGGCAAAGCAGGCCATGACCGATCCGCTGACCGGACTGGGTAACCGGCGCTACCTGGAAGACCAGGCCGCGCGGGAGATTGCCCGTGCACAGCGCAGCGGGGCTCCTCTCAGCCTGATCGTCGTCGACCTGGACCACTTCAAGCGCGTCAACGACACCCATGGCCATGACGTGGGGGACTTGGTCCTGCAGGCCTTTGCCAGCACGGCACGCCCGCAGCTTCGTGATGGAGACGTGCTGTGCCGCATGGGCGGAGAGGAGTTTGCCGTGCTGCTGCCCGACACGACCCGCGAGCAGGCCATGCAGGTGGCGGAGCGTCTTCGTCAGGCAATCGAGGAGTCGCCCGCTGAGGTTGGAGTCGAGGGGATCGAAGGAGGGCGACTAGCCTACTCCGCCTCGCTGGGTGTGACCCTCGTCAGCGCTGGCGAGCGCTCACTGAAGCCTGCCATCAAGCGCGCCGACCAAGGGCTTTACGCGGCCAAGGAAGCAGGGCGCAACCGAACGCACTGGCAGGCAGGCCAGGGGGAAGGGGCGTGATCAGGCATACCGAACAAAAAAAAACCCCGGCGAGTTGCAAGGGCCAGGGGGCGTCAATTCGGTCGAGAGCGGGTTGAGGGTAACAACATTGCCGCCGACCGCTTAGGGCCACGCCAAAAGTTCTTATGACAGGCTCAAGATTCGTCGTTGTCCTCATCGATCGTCGGGTCGTTGACCGGGTCAGATTGCTGGCTCGGGCTCGTCATCGGTTCGGTCTTTTCCCCGAAGCCGGACTCATCGGCCGATGCGCCGCCTTGAGACGCCTGATCGTCCGTTTCTGTCGGGTCGTTGACCGGGTCAGATTGTTGACTCGGGCTCGTCATCGGTTCGGTGTCGTCTCCGTAGCCAGACTCATCGGCCGATGCGCCGCCTTGAGACGCCTGATCGTCCGTCGCCGTCGGGTCGTTGATCGGGTCAGTCCGTTGGCTTGGGGTCGTCTTCGGTTCGGTGTCGTCTCCGAAGCCGGACTCATCGGCCGATGCGGTCGAACCGGAGGCAGGATACTGGGCTCCCTGACCTTGCGAGTCCTGATCAAGGTTATATTCCTGGGCGCCTTCCTGGGTCATCTGCTGCTGTTCATCCAGTTGTGCATCTTCATCCTGGGCAAGAAGACCCTGGGAAAGCCCGATGCTCAGGGCGCCAACTGCGATTGCAATCGCTGTCTTTTTCATTCTATTTTCCTTCTTATCGGGTTGTCTTGGCATGGAATTTGTCGGGGGTCGAATGCTATGCGCTGGCTGCCATGCATCTCGATGACAAAGGTGCCTTACCCTCACGGGCAGGGTGATAAATCCTGTTTCAGCACGTCCCTTTCCAAACACCTAGTGAGCTTAGGAGGCATGTATAGAGTTTTCTGTGCACCATCGAACATAGCCTGGATATTAAACGACAGAGCACCATCCACTCTATTAGGAAGTCCGTATTCACTAGCTGGTGCCCTGTTGGCGTAATGACTCCCACGCTGGCCGAGGTGACCTTTCAACCGGTGCCCCATCGGCCCAACTGCAGCACTATGCTGGCTATGTCCATTCACAACCTCCTGGTGCTCCACCGCCACATCACCAGCACCCCTTGTAACTTATTGCCTTCGCTACTATTTTTCTTCATTATCTTGTTCGTGAATAGGGAACCAAGTTGCCACAATCAAGCACGCCTCGAAGTCTTCATCGCGGACACACATGAAAAAATAAGTGTGTTCAGCGCAGTTCCGGCTTGCCATTCACGTGAAAAAGCGGCTAGGGTTCTTCCTGCAGCCCCCACGCCTTTAGAATCGTTAAGTGCAGCAAAGTAAAAGCAAAAACCATAAATGTATAAATGTAATAGCCAAGTAAACCTTTGCAGAATAATGTAACAGTTGGACGTTTACTTACATATTATCAGATCACTGAAACAATGCGGATCAGCTGATACACGGAGGTAGTTATGTTGAAATTCCTCGCCAGTACTGCGGGCATCATCTTTCTCATTGGGCTGATCGTCGTTATCGGCATCCTGATGCTGATTTTCTAGAGCGGATTCATTGGTGCCGCAGGCGCCCGGAGAACCGCCCGGAGAACAGAGAACAGAGAACAAGGAAAGGCCCCTGGTTCCCTGGGAGGCGTTACGTCCTATTCCTCGCCGAAGACATCAGTCAGCGACTGGGCTTCCAGCAGGTTCTCAGCCCAGCGCTCCAGCTCATCGGTAGTCGCCTGCTGCAGCCGCTCATCGGTATCAGCATCGAGCGCGCCGAATCGGCGCACCAGCTGCTTGCGTAGCAGAGTCTGCTCGCCTTCCTGTCGCCCCTATTGTCGCCCTTCTTGTCGGCCTTTCTGCATGCCCTGCTGTATGCCTTCTGAACGCAATCGCTCAGCTAACCCAGTCATCGCGGTGCTCTCCTTGGGATACCGGGATTTGTATTGACGCCGCTTCGCGTCACTCAACCCCGTATAAATATCGACAAAATCTATATATTTGATATGCTTATCGATATTCGTTTCCAGCGTCAGCAGCCCCTCGATCGCCTTGGCGTAGATCGCGATCTTCTGCTCCGAGGTGATCATCATGGTGGCTACCAATGTGAATACGCGGGTGAAGAAACACCGAGCCGCCTTGCGAGCTGCCGGCCTGCGCCCAATCCAGATTTGGGTTCCGGATACCCGGCTTCCTGGTTTTGCCGAGGAGGTTCGTCGGCAATGCGCGATCGTGGCGGCTGCAGACGCAGGAGATCACGACCTGCAAGACTTCATGGAGGCGGCGCTGCTGGATATTGATCTAGGTGTTGAGGGAGAGGCATGAGGCGCGGTGATCTTGTGACCATTGCCCTATCGGGTGATTTTGGGAAGTCGCGTCCGGCCCTTGTCATCCAGTCAGACCCGTTTGTTGGAACAGCCACCGTCACGGTGCTGCTGCTAACCAGCACGTTGGTCGACGCGCCATTGATCCGCTTGGATGTGGAGCCTGCTCCCGAGAATGGCCTGCGGCGACGGTCGCAGGTCATGGTGGATAAACCTATGACAGTGAAGCGGCAGAGCATTGGAGAAGCGTTCGGCCACCTTGATGACGGAGCAATGGTCGCTGTTAACCGAGCACTGGCTGTATTCCTTGGCTTTTCCTGAAGGCCAGGCCTGGATTGGTCTAGAGAACCGTACCGACTTGCTCGAAAGCTCCTGGATTGTAAACGGTCCTTGGCCCTCGGCCCTCGGCCCTTGGCCCTTGGCCCTTGGCCCTCGGCCCTAAATTTCCGAACTCCAGAAACGAAAAAAGCCTCCGAAGAGGCTTTTTTCATCGTTCTGTGACCGGCGCTGTCTTGTCTATCACCGACGGTATCGCCGTAAGCGCTCCACGAACCCCATCTTCTGGAGCTGAGTAGCGTCGGGCAGACTGGTGTCCTCTGATGCATAGGAGGACGCCATGAACGAACTGACCTCGACGCAAGC
>NZ_JBPKAQ010000009.1:0-184689 GCF_051216275.1 Halomonas salsilacus
ACGCGGTCGAGCAGCTCGCGCTCCTTGAGCTCAGCGGTGAAGTCGAAGGCGGCCCGCATGGGACCCACGGTGTGCGAGCTAGACGGCCCGACGCCGATCTTGAACAGATCGAAGACGCTGATAGACATGTTGCACCACCCTGGGCTGCCTGCCGCCCTGTTGTTAAGCGAGTTGTTGACCGTGCTGTTGATCGCGTTGTTCTGGATCGCCCCGCCCTGACAGCATAGGCCCCCTCACTTGCCGCGGTAGTAGCCCGGGGCGACGAAGGGGGTCTTGCTGACCACCATGGGCAGGCGCTTGCCGCGTACCTCGGCGAAGACCGTGGTGCCGAGTTCGGCCTGAGCCACCGGCACATAGCCCATGGCCACCGGCTTGCCCACGCTGGGGCCAAAGCCTCCGGAGGTAACGATGCCGATCAGCTGGCCCTCGGCGTCGTAAAGCTCGGCGCCCTCGCGCACCGGCGCGCGGCCCTCGCCCAGCAGGCCAACCCGCTTGCGGGCGTGATCCTTCGTCTCCACCTGGTGAAGGATCCGGTCGGCGCCGGGGAAGCCGCCCGGGCGCTCGCCCCCGTGGCGACGCGGCTTGCCGATGGCCCAGATCAGGCCGCCTTCGACGGGCGTGGTGGTGGTATCGATATCATGGCCATAGAGACAGAGGCCCGCCTCCAGGCGAAGGGAGTCGCGGGCGCCCAGTCCGATCGCCTCGACCTCCGGTTCCACCAGCAGGCGGCGGGCCAGGGCCTCGCCCTGCTCGGCGGCCACCGATATCTCGAAGCCATCCTCACCGGTATAGCCGCTGCGGCTGACCCACAACGGGATGCCATCGATCTCGAAGTGACCGTGCTGCATGAAGACCATCTCGCAGGCCTCCGGGCAGAGGCGCGCCATCACCTCGGAGGCCTGCGGGCCCTGCAGCGCGAGCAGGCCGCGGTCGAGCACCTCGATCTCGTGGCCCTTGGGCAGGTGTTCACGCAGGTGGGCGATGTCCTGCGCCTGGCAGGCCGCGTTGACCACCAGGTAGAGGTGGTCGCCGGCGTTGACCACCATCAGGTCATCGAGGATGCCGCCCTCCTCGCTGGTGAACAGCGCATAGCGCTGTATGCCCTCGGGCAGGCCGACGATATCCGCCGGCACCAGGGTCTCCAGCGCCTCGGCCGGCGCGGGGCCGCGCAGCAGCAGCTGACCCATGTGGGAGACATCGAACAGGCCGCAGGCGCTGCGGGTCTGCTCGTGCTCCTTCTTCACGCCCAGGGGATACTGCACCGGCATCTCGTAGCCGGCGAAGGGCACCAGTCGGGCGCCCAGTTCCACATGGAGGTCATACAGCGGGGTACGTTTCAGTTGGCTCATCTCGGCCGCCTCTTGGCTTGCTGATCAGGGTGATAGGTCAGGCGCCCATTGCTGTACCGCCGGACCGATTCGGGTTCGAATGGACAAAGAGTAGACCATGTTTCCTATTGGAAACAATGGCTGCAAGAAGAGAAATGCGCCCTCCACAAGGCACCCACATTCCACATGACCTCCGAGGGTGTAACCGCTAGGTCAGGTCACCAGGTTTCCGATGAGAAACGCGAGATCATCACCGGGGCTCGCCCGAGGCCACTCCCTTGGCCTTTCCCGCGGCCGTCCCCTTGACAAGCGGCGCCATGCCCAGTCGCTCCACGCCGGGCAACTTTAGGGCCGGGCGGCGCAGATCGAGCCCCAGGCCCAGCCCCAGCAGGTTCAGCTCCACCCCCTCGTCGAGGCCCAGAGTGAGCCCGAGCACGCCGCCCAGGGAGGCGGTCAGGCCGCGGCCCCCTGGCGCCGAAGCCAGGGGGCCGTCGAGCAGATAGTCCTTGCCCACCGCGGTCACCGGCAGCACCGCCTCGAGCCCCGGCACCTCGCGCACCACCCAGGCGGTGAAGGTGTTGCTGTTGGGGCCGGGCCAGGCCCGATAGGCCGCCGGGGCGGGATAGGCCGCCACCGCCGCCTCGATGGCCGGGATCAGCCCCTCGGCGGTCGCGCCGCGGTAGTCCGCCAGCAGCGCCGGGGCGCTGCCATACCAGGCGCGGTCAGGGGTGGCGGTGGTCTCTCCGACCAGCGCCGGGCGTCGCCAGCTCATCACGTGGTGCAGGCGCCACCGTTCGGCGCCGGCCTCCCGGGTGGCGATCCAGGTGTGCACGCCGAAGGCGCCCCGCCAGCCCCAGGCGCGGGCGGCGTAGAGCTGCACCAGCGCCTCCGGCGCCTCGGCCGGCGTCGGCGCCAGCCCCGCCGGCTCGCGCCCCGCCGAGGCCCAGTGTCCACCTGCCGCCACCTCCTCGGTGGCCAGCAGCCACAGCGGCCCGGCCATCAGCAGCGAGAGCAGCAGTAGCAGGCCGGCCAGCAGCCGCAACAGGATCCTCATCACGCCCCTCCCCTTGAATACCCCCATCGTCACCCGCATCTCCCTTGGAAATCCACTCAGACCCGGGAACCCCAACCATGCCCATCGTCGACCCGCGCACCGGCGAGCCCCTCGCCGCCGACACGCCCTCCGGCGCCAGCGACCCTGCCCCCGGCCCCGCCGGCGAGGCACCCGAGGTGATCGTCGACGTCGACGCCAGCAATATTCAGCAGCTGCTGGAGTTCTCCATGCAGGTGCCGGTAGTACTCGAGTGCTGGGCCCCCTCGTCCGAGCCCTGCAAGAACCTGATGCCTGTGCTGGAGAAACTGGCCCGCGATTATCAGGGCGTTTTCATCCTGGCCAAGCTCAATATCGACGAGAACCAGGAAATCGCCGCCCAGCTCGGCGTGAGCTCGGTGCCCGACGTCAAGCTCATCAGCCAGGGCGGGCTGGTCGACCATTTCCAGGGCGCCCTGCCCGAGAAGCAGGTGCGTGAGTGGCTGGGCCGCTACTTCCCGGCCCCGGAGGATGCGCCGGCCAGCCCCGAGGAGCAGGCCGCCGAGGCCCTGGCCGCCGGCGATGCCGCTACCGCCCGCGCCCTCTTTGAGGAGCTGGTGCAGCAGAATCCCCAGCACTACCCCTTTCAGGTGGATCTGGCCCGCGCCCTGGTGGCCGAGGGCAACGCCGCTGACGCCCGCGCCCTGCTCGACAACCTCCCGCCGGAGGAGCGCGACGCCGCCCCGGCCCGCGGCGTGCGCGCCAGCATCGAGTTCGGCGAGGAAGCGCCCAGCCCCGAGCAGCTTGCCTCCCTGGGCGAGCGTGACGACAGCGAGGCGCAGTACCTGCGCGCCCTGCGCCAGGTGGCCGACGGCGACTACGAGGCCGGCCTCGATGCACTGCTGACGCTGATGAAGGCCGATCGCGCCTATGGCGACGATGCCGCCCGCATGACCCTGCTGCGGGTCTTCGACGCCCTGGGCGCCGACCATCCGCTCACGGTCACCTACCGTCGCAGGCTCTTCGCCCTGCTCTACTGAGCGCAGCGACAGCACGATAGCGATAGCGATAGCGATGGCGATAGTGATAGCACCGATAGCGGCCGCCAGAGGGCGGCCGCTTCGTTTTCAGCCGGACAGCACGCCATCCAGGCGTGCCAGCGCCGCCTCGAGCTGGGTCGCGGTGGTGCCGAAGTTGAGCCGGGCGAACCCCGGCGTGCCGAAGTCGGCACCGTCGGAGAGCGCCACCCCGGCGCGCTGTAGCAGCGCCTGCTGGGGCGAGGCCTCGCCGGCCAGCGCCAGCGACTGGCGCAGGTCGAGCCAGGCCAGGAAGGTGGACTCGGGCGCGCTCAGGGTCACCCCCGGCCAGCGCGCCACCCGCTCGACAAGCGAGCGTCGATGGCCGCGCAACACTTCGAGCAGCGCCTGGCGCCAGGGGTCCCCCTCGGCGTAGGCGGCCTCGGCGGCCACCAGCCCCAGCACGTTGCCGTCCGGCGTCAGCCCCTTGGCCACGGCGGCGAAACGGCCGCGCAGCGCCGGGTCGGGGATCACCGCGCAGGCGGTGGTCAGCCCGGCTAGGTTGAAGGTCTTGGAGGGGGCCCAGAGGGTCAGGGTGCGCGCGGCCAGCTCGGGGAAGGCCGCCGCCAGGGGTAGGTGCCGAGCGCCCTCGTCCAGCAGCAGGTCGCAGTGCAGCTCGTCGGAGACCACGACGAGATCATGGCGCACCACCAGCTCAGCCAGGCCGGCGAGCTCGTCGTGGGCCCAGACCCGCCCGGTGGGGTTGTGGGGATGGCACCACAGCAGCAGCCGGGTACGCGAAGTGATCGCCGCTTCCAGCGCCTCGAGGTCGAGCCGCCAGGGCTCTCCGGGAGCCACGGGCTCGGCCATCGCCGCCTGCTGGGGCGTGCGTCCAGTACGCTCGGCCACCCGCAGGAAGGGCGGATAGATCGGCGTCACGGTGAGCACCCCATCGCCCGGCTCGGTCAGGGCCAGGCTGGCCAGGTGCAGCGCCGGCACCACCCCGGGCAGCCACCGCTGCCAGTCGGGCTCGATGCGCCAGCCGTAGTGGCGATCGCTCCAGGCACACAGGGTCTCGCGCAGCGAATCCGGCACCAGGCCATAGCCGAACACGCCATGCTCGACCCGGGCGCGCAGCGCTTTCAGCACCGCCGGAGGCGAGACGAAGTCCATATCGGCCACCCACAGCGGCAGCACCTGGTCGCCGTAGCGGTGCCACTTCTGGGACGGCCAGTCGGATGGCCAATCGGACGGACGCCCGTCTGACAGGTGCCGCCGCTCCACGGGCGTGGCAAAATCGAACGCCATGCGCTCACTCCTCGATGATCAGGACACGTAATGACCAAGACGATGCCCCAGGACGGCTTCTATGCCAAGGTGCGCCGCGGGCTTCCCGCGCTGATCGACCAGTGGCGGGGGCTGGGCCAGGGCGACGCCGACCGTCTGGCACTTATCCTGGCCGAGACCGCCCGGGTCGCCAAGCTGGGCCAGCCGGACACCACCCCGAGCGGCGCCACCCTGGCGGCCTGGGCCGAGCCTGGGGCCGGTGACGAGATCCCGCTGTGGGCGGCGCGCACCGCCGCCTTCCTGCTGGTGCAGATGCCCGCCCGGCCGCTGCCCAACAGCGACGACGAGGCCTGCGCCTGGGCCTACTGCTGGCTGCGCAACCGTGACTTCGCCGACCACGAGAGCGCCGAGGCCGCTCTGCCCGACCACCTGCGCGGGCCGCTGGCCGCGCCCCTCAAGGCCGCCTGGCGAGACCGCCAGGGCCTGCGGCTGATCTAGCCCGCCCTCACACGCTACAGCCATCCATAGAACGCAAGGAACACCCCATGGACGTCCCCCTGAGCTGGCAGCTCGCCAAGCTGGTGGTGTCGATCGGCATGGTGCTGGGCCTCGGCGCCATCGCCGTGCGCGTCAGCCCCAGGGTCGCCGGGCTGCTGGCCGGCTACCCGCTGGGCACCGCCATCGCGCTGTTCTTCATCGGCCTTGAGCTCTCCACGCGCTTCGCCGCCGAGAGCGCGGTGCACACCCTGGCCGGCTTCACCGCCACCCTGGCGCTGGGGGGCGGCTACCTGCTGGCCGGTCGCCGCCCGGGCCTGCCCGGGGTGCTCACCGGCACCGCCGCGGGGCTGGCCGCCTTCCTGGCGGTGAGCCTGCTGCTCACCCGGGTGGAGTTCGACCGCCTCACCGGCACCCTCACGACCCTGGCGGCCATCATGCTTTTCACCTGGCTCTACCGGCGGGTGCCGGACAGCGCCGCGCGGCCCTCGGGGCACTTCTCCTGGGCGGCGATGGGCGTGCGCGCCCTGCTCGCCGCCGCGATCATCTTCGCGATCACCGGCATGGCCCACTTCCTGCCAGCGGCCTGGGCCGGCGTGATGGCCGCCTTCCCGGTCACCATGTACCCCTTCCTGGTGATCCTGCACCTGACCCAGGGGCCGGGCCCGGTGGCCACGGTGATCAAACACTACCCAGCGGGGCTCGGCTCTCTGCTCAGCTACACCCTGTGCGTATCGCTGACCTACCCCGTGCTGGGGCTTGGCCTGGGCACCCTGGCCGGCTTCACCGCGGCCACTCTCTGGCTGCTGGGCTGGACCCGGTTGCACGCGTGGCAGCACGCCAGGCGCCTCCCTCAGGGTTGACCGAGCGCTTGCTTGGGGCAAAGCTGTCCTGCCCGGATGATCACAACCTAACGACGATAATAAGGAGCCCCTGACATGTTCACCCGTAACGTCGAGCCCGCCTTTTACGACACCGACGCCCTGGGCCATATCAACAATACCCGGCTGCCCGCCTGGTTCGAGCTGGCTCGCAACGACCTCTTCCGGCTCTTCACCCCGGACCTGGACCCCCGCAAATGGAGACTGATCATGGCCCGCATGGAGGTGGAGTACCTCGCCGAGCTGCAGTACGGCAGCGATATCGAGATCCGCACCTACTTATCGCGGCTCGGCAACAGCTCCTTCACGGTGACCCAGGAGGCCTGGCAGGATGGTCTGATGACCAATATCGGCCGCACCGTCATGGTCCAGTTTGATCACCAGAGCAAGAAGGCCATGCCCATCGAGGGCGACCTGCGCGAGGCCCTGGAGGCCCATGTCCAGGAGGAGCCGGTCGCCGCATGACCCCCGCCGTCACGCAGCTCGAGAAGGCCGGCATCGCCTTCACCCTGGCCGACTACGAGCACGACCCCCGGACACCTGCCTTCGGGGAGGAGGCGGCCCGGGCGCTGGGCCTCTCGCCCGATGAGGTGTTCAAGACCCTGCTCGCCCGGCTGGATGACGGCCGGCTGGCGGTGGCCATCGTGCCGGTGTCGCACCAGCTCGACCTCAAGGCCCTGGCCCGCGCCGCCGGTGCGCGCAGGGCGACCATGGCCGAGGCCGAGGAGGCCCAACGCGCCACCGGCTATATGGTCGGCGGAATCAGTCCCCTCGGGCAGAAGCGCCGCCTGCCCACCTTCCTGGACGCGAGCGCCGAAGGGCTCCCGGCGATTCACGTCAGCGGCGGGCGACGCGGGCTGGAGATCCGCCTGGCGCCCGCCGACCTGGCACGCCTCACCGGTGCGCGGCTGGCTCCTCTCACCAGGCGCTGACCCGGCGAGCCAAACGGCGCCCCGCGCTGTCCCAATCACATGGCCGGCTCGGCCGACACCCGATCCCCGACAGGAGGTGGTCATGGCCATCCGCTACGACCTCTGGCTGGACCCCGAGAACGTCGCCCGGCACCGCGCCGTGGAGGCAGACCTGATCCGCTACTTCGTCGAGCGCTTCGCCGACTATCCCCACATCCGCTTGTTTGGCGCCGACCCCTACGATTATGATGCGCCGTTCAATCGACTCTACGACGCGCTGATGGCTCGGGCCGCGGACTACTGCGAGCGGGAGTGGCGCTATGCGCCCACCCCCGACCAGCTCAACCGCGCCTTCTTCCTGGCCGTCGGCCAGTCCAACAAGTTTCTACGGGACCCCGACGATGGTGATCCGCACCGATCAGACCCCTGACGAGCGCCAGCTGGCGATCATCACCGCGCAGCTGGGGCGCGCCCCGCGCGGCATCGAGGCCCTGGCGGCCACCGACAGCGAAGGCACGCCGCTGGTCCTGCGCATGGCGCCGATCGTCGATGGCAAGCCCTTTCCGACCCTCTACTGGCTCTGCTCCGAGCGGCTCAAGGTCGAGATCTCGCGCATCGAGGCCGCCGGCGTGATCAAGCAGCTGGAGGCACGCCTGCAGGAGGAGCCCGAGTTCCTCGCCGCCTACCACGACAGCCACCGCGACTACGTGGCGGCCCGCTGGGGTTGCATGGGCGAGGCACAAAAGGCCGAGATAATCCGGCTGGGCTACGAGGGCCTGCTCACCGAGCGCGGCATCGGCGGTATCGCCAACTGGGACCAGGTGCGTTGCCTGCACACCCAGTACGCCCATCACCTCTGCGGCGACAACGTCATCGGCCAGTGGATGGACGCCGAGTACGGGGTGGCCGATTGTCTGCCCGGCGGGTCCCGACCCCATTTCCCCTGATCCTGCAATGCCCCAGCCAGGAGGCGAAAGCGCCACCGTCAAGGAGAAGAGCATGTCAAGATTCTGCGTCTACCTGGGGTCACGGGACGGCCACGACCCCCAGTTTCTCGAGACCGCCCGCGACCTGGGGCGTGAGCTGGCCCGGCGCGGCCACAGCCTGGTCTACGGCGGCGCCCGCATCGGCCTGATGGGCGCCCTGGCGGATGCCGCCCTGGCCGAGGGCGGGAAAGTGATCGGCGTGATGCCGGACCACCTGGTGGAGCGTGAGCAGGCCCACCGCGGCCTCACTGAGCTGATCCGGGTGCGCAACATGCACGAGCGCAAGGCCAGCATGGCTACCCACGCCGACGCCTTCCTGGTGCTGCCCGGCGGCATCGGCACCCTGGAGGAGTTCTTCGAGGCCTGGACCTGGCACTACCTGGGGCTCCACGACAAGCCCATCGGCGTGCTCGACAGCGCCGGCTTCTATAGCCCCCTGCTGGCCTTCCTCGACAGCACCGTTGCGCACGGTTTTCTCAACGCCCGGACCCGGGCCGAGCTGTTCGATGCCCCCGAACCGGGCGAGCTGCTCGATATCCTCGAGGCGCGGCTTGCCGAGCCGGCCTGACGCCCCACACGGGAATCACGCCGGCACGATCCCGGCGCAATTCCGGCGCAATTCCGGCAAACATGGCGAGTTGATGGGTATTCCCGAGGCGCGGCTGAGCCGATTCAGGCGTCGTCGGCCAGCTCGCGGGTGCGCTGGTAGGTGAGCTGCAGCAGGCGAGCGTCCTCGCTGGCACGATGCCGGCGAATCCCCATCTCGGCCACCAGCGCCTCGCGGGTGGCATGCCAGAGCGCCAGCTGCCCCTCGCTGAGCAGCTTGCGCAGCGCCTCCAGGCGGAAGGCCGGCAGCATGCCAGCGTGGTGAAAGAGCAGCGACAGCCAGGTGTTGTCGTAGCCCCAGCTGTCGCTGTAGGCGATGCCAAGCTCGCCGAGCTCGTCGTTGAGCCAGCGCGCCACCTGGCGCACCGGATGCCCCTCGCGATGCAGCCGCGCACGGCTGATGCCATGCAGAAGTTCGGCCTTGGGGTCCCAGTGCGTCCACTCCGGCAGGGGAAGAATCAGGAAGGCACAGCTGCTGCCATCGGGGCGGGCCAGGCCGACCTCGATGGGGTAGCTGCCGCGCCCAAACCCGGACGCCTCGATATCGAGCAGTGTCGGTAGCGTCACGGGAGCACGGATCCTCGAGGCCGAAGCTTGGGAAGGGAGAGGGCCAGGGCGGGAGAACGCCCGGCATCGGCCTAGTGTCGCGTCTCGGCTTCGCCGCTGTCCAGCGCGTCACCCAGGTCCATGGCCTGGTCGGCCAACTGCTGCCAGTGGCTGGCACGCTCGCCATCCACCGGCAGGCCCAGCTGGCCCTCGCGGTAGGCGCGGGCCAGGCGGGCAGCGGCCAGGGGATGGCCATCCTCACCGGCGCGGGCGTACCAGGTCACGGCGCGGTCGTCGCGGCGCGGATAGAGGACGCAGCCGTGCTCGTAGATCTGGGCGGCCTGGTACTGGGCGCGAATGTCGCCGGCCTTGGCCGCCTCCATCACATAGCGGGCCCCGCGGGCCTTGTCCTGGGGCGTCAGGCCTCGATGGAAGAGCATATGACCATAGACGGAGAGCGCCGCCGGATGCCCGGCATCGGCGCAGCGCTGATAGAGGTGCATGGTCAACCGCTGGGTCCGCGGCGAGCGGGGGAGCCAGCGCGTATGGAACAGCTGCTCCGCCAGGCGGTATTCGAGCCGGGTGATCAGTGAAGATGCCTGTATCATGGCCAGTAACCGGGTCCTGTTGACGCAAACAAGAACGCTCGCACCACCCTGTGCGCGACGTCTGCTCTGTAAACAAACCTGACCGCCCCCCAGGCTCCGGGGGGCGGAAGCGGCGGCCAGCATACGCCCGCCCCGCCCGGGACTCAACCCTGGCCATTTGCCGCCCTTGCCGGGCTGCCGCTACCATGCCGACTTGCACATTCGCAGATCCGCCAAGGGAGTAGAGAATGCAGACGCGACCGCTGGGCACCACCGGCATCGAGGTCAGCCGCCTGTGCCTGGGCACCATGACCTTCGGCGAGCAGAACAGCGAGGCCGAGGCCCATGAGCAGCTCGACCGCGCCGTGGCCTTCGGCATCAATTTCATCGACACCGCCGAGATGTACCCGGTCCCGACGAAGGCAGAGACCCAAGGCCGTACCGAACGCTACATCGGCAGCTGGCTGAAGCAGCGCGGCAGCCGGGACGACGTGATCATCGCCACCAAGGCGTCGGGGCCGGGTCTGGAACATATCCGCGGCGGCCCGCGGCTGACCCGAGAGCACCTCCACCAGGCCATCGACGAAAGCCTCGCCCGCCTGCAGACCGACTACGTTGACCTCTACCAGCTGCACTGGCCGGACCGGAAGACCAACTTCTTCGGCAGGCTGGGCTACCAGCACGACGAGGAGGAGGACGCCACTCCGCTGGCGGAGACCCTCGCCGCCCTCAAGGAGCTGGTGGATGTCGGCAAGGTGCGCGCCATCGGGCTCTCCAACGACACCCCCTGGGGCGTGATGCGCGCCCTGCAGCTGGCCGAGACACTGGGCCTGCCGCGGGTCGCCTCGGTGCAGAACCCCTACAACCTGCTCAACCGCAGCTTCGAGGTGGGCCTGGCCGAGATCGCCCATCGCGAGCAGGTGGGGCTGCTGGCCTATTCACCGCTGGCCTTCGGAGTGCTCTCCGGCAAGTATCTGGAGGGCGCCCGACCCGAGGGCGCGCGGCTGACGCTTTTCGAGCGCTTCCAGCGCTACACCAATCCCCAGGCCGAGGCCGCCGCCGCCGAGTACGTGAAGATCGCCCGCGATGCCGATCTGGACCCGGCCCGGATGGCGCTGGCCTTCGTCAATTCACGCCCCTTCCTGACCAGCAACATTATCGGCGCCACCAGCATGGAACAGCTCGAGAGCAACCTGGAGAGCGAGTTCCTCAAGCTCGACCAGGACGTGCTCGAGGCCATCGAGGCGGTGCACCAGCGCCAGCCCAACCCGGCCCCCTGAATCGCCCTCTGCCTGGGCTCGACCCTACCGGGCGACCCGCCGGGCTATCGCCGCGATAGCCCCTCGGCGACAGCGCCCTTGGTATACTCGGGCCACTTCCTCAGGATCAGGAGCGCCCCCATGCTGAGCGTGATCTCGCCCGCCAAGACGCTGGACTTCGAGACACCGGCCACCACCGCCATGTACACCCAGCCGGATTTCCTCGATCGCAGCCGCGAGCTGATCGAGATCCTGCGCGACCTCTCCCCGCAGCGACTGAGTGAGCTGATGGGCATCAGCGACAAGCTGGCCGCCCTCAATGCCGCGCGCTACGGCGATTGGGAGACTCCCTTCACCCCGGATAACGCCAAGCCCGCCGCCCAGGCCTTCCAGGGCGACGTCTACCTGGGCCTCGAGGCAGACACCTTCGGTGAGGACGACAACGCCTTCGCCCAGGATCACCTGCGCATCCTCTCCGGGCTCTACGGTCTGCTGCGCCCGCTGGACCTGATCCAGCCCTACCGCCTGGAGATGGGCACCAAACTGGAGAACCCGGCCGGCCGCGATCTTTACGCCTTATGGAAAGGCACCCTCACCGAGGAGCTCGATCACGCAGTGACACAAAGCGGCAGCCCGGTGCTGGTCAACCTCGCCTCCAACGAGTACTTCAAGGCGATCGACCCGAAGCGACTTCAAGCGCGGGTGATCACCCCGGTGTTCAAGGACGAAAAGAACGGCAAGGTCAAGATCATCAGCTTCTATGCCAAGAAGGCCCGCGGCCTGATGGCCGCATGGATGATCCGCGAGCGGCTGGACGACCCGGAGGGTCTCAAGGACTTCGCCGAGGCCGGCTACGCTTACAACCCGGCCATGAGCAAGAGCGACACCCTGGTCTTTACCCGGCCGGAAGGCGCCGCCTAGGCAAACACCAGCGGGCGCGCCGAGCGCCCCTTGAGGAAACGGCGGTGGGCGTGCTTGAAGCGCTCGTCGTCGCAACGGTGCAGCCATTCGTAGGCCACCATGTCGGCGCTGACCGGTACCGCCCCGGCCTGCATCATGCGCTCCCGGGCCAGGCGCGCCTCCGCGGCACGGCGGCTGGCGCAGGCCTCGGTCAGCCAGTACACCTCGTAGCCCGCCGCCAGCAGGCCCAGACCCGTCTGCATCACACAGATATGCGCCTCGGTGCCGCACAGCACCACCTGGCGCTTGCCGCTTTCCGCCAGCGCCGCCATGAACGCTGGATTGCCGCAGGCGTCGAAGGTCAGCTTCTGCCACAGGCGATGACCCGTCAGTGCCTCCAGCAGCCGCGGCTCGCTGCCGCCGAGCCCCTCGGGATACTGTTCGGTGACCCAGACGGGCACCTCGATGGACTCGGCCAGGCCACCCAGCCAGGCCGCCTCGGTCACCGCCTGGTCGCCGTGCTCGATCAGCGGCAGCAATCCCGCCTGCAGGTCGACGATCAACAGCAGGCTCTCCTCTCGTATCAGACGCATGGCGTGGTCTCCTTATGCGTGTTACTTGTACGTGTTATCGGTTTTTATGGTGCCCCCCAGCATAGCCGGTAGAATATCTTGACTCGACCTTCTCACCCCCACCTAGACCACTATCGGAGGCACCCCCTGATGCGACACCTGCTTGTCATGCTGGTCGTCGGGCTCTTTACCCTCGGCCCGGCCCTGGACTACGCCGAGGCCCGCCGCCTGGGCGGCGGTGGCAACGTCGGCAGCTTCTCCCGCTCGGCGGATCGCCCCGCCGCCTCGCCCAACCAGGCCGCCCCCGCCCGCCAGGGCCAGCAGGGTGCCGCGGCCGGCTCGCGCATGCCCGGCATGCTGGGCGGCCTGCTGGCAGGCGGCTTGCTCGCCGCGCTGTTCTTCGGGGGCGCCTTCGACGAGTTGCGCCTGACGGACATCCTGGTGATGGCCGGCATCGCCTTCCTGCTGTTCCGGCTCTTCGCCCGCCGCCGCCCGGCCGTGGCCGGCGCCCCCGAGCGCGAGGGTACCGTCCAGTCCCAGGCGGCCCAGGCCCAGGCCTTCCAGGCCAGCGCTCCGCTGACCGGCAGCGCCGCCTTCGCCGACGAGCCTGCATGGTTCGACCGCGAACGCTTCCTGGGCGGCGCCAAGGAGCACTTCATGACCCTGCAGCGGGCCTGGGACAACAACGACTTCTCGGGCATTCAGGAGTACGCGACCCCGGAACTCTACAACCTGCTGCGCGCCGAGCGTGACAAGCACCCGGCCAACAATCGCACCGAGGTGGTGCGCCTGTTCGCCGAGTTGGGCATGGTCGAGGAAGTCGGCCAGCGGGCCGAGGCCAGCGTGGTCTTCCACGGCATCCTCGACGAGAACGGCGAGCACAACGAGTTCAACGAGACCTGGCACCTGGTGCGCGACCTGCGCGACGGCGCGCCCTGGTACGTGCAGGGCATCGAACAGAACGAGCAGGCCCGGTAGCGAAAATTCGTAACGTGAACATCAGTAACGAACAAACTCGGCAGAGCATAAACGCAGAAAGGTCGGGCGATATCGCCCGACCTTTCTGCGTCAGGACCCCATTTGCCTGTATCAGGACCCCAGCCGTCAGTTGCCGTCGGCGGCATCCTGGATGGACTCGCCCATCTCCTCGACGCCCTCGCCGGCATCCTCCATGGCGTCATCGATCTCCTGGCCGGCCTCCTCGGCGGGACCGGGCTCGTCCTGGCAGCCCACCAGGCCCGCCGCCAGCATTCCCACCAGCAGCGCCAGACCAAGCTTCTTGAGCATCTCGTGTGTCATGGGGTGTCTCCTCCTGAGTCGTTTCCTGAAAAAAAGCCGCCGGGGCGACCATCAGTCTACCCTAGCCAAGCCGAGTCACTGCCTCCACTACGTGATGCAACGCCAGGTAACCGATGGCAACAGGCCGGAAGCGAAGCGAAAAAATGAGCGCACACAGAGGCGTTGCGCCCATGACCACTGGCATGACTCAAACAGTCGCGTTAAATCGACAGACACCCTGTCCCATTTCAAACGAATGTTTCATCTTCGCTTCGACGTTTGCCCGTGGCGGCCCCATGACGCCGCCACTGAGCGGGTGCTATGATTCGTGGCCTGATACCTGTAACGACTCGTAGACATCAACAGCACAACGAGGAATCCGGCTTGCCACATTTACCGGTGATCGTCGGCATGGGCGGCGTGAACCCCGCCGGCAGAACCTCGGGCCACCAGGCGTTTCGTCGCACCGTGCTCGACGCCCTGCCCGACGACGACCAGGCCCGGACCCTGCTGGGTCTGGCGGCCATGATGCGCCTGGCCAGCGCGGATGAAACGGATGGCTGGCGTGACGCCGACGGCCGGCCCCTCGAGGCCGCCGAGATCGTCGCCCAGACCCGCCAGCAGGTGCTCGACCATACCCTGATCCGCCGCATCGAGGATCCCCGCTTCAACGAGGCGGGCCTGCCCGCCAATCGCCGGGCCAGCCTCGAGCTGGATGCGCCCCTGATTTTCCGCATCCGTCGGCGCCAGCTGCCTGAGGACCTGCCGCCCACCTGGCAGGTACGCGAGCTCGACCGCCACACCAGGGAGGTCACGGTGCCTGCCGGCAGCATGGACGTCATGCTGCCCGAGACTCGCCCGGCCCAGGTGCGTACCGCCGGCCAGCTGCCCAGCGGCTTCGAGCCCAGCAAGCTCTATCACAGCGTGCACCACCCTCGGGGGCTCTCCATGGCGATCTTCGCCGCCAGCGATTGCCTGGGCGACAGCGGCCTGTCGTGGGACAGCCTGCGCGACCGCCTCGACCCCGACGAGGTCGCCGTCTACGCCGGCAACTCCATCGGCCAGCTCGATGACGATGGCTGGGGCGGCCTGCTCAAGAGTTTCGTCTCCGGCAACCGCGCCACCTCCAAGCAGATGCCGCTGGGTTATAGTCAGATGCCCGCCGACTTCCTCAACGCCTATGTGCTGGGCAGCGTGGGCGGCACCGGTGCGGCGCTGGGCGCCTGCGCCAGCTTCCTCTACAACCTGCGCCTGGGCGTGGACGACATCCAGGCCGGCCGCCGCCGGGTGGTGATGGTAGGCACCGCCGATGCCCCGGTGACCCCCGAGATCATCGAGGGCTTTCGCGCCATGGGGGCATTGGCCGATGATGACAGCCTCAAGGCCCTGGACGCCCTCAGCCTGCTCACCGACGCCGACTACCAGCGCGCCTGCCGGCCCTTTGCCCGCAACTGCGGCTTCACCATCGCCGAGTCCAGCCAGTTCGTGATGTTGATGGACGACAGCTTGGCCATGGAAGTGGGTGCCGAGATTCTCGGCAGCGTACCCGGCGTCTTCGTCAACGCCGACGGCTGGAAGCGTTCCATCTCCGCCCCTGGCATCGGCAATTACATCACCCTGGCCAAGGCGGCCTCCCTGGTGCGCGAGATACTCGGCGAGGAGGCGCTGCGCCGGCGCACCTTCCTCCACGCCCACGGCACCAGCACCCCCAAGAACCGGGTGACCGAGTCCCATGTCTTCGACCTGGTGGCCCGGGCCTACGGCATCCATGACTGGCCGGTGGTGGCGGTCAAGGCCTATGTGGGCCACTCCCAGGGCAGCGCCGCAGGCGATCAGCTGACCAGCGCCCTGGGCAGCTTCGCCCATGGCCTGTTGCCCGGCATCGCCACCCTCGACGCCGTGGCCGACGACGTGCACGCCGAGCGCCTGCACCTCTCCAGGGAGCCCATGGGCCTCGAGGCAGATGCCGCCTTTATCAACGCCAAGGGCTTCGGCGGAAACAACGCCACCGGCGTCCTGCTCTCCCCGGCGGTGACCGAGCGCCTGTTGACCGTGCGCCATGGCGAGACCGCCGTGGCCGCTTGGCAGGATCGTCGCGAGGCAACCCGCGAGGCCGCCGCCGACTACCGCCGCCGCGCCGATCTGGGGCAGTTCACCGCCAGCTACCGCTTCGGCGTAGGGGTGCTGGAAGGCCCCGAACTCACCATGAGCGACACACAGCTGCAGATTCCCGGCTATGCGCGCCCCGTTTCCCTGGCGGTGAACAATCCCTACGGACGACTCCCGGACGCTGAGAACCGATGAACACTGCCGTCTATCCCGGTACCTTCGACCCCCTCACCAACGGCCACTTCGACCTGATCGAGCGCGCCTCGCGCCTCTTCGACAAGGTGGTGGTCGCAATCTCGGCCAGCCCCGGCAAGGGGCCTGCCTTCGACATCGATTTGCGGATCGCCCTGGCTCGCGAGGTGGTCGCCGGCCTGGACAACATCGAAGTGGTTGGCTTCTCGGGGCTGATGACCGAATTCATGCAGCAACAGCAGGCGCGGATCCTGCTGCGCGGCTTGCGGGCGGTCTCGGATTTCGAGTACGAGCTGCAGCTGGCCAACATGAACCGCGCTCAGATGCCGGAGCTCGAGACCGTCTTTCTCACCCCGGCGGTGGAGAACTCCTACATCTCCTCCACCCTGATTCGCGAGATCGCCAAGCTCGGCGGCGACGTATCCCAGCACGTGCACCCCAGGGTCGCTGAGGCGCTGAAGAACCTTTATAATACTTGACCATCAGTATCGGGCTTTCCTCCGCCGCGCCTCCACGCTGGCGGACCTCATTCCATGCGCCCGACCAGAGCTTTCGTGAGGTAGTCCCATGGCCCTGATGATCACCGACGAGTGCATCAACTGCGACGTCTGCGAGCCCGAATGCCCCAACGGCGCCATCTCGCCGGGGGAGGAGATCTACGTCATCGACCCCAACCTCTGCACCGAGTGCGTCGGCCACTATGACGAGCCGCAGTGCCAGCAGGTCTGCCCGGTGGACTGCATCCCTCTCGACCCGGAGCGCGAGGAGAGCCGCGACGAACTGATGGCGAAGTACCACATCATCACCGCGGCCTGAACCTCGGGCGCCCGCATCCATCGCCTGGCTCACGCCTGAAACGCAGAACGCCCCGCTATTAAGCAGGGGCGTTCTGCATTTGACGACTGCAAGAAGGGCAGGAAGCGCCCTACATCTCGTCGGCGCGCCGGCTCACCGTACACCCCAGGCAGCGCCGGAAGGCCGCCTCCGCGGGGGTCTTGATCAACGTCTCGGCGGCGCTGTCCACCCCGCCCCCCAGGGCGGTGAAGGGCAGCGAAACCAGAAACACCGCGGTGCCTGCCACCGTGGCCACCGCCAGCAGCGGCCGGGCAACCAGCGCATCGACCACCATGGCACCGCCGCTGGGCTGGGCCTCCATGCGCTGCTGCTGGGCCACCGCCGGCGAGCTTCCCAGCATCGCCACCAGCGCCAGTACGAAGAAGAATACGGTTCGCTTGCCCATCGCTGTCACTCCCCTGCTCCCTGCCGTCTCGGCGGCGTCTGTCATACTTTTAGGTGAACGCTGCCAGCCATACCAAGCATGGCGCTCATCATCATTAGCTTCTAGAATGGCTGAGGTTACATCCTTTCACAGGATCTTACATCAGGGTAGACGGCTTTGCCCGCTTGCCCAACCTCGCAGGCCCCACCTGCCACACCATGCAATGGAGAGCATGATGAAGCGTCTGATCGCCACCGCCGCCCTGGCCACCCTGGTCGCCACCCCCGCCTTCGCCCAGAGCTACCCGGGCTTGCCCGACGAGGGCTTCTACCTGGGCACCGCCATCGGCCAGGCCAAGTTCAAGAATGATGACTTTCTAAGTCTGGGTAATGACGGTTTTAATGTCGACCGAAAGGACACTGCGTTCAAGCTTTTTGCCGGCTATCAGTTCAATCCCAACTTTGCAGTAGAAGCGAACTATGTCAATTTTGGAGATTTTGAAGCAAACGCTTTCGCTACAGATGGTCTCAATGTGGCTTCTGGAAGCGTGAAGGCCAGTGCCGATGGCTTTGGATTTGCCCTGGTAGGTCGTCTGCCCATCGATGCCGGCTTCAGCGTCTTCGGCAAGTTGGGGCTGATCGCTTGGGATGGTGACATCTCAGGCAACGCCACTATGAATGGCACAACAGTCGTCGACATTCGGCAAAGTGATGATGATATTGACCCTTTCTACGGCATAGGCGTGGAGTACGTAGTGAACCAGGTAATGGTGCGTGCCGAGTTCGAGCGCTACGATCTGAGCTCCAGCGGAGAGGATTACGAGATCGATCTGATCTCCGCCAGTATCGGCTACCGTTTCTAAGGCCTGAATTTCAAGAACAGCCACCGCCCTTCAGCCGCCCCGCCCTCGTGCGGGGCGGTTGCGTTATGGGAGCGGCGAGGCGAGGATGACCCGCTTTCCCCCTCAGCAGGTTTGCCGTGAACCGCTCCTCTCCCGCCAGGGCCTCACACCCCGACGCCACTCCCCGGCGCATCTGGATCCTGGCCTGGCCGATCATCCTCTCCAACGTCACCGTTCCGCTGCTGGGGTTGGTGGATACCGCGGTGATGGGCCACCTGCCGGACTCCCGCTACCTGGCTGGGGTGACCCTGGGCGCCACCCTGTTCAGCTTTCTCTACTGGGGCTTCGGTTTCCTGCGCATGGGGACCACCGGGCTCACCTCTCAGGCGGTGGGTCGCGAGAACGACAGCGATGTGCGCAACCTGCTGGGCCAGTCGCTGCTGCTGGCGGCTGTGATCGGCACCCTACTGATCCTCTTCTCGCGCCCGCTCATCGCGCTGGGCCTGTGGCTACTTGGCGGCAGCGAGGTGGCCACGGCGCTTGCCGCCGAGTATGCCGAGATCCGTATCCTCTCGGCGCCGGCGGTGCTGGCCAACTACGCCATTCTCGGCTGGTTCCTGGGCCAGCAGAATTCCCGGGTCACCCTGGCCATCCTGGTGCTGACCAACGCCGTCAATATCGTCCTCGACCTGGTGTTTGTGGTCGGGCTGGGCATGACCAGCGACGGGGTGGCCTGGGCCACGGTGATCGCCGATTACTCCGCCCTGGCCTTCGGCCTGTGGCTGGTCTCGCGCCAGCTGAAGCGGCTCGATGGGCACTTCCTGCGCAGCCGGCTCCTGGCGCTGGCCGCCTACGGCGAGCTGTTTGCGGTCAACGCCAATCTCTTCGTACGCACCCTGGGGCTGCTGTTCGCCATGGCCTTCTTCACCTCCCGGGGGGCGGCCCAGGGCGATACCGTGCTGGCCGCCAACGCCGTGCTGCTGCAGTTCATCATGCTCACCAGCTACGCCCTGGACGGCTTCGCCCATGCCGCCGAGGCCATCGCCGGGCGCGCCGTGGGGCGCCGTCGCTGGGACGAGTTCGGCCAGGCGGTGAAGAGTGCCGCTTGGCTCTCGCTGGCCACCGCCGGGGCCGCGGCCCTGGCCTTCGCCCTCGGCGGCCAGTGGCTGATCGCCCTGCTCACCGGCCTGCCGGAGGTGCGCGAGACCGCCGCCATCTACCTGCCATGGATGGTACTGATGCCGCTGATCGCGGTGTGGAGCTATCTGCTGGATGGCGTCTTCATCGGTGCCACGGCGATCCGCGAGATGCGCAACAGCATCTTCGCCGGGCTCGCCGCCTACCTGCCCGCCTGGTGGCTCACCCAGGCGCTGCTGCCGGAATCGCTCACCAACCACGGCCTGTGGTTCGCCTTCATCCTGTTTGCAGTGGTGCGCTCGGCGGTGCTCGGCGCCTACTACCGGCACTACCGCCGCACCCACTGGCGCGGCTGAGCGGCTCCTCGTGTTCGCCTGCGTTGGCGGGCAGGGTGGCGCAAGCCCCTGAAGCTGCGCTACTTTCTGTGAGACACGCCAATCTCGACAACAGACCGAACTCACAACGGTTTCAAAACAAAGGGAACTCCCATGCTCAAGGCCCTCTCCAGGCCGGCCGTCAAGCTGGTCGAACGCTACCTGCCCGACCCCTATATCTTCGTGCTGCTGCTGACCCTGATCGCCGCGGTGGCCGCCATCGCCGTGGAGCGCCAGACGCCGCTGGCGGTGATGCGCATGTGGGGCGATGGCTTCTGGAGCCTACTGACCTTCTCGATGCAGATGCTGCTGGTGCTGGTCACCGGCTTCATGCTGGCCAGCTCGCCGCCCGTGAAGAAACTGCTGCAGCGCCTGGCGGCGCTGGCCAAGGGCCCGGGCGGTGCCATCCTGCTGGTGACCTATGTATCGCTGGCCGCCAGCTGGATCAACTGGGGTTTCGGCCTGGTGGTGGGCGCGCTGTTCGCCAAGGAACTGGCCCGCCTGGTCAAGGTGGACTACCGGCTGCTGGTGGCCAGCGCCTACTCCGGCTTCGTGGTGTGGCACGGCGGCCTGGCCGGCTCCATTCCGTTGACCATCGCCACCGACGGCCACTTCAGCGCCGACCAGATCGGCGTGATCGGCACCGGCTCGACCATCTTCGCCTTCTTCAACATCGCCATCGTGGCTTGCCTGTTCATCACCATCCCGCTGGTCAACCGCCTGATGCTCCCCGACGAGAAGGAGAGCGTCTACGTCGATCCCAAGCTGCTGGAAGAGGACGCCCCGGAGAGCCAGTCGCGCATCCGCCGCCCCGCCGAGCGCCTGGAAAACAGCGTGATCCTGGCCTGGCTGGTGGGTATCCCCGGCCTGATCTACCTGCTCGACCACTTCGTCCTGCGCGGAGGCGGGCTGAACCTGAACATCGTCAACTTCCTGTTCCTGTTCCTGGCCATCGTGCTGCACCGCACCCCCCGCAGCCTGCTGATCAGCCTCAACGAGGCGATCAAGGGCGGCGCCGGCATCGTCATCCAGTTCCCCTTCTACGCCGGGATCATGGCGATCATGGTGCAGTCGGGCCTGGCGGCCACCATGTCCGAGGCGCTGGTGTCATTCGCGACCGAGACCTCGCTGCCGTTCTGGTCCTTCATCAGCGCCGGCATCGTCAACCTCTTCGTGCCCTCCGGCGGCGGCCAGTGGGCCGTGCAGGCGCCGGTCATGCTGCCCGCCGCCGAGGCGCTGGGCGTGGATATCTCGCGGGTGGCCATGGCCGTCGCCTGGGGTGACGCCTGGACCAACCTGCTGCAGCCCTTCTGGGCCCTGCCGGTGCTGGCCATCGCCGGCCTCAAGGCTAAAGATATCATGGGCTTCTGCCTGATCCAGCTGTTCATCACCGGGGCGGTCATCGCCGTCGGCCTGACCTGGTTCTGACGCCTTCACCAGGCCGGAACGTTAACGCCTTGTCTCCCGATGGGAACAAGGCGTTATGCTGTCAGGAACCGCCAACAGGAAAGAACCGATGGACGAACATGACCTGCCCGGCCAGCACGAGCTCTCCATGACCGTGCTGATGACCCCCGACATGGCCAACTTCAGCGGCAAGGTGCACGGCGGCGCCATCCTCAAGAAGCTCGACGAGGTGGCCTTCGCCTGTGCCAGCCGCTACTCGGGCCACTATGTGGTGACCCTCTCGGTGGACCAGGTGCTGTTCAAGCAGCCCATTCACGTGGGCGAGCTGGTGACCTTCCTGGCCAGCGTCAACCACGTGGGGCGATCCTCCATGGAGATCGGCATCAAGGTGGTGGCGGAGGATATCCGCGAGAAACTGATTCGCCACACCAACAGCTGCTACCTGACCATGGTGGCGGTGGACGACGAGGGTGAGCCCGCCCCCGTGCCCCCGCTGGCGCTGGCGACCCGGCTGCAGAGGCTGCGTTTCGAGAAGGCGGCGCTGCGCAAGAAGCTGCGCAAGCAGGCCGAGGAGGAGGAGCGCCGCACCCAGGCCGAGCACGGCATCGACGACCCGGATGCGGTCGCCGAAGATTAGCCGCAGCCGATCTCGGTAATGACATCGCCCTCGTCCAGGCGGACGTTGAGCCGATCCGGGCGGTAGTCGAGGGTCACCGCTTCGCCGGGACGGACCACCCGCATGGCCGCCGCACCGCTCTCGGCGTGGATCGCCTCGCCCAGGGCCGCGCTGTACTCGCGCCCCACGCGGTCCTGCACCTGAACCGCACCGCATTCGCCGCGGGTCTCCACCCGGGGCGGCGGCGGCGCCGATTCATGGGCCGGCGGGGAGGTCATCCCGGCACAGCCGGCCAGCATCAGGCCGGCAACGACGGTGGGGAGCAGCTTGAAAGGCATGGCCTTCTCCTCTTCCTTGATGAAAAGGCCGAAGCGGGTCGCCCCGCTCCGGCCTGTGGCAGAGCTGTTCGGTACAGCGGTATATCAGTCGGCGGAGCGCTGGATCGCCTCGCCGCCTCTCTCGATGTCCTCGCCGGCCCCACGCATGGTGTTGCAGCCGGAGAGCAGCGAGAGGGAGAACAGCGACAGCATCACGATGGCCATGGTGCGTTTCATTGGTTTGGCTCCTTGCCTATGGATCTTGGGTACCCGTATGCAATCTAGCACTGCCGGCGACGATCTGCCGGGTTATCCCAGTAGCAGACGCAGGATGATGGCAGTAATCATCGAGACGGTCAGCCACTTCACCACGAAGGCCCCGCGTGGACTCATGTTGACCTTCACCCCCACCCAGGCCCCACTCATGCTGCCGGCGGCCAGCACCAGGCCGTAGCTCCAGCGCACCTGGTCGTTGACCAGGAACACCGCCAACGCCGGCAGGGTGTAGATCAGGATGATCAACACCTTGAAGACGTTAACCTGGGCCAGGTCGATCTTCAGCATGCGGTAGAGCACCAGAATGAACAGGATCCCCACCCCGACCTGGATGAAGCCGCCGTAGAGCCCGATGGCGAACATCGCCAGGTAGACCGCCGGGGTGAGCCGCTCGGGCGTCAGCGGGCGGGTATCCAACCGCGGCTGGGGCAGCAACATCAGCACCGCGGAACCCGCCATCACCGCGATGAGGATCGCCTCGAAGAGGGCATCGCCAGCCTGCAGGGCCAGCCAGGCGCCGGCCAGGGAGCCGACCACCGCGGGCAGCGAGAGCCGCAGCGAGAGTCCCACATGACGGGCCCCGGCGCGCAGGAAGCTGGTCACCGCCGAGAGGCTCTGTAGGGCGATGGAGACGCGGTTGGTGCCGTTGGCCGCCTGGGGCGGCAGGCCCAGGAACATCAGCAGCGGCAGGGTGAGCATCGAGCCGCCCGCCGAGAGCACGTTGATGAAGCCGGCCACAGCCCCGATCAACAGCAGGGCGAGGGCCTCCAGCAGGGTCATGGCGCCCCCTCATGACGCCTGGTCAAGGGGCGCTCAGCCTGGCCGAGGCCGCGGGAGAACTCGAGCCGGGGGAGATATGGCATGATGCCGGATCACCACCCCGGCAAGAGGAAAGGAGATGGAAGACGTCGCACTCGATGAGCGCCTGACAGATGACAGCTACCCCGTCACCGAGCTGCCGCTGTGCCAGCTGCGCCTGATGGATGACACCCGCTACCCCTGGCTGATACTGATCCCCCGCCGGCGCGGGGTCAGCGAGGTGTTCGAGCTGGACGAGGCCGACCAGCAGCAGCTGTGGCGTGAGGCCAGCCGGATCGGCCAGGCCTTCAAGGCGTTCCTGGGCGCCGACAAGCTCAACGTGGCCAGCCTCGGCAACGTGGTGCCGCAGCTGCACGTGCACCTGGTGCTGCGCCGCCAGGACGACGAGGCCTGGCCGGGGCCGGTGTGGGGCAAGGGCGAGCCGCGCCGCTACGACCTGGACGAGCTCGCCGCCATGCGTGACCGCGTGCTGGCGCTGGTGGAGGGGCTGGATCTCAAGGCCGATTGACACTCCGCTCAACCGCCGAAGGGGTGGCGGCTCGGCGCCGGATCGGACGGGCCGCGCTCGGTCGGGGCGCTGCGCGAGGGCGGCTCGCCCAGCAGCGGCGCCCCGCTGGGCTGGCTGGCACCGGTCAGGGTGAGCGAGACACCGAGCACCACAATGGCCAGGCCGCCCGCCAGGGAGGCCCAGCCAAGGAGACGACCGGCGCGCTGGGCCTGCTGCTGGCTGGCCAGGCGCCGCTCCGCCCAGCCTCGGGCATAGACGCTGGCCAGGGCCAGCGCGGAGACCGTCAGCGCCGTGCCGAGCGACATCACCATCACCGCCGCCATCCCCACCGCGAAGTGGCCGAGCAGGGTCGCCGCCCCCAGCAGCAGCACCGCCCCGCTGCACGGCCGGATGCCGATGGCCACCACCGTGGCCAGGGCGGTGTGCCAGTCGCTGGCCCGCTGCGGATCCACATGGTGGTGGCCGCCGCAGCAGTCGTGATCATGGGTGTGGGGATGGTCCTGAGAGTGGGCATGCCCATGGCCGGCGTGGTGGTGGCCGGCGACCTCCGCCGGCTGGCGGCGCAGCTGGCGGATCGCCCGCAGGCAGAGCCAGGCCCCCAGCAGCGCCACCATCACGAAGCTGGCCTGTTCCACCCACACCACGCTGCCCATGGCCTGGCGCGTCAGCCAGCCCAGGCCGTGCACCAGCACCACCACCAGGGCGATGGCGACGCCCCCCTGCAGCAGCGAGGCGGCAAAGGAGAGCCCTAGCGCACGGCGACGTGCGCCGCCCTGGGAGATCAGATAGGTGGAGAGCACCGCCTTGCCGTGGCCCGGCCCCGCAGCGTGGAAGACCCCGTAGCCGAAGCTGATGCCGAGGAGGGTCGCCCAGGCCGCCGACGACGGCGCGCCGGAGAAGTCGCTGATGGCCAGGGTCAGGGCGCGATGGAAGTCGCGCTGCCAGGCCACCACTTGCAGGCTGAGCCCCTGCAGGGCCGGCTGCAGCAGCTGCCAAGCCACAAGCGCGAACAGCAGAGCGACTGCCAGTCGTATCAATCGCCGCAACGTTACTGGCATGTCACCTCCCCGGTCTCCGCGAAGTGGCGCCCGAGCCCCGGCTCGGCCTCGTCGTCCACGTCCAGCATCGCGGCCTGCAGGACCAACTCGGGGTCGGGGTTGGGCTGATGAATTCGGGTCTCACATGCCAGTTCCCCGCCCACCAGCAGGGCATCGTCCGCCGGCACCCGATTCTCCTCCTCGTGGACCATCTCGATGTAGTAGGTGGGATCGAACACCTGGTAGCTCAGGGTCTGGCCGGCCAGCGGCTGCGGTTCGGCCAGGGGCAGCAGGAAGATGAACTCGACTCGCCCACCGCGTTCCAGCACGGTGTAGTCGCTGACCGCGTCGAAGCCTTGCTTCTCGCCCGCCAGGGTCAGCTCGGTGTAGTAGCCGTAGGGCACCAGATTGTCGCGGATCTCGCTGCCGAGCTGGTCCAGGGCGGCCTCGAGGCCGCCATCACCGCCGGCCTGGCCCAGCTCCTCCAGCACCACCAGACTATAGAAGGGATCCATTCGCCAGGACTGGTGAAGGCCGGTGAGGTGGCCCTCGTCGTCCACCACCAGGCGCATGCGCAGGTCGATCCAGCCGTGGGGATGGGCCTGGGCCAGGCCGCTCATGGCGAAAAAAAGCACCGCCGCTGCGGTGAGGCCGAGGGGTCGTCGCAGTTGGTCGAACATGGTGTCTCTCTGGTTTTCCAGCCTGTTGCCTTGCAGGGTTTTGCGTCGAAGCCGGTCGAGTCGAAGCAGGGGAAATCAGCGCCACATGCCGAGCTGGTCCTGCATTTCCACCAGCAGGCGATCCAGGGTCTGCGGCGGCAGCGGGCGACCGCCCCGGGTCGCGGCCAGGCTCACCCGGCTCTGCTCACCCTCTCCCGAGACCTCCACCAGCACCCGGTAGCCGGGCCAGCGCGAGAAGACCGCCTCCAGGCGACCCAGGTCGGCATCGGCGTGGCGCACCACATAGCCGTTGGCCATCAGCACCTGGGCAGAGGCCCGCAGCGTCGCCTCGGGGGCGAAGGAGAAGTCCAGCTCGCGGGACGGCTCCCGGGAAGGCGAGGTGGCGCAGCCCACCAGCAGGAAGGAGAGCAGCATTGCGGGCAGCAGGCGGCTCATCGCACACCTCCCGCTTGGATGGCGCTGCGCAGCCGCTGGCAGAAGTCCGCGGTGCTGGCGCTGCGCGCCTCGGCCAGTTCGCCGCGCCAGTCGATCAACTGGATATCGCGACTCACCCTCACCTCGCCATCGCCGGCCAGCAGCGATACCCGCTCCAGCTCGGTCGCATCCCGGGTCAGGCTGCCCACGCCGCCGAAGCCAATCATCACGCCGCTGCTCACCCCGCCGCGACCGCCGCCGATGCCGATACCGCCGAACATGCCTCGGCTGTCCCAGCGGTCGTAACGGTCACCGTAGCCGGGCAGGATGCGAGTCCGCTCGGCGCTCACCAGCCCCAGGGCCAGGTCGGTGTGGCGAATCAGGAAGCCCTCGGCCTCCAGTGCCGCCACTGCCCCGGCCAGCAGGGCGCGCGGCGCCCAGTCACCGACCGGCCAACGGCACTCGGCCGCGGGGCGGGGCTCCGCCGCCGGCAGCGTGGAGGGGGTAGTCTGGCATCCGGCAAGCATCAGCACTGTCACCAGTGCTATCACCAGTACGCGAGGCAATCGCCGGAGGCGCATGGTCGTTCTCCCATGGATGGACTGAAGGCAGTGTACGCATCGGGCCTCGCAGAAGGAACGCCGGCGCTTTAGCTGGCTCTTCCATGGCGCTAAGCTGGGCGGGGATTCCCCCGCTGCGAGTCACATATGAAGATCCTCATTTGCCCGGATAGTTTCAAGGATGCCCTGCCCGCCGCGGCAGCGGCCCATGCCATTGCCTGCGGCATCCGCCGCCTGGGGGAGGAGATCGCGCTGGTAGAGTGTCCGCTGGCCGACGGCGGCGAGGGCAGCCTGGACGCCCTGCTGGCCGCCACCGGCGCCGAGCGGCGCACCGCTACCGTGCAGGACGCCCTGGGGCGTCCCGCCAGCGCCGCCTGGGGCTGGCTGGCCGAGCGCCGCACCGCCTTCGTGGAGCTGGCCGAGGCCAGCGGCATCCAGGCGCTGGTCCCGGCCGAGCGCACCGCCCTGCACAGCACCACCCATGGCGTGGGCGAGCTGATCCGCGCGGCGCTGGACGCTGGCGCCGAGCACCTGCTGCTGACCCTGGGCGGCAGCGCCACCAACGACGGTGGCGCCGGTATGTTGGTGGCGCTGGGCGCCCGGCTGCGGGACGCCGACGGTCGTGAGCTGCCCCCCGGCGGCGCGGCCCTGGCCGAGCTGGCCGAGCTCGATCTCTCTGGACTCGATCCGCGCCTGGCCGATCTTCACGTCGAGGCCGCGGTAGACGTCGACAACCCGCTGCTGGGGGAGCGCGGCGCCAGCGCGGTGTTCGGCCCCCAGAAGGGGGCCACCCCCGAGGATATCGCCCGACTGGACGCCGCCCTGGCGCGGTTCGCCGATGTGGCCGCCACGGCACTGGGCGAGGAGCACCGCGACCTGCCAGGCGCCGGCGCCGCCGGCGGCATGGGCTTCGCCGCCCGCGCCTTCCTGGGGGCGGGGCTGCGCCCCGGCATCGAACTGGTGATGGCCCAGGCCGGCTTCGCGGCGCTGCTGACAGAAGCCGACCTGGTGATCACCGGGGAGGGCCAGCTGGACGGCCAGAGCCTGGCCGGCAAGACCCCGGTGGGCGTGGCCCGCGCGGCGCGGGAGAAGAAGGTGCCGGTGGTGGTGCTGGCCGGGCGCCTGGCGCCGGGCTGGCAGGCGGCCAGCGGCGAGGGCGTCACCGCTGCCTTCGCCCTGGCCGATGGCCCCATGGCCCTGGACGAGGCCCTGGCGCGCTGCGCCGAGCTGCTCGCCGACCGCGCCGAGAGCGTGGTGCGCCTGTTTGCCGCGGCGCGGACCTGATCCGCCCACTTGAAACCCGCCTCGGCCGCCGGCATCTCATGGTCATTGGCTATGGCGGCCATGATCACTCTTGACGCCTCTGCCGCCTCGGCGAAGGAGTACACTCGTCCCTATTGCCACATTTGCCACTTTCCCATTGCGACCCAGGAGCCATCCCCATGAGCGACACCAATACCATCGGCCTGCACGAGGGGAGCGCCAGCCAGCTGGCCGAGAAGCTCAACGAGCTGCTGGCCAACTATCAGATTTTCTACATGAACGTGCGCGGCTACCACTGGAACGTGAAGGGCCCTCAGTTCTTCGAGCTGCATGCCAAGTTCGAGGAGTTCTACACCGACCTGCTGACCAAGGTGGACGAGGTCGCCGAGCGCATCCTGACCCTGGGCCATCAGCCGGTACACGCCTACAGTGACTACGTGACCATGTCGCGAATCACCGAGGCGAAGGACGTCACCGACGGCCAGGCCTGCGTGCTCGGCACCCTGCAGGGCTTCCAGACCCTGATCGAGCTGCAGCGCGAGATCCTCTCGCTGGCCTCCGATGCCGACGACGAGGGCACCGCCGCCCAGGCCGGCGACTATATCCGCGAACAGGAGAAGACCATCTGGATGCTTAATGCCTACCTGGGCTGAGCACCGATAGCCTGCAGGTTGATGCTACGACGACACCGCCTGCGGGCGGTGTCATCGTTTACCGCATGGACGTCAACGGGCCAGGTCCTCGACCAGCGCCCGCAGCAGGGTCCAGAACTCCGCCACCGAGGCGATCTCGACCCGCTCGTCGGGGGAGTGGGCGCCACGGATCAGCGGCCCGAAGGAGATCATCTCCAGGTGCGGGTACTTGCCGCCGAGAATGCCGCACTCCAGCCCCGCATGGATCACCTTGACCGCCGGGTCGCCGCCCATCCTCTCCCGATGCAGCCGGCAGAAGCGCGCCAGCAGGTCGCTGTCCGGCTGGGGCGTCCAGCCCGGGTAGGCATTCTCCACCCGCACCCGGGCGCCGATCAGGTCGAACAGCGCCGCGAAGCGATCGGCCAGGTCGGCGGTGGCGCTGTCGCGCAGCGAACGCACCAGGGCGCAGAGGTGAAAGCGCCCCGCCTTAAGGCCGACCACGCCAAGGTTGTTGGAGGTCTCCACCACCCCGGGCACCTCGCTGCTCATGCGCTCCACCCCGCAGGGCGCCGCATGCAGCGCCGCCACCAGCAGGTGGCTGGCCTGGGCGGTCAGCGCCTGGCTCTCCGGCATCGCCACCGGCGAGAGCGCCAGCGCCAGACCATCATCGACCCCGGCCAGCTCGCCGCGCAGCTCGACCGCAAGCGCCGCCACCCGCGCCATCGCGGCCTCGCGCCGGTCGTCGGGCAGGGCCAGGGTGGCGAAGGCCTCCCGCGGCAGGGCGTTGCGCAGCGTGCCGCCCTGGTAGTCCACAAGGCGCACCTCGTAGCCCTCCAGAGCACGCAGCACCCGCACCAGCAGCCGGTTGGCGTTGCCCAGCCCCTTGTGGATATCCATGCCGGAGTGGCCGCCCCTGAGGCCGGTGAGGGAGAGGCGCATCGCGACCTCGTCCTCGCCGAGGGGAGCGGTCGGCAGCTGCGCCTCCACCACCACGTCGGCGCCGCCGGCGCAGCCGATGTAGACCTCGCCGCGATCCTCGGAGTCCAGGTTGAGCAGCAGCCGGCCCGCAAGCCAACCCTCGGCCAGGTTCAGGGCGCCGCCCATGGAGGTCTCCTCCTCCAGGGTGAAGAGCGCCTCCAGCGGGCCATGCACCAGGGAATCGTCCTCGAGGATCGCCAGGGCCGCGGCCACGCCCAGGCCGTTGTCGGCGCCCAGGGTGGTATCGGTGGCGCGCAGCCATCCATCCTCGCCCACCCGGGTCTGGATCGGATCGCGGGTGAAGTCGTGGGGGTGGCCGGAATTAGCCTGGGCCACCATGTCCAGGTGGCCCTGGAGGATCACCCCCGGCGCCGCCTCATGGCCCGGCGTGGCGGGCTTGCGCAGGCGCAGGTTGCCGAAGGCGTCGCGGTCGTGGGCGAACCCCTGCCCATCGGCCCACTGCTCCAGGATGGCCACCAGCGCCGCCTCGTGGCCAGAGGGGCGCGGGGTGTCGCAGAGGGTGCGAAAATGGCGCCACAGCGGCTGCGGCTCAAGGGCTTCGAGATGTGCGTTCATGCGGTATCTGCTCCGTTATTACCGACCTACCTTACCCAGCTGGCCCCGGTTGGGGAAGTGGAGGCCAGCAGCGCTGCCGCGGCTTGACGAAGCCAGTCAGTGACCTGGCGCCGACCAGAGACGCCGAGCCGGGCGGCCAGCCACTCGGCGCTTCGCCCCTGAAAGCCCCAGGCCACCAGCAGGCCGAGTGATTCGTCACCGGCCGGCAGGCCCCGTGCCAGGGCATGGCGCACCAGCGCCTGCAGCGCCGGTCGGGCCAGGGCCGGCTCGCGCTGTGCGAGGGCCACGTCTTCCGCGTCGCGGCGATCGGCGGCGTCCAGCGCCGGGCCTTCCCCCTCCGCCAGCAGGGCGGCGGCGATCTCAGGTTCCAGCTCGCGCAGCTCGAAGGCCAGCAGCCCCGGCAGGGAGCGCTGGAAACGTATTGATAGCTCTTCCACCAGCGCTTCGCCGCGCTCGGTCAGCGGACGCGCCAACATCAGGGCATGCTCGCCGGTGGCGGTCTCCCGGGTTAGCCCCAGGCGCAGGGTGACAAAGCCCAGCGAGCGCCAGAAGGCGATCAGCCCCGGCTCGGCGCCGAAGCTCGACCCCAGCAGGTCGATACCATCACGGCTTGCCTGTTCGACCTCGGCCTCGATCATCCGCCGACCCAGCCCGGCGCGGCGCTGGGAGGCCGCCACAGCGATGCGCACCACGCGACGTAGCCTCGCCGTGAGCGCCTCGCGGCTGCCGGCGTGGGCGGCCAGCGACTGGGCCATTAGGTGGCCACGGGGGCGGCGCTCGCCGCGAGCCACCCGCCCGGCCAGTTCGAGAGCGAAGCCGCCCTCGTCGCCGGTAAGCACCACGCCCACCGGCGCCTTGTCGGATACCAGGGCACCGATGCCGACGCCGTGGCCGTCCAGCAGGCGGCGAAGGTCGGCGGGGGTGGTGCGGTAGTGGGCCTGCACCAGCAGGCCGAAGAGGGCGCGCAGCCTGGCCTCGTTATCGACCAGCTCGGCGATTACCACTCGCTGCCAGGCCGGCGCCATCGATGACGGGGCCGGCGGCGCCGGCTCGGCGTCGAGCAGCAACAGACGATTGACAAGCCCCTCCAGGGGGTCATCCGCCGCCCAGCGGATCGGCTCGCCCATATGCAGGCCCTGCCACGCCGGGGCCTCATGGGCGAGCCGATCGAGGAAGCGCACCGCGAAGCCCCGACCGGAGCCCTCGTAGCCGTGCACCGTGGTGGCGAAGGCGATGCGCGGGAAGGCCGTGAGCCACTCGCCGAGCAGGGCGGCGGGGATGGCCGCCGCTTCATCCACCAGCAGCCGCGCGCCGGCGCCGCCGGCCGCGCCCTCCCGGGCCAGGCGGGTCAGCTCGTCGGGGGGGACGAAGCGAACCCGTCGCTCGGCCAGCAGGAAGGCGTGCCCCTGGCGCTGCCCTGCCGGGCAGAGCGCTTCGAGGCGCTCGAACAGGCTCTCCACCGCCGCCGGCCGCGGCGCAGTGACCAGGATCTCCGCCTCGCCGGCCGCCAGCAGCCGCGCACAGGCGATGCCCAGGGCCGCACTCTTGCCACGGCCGCGGTCGGCGGTGATCACCAGCGGGCGACGCCGACGCTGGCGCACCAGACGCGCCACCGCCTCGGCCTGGTCGGTGGTCAGGCAGTCGGGGGCCGTGCTTGCGGGGTCCACAGCGGGGGGAGGCACTCGCGGGTCTTCCTCGGGCAGGGGTGGCAGGAAAGGCGCGTCCAGTGCCGGCCAACGAATCACCTCGGGGCTCGCATCCAGCAGGCCGGCCAGCCTCGCCAGATAGCGGGCGCTCAGCTGCTCGGGACGAAAGGGGTGCTCCGCCAGGCGCACGTAGTCGGCGTCGGGGCGCTCGCCCCAGCCGGGCGGCGTCATCAGCACCAGCAGGCCGCCCGCGCGCAGGGTGCCCGCCAGGGCGCCGAAGGCGTCGGGGTCAAAGCCTGCCCCCTCGGACACCGCATCCACCACCAGCAGGTCCTGTTCGCCCCCCAGACGGGTGCGGGCGAGACCGGGGGCCAGGCAGTCGGCATCGGCCAGCCCCGCCGGAACCTCGGGGGCCACCCACAGCGGCGACTGCCAGTCGCCGGCCTGCCACAGCGCCAGGGCGGCTTCCCGACAAGCGCCGGCCTCGCCGGTGAGCCACACCAGCCCGCGCCAGCGCCGACGCCCCAGTTCGGCCGCCCGCGCCATGATCTGCTCCGCCCTAGGTTCCACTATTGGCTCCAAGTACCGGCTCCACTATCGGCTCCAATGTCTGCTGCTCCGGCAGTTGCTCGGCCCCTCGCCTCTGGCATGGTTCTCACCCTGACGACACCATCTGCGACCATGGTCGTAGCACCCTTCGCATTCAACGCTGCCAAACTCGCCGACGCCGCCGTGAAAAATATATATACTGATGATATTAAAAGATAAATTTTGAACAATTGACGCCATCAGCCACCGCAGAGATGCCCTGTTGCCCGCTTTCAGCAGGCTATCGATTATGACAGTGTCGCCGTGCTAGCTTGGCAGGGCTGCCGAGCCTGCCCGTCCGGTCAACCACCAGCCGCAGGCGCTGTCCGCCCCGCCAACGTGACACAACAGGGGGTGGCTTCGGCACCCGAGACGTCTTCTCGGCCAACACCAATAACCCGTACAGGGAGCACTTCATGAAGAAGATGACCAAATTTGCCCTCACCGGCCTCGCCGCCGGTGTGGCGCTGGCCGCCCTCACCACCACCGCCCAGGCCCAGGAACGCTGGACCATGACCACCACCTGGCCGGAAAACATCGACCTGATCCAGATCGACCGCCACTGGGCCGAAATGGTCAACATGCTCGCCGGTGACGAGTTGGAGATCGAGTTCCGCGCCGGCGGCACCCTGATGCCCGGCACCGAGGTGTTCGACGCCACCGAGACCGGCAGCATCGAGGCCTCGGGGGACTGGCCCGGCTACTGGGCCGGCCGCAGCCCGGCCTTCTCGCCCCTGGCCACCACCACCAGCCTGTTCAACGGCGTGGACTACCTGAACTGGATCCAGCAATGGGGCGGCTGGGACCTCTACCAGGAGGTCTATGGTGATTACAACATGGTCTACCTGCCCTACGGCATCACCAACAATGAATCCGGCTTCATGGGCCGCACGCCTATCGAGAGCCTGGCCGATCTCGACGGCAAGCGCCTGCGTCTCTCCGGCCGTGACCAGGGTCGCGTTCTGGAAGAACTGGGCGGATCCCAGGTCACCCTGGCCGGTGGTGAGGTCTACCAGGCGATCGAGCGTGGCGTGATCGACGCCGGTGAATTCTCCACCCCGGGCGTCGACTACAACGTCGGCTTCGCCGAGGTAGCCGAGCACTGGACGGTGCCGGGCTGGCACCAGTCCGCCAGCGTGTTCGGCGTGATGATCAACAAGGATGCCTGGGATGCCCTCACCGAGGAGACCCAGGCGAAGCTGAAGATCGCCGCCGACGCCACCATGGCCTGGTCGCTGGCCTGGTCCGAGCGCGAGTCCACCGAGGGTACGGTGAACTTCAAGGAAGCCGGCGTGGAAATCCACCAGCTCTCCGACGACGACCTGGCCCGCATCCAGGACATCACCAACGATGTGATCCTGCGCGGCGCCTGCGAGGACCCGATGCACGCCAAGGTCTATCACTCCATGATCAGCTACCTGGAGCACTACGCCAACTGGCGTGATATCTCCGCGCCCTACAACATGAGCCGGACCATGGATAACCTCCCGTCGCTGGAAGAACTCGAAGCCTGTCTCTAAGCGCCAGTGAGACCTCCCGGTGATTCCGGGAGGTTCCGTGAGAGTGATCGCCACCGGCGCTGGAACGGCACCGGTGGCGTCTCCCGTCCTGTAGCTAACCTCCAAGACTCTCGAGACCACCGACCATGAATGCCATTGCCAAGGCGATCGATGCCCTCAACGAGGGGTTCGGTCGGCTGATTGCCCCTCTGATTGCCGTCATCACACTGATCGTCCTCTATGATATCGCCCTTCGCTACTTCGCGGGACGACCCAGCGACTGGGCCTTCGATGTCACCAAGATGTTGTTCGGTGCCCACTTCATGCTGATGGCCGCCTATGGCCTGCGCCATCACGCCCACGTCGAGGTGGACGTGCTCAAGCGCCTGCTCTCGCGCAGGAAGCAGGCCGTCATCGACATCCTCGGCTACCTGATCTTCTTTGTGCCCTTCATCTGGATGCTGCTGACCCTGGGCTGGAGCTTCTTCATGCGCTCCTTCAGCCGCGGCGAGACCACCTACGGCATGGTCTCGATCCCGGTCTATCCGATCAAGGGTGTGATCGTCTTCGCCGCCGTGCTGATCCTGCTCCAGGCCATCGCCATCGTCATCCGCGCCATCCAGCAGTTGCGGGAGGAAACCGCATGAACATGAGTCCCGAACTGCTCACCCTCTTCATGTTCGGCGGCCTGCTGGTCGGCCTGTTCATGGGGCATCCGCTGGCCTTCGTGCTCGGCGGCGTGGCCGTCATCGGCGCCTACCTGGGCCCCGGCGAGCGCGTGCTCGGCACCATCATCAACAACATCTATGGCAACGCCATGGACAACTATGTGCTGGTGGCCATCCCGCTGTTCGTGCTGATGGCGCGCTTCCTCAACGACTCCGGCGTCACCGAGAAGATGTTCGACACCATGCGACTGCTGCTGGCGAACCTGCGCGGCGGCCTGGCGCTGACCGTGGTTATCGTCTCGGTCCTGCTGGCCGCCACCACCGGCATCGTCGGTGCCTCCATCGCGGTGATGGGCATGATCGCCCTGGTGCCGATGCTCAAGTACGGCTATAACAAGGAGCTCAGCTCCGGGGTCATCATGGCCAGCGGCTGCCTGGGTATCCTGATTCCGCCGAGCATCATGCTGATCCTGATGGCCAGCTACTCGCCGGTGTCGGTGGGGGCCTTGTTCGCCGGCGCCCTGGTCCCGGGTGTGATGCTGGGCGTCATGTATGCCCTCTATGTGCTGATCATCTGTTACATCAAGCCCTCCTACGGGCCGAAAGTGCCGGCCGAGGAGCGTGCCGAGACCAGCACCGGCCAACTGCTGATCATGCTGGCCAAGTATGTGCTGCCGCCCATGTCGCTGATCCTCGGCGTGCTGGGTGCGCTGTTCACCGGCGTGGCCACCGCCACCGAGGCCTCGGCCATCGGGGTCTTCATCGCCTTCCTGCTGTTCATGATCTTCGGGGATCGCAAGCTCTCCACCTGCTACCGCACCCTGATCGACGCCGGCAAGACCACCACCATGGTGATGCTGGTGCTGGTGGGCGCCACCGCCTTCACCGGGGTCTTCTCCCGCGGCGGCGGCATGACGGTGATCAGCGAGCTGGTGCTGGCGATGCCCGGTGGCACCACCGGCGCGCTGATCCTGATGCTGTTCCTGGTGTTCATCCTGGGCATGTTCCTGGACTGGACCGGCATCGTGCTGCTCAGCTTCCCGATCATGCTGCCGATCGTGCAGCAGATGGGCATCGACGTGCTGTGGTTCGTGGTGATGGTGGCAGTGGTGCTGCAGACCTCCTTCCTGACCCCGCCCTTCGGCTATGCGCTGTTCTACCTGAAGGGCGTGGCGCCACCCGGGGTGGAGATCGTCGATCTCTACAAGGCGGTGATCCCCTTCGTGGCCATCATCGTGCTGGCCTGCCTGCTGATGGCCTTCTTCCCGGTCATCATCACCGGCCTGCCCTCGGCGCTGCTGGGCTACTGACCCCCGCACCCAGCCGACCGACCGGAGCGCCCGCCATGCCCTGCATGGCGGGCGCTCCGGTGTTCAATACCTGGTTTTCAATGCCTGAGCTCAATGACTAGCCTCACCGAGGGCGCTGGCAGGGCAGAAATTGACATGCGTCATGAAAACCCTTTTGCGTATCATTATCATTTGCAGCAGACAATAATTTTGCTATCGTCTTGATAGACCGAGACTGGCAGTGGAAACCGAACCGCCGCAGAGCGGACACGTCCCGACCGCCAACCCAAGGNGAAAACCCTTTTGCGTATCATTATCATTTGCAGCAGACAATAATTTTGCTATCGTCTTGATAGACCGAGACTGGCAGTGGAAACCGAACCGCCGCAGAGCGGACACGTCCCGACCGCCAACCCAAGGATCATCCAGACATGCAGAAGTCACTGTTCGCCTCCGCCACCGTCGTGGCAGCCCTGTTGGCCTCCCCCCTCGCCTCCGCCGCCGACCTGACACTCTACTCCGGCCGGGGCGAATCCATGGTTCAGCCGATCATCGAGCAGTTCGAGAAGAACACCGGCCTGGAGGTTGCCGTGCGCTACGGCGACACCGCCCAACTGGCGGTGCTGGTGCAGGAAGAGGGCAGCCGCTCTCCTGCCGACCTCTTCTGGGGCCAGGATGCCGGCGCCATGGGCGAACTGAGCAAGGCCGGCCTGCTGGCTGAGTTGCCTGCCGACATCTACGAGGGGCTACCCACCATCTATACCAGCGAGAGCGGCAACTGGGTGGCCGCCAGCGGTCGCGCCCGGGTCTTCGCCTACTCGCCGGAGCGCGTCAGCGAAGCCGAGCACCCCGAGAGCATCTTCGACCTCATCGACGACCGCTACGAGGGTCGCGTCGGCTGGGCACCCACCAACGGCTCCTTCCAGTCCTTCGTGACCGCCATGCGCATCGAGCACGGCGACGAGCGCACCCTGGCGTGGCTCGAGGGCATGAAGGACAACGGCGCCGTCATCTTCAGCAACAACAGCACACAGGTGCAGGGCGTGGCCGACGGCGAGATCGACTTCGGCCTGGTCAACAACTACTACCTGCCTCGCTTCCTGGCCTCCGACGCCGACTTCCCGGTGGAGCAGGGCTTCTTCGCCGATGGCGACATCGGCAACCTGGTGAATGTGGCCGGCATCGGGGTGCTTGCGAGCAGCGACAGCCAGGACGCCGCCGTGGAGTTCGTGCGCTTCCTGCTGTCGCCGGCCGCCCAGCAGTACTTCACCACCAATGTCTACGAGTACCCGGTCACCCGCGACGTGATCCAGAATCCCGTGCTCGAGGACTTCGATCGCCTGCTCGAGGTCTCCCCGCAGATCGACCTGGACGACCTGGACGATCTCGAGGGCACCCTGAACCTGCTACGCGACGCCGGGCTGCTGTAACCCCGGCCTGCGACCTGCCGTCCGTTGGCGGCAGGTCTTCACCGACGAGGCACCATGAAGCCGATGCGCCATCCCGCCACGCCGCACCACACTCCGAGCCTGCCGCGACTGCGGGCCCGCGGCGTGCCGCTGCATATCCTGCTCCCCTCGCTGGTCGCAGCAGGCGTGATGCTGGTGCCCCTGGTCTACCTGGGGCTGCGCGCCTTCGAGGCCGACAGCGCCACCCTCGTCGAACTAGTGTTCCGTCTCCGCAACCTGCAGCTGCTGCTCAACACCCTGGCCCTGGCCGCCGGGGTGGTGACGCTGACTACCCTGATGGCCTTCCCGCTGGCCTGGCTGGTCACCCGAACCGACATCCGATTCAAGAAGGCCCTGACCCTGCTCGGGGTAATTCCCCTGGCGGTGCCGGGCTATGTGATGGCCTATGCGCTGATCGGTCTGGGCGGCAACTATGGAGTGCTCGCCCAGCTGACCGGCCTGCAGCTGCCGCGTCTGCAGGGCTACTGGGGCGCCACCCTGGCGCTGTCGCTCTACACCTTCCCCTACCTGTTCCTGAACCTGCGCGCCGCCCTGGCCGGCCTCGACGGCAACCTGGAGGAGAGCGCGCGCAGCCTGGGTTACACCCAGGGCGAGATATTCCGCCAGGTGACCCTTCCCCACCTGATGCCGGCGCTGATGGCAGGCTGGCTGGTGATCACGCTGTATGTGCTGGGCGACTTCGGCGCCGTGGCGCTGATGCGCTATGAGGCCTTCAGCTACGCCATCTACACCCAGTACTCCGGTGCCTTCGACCGCGTTTACGCCGCCTGGCTGGCGCTGATGCTGCTGGCACTCGCCACCTGCTTCGTGATGCTCGACAGCCTGGTGGTGAAGCGCAAGCTGGCGCGCATCGGCACCGGGGTGGCGCGACCGATGACACTCATGCCGCTGGGACGTGCCCGCTTCCTCGCCTGGCCCTACCTGGTGGCGCTGTTCACCGCCTCCATCGGCCTGCCAGTGATGATCCTGGCCTACTGGCTACTGCTGGCGCCGCCGGATGTCTCCTTCTTCGCCCGGGTGCCCGGCACCCTGCTGCGCTCCGCCGGCGCGGCCCTTCCAGCGGCGCTGCTGGCTGCGGCCTTCGCCCTGCCTATCGCCTTCCTGACGGTGCGCTACCGCTCGCCCTTCGCCACCCTGATCGAGCGCTCCGCCTATATCGGCTACGCCTTGCCGCCGCTGGCCCTGGCGTTGGCCATGGTGTTCTTCTCGCTGCGCACTGCGCCCTTCCTCTACCAGACCCTGGCGATGCTGATCATCACCTGGGCCATGGCCTCGCTGGCGCTGGCGCTGGGTCCGATCCGCAGCGCTCTGTTGCAGACCCGCCCGAGCATGGAGGAGGCCGCCCACTCGTTGGGCCACGGCCCCATCAGCACCTTCATCAACGTGATCTTCCCGCGCCTGCGCCGCGGCATCCTGGCCGGCGTGGTGCTGGTCTTCGTGCTGTGCATGAAGGAGCTGCCGATCACCTTTCTGCTGGCGCCCACCGGCTACACCACCCTGGCCGTGACCGTCTTCACACGAACCTCGGAAGGCATGCTGGCCGAGGCGGCACCCTTCGCCGCCGCCATCGTGGTGTTCTCCAGCCTGTCCGTGGGTCTGCTGCTCACCAAGGAGGGCAAATGATGTCCAACCTCAACCTCAAGGCCGCCCCCCAAGGGGCGCCGACCCGGCTGCCGGAGCCTCTGCTGTCGGTGGGTGGGCTGCACAAGCGCTACCGCCGCCAGGACCCGCTGGCCGTGGAGGATGTGAGCTTCTCCCTGGACAACGGCGAGATCCTCGCCCTGCTCGGCCCCAGCGGCTGCGGCAAGACCACCACCCTGCGCATGATTGCCGGCTTCGAACGCCCGGACTGCGGCGAGATCCTGCTGCGCGGCGAGGACGTGACTCGCCTGCCGCCCCAGCAGCGGCGCATCGGCATCGTCTTCCAGGACTACGCCCTCTTCCCTCACATGAGCCTGGGCGAGAACGTCGCCTTCGCCATGCGCCACGTGCCCAAGGCCAAGCGGACGGCCCGCGCCCGCGAGTGGCTCGACCTGGTGGGGCTGGCCGACCTTTCTGCGCGCATGCCCGACCAGCTCTCCGGTGGCCAGCAGCAGCGCGTGGCCCTGGCCAGGACCCTGGCCGCCGAGCCCGAGCTGGTGCTGCTCGACGAGCCCTTCTCCAACCTCGACGCCGCCCTGCGAGAATCGACCCGCAAGGAGGTGCGCCGGATCTTCAAGGCCGCCGGCACCTCGGTGATCCTGGTCACCCACGACCAGGCCGAGGCGCTCTCCTTCGCCGACCAGGTGGGGGTGATGCACTACGGCCAGCTGATCCAGATGGACCGCCCGGAGCGGATCTACCAGGCGCCGGCTACCTCCTTCGTGGCGGAGTTCCTGGGCCACACCAACCTGCTGGAGGGCGAAGCCGACGGCGAGATCGCCTGCACCGCCCTCGGCCCGGTGGCCATCGACAGCCACCGCCGCGGCCCGGTGCGCCTATCGCTGCGCCCGGAATACCTGGCGCTCTCCGCCGCCCCCGAGGGCCAGGGCGCCACCATCGTCGAGCGTGAGTTCCGCGGCCACGACTGCTTCTACCTGCTCGAGCAGCACGGCCAGCAGTTCTGCGCCATCACCCCCAGCCATACCCTGTGGCGGGTGGGCGAGCAGGTCAGCCTCGAGCCCCAGCGCACCGCCACGGTGCTGCGGGACTAGCGCAGAAACGAGAACGTCACCGCTGCCGCGGTGGCATTTCTCTTTCCCCTTCATCCACTGGGGAGCCTAGTGGGCCTCGTCCCAATTGGCCCCACTCTCAGCATCGACGATCAGCGGCACGCTGAGCTCGGCGGCGGCCTGCATGCGCGCCTTCACCTGCTCGATGAAGTCCTCCACCTGCCCCTCGACCACCTCGAAGACCAGTTCGTCGTGGACCTGCATCACCATCCAGGCATCGATCTCACAGGCCTCGCCCTGCAGCCAGGCGTCCACATCGATCATCGCCCACTTGATGATGTCCGCCGCGGTGCCCTGCATGGGGGCGTTGATCGCCGTGCGCTCGGCCCCCTGGCGACGGGCATGGTTCTGGGAGCGGATCTCCGGCAGGTAGAGGCGCCGGCCGAACACCGTCTCGACATAGCCGTCTTCCGCCGCCTGTGAACGGATGCGCTCCATGTAGCGGGCGACCCCGGGGTAGCGGTCGAAGTAGCGCTCGATCCAGGTCTGGGCCTGGTTGCGCTCGATATGCAGCTGGCGACCGAGGCCCCAGGCGCTCATGCCGTAGATCAGTCCAAAGTTGATCGCCTTGGCGCTGCGCCGCTGGTCACCCGAGACCTTCTCCAGCGGCACCCCGAACACCTCCGCCGCGGTGGCGGCGTGGATGTCGCGGCCCTCGGCGAAGGCCGCGAGCAGCCCCTTGTCCTCGGAGAGATGCGCCATGATGCGCAGCTCGATCTGGGAGTAGTCGGCGGCGACGATGCGATAGCCCGGCCGGGCGATAAAGGCCTGGCGGATCCTGCGCCCCTCCTCGGTGCGGATCGGAATGTTCTGCAGGTTGGGGTCCGACGAGGAGAGCCGCCCGGTGGCGGTGACCGCCTGGTGATAGCTGGTGTGCAGCCGCCCGGTGGCCCTGTTGACCAGCCGCGGCAGTTTGTCGGTGTAGGTGGACTTGAGCTTGGCCAGGCCTCGATGCTCCATGATCACCTTGGGCAGCGGGTAGTCCAGCGCCAGTTCCTCGAGCACGGCCTCGGCGGTGGAGGGCGCCCCCTTGGGGGTCTTCTTGAGCACCGGGATCTTCTGTTCTTCGAAGAGGATCTGGCCGAGCTGCTTGGGCGAGCCCAGGTTGAATTCGCGCCCGGCCAGCTCATGGGCGCGGGCCTCCAGCTCGCGGATGCGCACCTCGAGCTCGCGGCCCTGGACGTGGAGCCGCTCCGGGTCCAGTGCCACCCCGGTGCGCTCCATGCGCGACAGCACTGGCACCAGCGGCAGCTCGATCGCCTCCAGCACCTCGGCGAGGCGACCCGTGGCCGCCAGGCGCGGACGCAGCTCGCCATGCAGGCGCAGGGTGATGTCGACATCCTCGCAGGCGTAGGGGGCGGCCTGCTCCAGACTGATCTGGTTGAAGGTGAGCTGCTTGGCCCCCTTGCCGGCGATCTCCTCGAAGGAGACGGTCTTCTCGCCCAGGTACTTGAGCGCCAGGGAGTCCATGTCGTGGCGGGTCGCCGTTGAGTCGAGCACATAGGACTCCAGCATGGTGTCCTCCAGGGGCCCCGCCACGGTGATGCCATAGTTCGCCAGCACCGAGATATCGTACTTGAGGTTCTGGCCGATCTTGATCTTGCCGACATCCTCCAGCAGCGGCTTGAGCCTGGCCAGCACAGCGTCACGGTCGAGCTGGGCGGGGGCGTCCAGGTAGTCATGGGCCAGCGGGATATAGGCCGCCTCCCCCGCCTCCAGCGCCAGCCCCACGCCGACGATCTGCGCCTCCATGTAGGCCAGGCTGGTGGTCTCCAGATCGAAACAGAAGGCCTCGACCGCCTCGAGCCGGGTCAGCCAGGCCTCCAGCTCGGCCTGCTCGAGGAGCACGTGATCCTGCCGGGGGGCGCTGGGACGGGTCTCTTCGGCGTCGGTCGGCGTCGGCGTGCCACCGCCCACGTCATCGACGCCAGCGTCACTGCCCTCCAGCAGCTCGGAGAGCCAGGCCTTGAACTCGTACTCGCGGTAGAGCGCGAGGAGCCTCTCGCGGTCCGGGTGGGCGATGTCCAGGTCGTCGAGGCCAACCGGCAGCTCGCAGTCGGTCTTGATGGTGGCCAGCTGGTAGGAGAGGAAGGCCTGGTCGCGGTGTTCCTCGAGCTTCTTCGGCAGGGTCTTCGCGCCGCGGAAATCCAGGGTCTTGACCCGCTCCAGGTCGGCGTAGATGGTCTCGAGGCCGCCGCCAACGCCCTGCAGCAGGCCCAAGGCAGTCTTCTCGCCCACGCCGGGGACCCCGGGAATGTTGTCGACCTTGTCGCCCATCAGCGCCAGGAGGTCGATGATCAGCTCTGGCGGCAGGCCGAACTTCTCCTTCACCCCGGCGACGTCCAGGATCTCGTCCTTCATGGTGTTGACGAGGGTGATGTGCTGGTTCACCAGCTGAGCCATGTCCTTGTCCCCCGTGGAGATCACCGCATCGCGGCCGGCATCGGTGGCTCGGTGGGCCAGGGTGCCGATGACATCGTCGGCCTCCACCCCCTCGATGCACAGCAGCGGTAACCCCAGCGCCCGCACACAGGCGTGCAGCGGCGCCACTTGGGAGCGCAGGTCATCGGGCATCGGCGGGCGGTGGGCCTTGTAGGCCTCGAACAGCTCGTCGCGGAAGGTCTTGCCCGGCGCATCAAAGACCACCGCCATGGGGCTGTCCGGATAGTCCTTGATCAGCCGCTTGAGCATGTTGAGCACGCCCTTGATGGCGCCGGTGGGCTGGCCATTGGAGGTGGTCAGCGGCGGCAGGGCGTGGAAGGCGCGGTAGAGATAGGAAGAACCGTCGACGAGTACGATGGGGGTAGCGGCCATGCAAGGCATCCATTGAGACTGAGCGGGAAGTGATCCTGGTCACCCATGATACGCATTGCCCGACCGTTTTGCCGCGGGCGGTGGGCCGCGGGCCAGCAACGTCATACACTGAAGGCATCGCCACTTTATCTGCCGCGCTGCGGCCAGGAGGCCACCATGATCGTGACACGCACCCTTATCGCCCTGCTGCTGGGGCTCGCGCTGGTTGCCACCGGACCCGCCCTGGCCCAGTCCTCCGCGGACCTCGAGCCGGACATCACTATCCGCCAGGAGGAGGATCGCACCATCCGCGAGTACCGCATCAACGGCGAGCTCTACGCCATCGAGATCCGGCCTTCCCGCGGCCCCTCCTACTACCTGGTAGACCATGACGGCGATGGCAACTTCGAACGCCAGGACGGCGACCGACTCGCCGTGCCGCAGTGGATCCTGAGAACTTTCTGACGAGGGACCGCGGTGCGTGCATCACTCTGCCAAGTCGCTACAATAGGCGGCTTGGCATTCCCGTGTGAGAGAGACATGGCCGTATTCACACCGCTATCCGAGACCCAGGTCGCGGACTTCCTGGCACGCTTCGATGCCGGCTCGCTGGTCTCCCTGGAAGGCGTGCCCGCGGGCACCGAGAACAGCACCTTCTTCGTCACCACCGACCGGCGCCAGCTGGTGCTGACCCTGTTCGAGCAGGGCGAGTTCGGCGAGCTGCCGTTCTTCGTCGACCTGCTCGACTACCTGGACGAGCACCGTCTGCCGGTGCCGGGACCCCTGCACGACCGCGAGGGCGTGGCACTGCATCGCCTGGCCGGCAAGCCCGCGCTGCTCTTCCCGCGCCTCCCCGGCAGGCATCCCAAGGCGCCCAATCTGACCCAGTGTGCGGCCCTGGGGGATGCCCTGGGCCACATGCACAAGGTGTCGCAGCACTTCCCCGGCCACCGCCCCAACCCGCGGGATCTCCACTGGCTGCTGCCCATGCACCACAAGGTGCTGGTCTACCTCTCGCCACAGGACCAGACCCTGATGAAGGACGAAGTGGAGATCTACCAGGACGCCTTCGGCAACGGCCCGGAACTGCCACAGGGCACCCTGCACGGCGACCTGTTTCGAGACAACACCCTCTACGAGGGTGACCGGCTGCGCGGCATCATCGACTTCTACAATGGCTGCACCGGCGACCTGCTTTTCGACCTGGCCATCGTCATCAACGATTGGGCCACTGATGCAGACGGCCGTCTGGATGCCGAGCGCCACGACGCCCTGCTCACCGCCTACCAGGCACGACGCCCGCTCACCGCGACCGAGCGCGAGGCGTGGCCGATGATGCTGCGCATGACCGCGCTGCGCTATTGGCTGTCGCGGCTGCTGGTGGTCTATGTGGATCCGCCGGCCCACGATCTCACTCCCCACGACCCCGAACGGTTTCGCACCATCCTCCAGGCTCGCCTTGAGCAGGGTGCCCTGCCCCTCCCCGAGGTGAATGCATGAGTCTCTCAATGGCCAGTGCCGGCAGCCCGGCAAAGCGCGCGCGGCGCGTCTGGAATATCGACCAGTGGGGCAGCGGCTACTATGACGTGGACGACTCCGGTCACGCCCTGGTACGCCCGCTGGGCAGCGAGATCGAGGGCCCTGCCCTGCCGCTGTCTGGCCTGGTCGCACAGCTCAAGACCGCCGGCCTTCGCCTGCCGGTGCTGGTGCGCTTCATCGACATCCTCCACGACCGCGTCGAGCAGCTCTGCGCCGCCTTTGACACTGCAATGGTCGAGGAGGAGTTCAGCGGCGGCTATACCGCCGTGTACCCGATCAAGGTCAACCAACAGCGCCGGGTGGTGGAGGAGATCCTCGCCACGCCAGAGCGCGGCCGCGACCGGGTGGGCCTCGAGGCCGGCAGCAAGCCGGAGCTGCTCGCCGTGCTGGCGCTCTCCGGCGACGGCCCCTCGTTGATCGTTTGCAACGGCTACAAGGACCGCGAGTACGTGCGCCTGGCGCTGATGGGCGAGAAGCTTGGCCACCGGGTCTACCTGGTGGTGGAGAAGCTCTCGGAGCTGCCGCTGATCCTCGAGGAGGCCGCCGAGCTCGGCGTCAAGCCGCGCATCGGCCTGCGCGCGCGCCTGGCCACCGTAGGCCGTGGCCGTTGGCAGAACACCGGCGGTGAGAAGTCCAAGTTCGGCCTCACCGCCAGCCAGATCCTGGCCGTGGTGGATCAGCTCCGCGAGGCCGACGCCCTGGAAAGCCTGCAGCTGGTGCACTTTCACCTCGGCTCGCAGATCGCCAATATCCGCGACATCCAGCGCGGCCTGCGCGAGTGTGCGCGCTTTTACCAGAGCCTGGTGGAGCTGGGCGCCCCGGTGGACACCGTGGACGTGGGCGGTGGCCTGGGGGTCGACTACGAGGGCACCCGCTCGCGCAGTTTCTGCTCGGCCAACTACTCGATGCTCGAGTATGCCCGCAACGTGGTCTACGCCTTCCGCCTGGCCTGCCAGGAGCACGACCTGCCCGAGCCACACTTGATCAGCGAGTCGGGCCGGGCGTTGACCGCCCACCACGCGGTGCTGATCGCCAACGTGATCGGCGAGGAGCGGATCAGCGAAACCGCTCCGGAGCGCCGCATCGATGACGACCCCCAGGTCAAGGAGCTGTGGCGTGTCCACGACCTGCTCCACGAACAGGTGGAGCCGCGGGGCCTGGTCGAGGCGTGGCATGACCTGGTGCAGGCCATGGGCGAGCTCCATGAGCGCTTCGTGATCGGCATGACCGACATCAACGCCCGGGCCGAGGGTGAGGGGGTCTATTTCGCCGCCTGCGCGAGGCTGCGCGCCCGTCTCGACACCCGCAATCGCGCTCATCGCGAGATCGCCGATGAGCTTGCCGAAAAACTCGCCGACAAGCTCTTCGTCAACTTCTCGCTGTTCCAGTCGGTGCCCGACGTCTGGGGCATCCAGCAGATCTTCCCGGTGCTGCCGCTGACCGGCCTCGACCAGGAGCCGGTGCGCCGCGGGGTTATTCAGGACATTACCTGCGACAGCGATGGACGCATCGACGGCTATGTGGATGGCCAGGGAGTGGAGACCACCCTGCCCCTGCCCGAGTGGCAGGAGGGCGACGAGCAGTTGTTGGGCTTCTTCCTGGTGGGCGCCTACCAGGAGATTCTCGGCGACCTGCACAACCTGTTCGGCGACACCGACTCGGTGGACGCCACCCTGGCCGAGGATGGCGGCTGGACCTTCAGTCATATCCAGCAGGGTGATCGCGTTGCCGACGTGCTCAGCTACGTCAACTTCGATGCCGAGGTGCTGCGCAACAACCTGGCCGAGCAGCTCGCCGCCAGTGGCCTGGACGAGGCCGAGCAGCAGCGTTTCCTCAACGACCTCTCCGAGGGGCTGGCCGGGTACACCTACCTGGAGTAGCCGTCCACCGCCCCCTGAACGCGACGATGCCCCGCAGCATGGCTGCGGGGCGTCGTCGTCTAGCGGGCTACCGGGAACGCATCGGACTCACTCGACCACGTGAGTAGTAAACTCCAGGCCGCCGGTCAGGGTGAAGTGCAACTCGGCGCCGCGCGACAGCGGGCCGACCCCAGCCGGGGTGCCGGTGAGGACCACGTCACCCGGCTGCAGGGTGAAGTGGCGACTCATCTCTGCCACCAGGGTAGCGACCGGGAACAGCATGTCGGCGCCCTCGCCGCGCTGGCGCAACTCACCATCGATCTCGAGGGTAAAGGCCAGGGCGCTCCAGTTGGGCACCTGGGAGAGCGGCAGAAAGGCAGAGAGCGGACAGGCCCCATCGAACGCCTTGGCGGTTTCCCAGGGATGCCCCTTCTCCTTGAGGCGGGTCTGGAGGTCGCGCAGGGTCAGGTCCAACCCCAGGCCGATGCCGACGATGGCACGCTCGGCCTCGTCCGCGGTGACGTGGGAGAGTTCCTCGCCGACCAGCAACGCCAGCTCGGTCTCGTAGTGCACCTCGCCCCGGGAGAAGGGCGCATCGATGGTCTCTTCCAGCGGGACTGCAGAGGTCGCCGGCTTGATGAACAGCAGCGGTTCGCTGGGCACCGGATTGTCGAGCTCTCTGGCATGGTCGGCATAGTTGCGGCCGACGCAGACGATCTTGCCGAGCGGGTGGGGAAATTCCTGGCCATCGGTAAAGCGTGGAACAAAGCGCATGGCGGGTCTTCTCCTTCTCATTATGCGTGCCGCATCTCGGCGACCAGCCTCACAGTCTACCGCACCATGCGCCGCATACCACCTTCCGCAGGGGGGCAGGCTGCCTCAAGCCGCCGGTGACCCGGGCAGCAGCCCCAGTGGACACCATCAGCTACCTGGCTCAGCGAACGATCCTACCCTCCGGATCGACTGCCTCCCCCCGGCGGCACGCACAAAAAAACCGCCTCAAGGGACGGTTGCAGTTCGCTGGCATCACACTGGTTTCGAAGGCGTTGATGGTGCCGGCACCAGGAGTCGAACCCGGGACCTACTGATTACAAGTCACACCACCAAAAAACCGATAAAAATCAGCGCATTACGCCTAGCGCAAGGCTTCGTGAAATGCGTATAGGGACAGCCTGGGAGATCAGGAATTATCACCAGCATCACACGGCATCATCGAGTAGCTATTGAAGAGGACGAGGACCCAGCTGTCAACCTGCATCAGGGTGGTCTAATTCAGACGATCGTATAATGCAGGTGAGTTGACGGGTTGCGCGGCCACCCCTGATGTCTCTACCTGATGCCAAAAGCCCTTCGCCACTCCCTGGGACTCACGCGGAAACGTTGCTGGAAGTGCTGTCTGAGCGAGGTCGCCGTGTTAAAGCCGCTGCACTCTGCCACCTGATCGATCGGCAAGGTCGTAGTTTCCAGCAGCTCACAGCTTCGCCTCAGGCGCTCGTTGATCAACCATTCCCCCACCGTCATGCCAGTGGCGCGGTGAAAGTGGCGGGTGAAGGTGCGGCGACTCATGGTGGTGTGAGCGGCCAGGGCATCCAGGCTGTGCGATTCAGTCAGGTGGGTGCGCAGGTAATCGAGCAGTTGGTTGATCTGGGCGTCTTGGGTGGAGGAGGCCACCGGCTGCTCGATAAATTGCGCCTGGCCGCCCTCCCGGTGGGGCGGCACCACCAGCAGTCGGGCCAGTTGATTGGCGACCCGAGCCCCATGGTACTCGCGCACCAGGAACAGGCAGCAATCCAGCCCGGCGGCGGTACCGGCGGAGGTCACCAGGCGATCGTCCTCCACATAGAGAGCATTGGTGTCCAGCTCGACGGCGGGGAAGCGGTGGCTGAAATCCTCTTCGGCCAGCCAGTGGGTCGACGCCCGCCGACCATCCAGCAGCCCCGCATAGGCCAGGGCATAGGCTCCGTAGCAGAGCCCCACCACATGGATGCCCCTGTCATGGCAGCGGACCAGTGCCTCGAGCAATTCCGGCACAGGCGGCTCTGCCAGGTCATGCCAGCCGGGGACTACGGCGATATCGACCTGCTCCAGCAGCTCCAGACCACCATCGGGAAGCACTGTCATGGCCCGCTCGGCTTCAAGGGGCTGGCCTGCCGGCGCCACGATGCGGAGATCGAACAAGGAGCCCTCGGGAGATGACGTGCTGAACACCATGTAGGGTACCGAGAAATGGAAGGGGCTGAAGTGCGGATAGAGAATCAGCCCCACGCGGGGCAGCGACATAATACCTCTCTTGGCCCAATTCTTTCGATTATTGTCTCCTGGGCCGATTATCTGGCCAAGCCGATTCTCCTACAGTGTGCTCCATCCAACACCATACGCGGAGAACCTCGATGTCATTCAAGACGCTTGTCAGCCCCCTGCTTCTGGCCGCCGCCCTCGCCAGCGGCGCGTCCTACGCCGCACCGGTAGCAGAAGACACAACCCTGCAGGTGCAACATATCCGCAATGCCACGGTGAAGATCACTTATGGTGAGACCACCTTCCTGATCGATCCCATGCTGGCCGAAAAGGGTGCCTATCCCGGCTTCGATGGCACCTATCGCAGTGAGCTACGCAACCCCCTGGTGGAGTTGCCGATGTCAGTGCAGGAGGTGATCGATGGCGTAGACGCGGTCATCGTCACCCACACCCACCTGGATCACTGGGATAATGCAGCCCAGGCCCTGCTGCCCAAGGATATCCCGCTGTTCGCCCAACACGAGTCCGATGCCGAACTGATTCGTTCACAAGGCTTCGAGGACGTGCGGGTCCTGGATGGCACTGCCGAGTTCGGCGGGGTCGATCTACACCGCACTGGCGGCAAGCACGGCTCCGACGCCATCTATGCCGTCCCCGAGCTTGCGGAGGCACTCGGCGAAATAATGGGCGTGGTCTTCGAGGCACCAGACAGCCAGACCACCTATGTGGTGGGTGATACGGTCTGGCGTGACGAGGTCGACCAGGCGCTAGAGCGCTACCTGCCCGAGGTAATCGTGCTGAATGCTGGTGCAGCCGAGTTCACCGGCTTCGAGAACGACCCAATCATCATGGGCAAGGAAGACACCCTGCGCGCCTATCAAGCGGTTCCTCATGCCACCATCATCGCGGTGCATATGGACGCGGTGAATCACATGACCCTGACCCGGGAGGAACTGGGTGAGTACGTGGAAGATAATGACATTGCAGATCGCGTGCTTATCCCTGCCGACGGCGAAGTTGTGTCGTTCTAGCCAGCCATCGGAACAAGAGAAGCTCTCTTCCAACATATCGGTAGGTTTCCACCCAGCCCCTGGAAGCACCAGGGGCTGGGCTAAAGTACAAGACAGGCCTTGACGTCAAGTGCTCTAGACACGCCCCTCGATGGCACTGCGCAGGCTGCCGATATCGACCTCGACGTACTCGAGCGTCGTGCTGATGTTACTGTGGCCGAGGAGCGCCTTGACGATGTGCAGGTTACGGTCCGGCTCCTTCATCAGCTCCGTGCCCAACGTATGGCGGAATCGGTGCGGACTCATCTGGTAGCCGCAAATCTGAGAAAGCTTCTGATAGAAGCTCTCCACCTGCCAGGAGTCCATTCGCTCCATGCGGTGCCGAACGCTGAATCGGTTCACATTGAAGATCTGCTCGCCACGCTGAATCCCCACCATCTTGGCCGAGTTCATCAGATTCTCCAGGTGCGGGTAGAGGGCATTGGAGATGGGAACAAAGTGTTCGCGGTTGTTCTTGGCTCCCTGCCAGGTGGCAGTAAGCACACGACTCTTTAGGTTGATATCCTCTGGCTTCATCAGCAACAGCTGAGTCAGACGAATGCCCGTATGATAGAACGTCTCGAACACGATCTCCCAGAACCAGACAGGATGAAGCATCGAGGGTCTTTTTCGGTAACGCTCCATCTTTTTATTCAGGCTGATGGCTTCACGCGCCATCTCGACCTGCCGTTTGCTCAAGGTCTTCTTGCGCTTCTTGGGAGAGCTGACCTCCATCTTGGCAAAGGGGTTGAATGAGGTATCGATCAACGCATGATCAATCGCATGCTTAAAGAGGATTCGATTGTGCCGGCAGTAGTTGTTCCAACTGGAGTGCGCGAGGTTCCTTCCCTCCTCAGAAAAGCAGAACTCTCTCCACTCCCTGACATCGTCACGGGTCACCTCCGCAGGCAGCTTATCCTGGCCCACGAACCGCCGGAATAGCTTCACCGGCACGCTGTAGGAAATACAGCTCCTCTCAGTCAGCCAGCGCTCAGAAAAATAGGATTGCAACAAGTCATCAAAGGTAAATTTTTTCATTCTTCAGATTTCCCATCAATCAGGTCAATAAAGGGGTTATCAAAAACCTCCTTACCCTCCTCCATCAGGTCATCCTTACCCACAAGATACCCAGAAAGGGTGCTCGCCTTCTTGTTAGGACCGACCACCTTTACCTTGTGAAAACTTCCACCATCCTTGTTTTTCTTGTGCAGCTTCAGCTTCTGGAATGAATCCTGAACCTCTTTCCAGATTTTCTCTTCTCCGCTCACCTCCTGACAGTAGTGCTTGAATACCTTGGGACTGACCACCAGCAGCATGCCATCCACGGCATGCACCAGGGCCTTGGAGTCGTTCATCAATACCTTGTGAGTTTTCAACCCGCCTCGCAGCCAGGCGAGAAAGTCTTCCCCGGATGACGACTGTCCAGGCGATGCCTGGCCCGTAAGTTTCTCGGCACCCTCATCAGGATTACGACTTGGCTGCTTCTCCAAACCTGGCACTGCTTTTTCATCGCCGCCTGTGGCGATATCAAGAATGGAGGCTTCCAGATCATCCTGGATTTCCTCGGTTGGACTCAGTTCAGTCAGCTCGCTTGAAGTTTCTGGGGTCGCAGGCTTGTCACCTTGCTCCTGATCTTTACGCTGATGCCTAGCTGGCTGACTACCTTCACCACTCTCACCAACGTTAAGGGCCTCGACACTCCCCGAGAAAATCTCAGGCTCCTCATCACCGCTCCAAACGAGCGACTTATGAACCTTGAGCATGGAAAGATCGGTTCGCCACTCCCCCATCTCGACCCTGCACTTCCAAACCGATCGACCCTCGGGGTTCTCAATGATCAGGCCATGGGACTGCATTTCGTCATAGAGGCGCGACTCGTTGGATGGCACGCCCTCGATACCATGGGAAAGGAGGTAGCTCTTGATCTCTCGGGGTACCAGCGGCGTCACCAGCCACAGCGTCTCGGAGGTGACAAACCCCTGAGCGCCTTTTTCATTCAGGCGGATCTTTTCTGTCACGATGTGGCGAATAGCTCCTTTGAGCTTGCTCTGCAGGGATTCCCGGGGTGCCTTATCGATATTGGAAACCTTGCCACCCAGCGACTTGGCCACGCTGGCCCTGTCGGCCTGGCTGACGATTTCCCCGATCACCCCGGAGCGCTCCGAGTGGCAACTGATCGCGTACATCACCAGGCCAAACAGCTCCGGCTGGCTTTTCAACCACTCGAGCCCGGCATTGCCAATCACCTCCTTGCACAAGAGGGGGTTGGCCGCAGCGTGAAGGAAGTAGTCTCGCCCCTTGATATAGCGAACGCGATACTGGTCGGGAATGATGCCCTCCCACAGGCACCACCTGCGGCCGGATTTCAGGTGTATTTCGACGTCGACGATGACCTTGGCGATATCGTGCAGCAGGCAGGCATAGATGACCGCCACGCTCCACAGCTCTCCGGTAGAGGACTGCTTTTCGGGCGACTCCTTCGGGGGGAGTAGGTGCTGTCGTCGGAGCCTGAGGCCAAACACACAGGTCTCGAGGCCGTGATCCAGCATTCCACCCGGGTAGCTATGGTGGTGTGATTCCGAGGCTGGCAGCAGCTGGACACGCTCTGCATATCGTTGCAGAGGCTCTTTGACGTAGGCCTCAAACACCGGTGCAGTCAGCGATGTGCTTTCCTGAATCGCTCTGATCAGCTGCTGTCGATAGGGCGTGGCTAGAAGCTCAGCGCCGGTACGCGGGCTTTCCCAGCCGGCGCCATCCTGGACGTTGTCGCTGTAGGTCGCGCTGCGGCGGCCGCGTAGAATGTTGAGAATCCGCAATGCTCGCTCCTCTGGATGCAGTCCGTGCATCACAACGCTGGGCCCTGACGGGCACCAGCAGAAACGTTAAATGCGATGAGAGGCGTTTTACCCCAGAGCATTCCTTGCTCCGGTGCAATAGCTATGGGATGCGAACCAAGCGGGGATAGCTTTAACTACCAGAAATGGAATTGCACGAAGAAAATAGAAATTCACTCTATGAGATATTTCTTATTCTCTTGATGGCCAAGTCTTACAACTAAAGTATAATAAGGCAAGAGCTGGCTAGCTGTATAAATTATTCAGAATAAGCCTCTCCGCAGAGAGGGAAGTGGCCCATGATAGTCAAACTAATATAACGATTATTGCAAGAGGAAACTAGCCGAGGTTAACCCGGGAGTACAGCAGGGCTAAGCAGCGCCTACCCTGCTGAAATAAAATATTAGTTAAATTTAAACAGGAGAGCCCGAATCAGGCTTATGCCCTTCCGGAAATGAAGTATTAATTGTCTTCTCTTCGTGAATTTTATCATCATATTCACGTACAAGAACCACCTGACCGCGCATCTCACACCGGGATAAAGAATAAAAAGATAGTTCTGCGCCAAAATCTCGATACACCCAGCGCAGCAAAGATGCCGCCATTATTACCAGAACTGGAATCATAGGCAGGGCTACCAATATTGTGGACGTCTGCACTGCACTTAGACCGCCCACTGACAATAAGCCCACACCAACCAGCGCGAGAATTAAAGTCCACATAATTCTATTCCATCGAGCTGGCTCTTGATAGCCAGAGATCTCCCGGGTGCAAATTGAGGCTAACATATATGCTGAAGAATCTACGGTAGTTGCTAGAAAAACAAAGCATAAAAGGGTAAACAACGGCACCACCACCCATGCCAGCGGAAGCGTTTTTAGCACCGCAACTACGGTTGCAGGGATGCCTTGATTATGGAGAACCCCTTGGAGATCTACAACATTGTTTATGTTAAGATCGATCGCATAACCTCCCCAAATAGCAAAAAAAGACCAGCATCCAACACACCCCCAAACCACTCCATTAACAATCAACTCCTTAATAGTTCGACCCCTGGAAATACGAGCCACGAAAAGACCCATCATCGGAGCATAGGCTATCCACCAGGCCCAATAAAAGATGGTCCAACTTTCTGGAAAACCACTCTTAGATATAGGATCCGTCCAAAAGTTTATCCGGAAAAAATTATCCAAAAACAACCCAAAACTGTTTGACCAAAGGTTTAATACAAAAACAGTTGACCCTGAAAAAAGCACAAAAACCAGCATCCCCAAGGCCAAAATACCATTAATATTGGAAAGTGTTTGAATACCTTTATTGAGGCCATTGTATACACTCCAGGCAATCATCACAGTCCAGCCAGCAAGAATGATCATTTGCAACAAAAAAGAGTCACCGACGCCAAACATCTCTTGAAAAAGCGCTGATACAAGAGGAACCGACAGCCCTAGGGAGGTTCCTACACCGCCAACGATCGAAAAAACAACTATTACATCGATGACTTTTCCGACTGGGCCGTCCACCAGCCCACCAAGAACACCCCGACAAGCCTCACTAAGACGTAAAACCTTGCTCTTACGTACATAAAGCACATACCCTATAGGCAAGGCTGGCATCAGGTACAATGCCCAAGGTACGACACCCCAGTGAAACATTGGATACATTGCAGCCCACTCCACGGCGGCATCCGAGTTAGGCTCGATACCCAGCGGCGGGCTGGAAAGAAAGTACAATGGCTCTACGAAAGCCCAGTTTACAATTGATATCCCTATACCCGCACAGAACAGCATAGCTATCCAGGGAAGTTTAGAGAATTCCGGCTTATCATCTGGGCCACCCAACTTCACACGACCAACCGGCCCAAACGCCAGCCACGTCATAAACAAGAAGCTTCCAATACCCGTCAAAAGATAAAGCCAACCAAATGTCCCTGTAAACCAGCTCAACAAATTATTTACCAACACCTCCCCTGCTTCTGGATATAGTGCCAAGGGGATGCTTGCGGCTAGAATCACAGACACCGCAGGCCATAAGATGGCCGGCTCTATCTCCAGTTTCTTGCTTTTATCTTTCCGCTCATTCAATGCATTCATGATAACTCCTATTAACGAACCGGCGGGCTCGCCGTTATTTGTTTTTATCTGACATTAAGCCGCCAGCCTAAAGCGGCTCCAACTAGAATACTCCTCACAAGGTGCGCATCTGCAAAACCCTAAATCTCTAACTAATCCATAAGGGCCCGGACAGCCTTATTAACGCGTCAGCAGCTATTACTCCTTTTCCCTTCGGCCGTACCATTAAGGGATTAACATCTAGCTCAGTGACACTATCCCAATGGTCCAGCGCGAAGTCAGAAACCGCCATCACTGCATCAAGCACAGCTTCAAAATCGCCCTCAGGCCTTCCACGATACCCCTGTAGGAGGGGCGCCCCCCTGAGGGAACATAATGTCTCTTTCACAGCCTCTCGGGTAGTGGGCAACAACAGCGTTGAACTATCGTTCATCATGTTGACCAAAATACCGCCGGTTCCAAGAATGAGCGCCAGGCCGAATTGCTCATCGCGCTTTAGGCCGATGATCAATTCTCCTACGGCATCAGTAACCATCGGCTCAATAAGAAAACGGATATCATCTATTCCCTGCTCAGCCAGCCGAACGGCCATTGCTTCGGCGGCGGCAGCGACACTGCCAGGGTCTTTGAGGTTGAGCGCTACTGCACCGGCCTCTGTCTTATGGATTAGTTGGGCACTAACCCCTTTCATCACAACCGGATAGCCAAGCCGGTCTGCCGTGTTTACTACCTCTGAGCGATCAACGCACCCCCCGCCAGGCAGAGGTAGGCCGTACCGGCCCAACAATTTCTTCGAGGCCCATTCATCCAGCATGCAGCCCTCACCAATTGCCATGGAGCCTTGACGTAACAGCAGCTGTTGCGGGTCGTCCATGGAAGCCACTTGGCGGCGACGTTCGCTGTAGCGGACCAGGCTGGCCAGGGCGGCGATGCCATCCTTGAGTCCCTGGAGTGGAGCGATACCGGCCTTAACCAGACGTAAGCGAGCATTTTCCGGTAGCAACTCGCTGAGGTTGCTGATAACCATGACGGTTTTATGATGTTTTGCGTGAGCAGCGATGAGGGCATTCACCGCGACCTGCCAGGCATGGTCATCACCGCTGCCCTGCCTTGGAAAATCTAAAACCAAAACTGTGGCGTCGAAATCACCGCCCATCATGATATCAAATACTTGGACACAGGCCTCGAGGTCGCCCCAAACCGAGGTATTGTAGTCCAAGGGGTTGGAGAGACTTGCGAAGTCTGGCAAGACTTCAGACAATTGATGTTGCTGCCTATCATTCAGCCGCGGCAATTGTAGCTTGTATTGATCCAGACCGTCCGCCAGCATGGCGCTGTCGCCCCCTGAGCAGGTCAGCACACCGATGCGATCACCCTTGGGTAGCTCGCATAGCGCGGCGATCTTCAGGGTTTCCAGCAACTCTCCGAGGGAATGCACGCGCAGGATGCCGAGGCGGTCAAACATTGCCTGATACAGGTCATCGGCACCGGCCAAAGAGCTCGTGTGACTCAAGGTCAGTTGTGTTCCGATCTCCGAGGTGCCCGCCTTGAGCACGACTAGTGGAACCCCCTTGAGCAGGGCCTTCATCGCCGCCCGGCTGAAACTAGCTATATCCTTCAGGCCCTCGATATAGAAGCCGATAGCGGAGACCCGTTCATCCTCAAGCAACGGCTCGATATAGTCGCCTACTCCGAGTACCGCCTGATTCCCGACACTGATCACGTGAGTTAGCGGGAGCGAGCGGTCGTGCATGGTCAAAGTCAGCGCGACATTGCCGCTCTGGCTTATGATGGCCACGCCCTTATCCGGCTGCTCCCCAAATAGCCGGTCAGGCCACAGGGCTACGCCATTGGTGAAGTTGAGCAAGCCGTAACAGTTCGGCCCCACTAAGGCCATATCGCCCGCCACCTCAACTAACGCTGCCTGTAATTGGGCCCCATTGTCTCCTACCTCAGCGAAGCCGGCAGCGTAGCAGACCACGCCCCCGCAGCCCTTGGCCGCGAGCTCGGCCACAGCCTGCACGGTAAGCCCGGCATTGACCGATACGAAGGCGGCATCGGGGGGGCCAGGCAGATCGGAGACGCTGGGATAGCAGGGCACCCCAGCAATCTGGTCGTACTTTGGGTTGACCACCCAGATTTCGCCGTCAAAGCCGATATCCCGGGTGTTCTGAATTGGTAGCTCTAGGTTGGAGCCGCCGATCAATACGATACTGCGCGGCGACAGCAGGCGCCGCAGGTTGTCTTGTTGGGTCATAGCGAGCCTCGAGAGCCCCAGGTGGAGTAGCAGGAGCGGCGCACCGCCCCCCTTATGGCTTACCAGCCGGTGTAGATGTCCAGGCCGCGCTTCTTGATCTGGCCACCGATCACCACCCGCTGGATCTCGGAGGTGCCCTCCCAGATACGGTCGACACGGGTGTCGCGCCACAGCCGTTCGACAGCTTGCTCGCGCATGTAGCCGCGGCCGCCGAGGATCTGGACCGCCTTGTCGCAGACCCGGCCGACCATCTCGGAGCAGTGCAGCTTCAGGGCCGAGGCGCGGGCGTGGTTGCGCTTGCGGTCGTTGGTCTGGTCGATCTCCCAGCTCAGGCGGTAGAGCATCGACTTAGCGGCCATGATCTCTACCGCCATGTCCGCCAGCATGAACTCGATTGCCTGGAAGTCGCGGATCGAGCGGCCAAACTGGACGCGCTCGGCTGCGAACCGGTTGGCCTCCTCGGCGGCGCGGATGGCACCGCCGACGCAGCGCGCGGCGATGCCCAGGCGAGCCTCCACGAACCAGTCCTTGGTCATCTCGTAGCCCTGGCCAATCTCGCCGAGAATCTTGTCGTCACCTACGATTACGTCGTTGAAAATGTACTCTGGGTGCTTGAAAGCGAAGTGGTGGGTGTAGAGCGGAGTACGCTTGAGCTCTACGCCAGGCAGGTGTTTATCAACGAAGAAAACAGTAGGCTTTTCCACATCACCATCTACATGAGCGTGCACCAAGATATAGTCGGCAATGTCGCCAATGGTCACAAACCACTTCTCGCCGTTAATCTTCCATCCACCCTCAACCTTGTCAGCACGAGTCAAGCACTGGGTAGGATCGGAGCCAGCGTCGGCCTCAGTAATAGCATAGGCATCTCGACGCTTGCCTTGGCAGGTAGGGATCAGGTACTCCTCCTTTTGCGCCGGGGTAGCGAAGCGCATCGGGTAGGAGGGATACCAGAGCGCATCCCAGATAGCACCAGTAGCCTTGCCCAACTGCTCGTTGAGCAGCGTCTGCTCAAAAATAGTAAAGCCTTGACCACCATCCTCCTTGCTGTGGTTAGGAGCGTTGAACTCCCAAGCTAGTACCTGGCGGATAATCTCTTGATGGGTCTCGTGGCTGATGCCATCGTTTTCTTCACACTCGAGCTCATGGGGGAACAGCACCTGCTCGACAAAGTCTTTGGCCTTGCTCTGCAGCGCCAGATGTTCTTTAGAAAGATTGAAATCCATTAGTAAATCTCCCAGCCAATATTGTTCGTTGAGATATTTGAACGAAGGTTGGCGGTTTAGACGCCTTCCAATTTCTCGTAAGGCATGTTCTCGCGCTTAAATAACGCTACGATAGAACGCCGGATGGCTGTTTGACTAAAAACGCCATTTCGGCCTCCCCAAGCGACAACTTTAGCTCAGCATAAAAATGCTCAGGCAGGGGGAGCAGGCGTTGTCGCATCGACACTAAAATACGTCGCTTAAAATCAAGCTACAATCGCTACGCTAACTTAGTGTTCCGGGAGCATCCGAAATCGGAAAAATCACGCTGAGAAAACTAAAACAAGGGCTTTGATATGACTTCTGCTGTGCATAGTGAAAGGCACGGACCAGTGCTACTGATCACTCTGAATCGCCCCAATGCAAACGCCATCGAATGCTCGACCAGCCAAGAGCTTTATGAGGCATTCCTGTCCTTTGAGGAGGACGCTGAGCTAAGGGTAGCGATTCTCACCGGCTCAGGGCAGCGCTTCTTCTCAGCCGGCTGGGACCTCAAGGCAGCAGCAGACGGTGAGGCTATCGATGCCGACCACGGGCCCGGAGGCTTCGCTGGTCTGACCGAATACTTTTCACGGACAAAGCCAGTGATAGCCGCGGTAAACGGCATGGCAGTTGGAGGAGGATTCGAGCTAGCACTAGCCTGCGACTTAATTGTGGCCGCAGAGCATGCAAAATTCTTCCTTCCGGAAGTCCAGATCGGCATCACCCCGGACTCAGGCGGCGTGTTTCGGCTGCCCCGGCGAGTTCCCCATGCCATCGCCATGGAACTGATGCTGACTGGAAGGTCCCTCGTCGCCCCGGAGGCAGAGCAATGGGGGCTAGTCAACCGGGTGGTGGCAGCAGATCGACTACTGGAGGAGGCATGGGAACTGGCCGAACGCATCTGCGCCGGTGCTCCCCTGGCACAGAGGGCGATTAAGGAACTCGTGGGCGGGGGCGAGGCGCTAGATGTCGAAGACGCCTTCCGACTCCAGCGCAGTGGGGCGCTACCCCACTACTCACGGATGCTGAAATCTATGGACGCCCAGGAAGGCGCCAATGCCTTTGCCGAAGGCCGGCCGCCGGTATGGAAAGGGTATTGATCATGGGAGCAGTAACGATGAACAACATCTTTGCAGAGAACCTATTCGCAGGTAAGACCGCACTGGTCACGGGCGGGGGCAGCGGCATCGGCCTAGCGATCGCCCGGGTTCTGGGGGCCCTGGGGGCCCGGGTGGTGATCGCGGCCCGCGATATCGAGCGCCTGTCGGCTGCCTCCGAGTCGCTGGCGGGCGAGGGTATCGACGCGCTGGCGCGCGCGGTGAATATTCGCGATCACCAGAGCATAGAGGCGCTTTTCCAGACCTTCAACGCCGAGGCCCTCGACGTGGACATCCTTGTCAATAACGCCGGTGGCCAGTTTGCCGCACCTGCGCTGGATATCTCCCCCAACGGCTTTCGCTCAGTTGTCGACCTGAACCTGCAGGGTACCTTTCAGATGAGCCAGGCCTTCGCCAAGCACTGCATCGCAAGCCGGAGGCCGGGCTCAATCATCAACATCGTGCTGTGCCAGGAGAGCGGCCTGCCTGGCATGGCACATGCCGCAGCGGCGCGGGCCGGCGTCGTCAACTTGACCAAGACCTTGGCGTGGGAGTGGGCCGATCAAAGCATCCGTGTGAACGCCATCGCGCCGGGTACGATCAAGACCGGTGGCCTCGACCAGTACGACCCGGCCAGTCTGCAAGCGGGTGTCGATAAGCTACTGATCAAGCGCATGGGGGAGCCTGAAGAAGTGGGTCAAACGGTTGCCTTCCTGGCCTCCCCGGCCGCCGGCTTCATCACCGGCATCTGCCTGGCCCAAGATGGGGGGGAGCACCTGACCGGCGCCTCCCCCCAATGCTGACACTGATCCGCAACCTCTGGAAAGATCGCCATGCCCTGTTATGAGTTTGAAGGATTACGCCCAGTGGTACACCCCAGCGCCTACGTGCACCCTACGGCAGTGCTGATCGGCGACGTGATCATCGGCCCCGGCGTCTACATCGCGCCTCTGGCATCACTGCGCGGCGACTTCGGCCGCCTGATCCTGAGAAAGGGGGCCAACCTTCAGGATTGCTGCGTGATGCACGGCTACTGCGATATGGATACGGTAGTGGAGGAGGATGGCCATATCGGCCACGGCGCTATCCTACACGGTTGTGTGATCGGCAAGAATGCACTGGTTGGGATGAATGCGGTGGTAATGGATAGCGCAGTGATTGGCGAGGACAGCATCGTCGCCGCCAACAGCTTCGTGAAGGTCGGCTTCGAAGGGCAGCCCCGGCAACTTCTGGTAGGCTCGCCGGCGATGGTGCTGCGCGAAGTCAATGACCGGGACCTGCGCTGGAAGTCCCTCAATACTCAGGAGTATCAAGCCTTAGCGCGCCGCTCCGCTGCGTCAATTAAAGAAGTCGAACCCCTAGCCGAAATGGAGCCACACCGCCCACGATTGAAGGGTGTAACCGAGGTAGGCGTGTCGGCGAGTAGCTAGCAAGGTCACTATTACCGTCTCATCCACGGTCCTTGCTCGGGCTCACTTGGTATCTTTTGGTATAGGTGCGGGTGAAGTGAGCACTGGAGCTAAACCCACAGGCGATAGCAACCTCCGCAAGGCTGAGATGAGACTCCTTTAGTAAATTCCGTGCTCGCTGCAACCTCAGCCGCAGGTAGTAAGTGGCTGGACTACTTTGTAAATGGTGATCAAATAATCGTTGCAACTGCCTGACTGAAATATGAGCCTCATTAGCAAGCTCTGTGGAGCTGAGGGGAGATTCTATGTTTTCTTCCATCAGAGCCAAAACCCGCAACAGCCTAGGGTTGTAGACATTTAACCGGGCTGCCAGATGTATGCGCTGCTTGTCAGTCTTTTGTCGTATACCACTCTTTATAAACTGCTCACAGACAGTGATTGCCAGATCGTGACCAAGCTCTTGCTGAATGACATGCAGCATCATGTCGATCGGCGCTGTGCCTCCGGCGCAGGTAATCAGGTTGCGATCAATTTCATAGAGCTCGTTGGTAATTTCTTGCTCCGGATGGTCTTCCTGAAAAGCTGGCACCGCTTCCCAGTGCAATGTCAACCGCCGCCGCCGGATTAACCCGGCAGCGGACAGGAGGTAACAGCCAGTATCCATAGCTCCCAGTATAGTACTCTCAGGCAAGGACTTAAGCCAGGAGACTGTCGAAGAGTGGATGTACTTTTTTGGATTGAAACTAGAACAGACGAAGAGGTTGGTAGGCGTCTCAACACGGAAAATCGGCGTCGTATCTTCCATGGCTAGCTGGTTGCTAGCCTTAACCGTTTCATTTCCCTCGCTCAACAGCTGCCAGCGAAAGACTTCGCGACCAGCAAAACGGTTAGCAATTCTCATCGGCTCAATAGCTGATAACAATGCCACCATGGCATACTCTGGCAAAAGCAAGAAGGATACTGTAAAGACACCATCCTTATCCGGCTTTAAGATCATGCTTCACCTAAATCATCCGTTATTTCAATGCACCACAGCGCCACACCATCAGAAATGCTTCACTATATTGTCTAAAAATCTTTATCTAGTATTATTGCAAGTGCCTTTCTCGGCGACGAAGGCGTGTGCGAGTTACGAGCATAACATTGAAATTCTTCTCAAGGATAGCTAAACCCATGCCCCTCCGAAGAGGGGGCATAGGTTGGGTATCTGTCAGCTGACCAGCTGCCTGGCCAGGGCCATCTCCACGGAGTCTCCATCCGTATTGAGGGCATCCAGGCCCGATTCGGGCACGTCTCCCGACGTACTCTGGGCCACGGCGATCTTCGTGGCCATCAGCGACAGGCAGGCGATCTGTGACGATCCGGCATAGCCGAGGTAGAGCACCTTCACCGGCTGCCGCTGGCCGATCCGCCAGGAGCGGCGGGCGGCCTGCTGCAGGGTGTAGACGTTCCAGCCCGTCTGCATGAAGACGATGGTGGGGAAGTCCAGCAGGTCAAGCCCGGTCTTCACCAGGTCCGGATTGGTGATCAGCACGTCGACGCCGCGGTCGACCTGATCGGCAATCCAGTCCTCGCGCCGCTGGGTCTCCACGTTGGAGCGCAGCACCGCGACCTTGAAGCCGGCCTGGGTGAGCATCGCCTTGAGTCGGCTGCTGGTATCGCGCTTGCCGGTGTAGGTCGTGTAGACCAGCACCTTGCGACCCTCCGCCTTCTCTCGCCGGCAGATCTCCACCAGCTCGCGCTCCTTGGGCATCGGCTGCTGCTCGCCATAGAGGCTCTTCACGAACGCCAGCAGGCTGCCCGAGCGCGGGTGCTTGACCGTCTCCGGTCGGAAGCAGCAGTCCGGCCAGGCCAGCAGCGCATTGAGCACCACGCCCAGCAGGGTGGTGTCCTTGCGTGCCAGCGCCTGTCTGAGTTCGGCGGTCAGTTGACCCTCGAGCCGCCGATAGGCAAAGGCCTGCTCGTCGTCCATCGGCACCTCGATGAAGTCTTCATCGTAAGGCGGCAGCACATTGCCACCGATGTCCTTGAGCTTGAGGAAGACGGTGAAGGGCAGCACGTAGCGCATGATCCCCTTGGGGCCGAAGCCCGGGGCCTTGACGGTGCGCACCGACAGCTTCTTGCCTCGCGCTGTCTTGTGCGAATCGCCGTCGCGCTCGGTGTAGATGTCCTTCAGCACCCCGTGGTCGCGCAGGAACGACATGGCCGCAGGCCCCATCGATCCGCGCCCATTGGGGCGATAGCCGTCTTCGAGCATCTTCGGCGTAAGGATGCGGAACAGCAGGTGGAACAGGTCGTAAGCGTAGCCGCCCATCAGGGTACCGGTCAGCAGCAGCGACTTGCGCGCCTTGGCTGCCAGCACGCCCATGGCCTGGCCCTGGGCCGACCCGGCGTTCTTGTACTCATGGCCCTCGTCCACGATCAGCAGATCGAAGGTGTGATCCGGCAGCTGCCGCTTGATGAACTCGGTCGGCTGATAGCCTCCTTCACCGAAGCCGAACTCCATCGTGGCCATGGCCCGCTCCAGGCAAGCCGCTTGCCGGTCGGAGAACACCAGCTCCCCGTTCTCATCCATGAGGTTGATGAACTCGTGGATGTTGTCACCCAGCAGCGTGGCCAGGAACTCCTCGCCAAACTGTTGCACCAGGCGCTCCGACGAGACCTTGCCGATGGTGGGCAGCTTACGCAGCGCCTTGAGTACCAGGCCGCGCTGCAGGCTGCCCGTCGCCCGCTGAGGCCGCATCAGCGTCCAGAGAGGGCTGTGACAGTGCCGACACTTGTGGCGACGCTCCTCACGGAGAAACTGCGACAGCGTTACAACCTCGTTGTCGCAGTCGACCACCGAGCTACCGCACTGGGGGCAGGCCGCCAGCTCGCCGCCCGGCACGCGCTTGCGCGCCGCGGCGGGACGCCAGTGGAAGCCCATGCGCATACGCACACGCCCCAGGATAAAGAACTCCGGCCGCCCATCGGACGGCTGGCCCAGGGCCTCACGGAGCTTGAGCAGCTTGACCAGGGTATCCGGGCCGTTCAGCACCCAGACCCTGGCCTGATCGACGGTCTCCAGGATCTCCCGCCGCCACTTGTAGACCAGGTGGGGCGGCGCGATCACCAGGAAGCGCCGATAGCCTTCGCCGTGACAGACTGCCGCGGTGGCGATGGCCATCATGGTCTTGCCGGTGCCCATCTCCGCGTTGATGATGCCCGCCGGCTCGTGCCGGTCGAGCAGCAGCGCCGAGATGGCCTGAACCACCTCGGCCTGCTCGGGGAAAGGCGCCCGCTTGAGGGCCGCCATCACGGCCTGGCGGCGAGAGTTGGCCTCGCCATCATAGACCGGGGGATGGGAGCGTTTGAGCGAGGCCAGTAGGCCATCGCCAAACTCCTCCACGAAGGCGTTGAGGTCCACCTGAGGCCCGAAGACCTCGCCAGACTGCGCCATGCCGGCCGGCGCCGGCAGCTGAGTGATGTCGTTCATGTCCGTCTCCTTGTGCATAAGAAAACGGCGGACACTCCCCTCCCCTGGCGGGTTGGAAAGGCCCGCCGTGGGGAATGGCGCCCAGGGCGCCGGTCAGTAGTCGTCTGGCAGCAGCAGCGTGGTGGCGCTGCGATCCGCCTCGGTGATGATCCAGACCGTGAGCGACTCACCGATCCGGTAGGACGAGAGCAGCCTGTCACCGTGAATCAGGGCCTGCTCGTTGCTCTGACGGTCCTCCTCGGGCACGTCCCCCCAGTCGCCGGTGACGTGTCGTCGGAGCAGCGCCATGGGCGAGACCTCGCCACGCTCCACTCGCTCGTTGACGGCCCGGGTCATCACCACGCGCCCCACCTCGAAGCGGCGTGGATCTGGCCTCGCGGCACGCTCGGCGACTCGGTTGAGCGGTGCAGACGCATCGCCTGCCTCGGCATCTGTCGCCTGGCCACCCTCCTCCGGCTCGCCGTCATTGGCCGCCGGCGTCGAGGTGATGGTCAGCAGCTGCCCACAGCGAGGCGAGTCCGGCGTCATCTCCCAGGCGCGGATCACCGGCACGAAGCGGTCGGTGAGCACGCGGGTCTCGGTGATGGAGCCGTCCTCCCGCTCGGTGAACTCGGTCTTGGCGACCTTATCCTTGTGGGTGTTGCCCTTGACCACCAGGCAGCGGCCATTGGGCGCAGTCACCACACCGGAGATCGCCCCGGCCGCCAGCGATAGGGCCAGATGCCAGGAGGAGAGTCGGCGTACCGGGGGACGCGGCGCTAGGCCGGTCTTCCCGAACACGCTGCCTACCTCGGGCCAGAGCCCCTGCAACCGCGCGACCTCATCGGCCAGCTGCTCGGCATCGAGCGACACGCGATAGAAGTGGCGCAGCTCGCCCTGAGCCGCCGGCACCATGTAGGGCTCGAAGGGCCATACCTCCGGGATCACCTCGGGCGTGACCTCCTTGCTCCCCACGCGCAGCAACTGGGCGCGCATCGCCTTGGCCTCCGGGCTGCGCTCCGCCTCGCGGCGTCGCACCCGGCGGCCCAGGATCACGACCTGCTGGAAATCATCCACGGCGGCGCGGAAGACCCGCAGCTCGGTGAAATGGTTGACCAGCCAGCCGGTCAGCTCCTTGTCCAGGGCGTAGTCGGGAACGATCAGCACCATCACGCCCCCAACCTGCAGGGTGCCGACGGTGCGCTGGTAGAACAGCTTCTCGAGGCGTCTGCGCCCCTTGCCTTGATAGCGCTCATAGCCGGCGTGGTCGGCCAGCAGGTCGCCATAGGGTGGGTTGAGCCACAGGCAGCCCATGCTGCGCGGTGAGATCACCGTGTCCATCAGGTCGCCTTGCAGGCCCCTATCCACCAGGCCATGCATCGAGGCGGCCCGCTCGGCGTGATATTCCACGCCGCAGGCCTGAACGCGTTTGCGCCCCAGGTGGTGGGCAAGCTCGGCGATGGCGGCACCCTCCCCCGCACAGGGGTCGAGCACTCGCATCCGGCCGGCGTTCGCCGGGCTGAGCGCCTGAAGCACCCGCTCGAGCGACGCCTCGTCCGTGGGGAAGTAGCCATTCCTGGCGAAGTTGCGCGCGATGCGCTGAAACATCAGTGCCATGCGACACCTCCTGTCGGTTGGGTGTAGTAGGCGCGGCCAGAACGGCCGCACCTCGGTGGAGCGAGCGCTCAGGGCTCGGGGGTGAGCACGCCGGCGCGGATCATGCCGCTGAGGCGCAGGGCCAGGTCGTTCTCATCGAGAGAGATCTCGCAGGCCTGAATCGGCCCCTGCGAAAACGAGGCCGGCAGTACCGCCTGCTGGGCATGCAGCAGCGTCATCACCGGCGCCTGCCAGTGATCCAGCAAAGGCAGCGGGCAGAGCTCCCGCACGTGAGGCCATAGCTGGTCATCCACCGGGCAGGAGCCCTCCTCGTCGTCCAGCACGACGATGCTGTGCAGGTTGGCGCGATCCGGCGTGATGCAGCGCTGGTCGAAGAGCCACACGTGCACCAGGGTGCCGAAGCGCGTCTGGCGCAGCCGGGCAGAGCGCCGGGAGTAGCGGTCCATGTCGCCAAAGACCATGGGGTGGCGAGTGTCGCCCTGGCAGAGATGCAGGGTATCCAGGCCATTGTCTGCCGCCGGCAGCGTCAGCCTGGCCAGCAGCTCCTGCAGCGCCGTATCACGCCCCCACAGGGAGAGAAACAGGCACTCACGCTGCCGGCCAATGCAGAACGCATCGGCGTACAAGTCCAGGCACTCATCGAGGGTGTAGAGCTCGGGCATGATGGCCTCCATCGGTTAGCAAAGAGCGATGGGGACATCCCGAGCCCAGGGCGTCGAGATGCCCCGGTGGGGAGTGGCTGCCTCAGGCAGCGGCTTGCCAGGTTTGCGTCGGCGCCTGGAATCGGTAGCCCAACTCCTTCAGCCGACTCACCTGACGGCGGAACAGCGCCCGGTCCACGGTGGGATCGAGCTTGACGCTCTGCCCCAGCGGCCAGAGCAGGCCGAAGAGCTCGGCGTCGGGATTGGCCTCCTGGTCAACGGCGTGGGTATCCGGGGTTTGCGGCCCTGGCACCTCGCCAGCATCAACCTGAGGCGGCGGCGCGGGCGGCGCCATCGGCTCGCCCGACCCAGGCACAGGAGGGGCTGGCGGCACGGGTGGCACAGGAGCGGCCTCCTCCTCCAGCGGATCCATCTCCGCGGAGTCGAAGCGCGGCCCATGCTGGGTCACCAGCATGCCGTCCTCGGTCAGCAGCATCTCGCCGACCTTGGCGCGGACCTCCACCACCAGCCGGCCTCCGGCGAAGTAGCTCGCCGGGCGAATCTCGAGCAGCAGAAACTCGCCCTCAAACACCCCTTCGCTGAACTGGTCCAGCTGAGGGTCCTTGATGACGAATTCGCCGATCGAGGCCGCCAGTCGGCCGACATTGAAGGGGCCGTTGCGCCCATGAATGGTGCGGACGGTGAGCCGCCCGGGAATCTTGATCATCACCAGACTCCTGTTCGACAGGATGCAAAAAGTGCGGACGGGGCCGGCAATGCCGGCCCCATCCAAGAGGTCACGGGCAAGCGCCCGAGGGATCAGAGATAGCCCCGCTCCGCGAAGGAGACCGAGTCCGAGCCGCCCACCACGATGTGGTCGAGCACGCGTACCTCGATCAGACCCAGCGCCTCCTTGAGGCGCTGGGTGATGCGTCGGTCCGCATCGCTCGGGTCGGGCTCCCCACTGGGGTGGTTGTGGGTGAAGATCACCGCACCAGCGTTGTGGTGCAGCGCCGCCTTCACCACCTCCCGCGGATAGACCGAGGCGGAGTCGAGGGTGCCGTGGAACAGCTCGCTGAACTCGATCACGCGGTGCTGGGTGTCCAGGAAGATGGCACCGAATACCTCGTGGTCGTAGCCGGCCAGCTTGAGCCACAGAAACTCACGCACCCGGTTGGGCGTGTTGAGTTTCATGCCCTTGGAGACGGAGCGCTCCACCACCTGCCGCGCCGCATCGATGACGCGGTCATCGGGGGCCGCCAGGTAGTTGCCGTCGCTGTCGCGCACGAACAGCTGCGGCGCGTTGGATGGGGAGTAGCGAGACTCTGCCGGGAGGGCAGCTGCTGAAGTATGTGTCATGACCAGAACCTCCGGACATGACCGAGACCGCCCCCTCCGGGAGCGATGTCCCGGTCGGGGTGGGTAGTGAGGGAGGGTTACGCCGCGGTGAGCAGCGCGTGGTTCAGCTCGTCGTGGCGTGCCAACAGCAGGTAGTCACCGTGCTGACGGTCGCCTTGCACGACCAACGCCTCGATCTCGAGGGCCAGAGGCTGGTGAGGATTCCCGCTGGGCGGGATGCGATGATGCGTCAGCCGCACCGCCTGGGTCCCAGCCGGGTACCCGGACAGCTGACGGGCCACGTTCTGCAGCAGCAGCTGGAATCGTTCGATGGGGGTGACCCCATGTTCCGAGACCACGTGCTCTGCGACGTACATACAGTCGTTCATGACCCGCTCGCTAATGCGGACCTTGCCCGCAAAGCCGTGGTCACGCGCCAGAGACGACATATCGTAGGATTTCATGGTGGATCTCCTGCGGTAGTGCACACAGGGGACACACCTTCCCCACCGGGGATGTGGATCCCCTGGTGGGTGATGGCACTAGAGTGCCGAAGAAGAGATGCGGCATCCAACCCGGATGGGCGGCCTCGTCTCGGGATGCGCGAGGCCTTGGGAGGTGGCGTACCGCCAAGCGGTGCACCCTCTAAACGCCTGGGTGCCTGGGTGCCTCGGTTGGCGCCGGTCGAGACCACCGGGCCGCCATGGGCGGCGCTTGCATGAGTGAGCTTACGACACGAGCATGGGGAGTCAAGCGAGCCCATCACACACGAAGCACAGACTACTCACCGATCGGCACGACCATTGGAAGCCGTGTGTCAGGCGCCATGCTCCCCCTCAGCTTCAAGAGCCGGGCCAAGGACACCTGATACTGACCATTGCGAGGCAACGGCTTATCGGCGAGCTCTTGCCAAACCAGCTCCCCAGGGCCGTTGTAGGCCTCCGTGAAGCCGCCGTGCCGATCCAGCTTCAGCACCAGTAGGTGCTCAGGGCAGCTTCTTAATGCGACTCGGCCACCCTGCGTAGCCTTGATTTCCACGTATCGACCATCACACACAGCATCGACTCCGGGTGACGACGCTGGCAGTAGCTCCAATCCATAGTGATGCGCCGCAAGGCACTCACCAAGGCTGCCAACCAAGTGGCCATCCGGGGTGAAGTGCCTACCCGGAAACATCGCCTCCAGCTCATTAACGACCCGATATAGCTCGGCAACAAGCTGAGGTAACCGTGCTTTATTCACTCAGACTCTTCTCCCTAAAATGGCTCGCGATGGCAGCTCACGGCCAGAAGCGGACATTGAGATTTTCCTGACGTATAACGTATAACGTCGCGCTCTGCGGCAAAATTGGAGCGCAGCGGAATTTTTTTCCGACAGCAGCGCCTTATTATAAGCAGGGCGCATATATGATGTCAGTGAAAGAATTTTGAAATATCCTCCAGTGCCCACCAGGCATAGACCGGACAGAAGGATTATTTTCCAAGTCTTGGTATATCACGCGCACGGAAACTTCTTTAATTTTTTCTTGACCATCAACTTCAAAACGCAGCTCTGCTATTACATGAGTAACGGCAGCAGCTTGGTCGTCTATACCCAATACTTTGAACGAAACCGGCACATACTTACCAAAATCTTGCCGTGCCATACCAGCTTTTTTTCCCTTAGGAGTATCGGTAAAGTATAAAAGGGCATCAGCGATAAGGCCAAATCGCTTATTGCACCAATGATCTAAAAAGGCAGCCACTGCATATTCAGGTGTATTTTCAGGAAGATTGGAAATATCCCCTTCAAACGGCAGATATGGAATATCCTCAGATGTTCTTGGCCTCCATTCTCCAATGGATTTTTTCATACGGTTTGTTTCAGAGATTTGCTCAAATATCTGTTTCCAGCTTACCTCTTCTTTCGGTTTTGGCTCCTTTTTTCCATCATCAAGTGCTCCAGCCCAGTCTCTCGCCGCAAAGAGAGCAGCCCAGCACTTTGCTGCCACTATTTTATTATCAAAAGCCAACTCGCGACCATGAAGAATCCCGTTTCTGTATGGAATGGATATAGCATCTTCATTCGTTTTAGTTCTGCCTTTGGTGAGAATCGAAGCTAGTGTTTGAAGGCCTGACTCATGAGCTGCAATGCAATCCCACGCTGTCAAATCGACGTTCTCAGCAAAAAAGCCTACATGCTTCGACACATCGTTTACGAGACCATCAAGCAAGCTCAACAATAACGGTACACACGCATGATATCTACCAGCTAAGTAATCCTCTCTGGCCAATTCCGCGAGTCTTATTCTTTTTCTAAAATCACGATTTCCATTGAATCGCAATATTCCCCATTTTAATGTTTCTTCGTCATGCGAATCCGCTAGGAATTTTTCCGCTGCATCCTTTCCCTCAGCGTCATGAATATTTATTGCTCTCTGCATCACTTCCATGTTCATTGATTCATATGCGATCCAACCTAGATTCGCAAAACGTTCATTGAACTGATCAGGTGCCTCTAATATTTCTGCTTGTATTTTAATCCTCTTGAATTCATCGAAGGCACCTTCCATTTTAGGGAAGATCTCACGAGCAAATGGAAAAGCCTTGTATAAAGCTTCCAAGCTCTCGAACGCCGCGAACTGCTTTAACAGCTCTGCACTTGTTGGATTGTCAATGATCTTCTTTGGCTTACTCACAATGCTTCCTTTAGCTTATAATGCTTCAATAACCGGCGCAGCTTTGTTGCTTCCGGCGCCGAAGGCGCGAAGTTGATTGACTTGTTACACGTCACCAGATAACTCTGCCATTAGTGGCTCATGCGGCGTACCAGCTTGCAAAGCATTCCAGATTTTTAGAAGCTTCTCACGATTTCTTTCTAACCAACTAGAGACGTCACTATCATATTTCTTAGACAAGTTACCCTCAATTCGCTCGCCTGATTCTATGGCATAGCTAGCGGCATGATGCTGTCTTCCGTAATCAATATGGATATGCGGAAGGGAGTGCCCTCTTTCTTGGTAAATTTTGATCTTCATGTTCTTCCTCTTCGCCAAGAGAACTTCCATGAAGCCGTTACCTGCCGGTCGCCTTGGCTCAGTTAATAAATCTTTCTGAGCAAAGAGCCTTTGCAGCTCGTCAAATTCTTCATCAAGACTCATGCAGCATCCATATACGTGTAACGCCAGTGGTAATAGCCGACAACGGAGCGCAGCGTAGTTGGCGTCCCGTTGACCACATTGTTACGTGTTGTTCCGGCTGTTGAAGTAGAAGGCAGTGACGCCGCCAATCAAGGTGCCTGCGAAAGCGAGAAACTCGGAAAAATGCGGGTTCTTACTCAGAGCCAGAACGAACACAAAAAGTAGAACCAGAAAAACGATCCCCATTGCTAGCAACGGCTTGGTTCGCTTATTCAATCGCTCAGTCATCGGTTCCGACTGCCCCAGCCCCCCACAGGTACCACAAGCTAGTCCAACGAATTCCTTTCCTTTTAATTCGTGGTATTTCGCACAGGCCAAGCAACTCGAACCATTCGGCCCCGACTTACAGACACCCGTCTCGTCGCAGTGACGACAGGGGTACAGATTTGATCTTACTTCCTGCATTTAGATACTTCCATGTACACGTAACGCTGCAACTCACAGGCGGAAAAATAGGAGCACAGCGTAGATTTTGGCGTCCTTGTGCAGCCGATTGTTAGTAGATTAGTATGGAAACCGTACATCATCCTTGCCTTCAGGGAGTTCTTTCGAAAGAATAAAATCAACATGAGGTATCTCAACCTCATTCTTACTTAGGCAACACTCTTTAAAAGACTTTCCACTCTTACAAGGGCATTTATCCTCAGGCAGCACTCTCTCAAATCTCTCAATAGAAAATGCTTGTCTCGTCCAACTCATACCCCAGTTTTCAAATGGGTTGTCAAGCAGCTCTAATAGGTGATTTATTATGGAAAAATCTAAGGTTTCATCATCATGGAGAACCGAGTATTTTTGAACTGGCTTCGTGACTATTGATACTTCGAAGAATTCCATATCATGTGCCACATGGAGGCATAGTTCACCATTGTAGATCCTTCCTTTTTTGTGACCACATCTGGACCGCGGTCTTACCTTGTGGTTGCAAATACTGCAGGTATAATAACCTACGGTAAAGCCGGGGCTGGCAAAAACACAGTAAGGGTATATCGATTGCCAGCTTGCAACTTTCTCTTTTACAAACCCCACCCTTGAGGTGATCAAAAAACTTTCGCTTGAGTTTTCGGAAATGAAGTTTGCATATATTTCACACTTCTCAAGAATCCACCATGCTTCTCTGTACTCGTGATTTTTAAGCTTATAGAAAGCCTCAATATAAAGAATATTTAGCTTTAGAGATTCCTCCTTTCTCCAACAATTGTTAGCAAGTTCTTCATCACCATTGGCAACTGCTCTTTTCTTCATCTCTGACAATTTATCCAATAGTTCAGAGACTGCAGGTTGTCGAGTATCATCTAGTGTTACAAGACTAACTTTCATCACTGATTCTCTTGACAGCATCAATTGCTTTACCAATATCATCAACCTTTCCGTCGTAACTTACAGCGCAACTCTCTCCATTCTTTTTCTCTACTACAAACTTAACTGAAACTTTATCGTCTTTTTTCGCTTTCAATTTTTCATATAGGTAAGCGCCTATCACGCTGCAAAATACTGGGACTACAAAATTTTTAACGAAATATGTTCCAAGCCAAATATCTGCGCCATGAAGCCCTAGCTCTTTATATTCTTCATCGTTGACATAAATGTCGGCATCCAGCCCCTCCTCGTTTAGGAAGTCTAGCGTGTCGAGAGTTCCAGTATAAAACGCGCTCTCAGTTCCGTGAGACGGCAAGATAATCACAGACTTTTCATTAATTGTCGCAGCAACTTCGTCTGGTGCCTCTCTCACCAATTGATCAAAGCTCAGGTCTGAATCTTCAATTTCGAATTTTTCTTGTATTTCCAGAATTCCCATTTTTCTCTCCTAGTTCATTTTGAAAAGCTAATGACTGAGCTAAGCAGCCGGATGAAAGCCTCATGGATTTCGCCCGGCGGGCTACAACTCATGGTTATCTCATCTTGGACCCACATAGTGGTGTGGATCGTCGCTCGCTATACGGGTCGCACAACATCGTCTAAGTTGCTCCAACTCACGCACCAGCGGGGCCAGTAGCGTGAAAGTCCGGCCGCCTCGCTCTTCAGATACGAACTGGAGCGGCTCTAAAATGAGCACCCTGCGAATGGCCCAGCGTTCAGCGGAAAAGTATCGCAAGGCTGCTTCATCCGGAAAGACACTCTCCAAAATGCCTGCCTTGTCTGTCCGCAGCCAATTATCCATCCGCTCGTCTAGGTGTTCAAAGGCATTCCTGGCAGTACGACCGACAAGCGCGGCCCCTTCAGCGACGTTTAGGTGCTCTCTAAGAGTTTTGCCCCGTTGGACTGAAAGGGGGTCCCTCGTTGCCGGGAAAAAGAATTTCGAGACCATGCCGACATGGGCGAGAAAGGCCTGCAATACGATCCATACCTCTCTGCGCTGCCTCTCCTCTGGATCCACCAAGAGTTCCATCAGGCGCCCGAATTCCCTTTGCGCCACTAAGGTGTGGAGCATTACCTCTTCGGTATAGACGTGTAACTGTTCGGGAGACATGATCTATTTCTTCGTAGCTAACGCAAAGCTTTGCGGAGATTTTGGAGTCGCGAAGCGGCGAAAAAAATGTCCAAGAACAGCGGTTTTTTAGGCGATTTCATGTCTCGTTCTCACTCCGCTGTAACAGAGATGGTCTCAACTTCTACTATCCACTTGTGTGGAACAACTTCATGAAACATCATACCTGAGTCGACATGCAATGTTTGTGATTGAAAATCTGGATGAGACAAACGGTAGCTCCAGGCATCAATGAAATCCGAGACCAAGTTAGGGACTTCCCCTCGTTTGCGAAGGTCGTCAATACTAAAGAACGGATGAGCAGAAGCCAGAGCTTCAGCGCCTGGAACCGCGACTTTTATAATCCTTGGTTTTCCATCGAATCCTAATAAATCCACCCCCTCTTGACCAAGAAGATTCTCGGCGACATGCTGGTCAAATTCTGCTCCATGGGTGAGATAGTGGTTGAAGCTATTGAGTAATCCTGATCGCGATAGTGTGAGATGTACTTGGCCCTCGCGACGGCCCGCACGCTCTCCTTTGCCGTGAGCCTCAAGCACACTATCCAAACGAGCTTCTGCATCAGCCCATCGCGGATGTGGCGACAGCGCTCTAGTTAAACGCTCACGCCGACGGTGGGAGCTCAGAGGTCGCAAGCCGTTTCGTTGAATTTCTGCAACGTCTTCATCAGTAAGACGCGAGCCATGATAGGCAGCTAAAGTACCAGATAGAAGCCATACCAATATAGCCTCTACGATTTCATCACGCTCCGAAAGCTCGAAGAGCATTTGCCTCGCATCTTCCACGTACTCGAACTTCTGAGCGCGTATTTTTTCAAGGGCAGCGATTGAGACGATTGGTCGTAGAACATCGTCGAGCTGATCACCCCACACATCTATCGCGTCAAATTCGATCACCATGGTACCTTTTGTTTTTTCATACATCACAGATTAACGTGAAACGAATCCGCCTAACCAATCATCGTGCATGGTGCATAACACGGATCGAGGTGGCCGTAGCCTTTGCCGGCATGTCGGCTTTGGGTCGTGAGCTGACATACCACCGGAGCCAGTAGAGGGGGCCTACATTGACGAGTATGAGCTTCCATTTTGCACTCCCTTGCTATGTCTAATCCTCAGTCAGGTTAGCAGCATCATGCTGCGCTTGCTCGCGACCTTCGTGGTGCAAGGGCTTGGCAGGTTGGGTCGCCTGCCTGATACTGTATAAATATCAGGCATCGAGAGGAGGCCACCATGACACACGCCAAGCTCATCCCCGCAGATCCGGCGCCGCCGGCGCAGGCCCTGCCCTTCCCTCTGCCCCTGACTCGGGCCGGGCTGTCGGGCTTTCCGAGCCCTGCCCAGGACTACGAAGGGCGCACCCTGGACCTCAACGAGCGGCTGGTGAAGCGCCCCTCCTCGACCTTCTTCATGACCGTCACCGGCGACAGCATGGAGGCGCTGGGCATCGCGGAGGGTGACCTGCTGGTGGTCGATAGCGCCATCGAACCGCGTCCCGGGCACATCCTGGTCGCCACGGTGGAGGGGGAGCTGGTGGTGAAACGCTACGAGCTGATCGGCAACCGCCCCTACTTCACATCGGCCAACCCCGCCTACCGCCCCATCCCCGCCGCAGACCTGGAATGCCAGGCCTGGGGCGTGGTACGCGCGGTGGTTCACGAGTACACCTTCTAGCCGGGGCCAGGCCCATGATCGGACTGATCGACTGCAACAACTTTTACGTCAGCTGCGAGCGGGCCTTCCAGCCGCGGCTGGAGGGCGTGCCCGTGGGCGTGCTCTCCAACAACGATGGCTGCGTGATTGCTCGCTCCAACGAGCTCAAGGCGCTGGGCGTGGCTATGGGCACACCAGCCTTCGAGTTGCAGCCACTGCTCCGTCAGCGGCGCATCACGCTGTTGTCGTCGAACTATGAGCTCTATGGGGATATGTCCTCCCGGGTGCAGCAGGTGCTGGAAGAGTTCTCTGCCGGCGTGGAGCCCTACTCCATCGATGAGATGTTCGTGCGCTTCGACGGCTTTGCCCCTGAGCAGATGCATCGGCACGCCCAGGAACTGTTCACCAAGGTTCGACGCTTCACGCATATCCCGGTCTGCGTGGGGATTGCGCCGACCCGTACCCTGGCCAAGCTGGCCAACCGAGCGGCCAAGAAACTGCCGGTCTACGGCGGCGTCTGCGTGTTGAAAACCGACAGCGAGACATACGAGCCGCTGCTGCGTCAGGTCGAGCTGGGCGATGTGTGGGGCGTTGGCCGCCGACTGGTGGAGCGCCTGGCGTTGATGGGCGTACACAGCGCCTGGGATCTCGCCCAGGCCGACCCCAAGCAGATTCGCCAGCGCTTCTCGGTCACCCTAGAGCGCACCTGCCTGGAACTGAAGGGCATTCCCTGCATCGAGATGAATGATCCTGGTGAGGCCCGTAAGCGCATCATGACGTCACGCTCCTTCGGGAGGATGACCGACAACCGAGAGGAGGTTCACCAGGCCATCCGGCAGTTTGCCCAGCGCAGCGCTGAGAAGCTCCGCGGGCAGGACAGTCTGGCCCGAGCCGTCTACGTCTTCCTGAAGACCAATCGCCACCGCCCTGACCTGCCCCAGTACTCGCCCAGCTCCGTGGTGGAGCTGCCCTGCCCCACCGACGACAGCCGCGGCATCCTGCAGGCGGCCAGTCAGGCATTCGCGGCCATCTACCGGCCCCGCTACCGCTTCATGAAGGCAGGCGTGATGCTGGTCGATCTGGTGGACGCCAACCGGGCCCAGCTCTCACTGTTAGACACTCCCGAAAGCCAGGCCCAGCGCGAGCGCAGCGACCGCCTGATGGCGACGCTGGATGCACTCAACCACAGGATGGGGCGAGGTACCGTCACGTTTGGGCGCGCCTCGCCCAAGGCCGCTTGGCAGCTACGCTGCGCCAACCGCACGCCGCGCTGGACCACACGCTGGGACGAGCTGCCGCGACTGCGCTGACATCCTGTCAGCCAAACACCATCATGTTTTTCCGACATCGCTCACACCACATCGCCGTCGCCTGGCCCACAGTCTCTTTAATGGACACCAGCAGGGTGGGACATAGCATGGAGACCATCATACTGACCTGGTTGGATGACGGCGGCTGTGCGCTGATATGCGGCTGCGGCCAGAGACAGCGGCTGACCCACAAACCCAGGACTTGGAACCGGTTCGAATTCTTATGGCTCTCGAGCGGGCGCTTCAGGATTCGCTGTCGCGCCTGTCACGCTCATATAGAGCGTTTTGTCAGCCACCCCCGCACCTGGCACCACAGCCGCCCTCACAGTGTGGGTAGCGGCGCTATCAGGCTCTCGTCATCGTGAGCGGGCGCGTTGACGCGAATGCTCACCGGCCACTGGGTGATCTGTTGGGGATCGATGTGATGGATGACCTGCCGCATGGTCTCCCGGTCGGTCAGTTGCGGATCCAGCCACGGGGCAAGGCTGTCGGCGTCCAGGGCCAATGGCATGCGGTCATGAATCTGCTTGGCCACACCTCGCGCCGGTTCAGTTAGGATGGCGCACCCTGGCTTGCCGTCAGGCCGCTCCGACCAGATCCCTGCCAACCAGATCGGCTGACCATCTTCTCGCGTCAGGAAGTGGGGCTGCTTCTTGCCATCGGCTGGCGTCCACTCGAACCAGCCATTGGCAGGCACCAGGCAGCGGTGGTGGGCAAAGGCACCGCGGAAGTACCTTGAGGTCGCGACCTTCTCAACCCGAGCGTTGATGGGCTCAGGAGCGTCCTCGCCGGCCCAGTGGGGGTGATAGCCCCACCACACCGCATCCAGCACCAGTGGCCCCTCATCGTCCAACCGGCGCACAGCGGTGATCCAGGTACCCGGCGCCACGTTGTAACGCGGCACCAGGTCTGCCTCAGATGCCTCCAGTGGCAGGCGCAGCGACGCGGCCAGGCTCGGGTAAGGGCTGTAGAGGGCAAATCGGCCGCACATGACGGTATCTCCCTGGGTGTCGAGTCTCCGAGATCTTTCTCTTCCAACGTTGCCAACATTCCTTGGTACCATTGTGCGCAACACACTTTCTTCGCTCTGCAGGTGACGCAATGCCCCAAGCCCCCGAGATCTTCAAACGCAGCCTCGACGACATCAAGCTCGATGGTCTGCCGCCGCGAGATGACCCGGGCTTCGAGGATGCTGTTCTGGTCAAGTCAGAGCGGACACATTTTCAAGCTGCAGCTGCCAATTCAATCTCCCTCGGCGTCTGATAGCCCAGGGTCGAGTGGAGCCGGCAGCTGTTGTACTCCATCTCGATGTATTCGATCACGTCCCGCCGTGCTGCCTGGCGGCTCCCGTAGCGCTGGCCAGCCAGCCACTCGCTTTTCAGTGAACCGAAGAAGCGCTCCATGACGGCATTATCCCAGCAATTCCCCTTCCGGCTCATCGAGGCCTGGAACCCGTGCCGATCCAGCGTGGCGCGGTAATCACGGGATGCGTACTGACTTCCGCGATCGCTGTGATGGAGCAACCCGCTCTCAGGCTGGCGGCGACCTATGGCCATCTCCAGGGCATCCAGCACCAGCGACGTGCGCATGTGTTCGGCCATCGCCCAGCCCACTAACTGCCGGTCGTGGAGGTCGAGTACCGCCGCGAGATAGAGCCAGCCCTCCAGCGTCCAGATCGCGGTGATATCGGCCACCCAGGCCCGGTTCGGTTCCGCCACCAGGAACCGGCGGTTCAGCAGGTTAGGCGCCACCGGCAGGCTGTGCACACTATCGGTTGTATGACGCCACCGGCGTCGCTGCCGTGCCTCTACACCCGCCTCCCGCATCAGGCTACGGGCCTGGTAACGGCCGACGGCGTAGCCGCGGCGTCGCAGTTCTCTGGCCATGCGACGGCTGCCATAGCTGCCACGCTTCTGGCGATGAATCTCTCTGACTTCGTGCTGCAGGGCCTGACGCTGGTCATCAGGGCAACGTTGTCGCCAGGCATAGAAACCACTCCGGCTGACCTGCATGACCCGGCACAACACGGCCACGGGATAGGTGGCCTTCTCCGACTCGATGAACTGGTATCTCAGCTCGACTCTTTGGCGAAGAAGGCCGCCGCCTTCCTAAGAAACTCGTTATCCGAGGGCCTGCACCGGGGCCAGTTCGTAGCCCAGCGACTTCGCACGCCGGTGCAGATTGCTCACCAGTCGTTGTCGATAGCGCGCTTCGTAGTAGTCCACGCCAGGATCCTGATACATCCAGCCGTAGCGCAAGGTGTTATAGAACAGCAGGGCCAGCTTACGTGCGGTGGCCGTCACCGCCTTGGCCTTGCCGATGCGGCTCGCCAATCGACGATAGAACGCTCCCAGTGCCGTCTGCGTCCGTCCGATGATATTGGCCGCCAGTCGTAACAGGGCCGCCGCTCGGTTCTTGGTCCGCCGCGTTCGCGATGACAGCAGCTTGCCGCCGGAGATCTTGTTGCCCGGCGACAGGGCCAACCAGGAGGTGAAGTGCTTGGCCGTGGGCCAACGGGCCATGTCGATGCCGCACTCGGCGATCAGCTTGAGCACCAGATAGGGGCCCAGCCCATGGATCTGGGTCAGGTCGGTGCCCAGTACCTTGAAGAGCCTCTCGCGTAAATCGAAGGTTGGCGCGTTGCGGTTCGCTTCGGCATGCCGTGCCGGTGGCAGCGGGGTAAGCGGCAACGCCGCATTGGCCGCCAGCACCTTCAGCGCCGACTCGATATGGTGATCACAATCGGCGATATGCGCATGATAGGTGTCGTAGAGGGCAAGCGACTGGCGCAGGGCCAGCACGTGCTCCTCGCGATAATGGCCGACCAACGCCTGACGGATCGTCTCCTCGCTCGACTTGCAGCGGCAATCCCGATAGCTCGCCAGCACCGCGGGATCACGCTGGCCGGCGACGATGGCGCGCAGGATACGCATGCCGGTCTTGCCGGTGATATCGGTCACCACATGATGGAGCTGCAGGTTCATCTCCATCAGCGCCTTCTGCATGTGCTGAATGTGCGAGGCGGCATACGCCAGCAGGCGTTCTCGATGACGGACCAGCGCGCGCAGGCTGGCCAGTTCCTGTGTCGGCCGGAAACTCCCGCGCAGCAGGCCATAGGCATGCAGGCGCTGAAGCCACTGGGCGTCGTTGACGTCGGTCTTGCGCCCCGGCACGTTCTTGACGTCACGGGCGTTGGCCAGAATGACCTCCAGGCCACGCTCCTCCAGGAGCTCGAACACGGGAATCCAGTAGATGCCGGTGGACTCCATGGCGACGGTGGTAATGCCTTGTTGCACCAACCAGTCGGCCAGCCGTTGGAGGTCATGGGTGAAGCTGTCGAAGCGCCTGACCGGTTCCGGATCCCGGTCCGGCGGAATGGCCACCACATGAAAGCGTGCACCGATATCGATCGCCGCCGCGTCAGGGTGCACGACCTGCAACGTGCTGCGACGCCGGCGGGAAGAAGGTTGACGAGCCATGGCACGGACTCCTCAAGGACCCAGCGGAGGGAGCCAGAGGAGGCGGCGCTGAACGGGTCTACCTTCCTAACCGGGATCACCCGAGGCGGGCGTCACCACTGTCAAGTCCAGCACGCCGCCCGAACCACGTTTTTTAACGGGGACGAACCACCAAAAAGCCGACGGCTGCGCCTCTGGCACCCAGGCTGAGTATAGGCAGCCGCCGAGTTTCTGACCCGACAAGAGGGTGCCCACCCTAAACAGTTTTTTAAAATATCCTTTTCAATCTGAAGCTTACGAACTTCTTCGCGGAGCTTCTTGATCTCGGCGTCGCGATCGTCCTCCTGCCGCCCCGGAGAGCCAGAGACCTGCTGACGGTGCTTGCGGCGCCAACGGTCCAACAGGCTACGGTCAACCCCCAGGCGTCGGGCGGCCTCAGATACGGAATACCCCTGTTCGGTCACCAGGCTCACCGCATCCGCCTTGAATTCATCGGAATACTGACGTCGAGTCTTCTTGGTCATGAACACCTCCATGGCCTCCATTATGAGGCTTATCGGGGTGTCCGCTCCAATTGGACCACTTCATGCCGTCCTCCAGACCATCACGCTGCAGTACGCCGCCAAGGGCTACACTGCGGCGATTGTCGTCCAGGATGGTCATGTGTTGGGCGTGGCGGTGCCGCAGGAAGGCGTCGAGCCCAAGCAGTACATTCTGGGCCTGCTTGAGCATCGCTTCCTCGAGGACGCCCTTCCGGCGCTCGAGGTCATGGCCGAGATGACCGACGACCCCGAGATCCTCTACAACTACGGCGTCTGTCTATCGGAGATGGGACGTGCCGAAGAGTCGGTGGCCCCGCTCAAGGCCTGCACCGAGGCCGAGCCCGACTACGCCCATGCCCACGCGGCGCTGGGTTTCTCCTACGTGAAGCTCGGCGAGCTGGACAAGGCCGAAACCACCCTGCGCAGCGCCGCCGACAAGCTGCCCGATGACCTGTGGATCAACCGCAACCTGGCCGGCCTGCTGGCCAAGCGCGGCAAACATGAGGCAGCCAATCGCTACTTCGAGCGCGCTCTGGCAGCCAACCCCAAGGATGTCGCCACCATGTACGGCCTGGCGCTGAACCTGGAGGAGCTCGGCCCGCAGAACCACGAGCAGGCCATCGGCATCTACCAGCGCATCATCGAGCTGGAACCGAACTCACCCATCGCCACCGAGGCCAAGAAGGCGATCAGCCGCCTGGCTCAGGACACCATGAAGTCCAAGGCTGACGGTGGCCTGCGCATGGATGCGGTGATGTACATGACCGGCGCCTTCGAGACCTTCGCGAACATGGAACAGCAGGAGCTGGCCAAGGTGGTCTTCGAGATCGCCAAGCTGGGCGAGAGCGGTCTCTCCATCAACGACCCGGACAAGCGCTACTCGCTTGAGACCCTCGACGGCGATTTCTCCGGCCTGCAGCTGCTGTCGATGATGCATGTCGGCCTGAAGCAGATTGATCCGTCGCTGGACACTCAGTCCGGCCTCGACGCCGAGTACGATGCCGCCAAGAAGATGGCCGGCAAGTAAGCCGCCCCCTCGGCCGGGAGATTACCGCTCCCGGCCGCTTCCCAAAATCACGCAGTGGTGCCGCTGCCCTGCCAGGCGGGTGCCTCAGCAGGAGCCGGGACGCGAGGAGAACTCGTCGTCCCTGGCGCTATCACCAATGGTGATCTGTCCCTCCTCGCGCTAAATCTCCGCCATGGCCTCGCGGATCATTTGCTCGTGTCAACATCACTGAGGTTGGCGCCCACGTGCTCTTTCTACTCGAAACGGTCGTTTTCTCTACATGCGCTGCTCTGCTCTCCAGGGCAGCGTTTTTCGGTGGTTTTTCGTAAAGAAATCGCGTAAATCTATCTACGTACAGAAAATGAGGGTTTTCATTCCCATCGGCCAGCTATAGTGGTCCGCCATAACGCACCCCAGGATGCCGGTTCATTTCGGGAGGTCAGTGAAGAGCACGTATTGCCTCTGCGTTTCAAAAAGAATGCCCACCTCCGCGCCCTCCTTTTCAGCAGCTATCGCTACGGCCTTCTTCAAGCGAGCAAAGGGATGGGCCAGCTCGGGAAGACTCTTCGCCCACTCATATAGCGTCACCCCCTTGGCCTTCTGGTGCTTGTGCAGGAACTCATCGCTTTCAGGCAGGGTGACTACGAAGGCCACGAAGGACAGCGGTTCGCCCGTCCCCATTGCCTCTTGCATCTCGACGCGGGCTTTTCCCACGAACACCTCCTCGTTCTCCAGTAGCTTGGCCATGGCTTCTTCTCCTTGTGGTTGATTGTACAGAGTAACGCCCCTATGCGGCGCTCTGGCGCCCTATCTCCGCGTCCACTGTCTGCAGCAGAACGGTAACGTTGGCTGTTCTGAGACGTGGCCCTGATGAGATGATGTGAACCGGGCATGGTTTTCCAAGGTTATCCCGTCAAGATCTGACCCTGTGGGGCAGCCCAAAGGGTCAGATCTTGACGGAGTGATAATCCTGCATCGGCGAGACGACCCTAGTCCTTGCCCATGAGCTGGTTGGTCAGTTGGTGCCGAAGCGCGCGGGTGCAAGCATCTTCCCGTGTGGTGTTCGGATCGGCTCTCATAAAAAAGCCGACCAGTTCCCCGAGTTCGAGTATGTCGGCTTTGCCCTCCCCATCAAGGCTGTAGTATGCCTCGCCCAGCTTGGCATCACGGCACATATCGTCGATTGCGTTCCGATGGACGTCAGCCGCCTTAAGTAGGCCAGGATTGGCCTCGTTCCATTCGCGGAACGCCTGCTGGAAATCCTCAGCGGTAAACGTGGGGGCAGGTTCTGCGAACGTGGTCAGGGGCAGGAGACATACAATGAGAGCTGCAAGACGCATGGCGAGGGTTCCTTGACGGGGTTATGGGGCAATATACATCCCATGGTGGCGTAGTGTATTGCCCGCCTTTGGCAGAGATTCCTGCTTGGCTCATTGTGTAAATAAAACCAAGGAATACTTACCATCATTGGCCCAGCGCCAGTAGCGGGCCATCTGGTCGGCAGCCTCGAAGCCACCGATGTCGAACAAACCGTCCGCCAGGCATAGCGCCATGGTGGTATCGTCGTCCACTCCCAGTTACCCTCCCAGGGCGACAGTGACTCGGCGGCGCTCAGGGCTCGACTGTATCCACCCCTACCGTCTTGCCGGCCCCCACCTCATAACCGCTTACCAGCACGTAACGGCTGCCGCGGCGATGGTCGGCCCACTTGCCGCGGTAGAAGCGCTCGTCGCGCAGCTGCCGCCAGTAGGGCGATACCGAGCGCGGCGCTGTCATCGCCAGGGAGAGCTCGCGATCCTCACGGTCGACACCAACCTGAGCGAACGGGACGCCCTTCTTCCCCTCGGGGTGCTTGTTCTTCATCCAGGTCGGCACGCCGCTCGACTGCGCCTCCGGGTAGGCGGAGAGGTGTAAGCGATCCACCAACCCCATCTGTTTTGGGCTGAGTCAGACCGGTAGAGTCTCTTTCCATCGCCAGGGCAGCAGCGTGCCGAGGTCATCTTCCTCGCCCACCGTCGGCAGTATCTCGAACACGAACTGCAGGTATTCGTAGGGTGAGAGGCCGTTGACCTTGGCCGTCTCGATCAGGCTGTAGATCGCCGCGCTGGCCTGCGCACCACTCGGTGTGTGACTGAATAGCCAGTTCTTGCGGCCCACCACGAAGGGGCGGATGGCGTTCTCGGCCGGGTTGTTGTCCAGCGGAATCAGCCCGTCATCGAGGAAGCGCGTCAGGCGTGTCCACTGGCCATCCAGGTAGTGCAACGCCTTGCCGAGTGCGCTTTTCGGCAGTACCTGTGTCAGCGACTTGTCGAGCCAGGTGCGTAGCTGCGTGATCAGCGGGCGGCTCTTCTGGTCCCGCAGCGCTTGGTGCGCCTCGGGCTCCAAGCCCTTGGCCTGCTTCTCCACGGCGTAGAGCTTGCGGATCTGGTTGAGCGCCCAGTCGGCCTTACCGGTCTTGCCCTTGGGCTGCACCTTCTGGGCCTCGACGAACTTGCGTCGCGCGTGCGCCCAGCAGCCGGCATGGGTGATGCCGTTCTTTCGCACCACCTCGGCATAGCCTTCGTAGCCGTCGGTGACCAGGCGACCGGCGTAGTCACCCAGCAGGCGCACGGGCACCCGGCCGGCTCGGCTGGCGTCATAGTCGAACAGCACCACCTGCTGCCCGGGTGGGCCGCCGCGCTGCAGCCACATGTAGGAGGTGGCACTCGCTGCTCGGCCCGCCTCGGCATTGACCTGCAGTGTGGTCTCGTCCATGTGGATCAGCGGTGCCTGCAGCAGGTGCTGCCGTAGGGCCTCGACCAGTGGCATCAACCGCTCGCCAACCTGAACCATCCAGCGCGCCAGGGTATTACGCGGGATCTCGGCGCCATGACGGGCAAAGATCTGGCTCTGCCGATAGAGCGGCAAGGCATCCTGGTACTTGGCGGTGGCCACGTAGGCGAGCAGCGTGGCGCTGGCGTTACTCTTGGGCAGCAGCTTGGCCGGCGCCGGCGCGATTTGCACGCCCTCTTCGCAGGCCGGGCAGGCATACTTACGCCGCACATGACGGATCACCTCGACCCGCGCCGGCACCACATGCAGTTCCTCGCTGATGGCCTCGCCGATGACCTTGAGTTCGGTGCCGTCCTCAGCGCAGCGGCGGGCGTCCTCGGGGAGTTCGTGCACCACCTCGACACGTGGCAGCTCTGGCGGCAAGGCGACGCGACCACCGCGGCTGCGGCGTTTAGCCGGCTGGCGAGCCTCGGCAGAGGATTCTTCCGTGGCCGGCTCATCGGGGGCAGCGGCGTCCTTCTCATCTACGGCCACTTCGGCCTCATTGATGAGGAGGTCGCCCTGCTCGATGCGGTACTTCTCGGTGGAGGGGCCGAACTGACGCTCGATGGCCAGCCGGAACTGCTCGAACAGCGCCGCCTTGGCGGCTTCCCACTGCGCCTCCTTCTTGGCCATCAAGGCCAACAGGCGATCATTCTCTGCCTCGGCGGCGACCAGCTTGCGTTGCAGCTGGTTGACGGTATCGGCGGTGTGGGAAACGGTGGAGGTCATGCCGACATTTTACCGAACTCCACCTCGCAAGGGGAGTGATATGGCTACCCAACCGATTGAAAATCCAGGGCCTTGTGCGGCTGCATGGCGCTGAGATCGTAACCATCGAGCAACCAGTTCAGCTCCTGGCCCGAGAGTGTGACCGTATCGCCCTCCAGCCGGTCGGGCCACTTGAAGCGCTCGCGCTCCAGGCGCTTGTACCAGACCACGAAGCCGTTACGCTCCCAGAACAGCAGCTTCACCTTGTCGCGCTGGCGGTTGCCGAACACGAACACCGCCTCCTCGAAGGGGTTGAGCTCCATGGCCTCTTGGACCAGCAGGGCCAACCCATCGATCTGCTTGCGCATGTCGACCGGCTCGCGACACAGATAGACCCGCAGTCCGGTGTCCGGCCGGATCATCGGGCCACCTCCACAGCGATGAAGCGCAGCGGCCGATGACGCGGCGGCACCGGCATATCCTGCACGACCAGGCGCTGCTCCCACGCCAGGAGCGCCGCCAGTTCCAGCCCCTGCTCCTCGGCGTACTCGCTCAGTGTCAGTTGTCGAGACGACGCATGGAACAGATGGCCCAGCCAGTAGGCCTGCGTCGAGGTCAGCTCGTTCATGGTGCCTCCTATCCATCAGAGATCACCAGTCTGACCGACGCTGCTCTGCTCAAGAAGATGGGGTTGCTGGAGCGCTTACGGAGAGGTACATGCCCAGTGAGAGTACGTAACGCACCACCTCGCGCAGGATCATGCCTTCCTCGTCCGCCAGCGGGGCGGCGCGACCGCCGGCGTGCTCGATCGCCTCGCGGTTGATGAAGTCGCTGATCTGCTGCGGCGAGAAGGCACCGCGCAGCATGGTTGGGTTGACGCTCGGCTGGGTGTCCAGCGGATTGTGGATCGCCACCATCAGCCACGGCTCGCCGATGCCGCGCATGTCGACGCCGTTGGGATTGCCGTGAGCGCCCAGGAAGCTCTCGTAGCGGCCGGGCAGATAAGTCTGTTTACACCTCTAAGTGACCAGGGCAAGGTCGGCCGAGTCATCACAAATGGACTGAACTAGGAACTTAAATAGCGACTTCAATGTGATAGTTTATCTACCACGCGTAGACAGGAAGTCCGTCGACTTCGTCTGCGTTTCGGTCAAAAATCACCCAGTCGAAACCCTTTTCAGCAAAGCACTCGACTAGTGGTTTTAGCGTGGGCACAGCAAGCTCAGCGACCTCCCCAAGCGGTGCAGTGCTGAGCAACCAGCCTCCACCCAAGTCCATGCCAGTGAGACTCCCTTCCTTCAAGAGTTTAATGATTACTTGGGTGTCCATCACAGAGACGTGAGAGGTACATATCACGGCAACTTGCTGAGTTTGGATTTCCAAATGTCGCTCCTTGAGGTTGGCTGAATATAGGTGAGCTCCGACTCACCCTAGAATTTTTTTACATCTCATGGGGAAAGACTGCATCAACATCAGGCACTGGCGGCCGAAGGTCTGCATTTGTTATCTTAACACCTTATCCCTGTGTTATTGATAACTATTTTTATCTTTCCCACCTCCGGCTTACAAGCTTTAAGCGATACAATACAGACGATCTGTGGAGAATAACAGCGCGCTGCACTATAGGGGCCATGACCAAGCGTCACCCTGCACCTGGCTGAGCTTCACCGACTGCAGCCACTCCGACAACGTCGGCTCCGGCACCACCACCCTGCCCTCGCGGGCGTGGTGCCACTCGAGCATCAGCACCTCGCCATTGATGGAGAGCGCGAGCTCCTGATCCTGCAGCAGGCTGGCAAAGACATCGGCCTCGACCTTGGGCTTCTTGGGCAAGCCCATCATCTTCATCACAGAGCGCACATAGCGGCGGGTGAAGCTAGGGTAGTGACGGTAGGTGGCCTGGTGCATGCGTGGCTCGGCGTAGCGAAAACGAAAGCGCCAGGGTACATCAGCACGGGCGGCTGATGGCAGTCAGGTAGCCTCCGGCGAAGCCGGGGGCGTGTTGAGGGGCAAGGTCAGGGAGCGCGTGTCCATGGGCAGGGTGGCGCGAAGCGCGACCCGCTCGCCGACACAGCGCCGTGGCCGAGGCGTGGCCGGCTGGCCGGGGTTTGGGCGAGCCGCCACGACCGAGGCCGCAAGCGGGCCATGGGGCCAAGCCCAAAACATGCGCCAAGCCAGCGACGTGCCTGACGGGCCGAGCCAGGCGGGGGTTGGCGTGGCGAGGCCAGGAAGGCGCGAGCGGTGAAGTCAGCCACCGAGGTAGCATGGCGTCAGCCGAGCTGCCCGGGGTTGGTCTGGCGGCGAAGCCGCGTGGTCGCGGGTAGAGACTCAATTCAAAAGCGCGTCTGCATCACCACCACCTCTGGTTACCGCCTCACTGAGATAGAAGCCTTGAGCTTGGCAACTACCGAGAGATCACAGGTAGAAGCACTTCAAGGGCCAGTCTCACGGATTCAGGGGATAGAGAAGGGAAAATAAATTTGCCTCTACGGGTAGGAAGCCACAAAATAACAACAATTAATTCAATAGGGGTATGCGTCATGGATGCTTATGATGAAAATTCAAACCTGATAGGCAAAGTGGAAGGAAGATTTTTCAAACCTACAAACGCAGGGAATGTAATTAGGATAGATGATGGCGAGCTTTATTGTAAGCCAGCAATGCGGGAGGATTTCCCTCTTCGTTTGACACAGGCTGAAATCATGATTGGGACGTACGAAGACGGGGTGGCAAGGGATCTAGAGGGAAATATTATATTCACCACATAAGATGATAAGTAACAAGGAGAGCAATATGAAGGGGCTGATGATTGGAATGATAGCTGTGTTAGGTTTTTGTGGAAAGTCTTTCGCCTATGAATCGTTAGACTTACTTAATGATGCTAGCTTTGCTAGAGAACTTAATCTCACGCAGTTCTCTCGCGCTGATATAATTAGCTTTTCAGAGACAAGAAATGGGGCTTCAATGGTTAGGTTAGTAACAAAAGAATCTAATGGTAATGATGGCCAGGAAAGTATAATTTATAAGGCAAGAATTTTGTCAGCCAGCTCTGGTCCAACAATTGCTTTTAAAACAAGAGAATCCTGTCGTGAGGGCAACTCTTTTGAAACAGTAATAAGAATTAAAGAACAGAATGTGAAAGTATTAAGTGACTGTGGAAGAGATGATGGAGGAGATTTAGCAAACGTCTTTATAATCCTTACAGATGCAGGCAGAGATTATACTGTCAGGCAGTTCAAAGATCGAAATTACGTTCCTGTTCAGTTTCAAGACAGGATTATACCTTTTAGTGCAACAGGTTTTAGAGAAGCATGGGATGACTTCGGGCAGCCCGCGCTCTGATGGCTCGCGAAAAGCATAAAGCGGATCAACATGGAATCACCTATACCCTTGGCGGGAAGGTGACTCTCAAAAAGACGAACCCCTGGTGTTGGCAGCACCAGGGGCTTCAGTATTATCTTGAGAAAAGATAGACATCAACATCGCATGGAGCCCGTCGGCCTTCCTTCGAAAACCTCCTACCTGGAAAAATCTCTATTGGATGTCACTACAGCGCTAGTTCGCGTGGTTAGAGGGATTGGAGATCATGATTTGTGCTCACCTAGCGGTGAAGGTCGAGCCGAAGGGGATACTTCACATACGGCTCAGCGTGCGGCGAGCGTCCAACGATTGCCAGGTATCGAGCTCCCGGCAGTGTCGCAAACGAGGGTAACGGGAACAGTCGGCCACCTCTCTAAAACCCGCCTCATGAATTAGGCGGATTCACGACTTAACCCTGACCAGCTCCCCCCGCCGTGTTGTATACCTCAGCGTCCTTCGTTCACACCTTAACGCCCAGGCATTGCCTTGTCTAGGTAAACCTAGCCTGACGGTATCTCGACCCAACTCACGGTTCAGCTTGTCGAGGGTGGCCATCACCGCTGGCTGCGCTGACGGTCGGCCTCGCTCTGCGGCGTCTCGTCGAGCGAGAGCTGACGGCTTTCGTCGGCGCTGAGGTCGAGCAGCATCACGCCGCCCTTCTGGTATCGGTAGCCCTCGAGGAAGATGGCCTGCGGGCCATGCGCCGCTGCCTGGGCGATGTCGCGAGTGTCCTCGGTGGGGCGTATCAGCGGCACCACCACGCTGTTGCGGTATTGCGGGTGCTCGAGCTGAAAAGGGTTGGTGCGCACGAACACCATCACCGCGCTGGTGACGCCGCCCTGTCGGCGCAGCTTCTCCGCTGCCCTGGCGGCGTGCTGTCGGACGGCTTCGCGCAGGTCGGCGGGATCACTGGTCATGCGACCGAAGGAGCGCGACACCATGATCTGTTTCTTCGGTGCGGCCATGTCGTCGAGCTGGATAGCGGGACGGCCTCGCAGCTCCCAGACGATGCGTTCCATCACCACCGAGAAGGCGCGGCGGATCCGTTTGGGATCGGCCTCGCGCAGTTCCCAGGCGGTCTAGATGTCCATCAGCGCCAGGCGCTCGCTGGTGCGCCTCGCCACGCCCCACAGCTCGGTGACCGGCAACTGCTGCAGCAGCGACCGAGTGTCAGAGCCATCCGCCTCGAGCTTGCAGACACCCTCGTAGGAAGGGATCTTCTTGGCCGCCCGGTTGGCCAGCTTGGCCAGCACCCGGGTCGGCGCAAAGCCCACGCAGACAGGGATGCCGGTCCACTGGCGCACGGTCTGGCGCAGGGCATGGCCACGTGCCTCGAGTGTCGCCTGGTCGAAGCCCTGGAAGCCGACGAAGCTCTCGTCGATGGAGTAGACCTCGACGTGGGGCGAGAACTCGCTCAGCGTCGCGGTGACGCGGCGGCTCATGTCGCCGTAGAGGGCATAGTTGCTGGAGAGCAGCACCGCCTGACGGCGGATGTGCGGTGGCAACAGGTGCAGGGCCGCGCCCATCTCCACGCCCAGTGCCTTGAGCTCGTTGGAGCGGGCCACCACGCAGCCGTCATTGTTGGAGAGCACCCCCACTGGTCGCCCCTCCAGCCGCGGATCGAAGACCCGCTCGCAGCTGACGTAGAAGTTGTTGCAGTCGACCAGGGCGATCATGCCAGCCCGCCTCCCAGGGCATGGACCACATGGGTCACCACGCCCCATACCTGGGCTTCCTGTCCTGTCAGCGGGATCGGTCGGTATCTCGGATTGCTGGCGGTCAGGTAGGACCGATGACCGATGTGCTCAAGTCGCTTCACCGTCAGCTCGCCGTTCAGGGCCACGATCAGCACGAGGCCGAGGGCGGGCTCCAGGCTGCGATCGACCACCAGCAGATCGCCGTCGTGAATACCGTCCCCGCGCATGGAATCGTCCTAGGCGCGGACAAAGAAGGTCGCTGTCGGGTGCTTCACGACGTAGGCGTGCAGGTTGATGTCGGCGCCGAGGTGATCATCGGCGGGGCTGGGGACGCCTGCACGGACGCGGCTGCCGAACAGCGGCCGGGTAACAACCCCGGCGATGGGCGCGGCACGTCCGAGCACCTGGCCGGTGATGGGCTGGGTCATCAACATCACGTTGAAAAGCGTGGGGCTCAGTCCGGATTATTATCGGCTATTCCGCCGTCATCACCAACAAACTTACCAACCCCATCTCCGGCTCATAACTCGATTCTTTATCGCGCAGAACTTTGCAATATCATCGAACATCGCCCGGTGAAAAACGCAAATTGAATTGGCGATAATCACGTTGCAGACCAACTGGCAACTCCTGAAGTTCGGAAAAAGGCGCTGCCGCTTCCACAGCCAGGAGCGCTGAACGATCAGTAGCTTGGTCACCGCTGCTGCGGGTGATCGAAGCCCCAAAAAGCTCACCGGAGGGACCCAGACGCACCGCAACCTCTGCGACTTGATGGTTAGGCGCATCGGCAGGCATCACCCAGGCCTCCTCTACCTCGCGGCGCACACGGTTGATGAAGGCGTAGGCCACCTCCTGTCCCTGTTGCGCATTGCCAACGACGGCGCTATTGCCGGCGATAGCATGTCCAAGCCGCTGGCGAGCCGCCTCAGCGGCTTGAAGAGTGGCCACCTCGCGCTGACGCTGGGCATGCTCCTCGGCTTGACGCTGGCGTACGGTTTCACTGATGTCGTTTCGTGCCCTCGACTCCGCTACCTCCTGCCGCAGGGTTTCGAGGTCGTGATGCGCCTGCTCCAGCTCCTGCTCGACATGTCGTAAGCGCTCAACCTCCGTGGCATGTGATTGGCTTATCTCCGAATCTTCGTTCCAAGGCAAGAACGACAACACACCATATGTCGACGCTCCTGCCCCAACGGCGCTAGCCAGGACACATGCGACCACCATGCTGACATTTTTCATAGTTGCTCCCGGCTGTAGTACGGCCCCAGTTACCAAGCAATGATGCGACCAAGGTGTCATCAGCTCAAACAAATGCGCTAAGCCGTGGCGTAAGGGGTTATCAAAGGCCCCCTGCTGAAGGGCAACCGTCTCGTGCCAGTCAGCACAAACCCATCTCAAACTCTGCTAAAGTCTGTCAAAACCAGCTGCAGTGGTGGAAACATGGAAGACCGTTGGCTCTCCGTCGATGAGATCGGCGAGTACCTTGGCGTGAAGCGAGACACCGTCTATCGCTGGATCTCCGAGCGAGCAATGCCCGCCCACCGCATCGGGCGGCTATGGAAGTTCAAGCGCAACGAGGTGGACGACTGGGTCCGCAACGGCGGTGCCAGCGAGGGAAGCAAGACCGATGCGTGATCAGGCCACCCTTAAACGGCTGGGCTTCATGATCCAGCAGGGCAGCACCCATACGGCCCGCACCCTGATGCTCAGCGAGTTGAACACCCTGTTCGACCACGTCCCCGATGCGGCTAGCAAGGATGAGTACCTGGCCGCTATCCGCGATGCCAACTGTCTGGCCAAGCGCTCTGGTCGTAGTCGGAAGCTCACGGCCAGCCACCTGGCCGATCTCTATGGTCTCGACCCTGCCAACCCCATCTACGCCGGCATGCGCTACTTCTGGTCGCGGGATGAGGCCGCACGACCCCAGCTCGCTCTGCTGGCAGCGTCTGCCCGAGACTCCCTGCTCCAGGATCTCGCCCCCGCCATTCTCGCCAAGCCGCTGGGCACGTCGATCACGCGCGAATCAGTCGAGGAGGCCATCGAGCAGCGCTGGCCGGGGCGCTTCAGCTCGGTCACCCGAGAATCCATCGCCCAGCGGGTCAATAGCAGCCTGGTGCAAGTCGGCTACTTGCTTGGCCCAATCAAGAGAGTGCGGGTTCATCTAGAACCTGCGACAGGCACCGTGGCCTATGCACTCTACCTTGCCTGGCTGCAGGGCGGCCGGGGCGAGCTGCTGCTGCAGAGCCCCTGGTGCAAGCTGCTGGACGCCAGCCATGACCGTCTGCTGGAACTGGCAGCCCAAGCCTCGGCCAAGGGCTGGATGGTGATGCGCCGGGTCGACAACGTGATCGATATCGACTTCCCGGCCCTCACCCAGGTGGTCAGCCAGGCACTGAAGAGCAATGAACCCGCCACTGCCGCCCAGCAGGAGATCTTCCATGAGCAAGGTTAAGCGCCTGATCGACTCATACGGCCGCTTCATCGCCCTGCCCTGGCGCGACGACGCCGCGGCGGCCCAACGTGTCGTTTTCTGCGTCTACCCGGAAACCGAGGAGCTTCGCCTGCGCGCCAACCTCGGCGAGTTCGAGCTTGTCACGCGCCAGAACGGCCATGAGTGGATGGCCTTCGACCTGACCGACACCTTCGCCCTGTGGATGGCCGAGCAGAAATATGCCAAAGGGTACTTCAGGTCTCCGGCCAAGCTGGCTACGGTGATACATCGCTATCTGGATTGGCTGGAAGCACGCTTCACCGCCGAGCTATCTACCCAGGGTGCCGGCAAAAATCACGTCGTCACCTTGTATGGCGTCGGCAGTCTGTTTGGCCTGCTGAAGGTCAAGGAAGTCGTCGAGCGGCTGGCCCCTCACGTTAACGGCCGACTCGCCGTGCTGTTCCCGGGCAGCTTCGAGAACAACAACTACCGGCTGCTGGACGGCTACGACGGCTGGAACTACCTGGCCACACCGATTACCGCCGACGGGGCCCGCTGAGCCACCGCCCGCACCAATTCGAAATTCGCTACCGCAGGGGAAAGGACGCATGCGCAACCGCGATATCTACGCCAAGGACCCATCCCAGCAGCGCCTGGTCAACGAGGGCGTCGCCTATGTCAACGACGACAGAAGCGACCGAGCCCAGAAGGTGCTGCGCTATGAGCTGGAGACCTTCGTCTGCGACGGCCAGTATGCCAGAGGCATGCAGGACATCCTTGACACATACCTGCGCAACCTGAGCGGCGGTGCCTCCCAGCAGCCCGGCGTATGGATCAGCGGCTTCTTCGGTTCAGGCAAATCCCACATGGCCAAGATGCTGCGCAACCTGTGGGAAGACGTCACCCTCGACGACGGTGCCACCGCCCGTGGCCTTGTCCATCTGCCTCAGGAGATCCTGGACCTTTTCAAGGAGCTCTCCACCCAGGGCAAGCGCCACGGCGGCCTGTTTGCCGCCTCCGGCACCCTGGGGGCCAGCTCCCGCGACAAGAGCGTGCGCCTGGCGCTACTCTCGGTGATCTTCCGGGCTGCCGGCCTGCCCCAGCACTATCCAGTCGCCCGCTTCGTGATGTGGCTGCGCGACGAGGGCATCCTTGAGCAGGTACGCGAGGACGTCGTGAGCCGCGGCGACGACTGGCAGGAGGAGCTCGACAACTTCTACGTCGCCGAGTCATTGCATGAAGCACTGGCCCGGGCCAAGCCGAAAGTTTTCGGCGGCGTGGAGTCCTTCACTGAGACCCTCAGCCACCTCTACCCCCACGTCAACGACATCAGCAGCGACGAGATGCTCAAGGCCATCCGCCAGGCGCTAAGTCGCGACGGCAAGATGCCGCTCACCCTAGTGGTGCTGGATGAGGTGCAGCAATACATCGGCACCGACGGCCAGCGCTCCATCGATGTTCAGGAAGCGGTGGAAGCCTGCTGCAAGGAGATCGGCAGCCGGCTGATGTTCATCGGTACCGGCCAGACCGCCATCACCGGCACCCGCAACCTGGCACGCCTGCAGGGCCGCTTCACCACCCGCATCGAGCTCTCCGATGCCGACGTCGACGCCGTCATCCGCCAGGTGGTGCTGGCCAAGAAGCCCGAAGCCAAGGCCCCCGTCAGCGAGGTGATGGAGAGCAACCTGGGTGAGATCTCACGCCACCTGGCCGAGACCTCCATCGCCCACCGCCAAGAGGACACCCGCCACTTCGCCCAGGACTACCCCATCCTGCCGGTGCGCCGTCGCTTCTGGGATGCCGCCCTGCGGGTGCTCGACCAGACCGGCACCGACAGCCAGCTGCGCAACCAGCTCAGCATGATCCACAAGGCGATCCAGACCAACCTGGACGCGCCTCTGGGCAACATCATCCCCGGCGACTACCTCTACTTCGACGCCACCGACAAGCTGCTGCAGTTCCGCATGCTGCCGCGCAAGCTCCACGACGCCACCCAGCAGTGGCGTAACGGCAGCGAAGACGAGCAGCTGATGGCCCGCGCCTGTGCCGTGGTCTTCCTGATCAACAAGGTCGCCAGCACCAATACCGAGCTCGGCTTGCACCCTACCCTGGCCAATATCGCCGACCTGCTGGTCGATGACCTCAAGGCCGGCAGCAGCTCGCTGCGCAGCCGCCTGCCGGGCCTTCTCGACGCCTGCGAGTTCATCATCAAGGTGGGCGAGGAGTACCGCATCCAGACCGAGGAGAGCGCCGCCTGGAACGACGCCTTCCTCTCCCACAAGAGCACCCTGGGCAACGCCACGCACCAGATCGAGACCGAGCGCGACGACCTGATCCGTCAGCATTTCGCCAAGCAGGTCGGCAACCTTACGGTGAACCACGGCGAGTCCAGGGTGCCGCGCCCGCTCTCGCCGGTCTTTGACATGAGACTGCCCAAGGATGCCGCCGAGAGGCTTTACGTCTGGGTGCGCAACGGCTGGTCCGATGACATCAGCCAGGTACGTGCCGATGCCCGTCAGGCAGGGTCGGAATCCCCCACCCTGTTCGTGTTCATTCCCAAGCGCTCCGCCGATGAGCTGCGCAACCAGCTGATCGAGTTCAAGGCCGCCAGCGCCACTCTGGAGACCCGCGGCACCCCCGGCACCCCCGAAGGGGAAGAGGCACGAGCCGCCATGCAGACCACCCGCGATGCCGCCCAGCGGCGCATTCGCGAGCTGCTGGACGAGGCCTTCAATGGCGCCCAGGTGTTCCAGGGCGGCGGTAACGAGATCGTCGGGGCTACCCTTCGCGACACCATCCAGGAAGGCGCCGAGAACGCCCTGGCGCGTCTGCACCCCAAGTTCCACCTGGCCGATCACGCCGGCTGGGACAAGGTCTACGCCAAGGCCAAGCAGGGCGCTCCCGATGCTCTCAAGGCCGTGGGCTACGACGGCGATCCGCAGAGTCACGCCGTCTGCAAGGCGGTCCTGAGCTACCTCGGCAACGGCAAGAAGGGCAGCGAGATCCGCGACCACTTCGAGCACGGCGACTATGGCTGGCCCCAGGACGCCATCGATGGTGCCCTGCAGGTACTGCTGGTCGCCGGCCAGATCCGTACAGCCGATGGTACTGCCCCCCAGGAGCTCGACCGTCGCGCCATCGGCAAGACAGAGTTCCGCGTGGAGGCCACGACCATCTCCGCGGGGGAGCGCATCAAGATTCGCAAGGTGATGCAGAAGCTCGGCGTGCAGGCCAAGTCCGGCGAAGAGTCGGCCAAGGCGCCTGAGTTCGCCGACAAGCTCCGAACCCTGGCGGAGCAAGCGGGTGGCGAGCCGCCGGCTCCGGAGGCCCCGCGCCTGGATGCCCTGGAAGCCGTGCGCACCAGCAGCGGCAACGACCAGCTCAAGGCCATCGTCAGCAACCAGGCCGAGCTGCTGGCTGCCATCGACGAGTGGCAGGCCATTGCCGACAAGATCAAGCAGCGACGCCCCGCCTGGGCCACCCTCAAGCAGCTGGCCGGCCACGCCAAGAGCCTGCCCGACGCCGAGCCGCTGCTGGCCCAGGTCAGCCAGATCCGCGAGCACCGCTCGCTGCTGGATGACCCCGACCCGGTACAGCCGCTGCTGGCCAACCTCACCCAGCAGTTCCGCGACACCTTCAACGAGCTGCAGCAGCGCTATGAGGCAGAGCACGCCGCCGGCATGCAACGCCTGGAGGCCGACGACAACTGGCAGCAGCTCTCGCCGGACCAGCGCCACGACCTGCTGGCCGCCAAGCGCCTGACGGCCCACGACGCCCCCGAGATCACCCTCGGCGGCACCGACCAGGTGCTTGAGACCCTGAACCATGTGCGCCCCGACGCCCTGGCCGACCGCATTGCCGCGCTGCCCAGCCGCTTCGACGAGGTACTGGTCAAGGCCGCCGAGGAGATGGAGCCCGAGGTGCAGTTCGTGAGCCTGCCGCGCCGCACCCTCAAGAGCGAGGCCGACATCGACGCCTGGCTGGAGGATGTTCGCCGTGAGCTGCGCGAGGCCCTGCAGGACGGGCCGGTAATTACCCAGTAGGAGCGGCAAACGGACCATGAGATCACGCCGTGATATCGAAGCGCTGCTGGAGGAGCTGGAGCACTGCATCGCAGACGACCTGGAAGACCAGGACCTGGACTTCAAGCAGTGGGATACCCAAAGCCGCGACAAAGCTGTGAGGAAGGTAGTCGAGATGGCCATCTGCATGGCCAACGGCGGAGGAGGCAGCGTGGTGTTCGGCGTGGCCGACCGTATCTCGGGGCGCGAGCAGGCCGTGCTGGGCGTACCCCAGGAAATCGACGTCAATATCCTGAAGAAAGCCGTCTACGACCAGACCGACCCGCATATCACCCCGGTGTTCGAGGAGCTCCACGTGCCGGAAGGCACCGGCCGTGTGCTGATCATGCAAGTGCATGAGGGCATACCGCCCCATACCGACACCAAAGGTGGCGGCACCATACGCATCGGTAAGGAGTGTAAGCCGCTCACCGGCACCCAGCGCCGCAAGATCGGCGTGGAGACCGGAGACACCGACTACACCGCCGAGACGCTGGGCCCCGTCGACGATACGCTCTTCTCTCCCGTTGCCTTGGAAGCACTGCGCAACCTCGCTCAGCGTGAAAGAGCCCCCGACGAACTCCTGCGCCGCTCCGGCCGCGAGCTACTCGATAGCCTGGGACTGATTCGCAAGGGGCAGGTCACTCGTGCCGCCATCCTGCTGGCAGGTACCGAAGAGGCGCTGCGCGAGCATGTGCCCGGGCACCTGTGGACCTTCCTGCAGATGCGCTCCGATACCGACTACGGCATTCGCGAGGACCGCGTCAGTGCCCTGCCCCTCTCGGTGCAGCGCATCGAGGAACTGCTGGTGCCCTTCAACCCCATCACCACCGTGCAGCAGGGCATGTTCCACTTCGAATACCGTACCTGGCCCGAGGTCGCGGTGCGTGAGGCGCTGATGAATGCCTTCTGTCACGGAGACCTGCGCCTTGCCGGCCCCGTGATGGTCAAGCTCTACCCCCAGCGCCTGGAGATCAGCAACAACGGTGGCTTCATCGCCGGTATCAGTGAGCACAACATCCTCCACCACCAGCCCGCCGCCCGTAACCCCCTGCTGGTCGATGCACTGGTCAAGCTGCGCCTGGTCAATCGCAGTAACCTCGGCGTTAGCCGCATGTTTGAGGCCATGCTGATGGAAGGCAAGGAGCCCCCGGTGATCCGCGAGATCGGCGACTCCGTGGCAGTGATCTTCCACAAGCGGGAGATCAATGCCGCGTTTCGGCAGTTTGTGGCCGAAGAGAGCGAGCGCGGCCTCAGCCTCGGGGTCGATCAGCTGCTGCTGCTGCAATATTTCCTGCAGCACCCCGAGGTGGATACCGCCACGGCAGCGGGGCTCTGTCAGCGCACCGAGCCTGAAACCCGAGAGCTGCTCGCCGATATGGAGCGACAGGGCTACGTGGAGCATGGGGGGAGCGGTCGCGGGGCCTATTGGAGCATTCACCCCGAACTCTATGCACGGCTTCGTGCCGATGGCAACGCGGAGACACGCCGCCGCATCGACTGGGATGCCGCCAAGACCCGGGTACTCAGCATCCTGATCGAACGCGCCAAGCGCGGTGAGGTGGGTCTCAGCAACAAGGAGATCCGCCAGATCACCCGGTTCGACCGCAACCACGCCTATCGCCTGATGCGCGAGCTACGGGAAGAGAACCCACAGATCCAGCCCCCCGGTAAGGGCAAACACGCCCGTTACGAATACCGCAATACGTAGCGCAATGCGCTGCGCATTAGATTGAGCATTAAACGCCGCCCAATGCGCACAACAATGCTCACATGCAATAGAACACGCATTCGCAGGGATACCGTGGAAGGAAACTACATGGACAGCAGCATGCAGCCACTAGACAAGACACTCCGCAACCAACTCGACCGCACCGTGCGCAAGGCGCGACCTGTCGCCGAACAGGCCGCCGAGGCTGCCCTGGAGCAGCTCGGCGTCGGCGAGGAGACCCCGCCCAGCTACCTGAGTGACAACCAGCGCGCCCTGCGCCGCCGGCTTCGCGCCCATGCCCGCAGCCTGGGCGACCCCCTCAAGGAGGGCGCCCAGGCGGTCACCCGGCTGATCGGCGAAATCGCCTACGAGCACTGGCACCGCATGCTGTTCGCCCGCTTCCTGGCCGAGAACGAGCTGCTGATGTACGACGGCGTGGCCGTTACCCTGGAAGAGTGCGAGGAGCTGGCTGAAGAGGAAGGCCATGCCAGCGGCTGGGCACTGGCCGCCCGGCTGGCCAGCACCATGCTGCCCCAGGTGTTTCGCGTCGACAGCCCGGTATTCGAGCTCACCCTGGCCGCCGAATACCAGCGCGAGCTGGAGGCGCTGCTGGCCGGCCTGCCGGTGGAGGTCTTCCACGCCAGCGACAGCCTGGGCTGGGTCTATCAGTTCTGGCAGACCGACAACAAGGAGCGCATCAACCGCTCCGAGGTGAAGATCGGCGCCGACGAGCTGCCCGCCGACTGTCGGAAGCCGACCTGGCCAGCGCCGCAAGCGAGCAGGCGCTGCGCGACAAGGCCAGCCTGCCCGGCGTGCCGCTGGAGTATCTGCGCTTCGTCAGAGACGAAGAGGCCGGCCACTGGACGCCCGCCGCCGGCACCTTCGACGCCTGGCCACAGAGCCTCGCCGAGCTCAAGACCCTGGACCCCTGCTGCGGTAGCGGCCACTTCCTTGTCGCCGCCCTGCTGATGCTGGTGCCCATGCGCATGGAGCTGGAGGGTTTGAACGCTCGTGATGCCGTGGATGCCGTGCTGCGCGACAACTTGCACGGGCTGGAGATCGACCAGCGCTGCGTGGAACTCGCCGCCTTCGCCCTGGCCCTTACCGCCTGGCGCTATCCGGATGCCGGCGGCTACCGCAGTCTGCCGGAGCTTCATCTGGCTTGTTCCGGCCTGCCTATATCCGTGAGAAAAAGTACGTGGCTAGATCTTTCCCAAAACAACAATAACTTAAGCAACGCTTTAGAAAAGCTATATGATCAATTTAAACTAGCCCCTCAGCTTGGCAGCTTAATAGACCCTGGAAAAACTCTCGGGAGTGGAACTCTTTTTGAGACCTCTTGGAGAGAGGTCTCAAATATCATCGAAAGCACACTGGAAAACTATAGCGATGACAATAAAAATGAATTATCTATCGTCGCCAAAGGGACTGCAAAATCCGCAAAACTACTTTCTGGAAAGTACCACCTCATAGCCACCAATGTCCCATATTTGAAAAGGGGCTCTCAGCCCGAACAACTAACCAAACTTGCTGATGATTTTTACACAGATTCAAAGCAAGACTTAGCCACCATGATGATATCCCGGTGGATAAAATCACTTGACCATGGTGGCATCATGGCAACAGTTTCCATGCAAAGCATGCTTACAAAAAAAGGCTATACAAACCTTAGGCAGCGCCTACTTGACGAGCATGGCGTTCCTTTAGTGGCCAGGCTGGGATCAGGAGCATTTGAGGCAATCACTGGAGAAGTGGTTAGCGTAGCACTTTATTTTATAAATAACTCCACTCAAAGAAAAATCAACTTTATCGATATTGAGAAAACAGATGGAACGCAGAGTATCATTTTTAATTTGCTAGAGAATTCAGCAGAAAAAATCGATATCGCCGATATAACCGCTGACCCTGCACTTAGAATCAGAGTGGGAGCATCAGCATCAGCTGGTTATTTGCGTGACTATGCGGATGCTCTACATGGGCAAGGTGTAGGCGATGGAATCGCCTTTTACAAGAAGCACTGGGAAAGAGAGCTGCCCTCATCAGACTGGGAGTATTATCAACTAGCCCCAGCAACCACCGCAGCATTCTCTGGCCGTGAAGATATCGTCCTTTGGGAGAAGGAAAGGGGGAGAATGGCTGAACTTGCCAAATCTGTAAGGCACTTAAACCACAAAGCACAGCAATGGCGAAGCGGAAAGCCAAACTGGGGCCATAAAGGAATTGTAATCAGCCTTGTAGGAGAGAAGAGAGCCACCCTTTACACCGGGCAAATCTATGGAGAAAACTGTTGCGTTGTCATCCCAAAGAACAGCAGCGACATTCAAAGGATATGGAGATACGTTCGCTCTGGAGTATTTGCCGAAGAGCTTTTAAAGATTGAATCAGGATTTGCTGCGTCAGTGAAAACCATGCTCGCAGTACCTTATGACCCCAACACCTGGGAAGAGTCCCACATTCCGTTCCCAGACATAAATAAACCATTCTCAAACGATCCAGTACAGTGGATCTACCACGGCCACCCCTGCGGCTCGGTGGTCTGGGACGAAGAGGCCAAATGCACCGCCCATGGCACGTTGCGCACCGACGACACCGTACTGCAGGTCGCCGTGGCCCGGCTGCTGGGCTACCGCTGGCCGGCAGAGAAGGACCCGGAGATGGAGCTGGCCGAGGAACAACGTGAGTGGGTCAACTGCTGTGAAGAATTACTCGACCATGCCGACCGCGACGGCATCGTCTGTCTGCCCGCCGTACGCGGCGAGCGGCGCGCCGTGGATCGGCTGGAGGCGCTGCTGGCCGACGCCTACGGCGACCAGTGGTCCGCCACCACCCGCGGCAAACTGCTGGAGAGCGTCGACCACGCCGGCAAGGACCTGGAGAGCTGGCTGCGCGACAAATTCTTCGCTCAGCACTGCAAGCTGTTCCAGAACCGCCCCTTCATCTGGCACATCTGGGACGGCCTCAAGGACGGCTTCTCGGCGCTGGTGAACTACCACAAGCTCGACTACAAGGCCCTGGAAACCCTCACCTACACCTACCTGGGCGACTGGATCACGCAGCAGAAGAAGCAGATTGGCGAAGGGGTCGACGGCGCCGAAGGCCGCCTGGCCGCCGCCGAGGCGCTACAAAAGAGCCTGGAGCTGATCCTCGAAGGCGAAGAGCCCTACGATATCTTCGTGCGCTGGAAGCCCCTGGAGGAGCAGCCCATCGGCTGGCACCCGGATCTCAACGACGGCGTGCGCCTCAATATCCGCCCCTTCCTGTCCGTCCCCGACGTCAAGAGGAGAGGCGCTGGCGTGCTCGTCCACAAGCCCAACATCCACTGGAAGAAGGACCGCGGCAAGGACGTGGAATCCGCCCCCTGGTATAACCTCGGCCCCCAGCTGGGCGGGGCCAAGGGCGACCGGATCAACGACTACCACCTCACGCTGGCGGCGAAGAAGGCTGCGAGCAAACAAGCAGAGGGAAAATGACCATGACGGCGACTTACACCGGTGCCAAGTTCTGGAAGTGCGCGCTACAGGTCAATCCCTATCGCTATGCGGAAACATACCGCAGGCAATCCCATGGCTTGTCTGAAGAGGCGTACAACCAGCAACTGATCGATACCTGTCTGGAAGAAGGGATCAAGATCCTTGGTATTGCGGACCACGGCAGCGTTGAGGATGTCGAAGCCATTCGCCGTGCGGCTGAACCCCACGGCATAGTGGTATTTCCTGGCTTCGAGATCGCCTCCAGCGAGCAGGCTCATTTTGTATGTCTGTTCCCGGAAGACATGGACCTCCGTGATCTCCATGGTCAGATGACTGTGGGGCTTGGTATCAATACTCAAAATCCAGAGGCCCCTGTCCACAAGGCTGCTCAGGAGATCTTGCAAAAAGTCAAAGGCTTAGGCGGCTTTGCTTTCGCTGCACACGCTACCAATGATGATGGTGTTCTCAAGCAGCGCTTGCATAATGTTTGGCGACTATCTGAGCTCACTGCAGCACAGATTCCAGGCCCAGCTGAAAGCCTCAAGAAGACCGAAAGCGGATTCTTTTATAAGGTCGTCAGGAACAAGGACGAAAACTACAAAAGAGAAAAGCCTTTAGCCGTGATCAATGCACGTGACATCGAAGCACCGGAAACGCTAAGGCACCCGAGCGCATCTTGTCTAGTCAAGATGACAAAACCTTGCTTTGCATCGTTCAAGCAGGCGTTTCTCGATCCGGACTCCCGCATTCGACTCAACTCAGATGCACCACAGCATTACGCTTCGTCAATAGAAAGGATCAAGGTCGTGGGCGGCTATTTGGACGGCCTGGACATAGTATTAGCTGACCATCTCAATGCCGTTATCGGTGGAAGAGGATCGGGGAAATCAACGTTAATCGAGTGCATTCGCTTTGCACTTTCTATCCAGCCTTTAGGCAGGAGTGCTCAAAAGCAGCACAAAGCCACAATTGAGGAAAACCTGGGCAAGGAAAAAGCTCAGGTATTTTTAACAGTACGCTCATCGACCATGCACGGCAGGCGATTTACCGTATCACGCCGTCACGGTGACAACTCAGTCGTCAAGGATGAAAGCGGTACAATTGTACCGTTTACACCCAGCGAACTTCTTCCTCGCTTTGAGTGTTTTGGCCAGAACGAGATTTATGAGATAACACAAGAAGCAAATGATCAGCGGCGACTTCTTGCCAGATTCCTTCAGTCATCGGATAGTGATCATGAAGCAAGGCTCACTGGCATCCGGAAAGAGCTGGCAGAAATCCGTCAGTCCATTATTAAAGCAAACCAGCAACAGGCAGAAATCGAGGCTGACGTCGAGCAGCTTCCCAAGCTGGAGGCAAAAGCGGAACATTATAAGTCACTCGGCCTTGAAGAAAAGCTAAAAATAGTTCCTTTGTTGGAAAAAGAACAGCAGCTTAGCACAAAGGCAAAAGAGGATATCAGCCGAATTTGCGACGCTATTGAATACGCACGAGAAGGGTTGCCCGACAGCACATTCCTTAGCGATAACGCACTAGCTAATCTACCAGATGCCTGCATCCTGCGTCAGCAACGCGCAACCTTGGATAAGCTGCGCGCAAGCGTCGAGCGGCTGCTCGAAGAAGCCATCAATTCAGCCCGTCTCGCTCAAGGTGAGCACCAAGCACTGGAGACTCAGCTGCTGGAAAAGGTCCAGCAGCAAGAGGCTGATTTGGAAAAGCACTTCAAGCAAATTCCTGAAAGCCAAGGTAAGTCTGGCCGGGAGATTGGCAACGACTACAAAAGTATTCTGCAGGCGATTGAGCGAATTCAACCCAAGCAAACCAAGCTGCAACAGCGCCAGGCACATCTGGATGCACTATGGAGCGAGCGACAGCGCCTGTTGGCTGAACTCGGTGATACGCTTAGCGAACGCGCTTCCACCCTCAAACAAGCTCTGAAACGGCTGCAAAGAAAGCTCAAGGGGAAGCTACGCCTTGACATGAAGGTTGAAGGAGACCGGAAGCCTCTTTTGGACTTCTTGAAGAATTGCAATCTTGAAGGCATCGGTGAGAAGCGCTTGGCATGGGTACTGGAGTGTGATGCCTCCCCTGTTCGCTTAGCCAATATCATTCGAAAGGGGCGGGACTCTTTGCTTGAGCAGGATTGGGGGGTAGTGCCTACGGCCGCTGATGCCCTAGCCAGGCTTCCAGAAAGTAAGCTTCTGGAGCTGGAAGAGCTTTCTCTTCCGGATCACGTTACTATCGAGCTAAATGTAGCCCATGACGATGCTCAAGAGCAGTATAAGCCGCTAGAGCGTCTCTCTACTGGCCAGCAATGTACGGCAATCCTGCACTTGCTGTTGCTCGACAACCAGGACCCGCTCATTCTTGACCAGCCTGAAGACAACCTCGATAACGCCTTTATTGCCGAACGTATCGTCGCGGAACTACGCAAGGCAAAGCTCGATCGCCAATTCCTCTTTGCCACGCACAATGCCAATATCCCGGTTTTCGGTGATGCAGAGTGGATTGGCGTCTTTGCGGCAGATGATGGTCAGGCAACGATTCCTGAGCAGCACCAAGGGGCCATTGACCTTCCGGAGATACAGAGACTGTCGGCAGATATCCTCGAAGGTGGAAGAGACGCTTTTGACCAACGACGATTAAAGTATGGTTTTTAACTACAGTTAACCGCCCTACGTGTCACGGCATAAGATTTTAGGGAACCTTAGATGCTCAAATCACTGAAAATCGAAGGCGTAGGCCCGGCGCAGAAAATGACGCTGGACTTCGGCTCGCGACTCAACCTGCTGACCGGCGACAACGGTCTGGGCAAGAGTTTCCTGCTGGATATCGCCTGGTGGGCCCTGACACGCAAGTGGCCGGCTCAGATCAACACCAAGCTGACATCGGGCAATATGGCCAGGCCCACAGAAGGAGAAGGGAAGATCTCCTTCGAGTTCACTGGCAAGGCCAAGGCCGAGCGCTACACCAGCACCTTCAAGCCCAAGGAGCAAGACTGGACGGGGCGGCCGGGGCGCCCCTCCAACCCGGGCCTGGTCCTCTACGCCATGTCCGACGGCAGCTTTGCCGTCTGGGATCCCGCACGCAACTACTGGGTGGCGCATAAGAACCTAGATATCCAGGAACGGCAGCCGGCCTATGTGTTCAGCCCGGCCGAGGTCTGGGACGGCTTACGAACCGATGACGACAAGTGGCTGTGCAACGGCCTGATCCGCGACTGGGCCGGATGGCAGAAGGAGAATGGGCAGGCGTTCCAGCAGCTGAAGAAGGTGCTAGAGGTACTTTCACCCTCCCCCGAAGAACTGCTGACGCCTGGTGAACTAACTCGCATCAGCCTGGACGACGTGCGCGATATTCCCACGGTACGCATGCCTTACCAGCAGGATGTGCCGGTCATTCATGCCTCTTCCGGCATGCGTCGTATCATGGCGCTGGCCTACTTCCTGGTTTGGGCCTGGCAGGAGCATCGACAGGCATCCAAGCTGCTCCAGCAGCCCGAGACCCATCAGATCATCTTCCTGATCGATGAGGTGGAGTCCCACCTTCACCCGAGCTGGCAGCGCAAGATCGTGCCGGCGCTGCTCAAGCTGATGGATAACTTGGCCCAGGAGGCCGAGACACAGTTGATCACCGCGACACACTCACCGCTAATCATGGCCTCCGTCGAGCCCTGGTTCGATCACCGGCAGGATGCCTGGCTCGACCTGGATATCCATCATGAGCACGATAACTTACCACCCCAAGTAAAGTTGACACGCCGTGAGTTTGTTCGTCTTGGCGACGCCAGCCGCTGGCTGACCAGCGAGGCCTTCGACCTGCCCAGTGCTCGCTCGGAGGAGGCCGAGCAAGCGTTGAACGACGCCTCCGAGGCACTCAAGCGCGAGGACCTGAGCAAGAATGAGGCGTTGGCACTGGATGCACGATTACGCGAGGTGCTCGGCGATACCGATCCCTTCTGGATGCGCTGGCGATTCGTCGCAGAGAAGAAGGGGTGGTTGGAATGATTCGTGTAGTGCCGAAGCCGGAACCTGCCGAATTCGATGCGCGGGTGCGTCAGCATGGCCGTGCCTGGCTACAAGAGCGAGGCTGGCTCCGCCCTCAGTCCTTGCCTGCTGGCACGGGCAAGGAGCTGCCGACCTATTGGCGAGAGTGCCTGGGTGAACTGCATAGACGCTACGACGGCATTTGCGCCTATCTCTGTGTCTATATCGAGCGCGTGACCGGCGGCGCCACAGTGGATCACTTCATCGCCAAGTCACCGCGGCCTGACCTGGCCTACGAATGGGACAACTACCGCCTGGCCTGCTCGATCATGAACAGCCGGAAGAGGGACTACAGCAAGGTCATGGACCCTTTCACTATCCATGATGGCTGGTTTCGACTGGAGCTGGTCAGCGGCAGTATTTACCCATCGCCCGAGCTCGAGGGTAGGCAGCAAGAGCAAGTGGCCTACACCATCAAGCGACTCGGGCTCGACGATGCGGGCAACCGCGAACTCCGTGCCAGGCACTTTCAGGATTTTCTGGAAGGCGAGTACACTGCCGCGTTTTTACGAAAACGCTCTCCATTCGTGTACCAGGAAGCCTTGCGAGAAGGATATTTGGAATGACCTTGCTCGAACAGCTCAAGCGAGCCATCCGCAGCGCCGCCGCCTACAACCCCGATGTGCAGGCTGCGCCGGCCTGCATCCTGTGGCCGGACCGCGAGCGGCTGTGGGAGCCGGTGATTGCCCAGATCCAGGCCGAGCTGCCTGAGCTTCTGGTGCTGGGCGACTATGCCCCCGAGCAGCACCGCGGCCCGGCGATCTGGCTGCGAGGCGCCATCGCCGGAACGGTAGACGGCATCGAGCTGGACGATGCGACCCCGCCTATCCTCTACCTGCCAGGAGTGGGGCGCCAGGACCTACGCGCCGTCAGCGAGTGCCCGGAAGCTTTGAAGCCCCTGGCCGAGCTGCAGTACCGGGGCACACTCTGGTCCCAGGTCAACGCCAAGGACTGGACGCCGCGGGCGTTCATCTCCTCCCAGCAGGGCGGTCTGGGCCTGGACGTGGCCGGTGACGCTGCCACACGCCAGGCGCTGCTGTCCGCCTTGCCGCGGTTGCTCCGGGAGTCACTCGCAGACTTGCAGGGACGCCACCTGGATGCCGAGGCCTTCAATACGCTGCTCACCGGGGGCGACCCGGTACGTGACCTGCTGGACTGGCTTAACCAACCCGAGGTCATGAAGACCAGCCGTCCCCATCACGAATGGCAGGCCTTCTGCCAGGTATGCGACTCCCGCTATGGCATACACCCGGATAAACAGAGCGTGCTGGATGCTCTGGAGCGCTTCACTCAGCGCCAGGGCAGCTGGAAAACGGTATGGGCGCGTTTCGCCGAGGCCCCGCACCGCTATCCGGATCTCATCGAACAGCTGGCTCAACTCACGCCACCGGATCTTGGACTGTTTCCCGAGCCTGTCGAGATGGCCGTATGGCCGCAGCTCAACCGCCAGGAGGAGGAGCGCCTCTATCACGACCTGTGCGCGCTCGGTCAGCTTCCCGCCCATGAGGCAAGGGAGCGGCTGGAGGACCTGGAACGCGAGCATGGCCATCGCCGCGGCTGGGTGTGGGCTGAGCTGGGCGAGAGCCCGCTGGCCATGGCCTTGGCCCCTCTCGGCGAGCTGGCCAGGGTGACGCGGCGCAGCCTGGCGGGTGGCCAGGCAGAGGATATGCGCCAGGCTTACCTGGACGAGGGCTGGAAGGCCGATGATGCCCTGCTCAGGGCGCTGGATCATGTGACCGGCCAGCGCGAGCAGGAAGCCATTTTCGCGGCAATACGCGCGATGTATCGGCGCTGGGCTGATGAAACCGCCCGCCATCTTCAGAAGGTGTGGCAGCCAGGCGTAGATGGCCTGCAACGCGGCGCTGTATCTCCCCATGCTCAGCCAGGCGAGTGCGTGCTGTTCGTGGATGGCCTGCGCATGGATTGCGGCAAGCGGCTCTCCCAGCGTCTGGCCAGCCGCGGCCTGGACGTCGCCGAACACAGCACCTGGGCGGCGTTGCCCAGCGTCACCGGCACCGGCAAATACGCCGTAGCGCCCATCCTTGGCAGCCACGCCATAAAGGAAGAACCGGACGGTTACCAGTTCACCCCCATCACCCGCCATCTGTTCCAGAAGCTGCTGCGCGATAACGGCTGGCTGGTGCTGGAACGCCGCCAGGTAGAGCAGCTGCACAAGGAGATTCTCGACACTACCAAGCCAGCCTGGTGCGAGTTCGGCGATATCGATCATGCCGGCCATGAGCGCGGCTGGAAGCTGGCCCAGCACATCGATGACATGCTGGCCGAGGTGGCAGAGCGCATCCAGGCGCTGCTGGCTCAGGGTTGGTCACAGGTTCGCGTGGTGACCGATCACGGCTGGCTGCTGCTGCCGGGAGAGCTGAGCAAGACCGAGCTCCCAGTCAGCCTGGTTGAGACCAAGTGGGGGCGCTGTGCGGCGCTCAAGCCGGGCGCCCATACAGACGCGGCTCGCTTTCCCTGGTACTGGAACGAGCAGGTACACTTCGCCCTGGCGGAGAGCATCCACTGCTTCAAGGCGGGCGAGACCTACACCCATGGTGGTCTCAGCCTTCAGGAGTGCGTGACGCCGGAACTGGTGGTGACCGGCAGCGCCGGCCCCAAGCCCTCGGTACTGATCGATGATCTGGTTTGGAAAGGGCTGCGCTGCACCCTGGTGGTGGAGGGCGACAGCGATAGGCTGACGCTGGATGTTCGTCGGCATGCCGGCGACGCGGCCAGCAGCCTGGTGCTCTCACCGAAGCCATTCAAGGCAGGGGGCAAGGGCTCGGTCGTCGTCGACGATGATGACCTGGAAGGGGAAACCGCCTACGCCGTGGTGCTGGATGACAACGGCAAGGTCTTGGCTCAGCGCTCCACCACCATCGGTGGCGGTGCATAGCCCTTGATAACAGACGCCCTTGATAACAGACATACGGAGACGTCATGGAACTCGATGATCTGGATCGCAAGGCGGCCGAGCTGCTGGACGGCTATCTGGTGCGCAAGGATCTGGTGCGCACCTTCGCCCGCCAGTTCCCGGTGCCTACCTACGTGGTGGAGTTCCTGCTCGGCCGCTATTGTGCCAGCACCGATCCAGAAGAGATCGAGGAAGGGCTGGAAGTGGTCCAGCGGCAGCTCAAGTCGCGCACCATCAAGGCCGGCGAGGAGGAGCTGTTCAAGGCTCGCGCTCGCGAGAAGGGCGAGATCAAGATCATCGACCTGATCCAGGCCCGCCTGGATACCAAGAACGACACCTACATGGCCAGCCTGCCCAGCCTGCGCCTGACCGACGTGCGGATCCCAGATGACCTGGTCAGCGAGCATGAGCGGATGCTGACCGGCGGCTTCTATGCTGAGCTGACCCTGGAGTACGACGCCAGCATCGCCCAGGAGCAAGGCGGGCGCCCCTTCGGCATCCGCGCCCTGCGCGAGATCCAGCTCTCCAAGCGGGACGTGCTCGATGAGCTAGCCGCTGCCCGCCGTCACTTCACCACCGAAGAGTGGAAGGCCTTCCTGCTGCGCTCCACCGGCATCGAGCCTGCAGGCCTCACCGAGCGCCAGAAGGACGCCATGCTGCTGCGCATGGTGCCCTTCGTGGAGCGCAACTATAACGTCGTCGAGCTTGGTCCCCGCGGCACCGGCAAGAGCCACCTCTTCCAGCAGGTCTCGCCCTATGCCCACCTAATCTCCGGCGGCAAGGCCACCGTGGCCAAGATGTTCGTCAACAACGCCAACGGCCAGCGCGGCCTGGTGTGCCAGTACGACGTGGTCTGCTTCGACGAGGTGTCCGGTATCTCGTTCGACAACAAGGACGGCGTCAACATCATGAAGGGCTACATGGAGAGCGGCGAGTTCTCCCGCGGCAAGGAGAGCATCCGCGCCGATGGTTCCATCGTACTGGTGGGCAACTTCGATGTGGACGTGGAACACCAGCAGCGCATCGGCCACCTGTTTGGGCCGCTGCCGGAGGAGATGCGCCACGATACGGCCTTCATGGACCGCATCCATGCCTTCCTGCCCGGCTGGGACGTGCCCAAGGTCAGCAAGGAACTGCTTACCGACCACTTCGGCCTGGTCAGCGATTTCCTGTCGGAGTGCTGGAGCCAACTGCGCAGCCAGAGTCGCGTCTCCCAGTGGCAGGGGCGCGTCTTTTTCGGCGGAGCACTCTCCGGCCGCGACACCAACGCCGTCAACAAGACAGCCAGCGGCCTGCTGAAACTGCTCTATCCCGGCGATGACCTGTCACCCAGCGACGACGACCTGGAGTGGGCGATCCATATCGCCATGGAGGCGCGCCGGCGGGTCAAGGAACAGCAGAAGCGCATCGGCGCTGCCGAGTTCCGCAACACTCACTTCAGCTACACCATGGGTGAAGATGGCGTGGAGAAGTTCGTCGCCACTCCGGAGCTGCAGAGCGACAACAGCATCGGAAACGATCCGCTGGAGCCCGGCCAGGTTTGGAGCATCAGCCCCGGCGGCCAAGCCAGCAACGGCCAGGAGGAGCATCCGGGCCTGTTCCGCATTGAGGTCAACGAAGGCCCCGGCTCGGGGGTGAAGATCCTCAACAAGCCGGTGCCTCCCGCCTTCCGGGAAAGCATCGGCTACGCCGAGCAGAACCTCTACACCCGCGCCGGCCAGCTGGTCGGCGACAAGGATCCGCGTCAGCATGAGTTCACCGTTCAGCTGCGCGCCTTCGATGCCGCCAAGTCCGGCACCAAGCTGGGGGTCGCCGCGCTGATCGCCATGAGCTCATCCCTACTCAAGCGCAGCCTGCGTGGCGGCCTGATCGTGGTGGGCGAGATCAACCTCGGCGGCTCTATCGAGCCGATCCACAATCCGGTCACGTTGGTGGAAATTGCCGTGGAGAAAGGCGCCACAGCCATCCTGATGCCCGTCACCTGCCGCAAGCTGCTGTTCGACCTCTCGGACGAGATGGCCACCAAGGTGGACACCCAGTTCTACCTGGATGCCCGGGATGCGTTGCTGAAGTCGCTGGGCGAGTAGCGCAGCACCTACACCAGCTTGAACGGCTCGATGTCGCGGAAAATGCCGGTCTTGGTCATGTCGCGGCCCACGGCGAACGCCTCCATGGCGACCACCGGGGCCACCTGGTCCAGCCTGTCGAAGTGGATGCTGCCCCACTGGTTGCGGGCGACCTTGACGCTGAACAAGTACTGGTCACGCTCGCCGCCGGTGGCCGGGTCAGTGATCTGGCGATAGCCGGAGACCCTCGCCTCCTGCACGGCGGGCAGGCGCTAACATTGCGCCCAGTACGCGAAAAGCGATGCCGTGGACGTGGTCCCGTAGAGCTCACGCTTCAGGTCCCGCTGATACACATGGCGAGACAAAACTGCAGGTCAACCTCACAGGACGACCTCGGTATGCTGCCACCCTCACGCTGGAGAGAGGCTCTACACATCTAACTCAGGGGCGAATTACACACCCAACGACGGAAAGCCGAAAATTACCACCTCCTACCAAGCACAAAGCCTGAGGAACACCTTGACCTGAAACGAAGGGTAGGTAGACTGGTCTACCTACCCTTCAAATATCATGATGCTGTCAACATGGCCACAAAAACACATACCCAAGCTCCTAAGAGCGCCCATGACCGCCTGCTTGAGGCAGCTTGTACGCTGTTCTACTGCGACGGCATTACAGCAACGGGGGTTGACGCTATCGTGAAACGAGCAGGTGTCGCCAAGAAAAGCCTCTACAACAATTTCGCCTCAAAGGGCGATCTGGTGAGCTCATACCTAGAAACCCGTCATTTGGAGTGGTTAGCGTTATACGAAACACGTTTGAGGCAAGCCATAACTTCTCGTGACAAGGTGATGGCGGTTTTCCTAGCGTATGAAGACCATGCTGAACATGCCTATGAGCGAGGCTTTCGCGGCTGTGGGCTGCTGAATGCTGCTGCAGAGCTACCTGCCGGTGATGCTGGCAGAGCGGTAGTCAGAAGGCACAAGGAGCAAGTTGAAGCTTTGCTGTCCAACCACCTCAGCGAAATACTGAGCGATGATACGAAGCGAGCATCTCAATTGGCACATCATCTTGCCTTCTTACTTGAGGGCGCCATGGCTCGCGCCGGCCTGGAAGAGCGCAGCAACTGCCTTATTCATGCTAGAGGTATGGCTGCTGCCATGCTGGACGCGTTATGAATCGAACTGTTAATGAACGTCTGCTGGGCATAACAACTGTCCTCATTGCCGCCACCCTCTGGGGGACCACCGGCACCGCTGCGACCTTCGCCCCTGATGTCAGCGCCGTGGCAATCGGTGCCGTGGCAATGGGGGGGGGTGGCCTGATGCAGGCCATACTATCTGCAGGACGGATCCATCGCCATGCCAGGCTGCTGCGAGATCAATGGAGATGCCTGCTACTAGGGGCTATTGCAGTGGCGATCTATCCGCTAGCGTTCTACGCCTCCATGCGACTGGCCGGCGTGACCATTGGTACGGTAGTGTCTATCGGTTCAGCACCACTCCTCTCGGCACTTATCGAATATCGACTGGATGGTCTACGGCTCACTAAGCGTTGGATGACCGGTGCCGGATTCGGGCTAGCCGGCATGTTGTTACTTTGCCTTGCAGAGAGAAGCGGTCATGTAGCAACCGGGGCTGATTCAGACGTTATTCCTGGCGTGCTATTAGGCTTACTGGCCGGCCTTAGCTATGCTCTGTACTCGTGGGCGGCACGCCGCCTGATGCAGCGAGGCATAGCCTCTAGAGCAGCCATGGGGGCCACCTTTGGTATCGGGGGCCTGATGCTGATGCCAGTGTTATTGATCACGGGAGCACCGCTTCTGGCCTCATGGGGGAACGCATCGGTAGGACTCTACATGGCCCTGGTGCCAATGCTTCTTGGGTATCTGTGTTTCGGGCACGGCCTATCTCGTATCCCTGCCAGCACTGCCACGACGATCACACTCTTCGAACCAGTTGTCGCAGCTGGTCTAGCCGTAGTTATCGTAGGAGAACGTCTCCCACCGATTGGCTGGGCTGGCATCGTGCTAATACTGGCTTGCTTAGTGTGCATCAGCGCCCCAGTCAAAGCTAGCAAGCTAAAAGAAACCAGCTCGATGTCCAACTCTGATGCTCCCCTATAACACGATGACCGTAATGCAAAAAACGCGTGTTTCTTTGAGGTGCAGTGATGCCTGAGGTATTTCATCATAGGGGCATCCCCAGCGCACTCGACGCGAGTATTCGCGGAAAGCGTCATGCCACAATGAGTGCTGGTACGGCAAACAAAGGCCCGACAGGCTCAGGTGAGCCTGTCGGGCTCGATGGGAGTGCCAGCGAACCTACTCGGCCGTTGCCAGCAGGCTGGCATTACCCCCCGCCGCCGTGGTGTCGATGCACAGATGGCGTTCCACCACATAGCGTTCCGGGGCGATGGCCTGGGTCTCGAGCGGCACGATGGCGCCGTCACGCTCGGCCAGCGCGATGCGCAGATCACGGGTCCAGTCGCTGGCGCCGGCCGCGGCCACGGTTTCGATCCCCTGGATGGCGGTCAGTATCTCCGGGGCCACGCTGCCCTCCAGTGCCGTCACCGGTGCCCCGGCATCGATCAGCGGCTGAACGGCCTGGGCCGCGCCCGGGGCGACGAGCACCGCCGGAGAGCCTGCCCCGAGTGCCTGGGCCGCCTGGGCCAAAGCGATTTCGAGGGTCGGCCCCAGGCACAGCGCTGGGCCCTTGGGATACATGGACAGACGGTTGCTTTCTCCCGTCGGCCCCGGCAGCGTCTGCGGGGTCATGTCCACCGCCGCGGTCTCGTTGAGCGCCCGACGCACTACGCTCCCCTTTCCGGAGAGTGCCTTGCGCAGCACCTCGACCCGGTCGGGGCGTGCCGCCCAGTTGCGCGCATCCAGCCCGTCGAGGGCTGACTGGAGGTCTCCGGCTGTCACGGCATTGCCCTTAGGTGCATCATATTGCTCCGTGGCAGCCGTGCGGCGGAAGCGATTGACGTAGAGGGGGCCGCCGGCCTTGGGCCCGGTGCCCGAGAGGCCTTCGCCGCCGAAGGGCTGGGAGCCGACGATGGCACCGATCTGGTTGCGGTTGACGTAGATATTGCCGACATGGATGCGCTCGACGATCTGCTGCACCCGGTCGTCGATGCGGGTATGCAGGCCGAAGGTCAGGCCATACCCCCTGCTGTTGATGTCATCGACCACCTTGTCGATGTCACGTGCGTTGAAGGTGGCCACGTGCAGGATCGGACCGAAGATCTCGCGCTCGAGATCCTCGATGCCCCCGACCTCGACCACCGCCGGGGTGACGAAGGTGCCGACGTCCGGTGCAGGCAGCGTCTTGATTACCTTGCCGGCCTTTTTCTTGTCCGCCACATAGGCACTGATGTCGGCCTGGGCCTCGGCGTCGATCACCGGGGAGACGTCGGTGTCGGTATTCCAGGGGTCGCCGATGGTCAGCGCGTCCATGGCGCCGTCGAGCATGTGGAGCAGCCGGTCCCGCGCCTCTTCCTGAACGTAGAGCATGCGCAGTGCCGAGCAGCGCTGGCCGGCCGACTGGAAGGAGGAGATCAGGATGTCGCGCACCGCCTGCTCGGTCAGCGCCGTGGAGTCCACGATCATGGCGTTCAGCCCGCCGGTCTCGGCGATCAGCACCGCATCCGGCCCGGCATTCTGCGCCAGGGTCTTGTGGATGATCTGCGCCACCGGCGTCGAGCCGGTGAAGCAGACGCCGGCGATCCGCGGATCGCTGGTCAGGGGGCCGCCCACCGTCGGGCCGTCACCGGGCAGCAGCTGCAGCGCCGCCTCGGGCAGACCGGCCTCGCGCATCAGCTCGACGGCACGGGCGGCGATCAGCGGCGTCTGCTCGGCGGGCTTGGCGAGCACGACATTGCCGGCTGCCAGCGCCGCCGCGAGCTGGCCGGTGAAGATGGCCAGCGGGAAGTTCCAGGGGCTGATGCAGACGAAGATGCCGCGGGCACTGCCGGGCTCCTCCGCCTCCAGCCGTTCGCCCTCATTGGCGTAGTAGCGCAAGAAGTCCACCGCCTCACGCACCTCGGCGATGCCATCGAACATCATCTTGCCCGCTTCACGGGTGGTGATCACGGTCAGCTCGGCGATGTGCTCCTCGTAGAGGTCGGCGGTGCGGCGCAGCACCTGGGCCCGCTCCGAGGCCGGACGCGCCGACCAGTCACGGAAACCGCCCTCGGCGGCGTCGAGGGCGGACGCCACTTCCTCGGGTGTCGCCTCATGCACCTGGCCGACCACCCGCGAGCTATCGGCGGGGGAGAGGGCATCTCGCGACGGTCCCTGGGGGGCTGGATTTCCGGCGAGCATGGGCCCGGCGGTCCAGGTGGTGTCAGCGAACGTCTCGCGCGCCTCAAGTAATGGCAGGATCGAGGCGGGTTCGTTGATCCGATAGCCGCGGGAGTTCTTGCGCTCGGGGGCGAACAGCTCACCGGGCTGGCGGATCAAGGGACTGGCGATGGCATCGCCGAGCTGCTGCATCCCGGCCACCGGGTCCTTGGAGACCTCGCTGGGGGGAATGGAGCTGTCGACCACCTGGTTCACGAAGGAGGAGTTCGCCCCGTTTTCCAGCAGGCGGCGGACCAGGTAGGCCAGCAGGTCACGGTGTGCGCCGACCGGGGCATAGATGCGGCAGTGCGTCCCTTCCGACTGCTTGACGATCTGGTGCAGCGACTCGCCCATGCCATGCAGGCGCTGGAACTCGTAGCTGTCCTTGTCATCGCCGGCCATGGCGACGATGGCCGCGCAGGTATGGGCGTTGTGGGTGGCAAACTGGGGGTAGATGCGGTCACGCCGGTCGAGCAGCAGCTGCGCGCAGGCCATGTAGCTGACATCGGTGTTGACCTTGCGGGTGAAGACCGGGAAGGTCTTGACGCCCATTTCCTGGGCCAGCTTGATCTCGGTGTCCCAGTAGGCGCCCTTGACCAGCCGCACCATGATCTTGCGGCCGTGCCGCTCGGCCATATCGTAGAGCGCCTCGATCACCGGTCCGGCACGACGCCCGTAGGCCTGCACCACCACGCCGAAGCCGTCCCATCCCTCGAGGCTGGGGTCGGACATCAGCGCCTCGATGACGTCCAGCGACAGGTCCAGCCGGTCCTGCTCCTCGGCATCGATGTTGAAGCCGATATTGGCCTTGGCGGCCTGCTGCACCAGTTCCTTGGCACGCGGAACCAGTACCTCCATCACGGTATCGCGATGGGTGGTCTCGTAGCGTGGATGCAGCGCCGAGAGCTTCACCGAAATGCCGGGGCTGCCGCGCACGTCGCCCTTGGCCTGCTTGGCGATGGCGGTAATCGCCTTGGCGTAGGCCTGGTGATAGCGCACCGCATCTTCATCGGTGCGTGCCGCCTCGCCCAGCATGTCATAGGAGTAGGTGTAGCCCTGCTTCTCGAGCTCGCGGGCATTCTTCATGCCCTCCTCGATGGTCTGGCCGAGCACGAACTGGCGTCCCAGGATCCGCATCGACTGACCGACCGCCTTGCGCACCACCGGCTCGCCCATCCGGCGGACCAGGCCGCGCAGCGCCCGCGCCGGGCCCTTGGGATCGTCGTCCAGTACCTTGCCGGTCAGCATCAGCGCCCAGGTCGAGGCGTTGACCATCGACGACGAGGACTTGCCCAGGTGCGCGCCCCAGTCGGAGGGCTCGATCTTGTCGTGGATGAGATCGTCGATGGTCTCCGCATCGGGCACGCGCAGTAGCGCCTCGGCCAGGCACATCAGGCCGACCCCCTCGGCGGTCGAGAGCCCGTACTCGGCCAGAAACGCCTCCATCATCGATGGCTTCTTTTCCTTGCGCACACGTTCCACATACTTGGCGCCGACCTCGGCGACCCTGCGGCGGTCATCCTCCGACAGCTTGATACGTTCGAGAAGGCCCTGGAGTACATCGGCCTCGTCGGCGTCGTAGTAAGCGCGAATGCGTGAGCGGACTCCGCTCCCGTTACCGTACAGGTGAAGGTTGGCTTCGCTCATGATCGATATCCTATTTGCGGCTCTAAACGCATCCTCGATGCCCAGTCTAGGATGCAACCGTCATTTTTTAAAAGTAAGGATAAAGGGGCCAGGTAACGGCCCCTTAGGCATATAAACACACATTATCTACAGAGTGTTTTTGTAAAGATCCCCATTTTTCATGATAAGCATTAGTTGCTCATCGGGCTGTGTAAGAACATTAATATCATCCAATGGATTATCTTTAAGCACGATAATATCTCCCCTTGCGCCGGGAATGACTTCGCCAAAATCGCCAGACTGACTAAAGGCGTCGGCAGCATTGCTGGTAGCAGCACGGATCAACTCATCGGTAGGCACTACATCTTTGCGAAGATGAAATTCATTGAGTTGATGACGCTGCATGCGGCCAAGCAGGTCAGAGCCGTAAAGCATCTTAACACCGTGTCGCTGGGCCATTTCGAGAGCCTTTCCGCCAGCGTCGAGGACCTCAAAAACCTTGCGCTGAAGATGCTCGGCCATACCAGCCTCGACTCCTTCCTTGGCCAGGGCGTCGTAAGTGGAGAGCGTCGGCACCAAATAGGCATCATGCTCGAGGAACAACCGGCAGCTTTCCTCATCCATCAAGTTGCCGTGTTCGATGGTCTTTACGCCTCGTGGTATTAACCGATTGATCGCGCGCGCCGTATAGGCATGTGCCATGGTGTAGATGTTAGCAGCAGTAGCTTCTTCAACTATAGCGTCAATTTCTTCGATGGAAAACTGGGTACTATCGATGCGATCAGTCGGCGACGAGACACCGCCCGAAGCCATAATCTTGATCTGAGTGGCACCCTTGCGGATCTCGTCTCGGGCAGCACGGCGCACTTCGCTGACACCATCACAGACCCGTCCCAAACCGGAACAACAGAAGCATCCTTCGAAGGTGTTCTGCCCAGGGCCGCGCATGTCCGCGTGGCCGCCGGTCTGGGAGAGAGCGTTACCCGCGTACAAGATACGCGGCCCGATCAGACTCCCTTCGTCCACGGCGGTGGCTAAACCGTGATCTGCACCTCCTGCGTCACGCACGGTGGTAAAACCACGCATCAGCATGGCTTCGAGCAGCTCGCTGGACTTGGCGCCGACGTAGAAAGGTGAGAGTGTCTCAAGCAGGGCGAAATTGGGAGTAATGGCGGTAACATGCACATGGGAGTCGACCAATCCGGGCATAAGGTAGTGGCCCTTAATATCTATTACCTGGTCGTCTTGCCCATCTAGCGGCGAGTCACTGACCGCGACGATGCGACCATCCTGTACGCGGACCTGCTGATCGGCTAGAACTTTGCCATTACGAGTGTCGATGACATTGGCGTTGATAAAACGTGTAGTTGTCATTGGTATTCCTCTTGAGTGCTTCAGTAGTGAATTTAGAACATTTTTTGCGGAAGGTAGAGTGAAAGTGCTGGGATCGTAATGATCAGAATCAGGGCGACAACGTCCATGACGATGAACCAGCTCACGCCTCTGAAAACTTCGGACAAAGTTACGCTTTTGCCCAGCGCGCCCTTGATGACATAGACGTTAAGCCCTATAGGCGGCGTTACCAAGCCAACCTCGAGCAGCTTGACAACGATGATGCCAAACCATATTAAATTAAGGTCTGCACCGTGCACCAAAGGAAGGATCAGCGGCAGTGTGAGCAGCAGCAGGCCAATGGAATCGATGAACATACCCAGCACAAGATAGATCAGTGCTACCGCGAGTATGATCCACCAAGTCTCGGTACTAACACCAAGGATAATTTCTGAGAAGGCTGCCGGCACCCCACTCATGGCCAGAAAACGGGTGAAAAATAGCGAGCCGATAAGGATGATGAAGATGCTTGCGGTACTCACCGCGGTGCGAATCAACGCTTCGCGCAACGCGGAAAAGGTTAGCGTGCGTCGGGCAAAGGCGATAATGGCAGCAATAGTTGTGCCTACAGCTCCGGCCTCGGTGGGCGAAAATACGCCGAAGAATATCCCCCCTAGCACCAAGCCGATCAGCAACGGCAACGGCCAGATATTTTTGAAGGCGTCCCACTTCTCGTCCCAGCTGGAACGCACATCGGCATTTCCGGCTAGGTTAGGGTTAAGCTTGGTCCGCACCATAATCATAGCGATGTAGAGCAGCGCCGAAAGCACACCCGGAATAAAACCAGCCATGAAAAGCTGTCCCACTGAGACTTGGGCGTAGACGCCATAGAGCACCAGTAGAACACTGGGGGGAATTAAAGAACCAAGGGTTCCGGAAGCAGCCACGGTACCTGTGGCCAAGCCCTTATCGTAGTTGTGCTTGAGCATTTCAGGCACGGCGATGCGAGACATGGCAGCCGAGGTGGCGACACTAGAGCCGGACGCAGCGGCAAAAAAGGCGGAGGCCATTACACTGGAAACTGCTAATCCGCCGGGCAGCCTAGCTAGATAAAGTCGCATGGCATGGAACAGGCCTTGCGTCATATTGGTGGTGGTGCACAGGTAGCCCATAAACAAGAACATAGGGGCGGCGGTCAGTTCCCATGTGCCGGCGAAGTCAAACGGGGTTGCTGAGATCATACCCCAGGCCACGCGCATGCTGGTCATTTCACTGATGCCGATAATCGACACTAGGCCAAGCGTGACGCCAATCGGCACACGCAAGGCGATCAAGGTCAATGCAATAGCAATGCCTGCTACGCCTATTTCAAGATTGCTCATTGGGTAAGCTCCTAAGGTGCTTGGCGTAGTCGCAGCGCCTTGATCATATTTGCAAGGGTTGCCAGCCACATGGCACCAAAGCCAACAGGTAATGCCCAGCGACTAGGCCACAAATAGAACCTGAAGTTAGCCATCGCTGTTTCCATTCGTACCGTGGCACGCACTGCATCAAGATAAGTTTGGTAACAAAGCATTCCGAAATAGATCAGTCCGATCGTGCCGGCGAAGAGGTAAAAAACCAGCTGTACTGAGGGAGAGAACCTCCCGACAACTACGTCAACGCTGATATGCTCTTGCTTGAACTCAACATAGGCAAGCGGTAGGAAGACGATGGCAACCATATAATAAAATGAGACGACCTCAAGTGTTCCGGGGAAAGACTTTCCAACAAAATACCGCAAACCCACATCAAGTGAGACATGTAGCGCCATAAGCAACAGAAACATAGCTGCCAGCACTAGAGCAATTCTAGCTATCCATTCACTTAGGGTCTCGAAGGTTCTGGTGATCATACCAACTCCCTCTTTTTAGCATCTGAAGCAGAAAACCCCAACTCTTGCAGTGTCTTCTTCCAGAAAAGCAGCATGTCTCGATAGAGCTCTGGGTCATCACGCCAAATACTCTGAGCTCCCATGCCTCGCATCATGCACAAGGTGGCATTCAAGGCCACACGCTTCTGATATGAGCTATGGTCGGCACTGGTGACCATCTGCTCCCAGATTTGCTCTAGTGAATAATTGAACCTTTCCGCTATAGTTACTAGAACCTCCATAATTGCGGGGTCCGTGCGTGCATTAGTGAGGAACTCAAGGGTTACCATGAACATGTCACCCTTGAAGTGCTCGTGCAGAGCTATCAGTAGACTATCAAAGTCAAGCTCGCCATTTTTGACCTTCATTGCCATATCCCGAACGCTGTCAACCTCACGATTGAGCAGATCCTCTAGGGCGGCTTTCATCAACGAATTTTTGGATGGGTAGTGATGGACCAAAGCGCCACGAGAGACGCCAGCTTGGCGTGCCACGTCAACAGTTGACGTGGCACGAATCCCCTTTTCGAGAATACATTCAATAGTGGCCTGGGTAATCCGAGCTTGTGTCTTGCGTGATCGTTCTTCCTGGCTCTGTCGCTTCTTCATAGCGACCTCCTTTCTGGCCGTGGCCGCCTCATCGAGACGGCCTTGGTCTCGACGGAGTTAATAAATGCCGTAGTCTGCAGGAAGCTTGTTAAAAATCTCCACCATCGCCAATTCGGCCAGGGCTTCTTCGTCTTCGCGATCGACACTGCTAACCAATTCCTCCCACTTTTCATATGTGGCCAGGAAATCATCAATCAGGGCCTCCGGGTCCTCGACTCCATATTCATCGCGAGCCCTATCGTATACATTCAAAATGGCTTCATCTCGGAAAGCTTCCACAGAAGCCATCAGGTCGTCACCTGGCTCGTAAATATTGATTCCGTGTGATAGAGCCTCTTCCATTGCAGCATCTGCAGAGCCAAGATACTGGACAATCATGCGTGTCATGGCTTTTGCACTAGCTTCTTTGAATACATCTCGATGCTCGTCACTGAGACTGGACCAGAAATCCGAGTTGAAGCCCCACTGTGGACCGGACCAATACATCCCAGTGGGAAGGAGAGTTGTGTGCTCAGCCACCTCCCACAGTGAGCGATCGATCAGGTCATTGACCGCATTGGATGCACAATCCAGTGAGCCTCTGTCGAGACCGGTGTACATCTCGCTTGAAGGTACGTTGACCGGAGTACCACCCGCTTCTTCAACCCATGCGGAAACGGTGGAGCCGGCAGTGCGGATGCGCTTTCCACGCAGTTCGTCAAGGGTGCGAACTGGTTCGCGACACATCAAGACATAGGGGGGCGTGTTGTAGGCGCCGAGATAGACGATATTCAGCTCTTCCCACTCAGCGAGCTGGGTGGGGTTGTTAAGACTGAAGTCCGTGACCGCAAGGGCGCTAATCAACGGATCGGAGTAGTTGAAACCCAGTTCCTGGACGGCATTTGCTACTGGCATTTCGGAAGGTGTGTAGATAGCAGCATGGTGCGCGACTTGAACAATGTTGTCCTGTATACCTTGCAGATTGGCGCGCGGTGCCAACAGCACCGTACCCGTGTAGACCTCAGGCTGGAGTTCGCCGTTAGAAAGCGCCTTCACCGTCTCGGCCCATTCGATATAGCCATAGCGGGAGAAAGGATGCTGTTGGTCGTAGAACGAATTGGCAACGAAAGAGGTTGAGGCTTGCGCTGAAGCGACGTAAGCAGGGAGCGCCAGAGCAGCGACAGCTAATGTAAGAGCATTACGGGCAAAGGTCATTTTTTACTCCAGACCGATATGATCGGCAGCTTGTTGCTATTGTGTTGTGTCATCTGGACGGCACGACGCCGGATGGCAAACGCGCTCCATTCAATCTAGACTCTAAGACAGAAAAAAACAAGCCGTCCTGTTTGTTTTTTGAATTTCTCGCTCCTGGGGCCACGTAATCCTATGATGAAAAAGGAAAATAAAGTCGAACTTGATCTCGCTGGGACTTGGCGCGGGATTCGCTTGATGCTGCCGTTGGCGGCTTTCACGGTGGCGTTTGGCTTGGCGTTCGGTGTCGCGGCCGTGCATCGAGGGTTGGCTGATTGGGAAGCAATGTCGATGAGCTTATTCGTATTTGCCGCACCATCACAGTTTGCAGCCTTGGAGCTGTGGCGCTCGCCTTTACCATTACTAACACTAGCAGCGATAACCCTGGCCATCCACACCCGGCATATGCTCATGAGTGCGGCGCTCTATCCCTGGCTCAAGCCCCTGCCGCGACGACATCAATTCGCTATGGTGATCCTTCTGACCGACTCAAATTGGGCAATGGCACTGGGGGAGTACCATCGCGGGGAGCGTAATCTCGGCATACTTCTGGGGGGTGGGATCGCACTGTGGAGTGCCTGGGTGGTGGGCACTGCCATAGGACTGGCCTTCGGTGGCGGGATCAACGAGCCGGAACGCTTCGGCCTTGACGTGATCATGCTCTGCTTTCTGTTGATGATCGTGGTAGGTGGCAGGCCTCATGCGGTGATGGCCCTGCCTTGGCTTGCTGCGTCAGTCAGTGCATTGATGGCGTATTGGTGGCTGCCGCCGTATCTACATGTGATGGTCGGCGCCTTGACTGGTGGAATGGTGTCCGTGCTGTTGCCGGGGCGCTGGTTTGGGGAAAACACCTAATGAATTTGCCACTGGTATGGCAATCGATACTGGCCATCATGCTCATGGCGATAATCGCCTATGGTTCCAGGGTTGTGGGACTGATGATCATGTCAAATGTCCCACTGAGCCCTTTGGTGCGACGCTTCGTTGATGCCATGTCTAGCTCAGTACTTATCGCGGTGATAACACCTATGATCGTGCATGGTGATGGTGGTGCGCGGCTAGCTGCAGCCGCAGCCGGTGCTGTTGCTATTGGTCTGAGAAGCCCACTAGCCTCAATCGCAGTAGGTATGTTCTGCGCTGCCTCTTGGCGTTGGTGGTTTTCTTGATTAGCTAAGTTACAGATAACAAAAGACCCACGAGGCACCAGTCAGAAACCGAAGCTCAGCTTTTTCTGTTTAGACGGATACCCGGCGCGAGGGTAATACGGCGCTGGAAGCGAAATCCCACGGCGACCTCCTTGTCGGTAGATGCAGACAGCGCTTCATTCTGCACAGGCGTGACGATTTGTGAGAAGCGCATACTGGAAAAACAGCAGAATCAGTGATTTAGGTGGGAGCCTTTCTGCAGAAGCTGCGATTTCTTTCTGCAGCGCCGCTTCAAGCAGGCGGCGCCAAGACCGGTTGAGAAACGACCAGCGCCGGCAGCAACCCTTTGCCCTTTCCCTTTGTCGTCCGCACTCTCCCCGACCTTTAGGGGCAAGCCCCTTCCCCTTGAGCCCCCTTCCCTTACGCCCTTTGGGCTTTTCACCCTTTGCCCTCGCACCTTTGTGAGCTCTACTCGGTGGAGGCTCGCCCAGCAAGCGTCTATGCTATAAGGCTGATGTACCCAGGGAGGGTCGCCCATGGCGCTAAAATCACTTCTCACCCAAGCCGCCAGCGCTGGCCGCCAGGCAGCTCGGAAGGCTCTCGACGGTGGGCAGCAGGAAGGCTGGTCCGACGGCTGGCACACTCAGGCGAGCACGACAGAGTCGCTGCGCGTGCTGCGCGACTCCGCCGCTGGCATGGCCAAGTCCACCGCCCAAACGGCCACCACCCAGGAGGGGTGGCGGCGTATCGCCCGGGGAGCCGGCAAGGTGGCCGGAGGAGCGGCCGTGCTGGCAGGCGGTGTGGCTCAGGGGGTGCTGCAATCGGATTTACACGAATCCGGCGAGAGTAGCGAAAGACCGATTTACGATGATGATGCCTGGGATGGCTTCCAAGCCGCTGGCCCTGAGGGGCCCGGCTATTACGATGGTGGCCTGAAACAGCACAGCATCCTTGACGATTGAGTCATTGCCACCGCTTCTGCCTTGCTGATCACCTGATTTTTCCTCCCGAGGCTGAAGACTGCGCTTGGCTCCCCCCCGATTCTCCTGAGCGTTGAGACTTGGTGCTGCTTCCCTCGATAGACTTGCCTACTGCATGCCCAATATTCATCCCGGCCCACCCGAGAACCCCTACCCAAAGCCCCGGCAGCACCAGGAACATCATCCCCTCCACGAACTGCAGCACCATACGGTCATAGAGGTTGTTAGCGGCGGAGAGCCAGCTCAGCTTGGCGGCGTCGCTGCGGTAGAGCAGATCCACCAGGTTGGCGTTGATCCAGCGGGCGAGCTCCCACCAGAAGGTCAGGAACCACATGGCGAAGAGCCCGAAGGTGGCCATGCCGGCGACCTTGAAGCTGTAGCTGGAGATGACCATCACGAAGGGCAGGCAGATGATGATGGCCATCACCAGGAGGCCCTGCACCATGGGCAGCGCCTGCTTGAGCATGTCCATGCCGGCCTGGAAGGGCAGGATCGACAGGGTGCCGCCAATGGCGGAGCCGGCTGTGACAGTGGCATCCCAGAAGCTGCTGCCGCCATCCAGCCCACGAAAGCCGACCACGGCCTGATCCAGGTTGCCGCTGGCCGCACCCGAGCGGGGGCTGACCAGGCGCCGGATCACGTAGTCCTCGGCGTCGCTGCTGGTGAAGACGCTGCGGAAGTCGTCCCAGAACCCGGGGCTGACCTCCTCATGCAGCCGGGCCCGCAGGCCAACGCTCTCGGCCGACCACCACTCCCGGCAGGAGGGGTAGCCCGGCATCCCGGGCCCGGTATTGGGCCGGGAGACGTCCCGGTCGGCATCGTAGGGGAAACCCGCGATAGGTCGCCCGGCGTAGAAGCTGTCGTAGTAGCCGGGCGTGGTCTGGAAGTAGTTGGAACCGATCCAGTCCACGTCCATGGCACGTCTCGCCTCAACGGTCCCGCCCTCCTGCAGCAGCCGGTTTCGCGCCGGGCCGAAGCACTGGCGCTGAAACTCCCCTACTTCCTGTTGCAGCCCCGGATCTTCGATAGTGTGCAGGTCCAGTTCCATACGGATGGACTCGAAGTCCGTCGAGCAGGGAATGGCGTGGATCGCCGCCGCGGTGACCCCGTGGGATACCGCATGCACCCCCGCCCACCACAGCGGCATCCTGGCCTGCTGGCCACCGATGGAGTTCTCGGTGGCTCCAAACGCCCCCTCGGACCAGCCGCCGGCGGCGAACTGGCGGGTGCCGCACTCCAGCGAGCGGGTCTCGTCGATATCGGCGGTGGCCAGTTGGACCTGCAGCAGCGGCAGGCAGGTGAAGGCGTAGGCCAGGATCATGGCGTAGAGCCGGGTCTCGATACGGTTGACCGTGAGGATGCCCTTGGTCCCCGCCTCGTCGCCCTCTTGCCGGGCCTTGAACCACTCGGAGAGCACCAGGGTGATGAACGGCACCGCGGCGATGCCGGTGCCCACCATAACGTTCCAGATGGCGTTGTTGATGATCCAGCCCAGCAGCGTCATGGCGTTCGAGAAGTAGTCGAACACCACCAGCGGAGCGGTGAGCAGGCCTCCCATCAGGCACCTCCCAGCTGGTTGACCAGATTGGTGGCTTCCAGCAGGACCAGGATGCCCAGAGCCATCAGCTCGAGCCGGCGGAGCTTGGCGAGCGCCTGCCGCCCGTCGTCATGATCTCGGCGCAGCCTTGCCACCGCCCGGGGGCGAACCTTGCGCCACCAGACCAGGACCAGCGCGGCATAGAGGCTCAACCGCCAGGCCAGCAGCCAAGGCCAGGCAGCTCGCCAGGCGTCGTGGTGGGCCTCGAGCCCACCCAGCAGGCGCACGCTGACGGCAAGAATGGCACCGCTCAGCAGGAATATGGCGACCAGCACCGCCATGGCGACCAGTAGCGACGGCCAGCGAGCCGGATTCATCCAGGAGAAAGCGCATCGGGCCATCAGTCGCCGCCCTCCTCGCCGGCTGGGCGGCCGCGGCCGTCCAGGGCCGCATCCGGCCGGAAAGTCTCGCCCTGAGAGGCTCCCTGACTGCGCCGGGCGGCCCGCTCCAAGGCGATGCCGGCAGCGCTGTTGCCCAACGCCTGGCGAATCTCCATCTCGGAGCGCAGCGATTCGATATCCCGATCCAGGGCGACGAGCTTACGATCCAGCGCCGACATGCCCTGCTCGTTGTCGGCGATGCCCGGGTCACTGCTGCCGGCCAGCAGCAGCCGGCGCGCCCACAGCGCCTTGGTCAGGGTTCTGGCCAGGGCCATCTCGCCACTCAGGCGGTGGACCAGCAGCGAGGCCTCGGGGTCGCTGCGCAGCGACTCGATCACCCCTCGGGAGACAGTCAGGCCGTCGCCGGCGGAGACCTGGCGCAGGTTCTCCGGGGTCAGCGGCTCGCTGCCGTCGACCAGCCCCTGCAGCAGCCCGAAGACCTCCTGCTGCTCACGCTCCAGCTCGCGCACCAGGCCACTGCCGGCCTGGGTCTCGCTGCGCTCGCAGCCGTCGCAGGTACGAATCGACTGCTCGCCGATCACGGTCTGGGTCCACTCGGCGGCCTCCTCGGGGCTCTGCCAGACCGTGCACATACCACCCAGGCAGCTTCCTGCCCCGCTGCCTGACCCCGAGCCGCCACCGTTCCCATCAGAAGAACCGCCCAGCCCACCGCCGCCGATCCAGGTGCCCTCGTTGGTGGCCACCGATCCCCAGCCGCCACCGCCACCCGCGATGGGGGCCGTGCTGGTGGTGTCATCACGGCCGTGCAGCAGGTTGTAGCCGGCACGGGCGGTGTCCTGCACCACGCGAATCGGCGCCTGATCCTGGCCGCCACGGCGCTGGCCTCCCACCCAGGTCACGCCCTGATTGCCGCCCGACTGGTCGACCTGCTCCTGCGCCGCGACCACGTCGGCGTTGGACTGGGCCGCACTCTGCCAGCTCTCCGCCGCGGCCATCTGCTGCCACCCCTGCCCGGTGACCATGTCGGCCATGCGCTCGGACATCTGGCGGCAGGACATCGACGCCCGGTCGAAGTCGACCCGCCCCTGCAGCACACCGTTGCTCAGCAGGTCATAGAGGCCCGGGTTGGCCCGCTGGATGACCATGGCAGGCAGCGAGGCCACGGCACTCTGGGCGTTCTGAACCACCGTCCCCATCAGGTTCTGGAAGCCGTTGGTGACGCCGTTGAGCTGGTTGGAGACCGTGGCACCGATATCGAAGTTGCCGCAGGTGGCATTCATGTTCCAGCTGATGCCGATACCCCGGCTGTTGGGGTTATAGCCCCGGCCGGCGGAGGCGCTGAAGGGCGAGGCGCCGCCGATCTGGTAGTAGAGCGCATCGGCGGATTGCGCCTGAGCCTGAACAGCATGGGTAGACAGCAGCCCCACCACCAGGGCGCCGGCCAGCGGCGTGAGGGTAAAACGTCGCTCGCGAGATCCTTTCATCGGCTTCTCTCCTTCAGGGGACGGCGTAGAGCAGGGTCTGGCCGCGGCGCTGACAGCAGCGATAGGGGCGCCACAGCGACCAGGCGTAGTCACCGCCGGCGTCCAGGCGGTCGGAGTAGGTGTCGGTGACGCCGCGGTCCGGCCACACATGGCAGGCGTTGCTCATGTTGGGTGTCAGACGCTGCCAGCGGTGGGTCGAGGCATCGCCCTCCTTGACTGGCCCGGGGGGCCAGTAGCCGTCGCGGCTGGTGGCCACCAGCGGCGTGTAGACGTGGGGCTGCCCGGTGCGGGTGACGATATCGGCGGAACGCTGGGCAGTGGTCGCCGCGGTCTTGTAGTCGTGCACCTGGGTCAGGAAGCCGCTGCGCGGGTAGATGTTGCCCCACAGGTCGCCGGGCTGGCCCAGCTCACGCATGCCGGGCGTGAGTGCCTCGGGGTAGAGCGACTCGGGAATGCCGCTGCGCCACGCCAGGGCGTCCAGGGTCGAGAGGTGGTAGGGCTGGAAAGGCGTCGCTGCACCAGCGCAGGTCATGCCGAAGGCATTGGCGAAGCTGCTGAAGGCCCCGCCGGCCGGGTGACCGATGGCGTCCACGTTCTTGAAGCGCAGGTGCTCATGCTGGGCCCGGCTGACATCGGACGTGCTCTGTCCACCAGCCAGCGCTTCGCCTAGAGTCGGCGACAGCGCCGCCACCTCCCACCAGGGGTTGTCGCCGGTGTTCTCGTAGCTGGAGACCACCAGCTCGGGGATATAGTGGCGCACCTGTACAGAGGTGCGGATGGAGCAGCCCGACCAGGAGCAGTTGAGCCAGACGCAGATGCCGATGACCTGGTAGTCCAGGCACTGGGTGGAAAGGGACGAGGCGACAATCTGCGGCGTCGTCAGCGCATGGGCAGGCCTCTCCACCACGCCCAGACTCAGCAGCACACCGCCCAGCACGGCCCCCACGGTCTTGAAGGGGCTCATCGCTGGCCCTCCTGCCCCAGTAGCCGCTCGGCTTCTCTCAGCGCCGCGGCTACATCCGGCTGGCCGTAGATCACATGGCGGCCATCAACCACCACGGCAGGGACTTTTTCGATGCCCAGCTGCCAGGCCCTGACCAGCCCAAGATAGCTATCGGCATAGCGGTCGGCAGTCTCCTGCCACTCAGGCACCGACATGCGCTCACGCATAAGGCCCTCAGCGACTTCAAGGTCTGCGGGCAGATCTTGCGACAGCTCTGCATCCAGCCGCCCAGGCGCATCGAGCTCGATAACCGCCACGCCCAAGGGCACATTGACGGCCGGCTCCCCGGCGGTGGTAAAGACCTCGACAGCTGGTCCAGCGAGTGCGGAGCCTGCCAGGCAGGCGGATAACCCGAAAGCAGCCAGCCAGCGGCATGATTGGCGTCTCTCCATGCTTGCCACTCCAGTAGAACAAGGAACTGGCACAGCATTGCGGACGCCACTGTGGGCCGCATCAGAAAATGTTAACTCGGTCGCGGGGTGTTTTCTGTAGCAGCAGCTATGAACATCTCAGCGCCACCCATAATCATGCCAGCACTCGTCGCCTCCCGGATTAGTTCAAGAGAGGCATTGATTCAAATAACTGCTGCCACCATACTTCCCTTCAACACTCACCCAATCCGAGGAGACGCATGTCCATTCTCAACACCTACATGCAGAAGGAACAGCAGCTCAAGCAGCTCCAGGAAGAGCTCGACAAGCTGAAGAACGACGACCGCCTCAAGGCCGAGCTGGAGTTCAAGGACAAGCTCGAGGCCCTGATGCGCGAGTTCGACAAGTCAGCCGCCGATGTCATCAAGCTGCTGGACCCGAACCCCGCCACCGCCAAGGCCGCCAGCACCACAAGCACCGGCCGCGCCAAGCGCAAGCTCAAGACCTACAAGAACCCCAACACCGGCGAAGTCGTCGAGACCCGAGGCGGCAACCAGAAAACGCTGAAGGCGTGGAAAGAGGAGTATGGTGCCGAGACGGTTGAGGGTTGGCTGGTGAGGACTGAGGACTAATATCCTTCCGCCGCTGGCCCTCCTGTTTCTACTGGATGGGCCAGATTTCTGCGGGCACTATATGAATCCAAGCTGCAAAGGGACAATGGATCGTTCATTCGACTTACTGCCTAGAAAAAACCACCCCCCACACACAAGGAATTATGAAAGAGAACCAACATGGAAATGTTTTTATTTTACACAAAGCTTTTTTTCTTAGTCATCGCCATTGGAGCGGCCTCTGTCATTTATTTTTACATTCAAGAAAAATTTGAGAAAAAGAAAGACGCTTCCGATGAAAAGGTTTTTAATTCTCTTGCCTCCACAGCTTTCGTCCACCCAAAATCAAGCGATGGCGGGCTAGTAGAGGACTCAATCCACGCATCAAAAACCTCTCACAACCAAAGGTTAATAACTTGCATCTCTGGAACTGAATATAAGAATGCCAATGGTGAATATAGAGCAAAAATTCTAGGCCACCTACCCATCGGAAGTTCTCTAATTCTTCGCAAGGACCCTGAAAACCCTTACGACAAGAATGCGATTGAGGTGATATCCAAAAATGGCCAGATAGGTTTCATTCCAAAAAAACTCGCTTTTGTTTTAAACAGCCATGAACTGCAGTATTCAAAAGGAAAGCTACTCTCCAACAAGGGAGCACTTAACACTGGCCCAGACATAGAATTTTATGTTTACAAAAGATACTGCCTAGAAAAATGGGAGTTGGATGGCTCTCATAATAATATTCACATCGATGATATAGCCGAAGAAGAAGTTATACGCCTTTGCAAAAAAATAAAGGAATTTCCAGCAGAAGCCATATACAAAGGCTTACCATCGGATCATCGACTTTTCTTAGCAAAGAAGATTTTAGCAATCCCCTCCGCCGTTCGAAACGAAGAAAGCCTTGAAATAAAGGAGTGTGATGCCATTCTCAACACCCTTCTTGCCCATTACCAACAGGCGGTGAATAAAGCTAACAAAGAAATTATATCCATTGACAGTATCGAGGCTAGACAAGCGCAAGAAAAAACCAGGCAGTCATCGTTAACCAAAATACAGGAAATAAGCAAAGAAAGATCATTGATGTATCGAAGAAAGAGACCGCTCGACATTGAAAAAACAAATTATTATAAATCATTAGCAAAAGAACTAGGAATGGGCAATAGCTTCAGCAGCGATCACAAGCAACCACTTACCTACAGCAGCGGAAAGCTTAAAATATTAGAATCAGAGCTCAAAATAGCTTTCGAAAAATCTAGAAAATCCACTTCAATTGCTGTCGGAACCGGCCAAATAGAGATGGAAAGAATCAAAAGCTTACGAGCTGCCCGCCGGACGACCTATTACAGAAACATGGATGACTATGACAATGAGGACTACGAGGATCAATACGAAACAGGCCCCGAAGAGCACATGCATGGCGAAAATAAATCACTAGATCATGATTACGATGCTCACGACCGCAGCATTGACTACGGCTACTTAGAGGACAAAAACTGACTATCACCAAATCGCCCGCGCAGAAAAAACAGCAAACAAACCCACCTCCACCTCATGATTTCTTTGGCATACAGATCAAAAAACATTAAGGAAAAAGTTGATATTGATTTTAAGACTCTGCAATTCAAAACCCCACCCTCACAAGTCGGAGGTTCGCCCGAGGCGCTTCAGCCAGCCTGCCTCCGTGAGTTTGGCGGCATGGTTGGAACTGATGCCGTGGGCCTCCAGCCACGCCGTGGTAACCACGGCGCCATGGGGGATCTGCTGCCACAGCTGGTTTACTTTCGTCGCCATAGATTGCCCAATCAGCCAGCATGAATGTCTTTTTTAAACCTGTGCGGTTTAACTTCAACACATCAAGTGGAAGATTAGGCCAATTACAGCAACATTTCTAAACCGCCCCCTATGTCGCGGACCCGATACCCCGGGCCTCGTCCAGCAGCTGGGTGATATGCAGCACCGCATCGAGCTCCGAGCAGCCCTGCTCGCGCATCACCCGCATCCGCTCGGCCTTCTCCTCGCCCTCGGTGCCGGCCAAGGCCAGGTAGAGGCTGGGCGGCACCACCCGGAACAGCGCTTCCAGGCGGCCTGACAGCACCACCCCCTCGGTGTACTTCTTCGAGACCTTGGTGGCCGAGGCCATCAGCTTTCGCTGGGTGGCAGTGAGCTCCTTGAAGCGGCTGACCTGCTCGATCTCGTCCGGGGGCATGTAGAGACACAGCCAGAACTCGATCATGTTGAGCAGCTTGCGGGCCGCGTCCGGGAAGTCCTCGAGGTTCTGGGTGGCCATCCAGATCCAATGGGAGAGCTTGCGGCCCATCTTGCCCACCTTGACCAGGTAGGGGCTGAGCAGCGGGTTGACGGTGAGCAGGTGGCACTCGTCGATGACCTGGACGATGGGCCGCCCGCTGTACTGGTCGCGCTCGGCCAGGTTGGTGATCATGTTGGTCACGCTGATCACCGCCAGGGCGAGCTGGGCCTCGTACCCCTCCCGGGCGAAGTGGGCCAGGTCGATGATGGTCACGTCGCACTCGGGCCAGGCGGTGCCGGGGCGGTTGAACACCTCGCCGTCGAAGCCGTCGCAGAACAGCCCCATGGCCTCGCCCATGTCGTAGGCGCGGCGCTGCCGCTCCTCGGGGATCTCCGCGTCGCGTGAGATCGCATAGAGCGCCTCGCGGACGTCCTGGGTCATGCAGTCGCGGCCCTCTGCCCGGCAGCGCTCCGCCGCCCGGTAGATGGCGTCGCGCACCATGCGCCGGTCGGCGCGGCGAAACTCCCGCTCCTCCTTGGGATCCCCGCCGGTGATCATCAGCCGGGCGGTGATCTCCATCTCGCCCAACAGGTCGCGCTCCTCGTCGGGCTGCTCCTCGTCCTCCTCCAGGGGCGCCTCCTCGAAGGGGTTGGCATCCTCGGCGTCTCGGGCCAGGCGCCCCTCCTCCACCTCGTTCTCCAGCAGCCGCGTGGCCGCCGCGAACGGCGGCAGCCTGGCCCCGCAGCCCGGCGAGAGCTTGACCTGGTTGACGCTCATCCCCTTGCGCTCGAAATACTGGCCCAGCAGCCCGAAGCTGTTGCCCACCTCGATGATGAAGAGCCGCGGGCGATGCATGGCCATGACCTGGCTCAGTACACCGTTCAGGGTGGCCGACTTGCCGGCACCGGTGGGGCCGAACACCAGCATGTGGGCGTTGGCCGAGCGGTCCTCGAGGCTCAGCGGGTCGAAGCTGAAGGTCTCGCCGCCGCGGTTGAAGAAGGTCATGCCTGGATGGCCGGTCCCGCGGCCGCGCCCGAACACCGGCGCCAGGTTGGCCAGGTGGTGGACGTAATTGAACTGGGTGTACCAGCGGTTCTTGCGGTCCCACTCCGGGTCGAAGTTCATCGGCAGCCAGCGCAGGTAGGTGTTCAGGCCTGCGACTTCGTCCTCCGGGTCCACCGGCGAGAGATTGACCTGCAGCAGCTGAGTCGCCAGCGCCATGCTGCGCTGCTGAAGGTCCTGCTCGTCCTCGCCCATCAGGAAGAAAGCCAGGGTGCTCTGGTAGAGCTTGTGGTTCTGGCCCAGGTAGCGGCGGGCGGTGTCGCAGTCTTCGCGCACCTGGCGGGCCAGCACGCTGTCGCCTACCGCCTTGCTGTGCAGGCGGTTGATATGGTCCTCCAAGGGCTCCTGAGGCGTCGCCACGATGGTCAGCACCGCCTCGGTGCCCTCGGGCAGCTTGTCCATCAGGGCGTTGCTGGCCTGCCCGTCGGAGCGGCGCACCTCGCCGGTGAGGTGGCCCACCACCGGCGCCCGGCGCATCTCCTCCACCACCACGCAGCACTGGGGCCGCCCATCGAACCACCAGAGCCCCGTCTCCACATCGCCCCGGGGCGAGTTGAAGAGCATTCCCTCGGCCAGGTCGTAGTTCCAGGCCACCTCACGGGCGTCCTCGGGGTAGTCGCACAGGGCGTAGAAGCGCGCCGGGTCGTCGGGGGCCAGCCGCGGCCGCGGGTTGAAGCGCGGCAGCAGCCAGCGGTGAAAGGCGCGCCCGTCGTAGCGCTTAAGACGCAGACCCGCACCGTGCAGCGCGGCGGCCAGCCGGTCGTAGACCTGATTGGCGGCCTGCTCGGGGGAGAGCCCCCGCTGACGCTCCCCCGCCTGGCGCTTCTTGCCAAGCCAGCGGTAGAGCACCAGGCGCGTGCGACGGGTCTGGCCCCGCCAGCGGGTCTGGGTCACCCCGTCATCCTGGAACAGCCCGCCCGGCTTGGAGATGGCCTTGAGGTGGGCGCCCATGCTCGCCAGCCAGTCTTGGGTGAACTCAGTCTCCCGGGCCCGGGGGCGCACATAGTCGCGCATGCGCTCCAGGTCAGGGCGGGCGTCGACCTCGTCCTTGACGAAGAGCTGCACCACCCAAGGGTGCTGCTCATACTCCGGCAGGCTGTCCTGAAAGGCGGCCTCGATCTGGTCGCGAATCGCCTCCAGGGACTCCGGGGCGCGGCCCTCGGTGGCGATGGGGAAGACCTCGGCCACCACCCCCACCGAGACGCCGTCTTCCAGCAGAAAGCAGCCCGACTCGGGCAGGTACTCCACCCAGGGCAGGTAGTTGCTGAACGAGGGCGCCCGGCGGAAGTGCGCGCGCAGCTCGGCCGCGGAAGGCGCCTTGCCTCGCGGCAGGGCCAGCGGCCGGCCGTGAACGTCGCTGTTGAGCGCGGCCAGCGCCTCCGGCTCGGCCGCTGGCGTCTCGTCCTGCTGGCTCTCATCCCGGTCTGAGAGCACGGTTTCCTGCGTCTGACCCGAATCGCTGTCGCTGGCCGGGGCGCTGCCAAACAGCCGGTTCATCAGGTCGTCGAACTTGGACATCAGCGCGCCCTCCCCTCGTTACCCTGGCTCTCAAGCGTTGCGGTCGGGCGAGCGCTCTCGCCGGGCATGGCGTACTGGGTGCGCTGGTAGAGGGGAAACACCGTGGAGTAGCCGGGGACCGGCACCTGCTCGGACCCGGCAAGATGAGGGAAGACGTACATCACCAGGTCCGGGTTGGGCAGGCGACGAAACTGGCTATAGATCTCGTTGCTGGCGTCACGGCTGTAGCGCAACTGCTCGCTGACCAGCTCTGGGCTCTCCAGGGGCCGACGCAGCTCGCTGCGCACGTCCAGCAGGCGGCGCTCGCCGGTGCTGTGGCCGGCCTGGTGCTGCCAGATTTCCATCATGGTGGTATCGCCCACCGGCATCAGCTCCTCCTGGGAGGTGGCGCAGCCCGCCACCAGCAGGGTGATCATCAGCGCTGCCAGCGGCCTGGCGGCGCTTTTTGTAGCACTTCTCGCAGCGCTATTTTCCGCACTACGGCAGATCAAGGACATCCGCGCCCATGCGGTCATATCGCACCCTCCTTCCTTGTGTCTCGTAGTCGATGGGCAGCTCACGCTCGATATGGATGGCCACCGGCTGGCCGGGCGGCACGTACACGGCATCGAAGGTCTGGCCGAAGCGCTCCTGCACCCACTGGCGCACGTCGGAGACGCCGCCGGCCAGTGCCTGGCTGGCCGCATAGCGGCCGGAGCTGCCGGTGAGGCCGCTGACCACACCGCCGCTGTCCACGCTGGTGGTGACCTCGCCCATGGCGACGGCATTGGCGCTCTGCTCGGCGGCGCCGAGGATGAAGCTGGTCAGCAGGAACTGCTGGGCGTTGGTCTTGCGCTCCCCGGGGATGCAAGGCAGGCCCCGCGGGTCGGAGAGCCAGCCGATGGTGGTGCGGCCGGAGCCGTCGCCGGAATTGACGTCCTCCGGGGCCGGCAGGGTACGCACGGTGCCGTCCTCGAAGACGAAGGTCATCGAGTTGACCTGGCCGCGCACGCAGGAGAGCGTCCAGTCGCCGGTGGCGGTGCCGCTGACGATGGCGCTCTCCACCTCGGGCAGGGTGATGCCGTTGGCGGTGAGATTCTCGCGGCCGATCACCACCTTGAACGGGTAGGGGTCGTTGACGGTGCCATCGATGGGCACCCGGCCCAGCAGCGCCGTCATGGCCACCGAGCCCATCAGGGTGGAGTTCTCCGGCAGGGTGTAGACGGGCTCTACGCTGGCTTCATCGGGGCGTCCGGTCACCCGGCTCTCCACCGCACTGGAAGCGCGCTGGGCCGCTTCGCCCAGCTCACCGGCGGCCTCACCGAAGCGAGTCGGGAAGGTGGTCTCGCCGCGCCCACGCTCGTCCTCCTGGGCGTCCAGGGGCTCGACCCAGGTCAGCCCCTGCGCAGAACCGGGGCCCGAGTAGGCCGTCCCATTCGGGCCGCCGCCGCCCTCCAGGCCCAAACCGATGGGCAGGTCGTCGTCGCGCTGCCCGTCCACCTGGCGGCGCAGCTGGTCCAGCTGACGCTGCAGGGTGCCCAGCATGGAGCTGTCCGGCTGAGACTGGTCGATCTCCTGACGCAGCCGTTCGCGCTCACGGCGCAGCGCCTCGTCGATAGCGCCGTCCACGTCCTGGTTGCGGGTCATCAGCCGCTCGTTCTGGTCGCGCAGCGCCTGGGTTTCCGCCTGGGCCTGCTCCAGGTCGCGACGCATGGCCTGCACGTGGCCGACCAATGTGGCCACGGTGTCCCGCGGGGTATCCCCCTCGATGCCGAGCGCCTGCAGCTCGTCATCGCTCAGGGTCAGCGTCGGGTCAGCCTCCCCGGTCTCGGCGTCCGTGCCGGCATCGCCGCCGCCGCTCAGGCCGCGCACCACGATCAGCAGCACGATCACCAGCAGCGCCGGGACCAGCACCTTCAGCAGGGTGTTGCTGCGCAGGGTCATGAGGTGCCCTCCTCGGCCTTATCCGTCTCCTCCAGCGGGATCAGTGCCCTGTCCAGGCCGCCGCGCCGGGTGACCAGAAAGACCGTGGTGGTGTCCTCCACGGAGCCCCGCGGAGCCAGGTAGGGGTGCATGAAGGTCGCGGAGTAGAAGTCTCCCTGCAGCCAGCGAGGGTCGAGCTCGAAGGCGCGCCGCCGATCGTTGTTCTCGAGCTTCACCGCGGTGACCGTCCAACCATCGAGCCGCCAGGCGCCCAGGGGCATGGCGGTCACCGGCAGCGACGGCAGCAGGGTGCCAAGCGACTCGGGCAGCCGCATGGGCACGCGAGAGACGCCGCGCAGGGGCTCGATGGTCCGCTGCGGCGCATAGAGGGACTGGGCGGCATGTCGGGTCAGCAGCACGGGCACCGGCGTGGCGGTGGCCCGCTGCGCCTCACCGCGTGACGCCTGAGCCGAAGGCTGGGACGCCTCTGACGCCTGCGCCCCGCGGCTGCCCGAGGACGCGCCCGACGAGGTGCGAGACACGCTTGCCCTGGCCGGCGACGCCTCGCGGCTGTCCACCACCAGGATCTCCTCGCTGCTGGCTCCCTCCAGGGCCGAGAGGTCCAGCAGCAGCACATCCCCGCTCTCCACGTCCTGCACCCGCACGCGCTGGGTCTCGAAGGCCTCAAAGGCCTTCAGGTAAAGCACGCCCCCGGCGCTCTGGACGCGCAGCACCTCGGGGTTAGCCAGGGCCGGCGGCAGCCCCACCCGCACGTTGCGGTCCAGGGTGACGATGCGCTCTTCCTCCACCGGCAGCGGGATCGCCAGGGGGCGGCGCTCCCAGTGCATGATCTCCACCGCCAGGGCGTCGCCGGCCAGCATCGCACTCGCCAGGCAGGCCAGAATCAGGCGCTTCATAGCAGATCTCCTTCCTCCTCGCGGCCGGGCACCGCCAGGCGCTGCGGGGTGCCCTCGAAGCAATCTACCTGCAGGCCCCAGGGGTTGCGCTGGGGGTCCACGTCGGCGCGCACGATGCGCAGCGGATAGCGAATGAACAGGTCGCGCACCGGCGTGCCGGCATACTGCTCGTCGATGGCCATATCCAGGGTCACCACCCAGGCATCGCGGCTCAGCACCTCGACGGCACTGGCGCGATAGCCGCGCCCGGGGATCTCGTAGATGCCGCGCACGCGCCCGGAGAGCTCCTGACGGCGGTTGCGTGTCTCGTAGTCGTTGTCCAGGTGGCGCTGACAGGAGGGGGTGAGAAAGGGCGAGTAGGCCTGCAGGTTGCGCCGATAGTCGCTCTGGCCGTCCGCGGGCCAGCGGTTGATCTGCTGCCAGACGTAGAACCCGAAGGCATAGACGCTCGACGGGTCGACCTCCCACCAGGCGCGGGTGCTGCCGGAGCGCAGGTCGGGCGGATTGTGGATGGTCAGGTTCTCCGGGGCCGACTTCCAGCCCCACCACAGGCCGGCGCTCAGCAGGGCCAGCACCGCTATGACCAGGCGCAGGGTGGTGATATGGGCATCCCGGGCGCTCAGGGCATGACGAAAGCGACTCATGGCCGTCCTCCCGGCTGGTAGCGCATCCGCCGCCGCGAGTAGGGGCCGGAGCGGGTGATCAGGGTCTCGCCGCCCCACAGGCGGATGCCCTGCCGGGCCAGGCGGAACTGCAGGCTTCGATAGAGCCAGGCGGCGGGACGGCCGCGACGCAGCCGCCGCATGACGGCGCCACCGAAGTAGAGCGCCATGCCGGCACAGGCGAAGGCCACGGTGGGCACCATGGCGATGGCCCCCAGCAGCCAGGCGCCGATCGCGCCCGGCAGCAGGCCCGCGGCCAGGCCGCCCAGGGCCATCATCCCAACCTCATGCCCGGTCATGCCCCGGAACACCACCGGTGCGGCGTTGAGGCGGGTCGGCAGAAAGTCGAGACGGTTGGCCATCAGAGGATCTCCGACGCCTTGGTGGCCAGCCAGATGATGGCGATGATCAGCACCACCCCGACCACGACCACCACGCCGAACTTCGACCACTCACCGCGTACCCGGGCCTCGTTGAAGGTGGCGATGGCGGCGATGGCCACGATCAGGAAGGCCACCGTGGCCAGGATCAGGCCGCCCAGGGCGCCGAAGTCGAACAGGTAGTTCTGCAGAGTGGTGAGCAGGCCCTCCCCCTCCCCTCGCGACGGCGCCTCCATGGTGGGCAGCCCCTGCGCCATGGCCTGGGCCGGCACGAGCCCCGCCGCGGCAAGCGCAGCAAAGCCTCGGGTACAGGCACGAGAGAAGAGTGAACGCACGGCAGTCATATCGAGCTCCTTTTTGAATGACGAAAGTGCGAGGCCTGAGGCCTCAGAGGAAAATCCAGAACATCACCACGACCAGGAAGACGGCGCGCAGGGCGGCAAAGCCGAAGTCGTCGCCGCTGACGCGCCCCTTGGCATAGCCTCGGTAGGAGGAGATGGCGCTCCAGCACGCCCAGAGCAGCACCACGGTGCAGCCCACCCCGGCAATCAGGACGCCCAGGGGAGGCGCCTCGAAGCCGGCACCGGCGGCAAAGGCCTCCATCAGTACCGCTCCCGCAAGTAATCGCCGGCGAGCGGCGCCGGCTGCCGGGGTGGCAAGCGTGGGGGTGCGAGCACGTCGTCGATCCCCTCGGCCACCGCCTCGAGGTCAAGGCGCAGACGCGGCACGTCCAGAAAGACGCGGGTGGTGTGGGGGTCGAACTCGCCGACGCGGCTCTCGAGCCGATCCACGATGCGCTGGATCTGGGCCAGCTGGTCCTGGATCAGGGCCAGGTCCTGGCGGGCGATCTCATCGCGCACGCCGTCGCGCTCGGCGGCATGGGCGGTACCGAACTGAGCGGTCAGCAGCGTCAGGAGCAGGGGCGACAGGGCTCGTGGCAGGCGGCGAAGCGTCATGGCAAGACAGTCCATCCGTTGGCTGGCATTGCCGTCATCCTGTCGCCCGCCAGGGTGCAGCGCAGCAGGAAACCATAAGCGCCGCACACGACGTTTATCTGTGCTCGCTCAATACCCTAGACACGCAAGCACCGGAGCCCGCCCAGGCTCCGGCCGATAACCGCGAGGCCGCGGAAGGCCCGCGACGTGAGGCCTCAGAGGTACTTCTTGAAGCTGCCCGTGGCGATGCTGACCAGCAGGCCAAAGAGCGCCGCGCAGGGCAGCAGGAAGGCGTTGGGGTGGATGGCGAAGGGCACGCTCAGGTAGAGCAGCCAGCCCACCACGAAGACAGGCGTGATGGCCCGCTTGGCATGGTGGTAGATAAAGGCGGACTCGCGCCCCGCCCCGAAGCGGCGCAGGTCACGGCGCACCAGGCCGTCGACGAAGCCGACCAGGGCCGCCAGGGCGAAGAGCGGCGAGGTCAGCAGCAGGATGACCACCCGGGTCAGGGTCATCAGCGTGACGTAGAGCGCCGCCTGCACGTAGACGTGCAGGGTACCGAGCCAGCCCCCGTGGTGGGCGCTGGTCTCGAGCCAGGCCGCTATCCCGCTCCTCACGAACAGCCAGTCGTAGGCGCTGCTGACCGCGCCCCTCGCCAGGGCGACCGGGTCCGAGACCAGCAGCGAGCGGGTGAAGGTGGTATCCAGCCGGGCCACCTCCGCTTCCAGGGTCTCCAGGGCGTGCTGGGCCCCGGGCTGGCTCCACCACTGCCAGTAGATCCCCGCCCACTCGATCAGCACCGACATCAGCAGCGAGACCACCAGCACCGCCATGATCTGAAACGGCAGGCCAAACAGCGTAGAGAGCCAGCCGCTTCGGGTTTCCTGGGCGCGCTCTGCCGTGGCCATCTCAGTGCACCCTCACCGGGGTCAGCGAGCAGAGCAGCGACCAGCGGCGGTCGTGGTAGTGCAGGATCAGCCGCCCTTCATGGGGGTGCTCGCCCTGCTCCCACACCGGCGAGAGCCCCTTGCGGTAGGCGCGCTGGGTCAGCTCGACGCGATCGATCCCGATGACCACGTAGTCGAGCAGGCCGAACAGGGCAGGCGGCAGCTCGCTCAGGGAGCCGCTCTCCAGGGCGATACTGGAGACGATGGCGGTTGCCGCGGTATCAGGCATCATGGGCGTTGTCTCGATGTTCATCACGGTTCTCCCTCTCTTGAGCCAGCGGCCACTCGTCGAGCAGCTGATCCTCGGCCTCCTCCCCCTCCCGGCGCGCTCTGGCCTGGTCCTTGTCCCGCGCCTCAGCTCGAGCTTCTGCACGCGCAGCCGGCGGCTCCTGGTCACCGCTGGCCCGCATCGGGAGCTCGGCCCCCAGGTCCCCCAGTTCCAGGTTCACCGGCGCCGGCATCACCGCGGTCCACCACTGCTCGCCGGTGGTGTAGTCGCGCTTCATGCGCTCGGCGAGCTCGGCGATGCTGCCGGGGATATCTTCGTGCCTGTCGGGCAGCGGCAGCGGCATGCGCACCTTCCAGAGCTGGCCACCCTCGAGCAGGGCGAAGGCCTGCCCCTTGGGCAGCGACACCACGTCCGCCGGCTCGATCATCGGCACCTGCACGGTGCTGATGCGGTCGCCACCGGAGCTGGTGAAGTCGATATCGTTGGCGATGTCGCTGGAGTCGGAGGCCATGCTGACCAGCATGCGGGTGGCCACGTTGACCTGGCGCAGCTGCCGGGTCAGCAGCTCGGCGGTCTTCTCCTCGCGCACCCGCAGCATCACCAGGTTGTTGAAGTTGCCCACCACCTGGCCGGCCTTGGCGGCGTTGCCGATGCGCGCCTCGATGTCGGAGAGGGTCTGGGTGTAGGCGGTGACCTGGATGCCGGCGCCGCCCCCCTTGTTGATGAGCGGGATGAACTCGTCGCCCATCAGCTCGTTGAACTCGTCGCAGTGCAGGTTGATCGGTACCTTGCCCATGCGCTTCCCATTCACCGCCGGCAGGCCGTCATCGATGCCGTGCTTGTAGATATGGCCGGCCACCGAGACCAGGTCGGCGAACATGGAGTTGCCCACCGCCTGGGCCACCTCGAAATCAGACATGGCATCCAGGCCCACGTAGACGATGCCGCGCTTACGGATGATCTGCTGCCAGTCGATGATCGGCCGCGGGTCTTCGATGTCGTCATAGTCCGGCGAGAGCAGCTCGGCGATGCGCCCGGTGGTCAGCTTCTCCAGCAGCGGCAGCAGGCTCGCCACGATCTTGTCGAAGTAGGTCTTGTCGTAGCGCACTGCGCTGCGCAGCCCCTCGAGCACGGCGTCCACCACCTTGACCTGCTGCAGGTACTGCTCAATGGCCACCACCCGCTTGTCGCGGCCCTGAAATTGGCGGGGGATGTTCTTGTCGTTGAGCTTGCCTTCGATGGTGGTGATGCGCTCCCAGGCGTGCTGGTCGTGGCGGGTCAGGGTCTGCTGGGCGTACTCGATCATCAGGCCGTCGATGTTCACCACGTCCGAGAGGATCTGCTCGTAGGTGGGACGTTGCCCCAGGGCATGACGGGCCCGGGCCACGATGTTGACGAAGCGCCAGGCGAACTCGCGGAAGGCGGCGCTGTTGCCCTCCCCGGAGAGCTGACCGGCGAGCCGGGTGGCCACCTCGGAGATGCGTCCGAAGCGGCCCACGGCGTTGTAGCGTGACGAGATATCCGGCCAGCCCAGGTGGAAGACGTAGAAGGAGTCGCCGCGGCCCGCCCGCTGCGCCTCGGCATACATGCGGATCATCAGGTCGGCGTCGCCCTTGGGGTCGAAGGCGATCACCACGTCGCCGCGATGGATGTCCTGTGTGATCAGGATCTCGGCGAGCCGGGTCTTGCCGACCCGGGTGGTGCCCTCAACCAGGGTGTGACCCACCCGCTCCCCCAGGGGCAGATAGACGTCGCGCTCTTTCCACTCCACGGCGTGGAGTGCCGCCATGCCGCCCACCGGCGGCAGCGGGCGCACCGGATTCCAGGGCACATCCGCGGCGAGCAGCTTCACCAACGGCCGGCCGGCGCCGTAGCGTTCCAGCCGGTTCTCCAGCTCCCGGGCCAGGCGGTAGGTCGGCCCCGGGCGCAGATAGCGCTGAACATGAGGCTGCTGGCTCTCATGCAGCCGCTGGGTGTGGCGCGCCTCCCACTTGAAGCCCTTGCCCATCCACAGCAGCCGCTGGCTGACCGGAATCTGTCGGCTGCGCAGCGCGAAGCGCGGCAGGCGCTTCATGTTGCGACGGTAGCGCAGCACCACCCAGGCCTGCCGAGCCCGCCACAGCCCGAAGGCTGCGAAGCCCGCCGCCATGCCGTAGCCCACGCTGGGCGACAGGGCCAGCGACCAGGGCGCCATGATGCAGAGCGCCGCACAGGCCAGGCAGACCAGGGCGGTGTTGAGCTCTACCGCCGGGCGCAGTAGCGCCTCCAGGGGGTGTGTCTGGTTCATTGCGTGCTCCTACTGCTCCAGCCCCTGAGACGTCACCAGCACCGGGTAGTGGGCCAGGCCCAGCCGCTGGGCCAGGTCGTCCCCCTGCGTGGGGCGTAGTTCGAGCCCCGGCGCCACCTCGCGCAGGCGCTCAAGGCCCTCGGGTGTGGCCACCTCGACGATCAGCCCCACCGCCTTGAGCTCGCGCAGGGTCTCCCCCCGGGCCTCCAGCCAGCGCAGCGACAGCGCATCGTCACCGACCAGGAAGAAGGGCGTCATGCGGCTCGGCAGCTCCAGCGGGCGAAAGCGCACCTCGCCGGGCGATAGCCGCTCACTGCTGACCGGCAGCATATCCGCCTCGCTGAACGGCACCGGCGCACGTGGGTCCGGCGCATAGCCCTCCTCCTCCGGCACGTCGGCCATGCCGATGGCGACGAAGTAGGGGCGGGCCGGCTCACCGCCGTGGTCGGCGAGCACCTCCAGGGGAGGCCGCTCTGCCAGGGACATTTGGGGCATGGTCTCCGCCTGAGCACTCACGGCAAGCAGCCCAATGAGCCCACCCACCAGTGCGGGTAACGTCCGGCAGCGACGGTCACGCATCAGGCACCTCCCCCAGCGCATCCTCACCGCACTCCTCCATGTACTCCTCCCGGGAGCCATGGGCCTCTTCGTGGCAGTAATCGATAGGCGGCTCGATCTCGCGAGGCTCGCGCCAGGCCGGTGCCCCGCAGTAGGGGCAGCGATAGGGGGCAGAGCAGGTCATCGATGGCATCTCCCTTAGTTGGCTGCCAGCTGCCGCTGGCGAGACGTTTTCAGCCGCTCGAGTTCGGCGGCGACGAGTCGACGATAGCGGGCCGCCGGCTCCCCGCCGGCGGGACGGTGGTAGCGCCCGGCCGCCTGCACCCAGTCGCCGGTGGCCTCGAAGTGGCCACGTAGCAGGCGGGCCGCCTCCTCCAGGTTGGCGTAGGGGTCCAGGGCATCGCAGGGATGGGGAAAGCGCTTGCCGGCGCCGAACAGCTGCGGCTGCCAGCGCACGTTGAGCTGGGCGATACCCACGTCCACGACGCGGGTCTCCTCGAGGGCCAGCACCAGGGCGTCGCAGGCCGCGCGGCGAGTCGCGAAGTGGAAGCCCTCCCCTGCCACGTTCAGGGTCCAGGGCCAGGGCCGGCGACCCGCCTTCAGGCTGACCACCGATTCGGCAGTGGCCACCGCATAGAGCACCTCGGGTGGGACCTGATGCAGGCTTGCCGCATCGAAATAGGCTGGCGGCACCGCGGCCGCCTTGGCCAGAGACGACACCCATGCCAGGCCACAGGCAAGCGCGCAGCCCATTGCCCAGCGTCGGCATGCTGTCAGCCTCATGCCCCCTCCTCACCTCGGATAGACCTGGGGCAGCGACCCCATGGTGATGCCGTGCTCGGGGTCCGGCTGGCCGTGGTTGAGGGTGATGTCCCGCGCCCGCACGCGGTCCGCCGGCACGCCCACGCGGCGCGCCCAGTCGCGTATCACCGCGTCGTCGCCGTCGCTGTCGAGCACGAAGATGTCCATCTGGGCACCCTGGGCCATCAGCTCGCTGACGGTGCTGTCGCAGCGCTCGCACGCCTCGACCGCCACATACACCGTCAGCCGCGCCTGCAGCGCCCCCTCGTCGGTGAAGTGAAAGGCGTTGCGCGGCCGCAGGGTGAACTCGTCCACCGGCATCTCGTCGGGATAGAGGCGCTGCCAGGCCTCGTCATAGGCCCGCTGGAACGCCAGCTCCCGCTCGGTGCGCTCGCGCTCCACTGTCACCAGCAGCTCCGCATAGCGGCGGCGCTCCTCGGCGCTGCGCGCCTCCACGCCCAGGGCGGTGATGGGATCGATGTCGGGCGACCAGGTCCCCCGTGGCCCCTCCATCAGCGTCTCGTAGCGCTCCCAGTCGAGCTCGGTCAGTTTCCAGGCCTCGGCTTGCTGCGTGCGCGTGGTGGTGCGCTCGCTCTCGAGCAGCCGCTGAGCCTCCTGAATCACGGCGGAGGCGTCGGAGCGGCGCTCCGGGGTTGGCTGGGCATCGGCCTGGCTTGCCAGCAGCGCCACGGCAACGGCCATCGCGGGAAGCACAGCAGGTGTCATGGTGGTCATCGCAGGATCTCCGGTGGGCTCAGGGAATCTGGACGTCGACCGAGCGGCCGTTGCGGCTGAAGACGGCGTGGGTGCTGCGGATACTGGTCAGCTCCCAGCCATCCTGGCGATCCCCGACGCCAAGAAGCCGGATATCGCGCAGGCTCGACAGGCCGTTGGGCGAAACGCCAACGTAGGGGCGCCCGCCCCGGGACTCGACGCCGGTGACCTGGAACGGGGGCGAAGGCGGGGCCGCTGGCCGCGGCGCCGGGCGGGCAGGTGCCGGGCGAGACGCCGCCTGCCGGCTCTGCTCGAGGCGCTCCTCCAGCGTCTGGATCTGCTCGTTCTGGGCGGTGACGCGAAGGTTGAGCTCGCTATCCAGGCGGTTCAGCGTCTCGGCCAGCTCGGACAAGCGGAGCTCGAGCGGATCCAGCTGCTCCAGCTGAGCCTGTGCGGCCGTGATGCCGGCAGCATGCTCCTGCCCTCGCTGCTCGGCTCGCTCGAGACGCTGATCCAACTCCGTCAGGCGCTGCTCCAGCGCCGCCTGCTGCGACTCCACTCGTGCCAGACTCTCCTCGAGCGGCACCACCGCCTGCTGCACCTGAGACTGCACCAGGGATTCCATCGGCACCTCCTCGGGCACCGGCCTCAACAGCAGCGCCCCTGACACCACGGCGCCGGCCAGGCTGACCGCCAGCAGGCCGTAGAGGGCCTTCCTGCTGCCCTTCCCTGCCCCGCGCTTGCGGCGACGCTGCGACTCCGTCGGCTTGTGGTCGGGCGTTAGCTCGGTGGGCTCACTCATCGCTCACCTCCGCCACTGCTCCAGCGCTCTCGTCGCGACTGTCGTCGCCGTCCGGCACATAGCGGATATCCCGCACCTTGTAGCAGACCTCTCTGGCGACGGGGTCGACCTCCAGCTCCCAGGCGTCACCCCCCAGCACCTGGAGGGCTTCGCGCAGCGGCATGGGGCCCAACCGGTAATGGGCCGCCGGCAGCGGCTTGCGATAGAGGGTGCGCTGGGCGGGACCAGGCGCGGGGCAGAGCGAATAGCCGGTATGGCGCAGGGTGTGATGCAGCGCATCCTCCACGGTGGTGGTCATGGATGCCGGAATGCGCACGTCGATGGTCTGCTCCAGGAGGTAGCGCTGACCCAGCGAGGCCTGAGTGGCCACCAGCTGGTAACGCCCGGTGCGAATCACCTCGACGGAGGGCAGCTCGTCGCTGTAGATGTCCGGGGTCACGGCCTCGGTCGTCGGCGGATTGGAGCCGGTGACCACGGCCCGATGCCGCTCGCCGTCTACGTCGAAGTAGGGCAGCGAGAGCACCAGAGGATCGGCGTTCGAGGGTTCGGGAGTCTGTGGCGGCTGATGCGCACAGCCCGTAAGCAGCGTGGTGGCGATCAGAGCAGCGGTCGAGAGGGTGGAAAGGTTGAGCATGCATTGCCTCAAGGGAGTCCATTCAATGGCGTTGAGGCAGGAGGTTCTCGGGTTTGCGGGGGCGGGTCGATTGGAAAGTGTAATCAGGCGGGGAAAGGAAAAACGCCCCGGGTGGGACGTTCTTCACGGGTTGGCGATCGTCACTGCCGGGGCATGACGTGGCGGGGTCATTCCCTGCCAGGGTGGGGTTGATCGAAACGCTGTGGATCAGTGCATGGCCGGCGAATCGAAGGAGCCGGCCGCTTCTCCCGAGAGGGCAGCGGCGTAGCCATTGCCGGACTCAGGCTGCTCCGCTGAGGCAGCGGATCTGTCGTTACCGGCACCCTCCTCGTTACGGCGGGGCGCCTGGTAAACCATCTCGCCATTCACCTTGATCCAGCTGATGAACAGCAGGCGCGCCTTGAGACTGACGCCGGTCTGGCCGGCCTTGTCTCCCTTGGAGTAGACGAAGGTGTCCGTCCAGAGGTCGCCCAGCTTGAAGCCCACCAGCACCTTGCGGCCCTGGTAGACCGCCTGACGACAGCGCTTAACGAGCATTTCGGCCTCACGGCCGCTGATCCGGCAGTCGAAGCGGGTGTAGCCCACATCGTCTGCGGGGCCATTCAGGGCCGCGATATCGCATGCCCAGAATGCGTCTCCGCGCTTCGGCTTTACCTCCCGGATTCGGTTGAGGTAGCCAAGGCCGGTGATATGAAGATCGAAGAAGCCAGTGGTGGCACCCTGATGAGTGGTGACCGTCATGGTGTGTCTCCTCGGTGAGTTCAGTCTGCGCCCGGGAGACACTCGCCCCCTGCGGGAAGTCGAGTGGCTTCCCGGGTGGGCAAGAGGTGGATTCAGACGCTGGCTCAGCCTATCAGCACGCAATGGTGCCGAGCGCCCGCCAGGTTGGTGTGGCAGCAGTCGCAGGACGACATCGAGAACGCGTCGTCTTGCTCGCTATCGCCGACGACGAGGGTGTTCCCGTCGCGCTGCGTGGCGGCGATGGCGTCACGCACTTCCCGCTCGCGAGCGGCAGCGCTCTCCTCATCCAGGAAGTGATCCAGCCCGGTGGCATCGTCATTGGCGATGATCATCAGGCAGTCGACACAGACCATGACACGGTCGTCGACAATAGTAGCCATGGGGCATTCCTCCAGGTTCCAGGGGTCCGCCCCCCTGGGGAGGCATCTCCCCGAATGGGTGGTAACAGTGGCATCCAGCCCTGATGGGCGGCCTCGTCTCGGGATGCGCGAGGCCTTGGGAGGTGGCGTACCGCCAAGCGGCGCACCCTTGAAACGCCCGGGTGCCGGGGTGTCTCGGTTGGAGCCGGTCGAGACCACCGGGCCGCCAGCGGCGGCACTTGCCCACTGGGAGGCTGCCCGTCACATCCGCAGCACTTCCTCAATATCCCCACTCGCAAGACGCGGCACACCACGTCTTGGGATTGAAGACCATAGAGGGCATCAACAGGGTCGTCGCCGTACCGACAAGCACCAGGATGTCCGCCATGCAACTGGAGCCAAGGCATGTCCCTCGTTGCCATGCTTCGCTCACGGTGGCACCCGAATCTTTTCGCGGACGCATTCGGTCGATCAAGCACAGATCCCTGTACAAAGGGCTCCCGTTGGTGATGCGGTGGGCTCCGCAGAAGGGCAGGCATTTCCGACGTGGAAACGTCAACCGGCCTGCCTGCGACCCTGGATCAAGGTAGCTGGCAGGCCGGTCGTCGTATGAGACAGGTGGCCAACCAACCAAGCTGGCCTAGGACTAAGGAACCTCGAACCCCGACTGTTGATGATGCAGTGTGAGCCGCAAAGGCGGGCTGGGGCGTATTCGTCTCGCGAGGTGCGAATACTTCGGGGGAATGAGCGTTGGCGCTCAAAGGGCGTTGCGTGATGACCGTCAGCAACCAACGGGGTGTAACGATATTATTGAGGCTGCCCCCACCCCGGTCAAGGTGATGGTGACAAAGCGCAGGTTGTTCTGGTCGGTCTGATTAGAACCTAGTGCCGGGTCTTGATATCGAAGACCGTCTCACAGCGCTACCCTCGCTGCCTTAAAATAATGCCGCGATCGCCCACCGCATAGACACGACCATCCCGGGTGGCGCATACCGCCCGTAGCCCGCGGTCGGTAACGCCGGACTCGGTGATCCACTGGTCGCCCTCCAGGCGCAGCAGGCAGCCGCGGGTTCCCACGGCATAGGCGCGGCCGGGAGCGGTGCCGGAGACGCTCAGCAGGTCGTCGCGAAGCCGAGTGGGCTGCAGCTGCCAACGGCTGCCGTCGAAGTGGGCCAGGGTACCGGAGAGTCCGACCGTGTAGATGTCATCCAGGGCCGGCCCCCAGACGCCGTAGAGGAAGTTCTCCGTGCCGACGTTGAACTCCGCCCACTCCTGACCATTGTAGCGCAGCACCAGGCCGAAATCCCCCACCGCCAGGAGGTGGCAGCTGTCCCAGCCCCACAGGCCGTAGAGCGCCGACTGGGTGCCGCTGGGCATGCGTTTCCAGCCGAGGCCGTCGAAGTGCAGGATGAGCCCCTCATCGCCCACCGCAAAGATTGAGTCGGGCGCGCTGCCCCACATTGCCAGGATGGTCAGGTCCAGATGCAGGTCGAAGTGGAGCTGCCAGCGGCTGCCGTCGTAGCGGTAGATGCGCCCCTGCTGGCCGGCAGCGAAGAGCCCCTGGCCGCTGTCCCAGACGCAGTGCACGGCCAGCTCGCTGGGCGCCGGCAGCGCCTGCCAACGCCCCTCCTCCAGCACCAGCACGGTGCCCGCCTCGCCGCAGGCATAGCAGGTGCCGTCGGCCGCCTCGTGGACGCCCCAGAGCTGACGGTCAGTGGGCGACGCCATGGCCGCCCACGGGCTGGGTGCGGGCGCATCGGGGGGCGGGGCCAGGGCGGCGGTGAAGTCAGCAGCGGCAGTCATGATGGTGCCGAAGTCGCCCACGGCCAGGGCTTCACCGGTGGGCAGCGCCACGACATCCATCAGGTCGTGAATGCTGTTGCTCTCCAGGCGCTCAAGGCGCAGCTCCTTCAGGTAGTAGAGATGCCCCTGGTCGCCGACAATCAGCACTCCGTCCTTGTACGCCTTCACCGCGCGCAGCCGCGGCATCGGCGTACTGAAGGTCAGCGCCTGAAACTGGCCCTCCCGGTAGCGCACCAGCTCGCCACGAAAGCCCCCCTGGTCGACGAAGTAGCGCCCGCCGGCCAGCAGCAGCTCATCATCGCCGAGCAGCAGCATCGCCTGGAAGCCGGAGCCCAGGGGGCACTTCAGGGAGACCCAGCGGCCATCCAGGTCGCGCTTGAGCACCGTGCCCTCGCCGCCGGCGGCGTAGACGGTGCCGTTGGGGGCGCAGGCCACCGCGCGCAGGTTGATGCGGGTCGGAGAGGTCTCCTGAGCCCAGTCGCTGCCGTCGAAGTGCAGGATCATGCCGTCGTCGCCCACCGCCCAGGCCTGGCCGTCGGCGTTGCCGTCGATGGCAAACAGCGGCGTGTTTTCGGCACAGGCGGCAAAGCGGCCATTCTCGTCCACCACACCACCGCGGCGCTGGTGCCACTCGCGGCCGTCGAAATGCAACACGCAGCCCATCCAGCCCACGGCGATCAGTGCATCGGCGCGAGGGCCCCAGAGGCTGTGCAGCGGCAGGTTGCCGGGCACCGCCATGCGCTCCCACTGCCGGCCCGAATCATCGGCGGCACCGGTGTAGCGCAGGATCATGCCCTCGTCGCCCACCACGAACACCTCGCCATCGCCGGCCCAGCCCGACCAAAGCACATCGCCGTCGCCGGCCCCCACCTCCGGCACCCGGCGCCAGGGGGCACGCTGGGGCGCCTGGGCGCTGGCGGTGTCGAGCAACTGGCGAAAGAAGCGGCGGCGGTCGGCATTGGCGGCCTGGGTCATGGCGTGAGGTCCTTGCAAAAAAGAGAGATAGCAGCGGTGGGCGGTTAGCGCTCCGGCTCCGAGGGGGGCAGCGACGCACTGCCGAGCAGCTCGGCTAGCTCCGCGCGCAGGGCTTCGCGCTGCTCGGCGGGTACGGCGGCCAGCGCCTCCTCGAGCTCCGGCGAGGCCTGGGCCTCCTGATGCATGGCCTGCAGGGAGCCGGCGGCAGCGGCCGCGAAGCTCTCGCTGGCCCGGGCGATGCAGGCGTCCACCGCCGGCTGGAAGGCGCGGGCCTCGGGGCTGTCGGGGGCGTCGATCACGATGGGGCGCCCGGCATCGGAGCCGCTCGCCAGGGCGGGTGACAGCGGGATCTGGGCCAGCGAGGCGACCCCCGCCCTCTCCAGCGCCTCGGCCAGGTGGGCTCGCGGGAAGAGGTGGAAATCGCCGCCGCAGTGGGGGCAGGTGACACCGGCCATGTTCTCCACCACCCCGAGCAGGGGCAGCCCCCGCTCCTGGCAGAAGCGCACCGCCTTGAGGCTGTCCATCAGCGCCACCTCCTGGGGGGTGGTCGCCAGCAGCGCGGCTACGTCGTGCCCCTCGAGCAGGTCGGCCAGGGTGATCAGCTCGTTGCCGGTCCCCGGCGGCATATCGACCACCAGGAAGTCCTGGGTGCCCCAGTCGAAGGAGCCCACCAGGTGGTGCATGAAGTCGTGCTTGTAGGCGTCGCGCCAGACGATGGGCGCATCGTCGCTCTCCATCATGAAGGCCAGGGAGCCGACCTTCACGGGGTGGTCGAGCCCCGGTGCCGAGAACTCCCGCGGCGTCAGGCCGTGCTTGGCGAGGCGCACGCGCTCGCCGACGAAGCCGAAGAAGCGGCTCTGGTTGGGCCCGTGAATATCCGCATCGGCCACCCCCACACGATAGCCGCGGGCGGCGAGCCCGGCGGCCACGTTGGCGGACACCGTGCTCTTGCCCACGCCCCCCTTGTTGGCCATCACCATGATGATCTGGCCGATCTGCCCCAGGCGTGTCTCCAGCAGGCGCTTCTCGTGGTGCCCCTTCTCCAGGCGGCAGCTCGGCTCCTCCGGGCAGAACTGGCAGGCGTGGCCGCGGCCGCAGTCCTCGGGCGCAAGCGCCAGGGGGTCGGGTGCCGCCCCGGCATCACGCCGAGGGCCAGAGTCGCGGGGGGGGAAATGGGAAACCGACATTGCTGTTCACTCCTCTGCCATCCGGGCGGCGTCAGTCGTCGCTGCCGGTATCCAGCAGAATCCAGGTATAGGTGATGCGCTTGTTGCCGTCGCGCTCGTGGTCGCTGCCCTGCCAGACGGCGAAGGAGACCGGCACCGGCTCCCCGTCGAAGCGGATCTGGTAGTCGCCCTCGACCTCCAGGGGGCGGGACATCACCACCTGCCACTCGCTGTCCTGGGCAATCTCCCGCTCCATATAGGCGCCGGCGCCGGAAACGTCCTGCTCGGGCAGCAGGGTGGTGCTGCCGAAGCCCCCGGCAGCGAGGTTCTCCACCTCGGCCAGATCGGCCCGCCAGTACCAGATATTGACGGGCTTCTCCGGGCCGGTGCCCATCATGTAGGAGGTATCCTGGCCGTTCAGGGCAAACTGGATGGCGGCGCCGTCGCTGAAGACATCCACCGTGTTGGCCCGATCCTCGCTCTCGTCCTTCCAACGCAGGCGCACATAGAAGCGCTCGCTGGTGCGTGCCACCTGGAAGTAGAGATGCTTGCCGCGGGTGGCGCCGTCATCGAAGCGCAGCTTCACCGACTCATGCACCGGCGGCGCCGGCAGCAGATGGGTGCGGTAGAGCGGCACGCGGTTCCAGATGATGTCATCCGGGTCATTCTGGCTGCGCAGGAAGATCTGCTCGGGGAGGCGCACCAGCTCGACGGTGTCGCCAGGCTTCACCTCGGCCACGTTAGGGTTGGCTTCGGGGTGCTCGGCCCAGGCGGAGGTGGCGGCGAAGGCCAGCCCCAGGGCCAGGGAGCTGCGCAGCATGGGTCGCAGTGTCATGACAAGTCTCCTCACAAGGGGGCAGCGAGCCCCCAGGGGCGCCGCGTGGTCAATCCCACAGCGAGCGCGAATCGGCATTGGAATCGGCACCGGCTTCGCCGGCCTGCGGCGAAGGCCCCACCTGGGCGGAGAGTGCCGCCTGCTGATCGGCCGTCCACTCGGGCAGCACCTCGATCAGCCGCGCCAGGGTCGGGTCGAGACCCTGGCCCCGGGCGCCGGCGAAGCGCTCCCTGATGGCCCCCAGCAGCGGCCCCAGGTAGCGGGCGATGAAGTCCCGCTGGGCGCGCCGATAGGGCCCCGGATCACGCCCGCCGCTCAGGGCCTCACGCTCCAGGTGACAGAGCAGGGTGCAGAACTCGAGCATGGCCACCAGGTGGTCGGGCTCCTCCGCATGGCCCTCGTCGCCCTGGGCGGCCTGCAGCCCGAAGTGGCGATAGAAGGCCTTCACGTTGAGCAGGTAGTTGCCCGGCGTCTGACCCTCGAGCAGCGCCTCGTGGGCGCTGGCCACCAGCGGCACCCGCGGGCTGCCGCGCTTCCCCTGGAGGAAGGTCGCGGTATAGCCCACCTGCAGCGCGGTGAGATCTTCGCTCGGCGGCAGCGCCGGCCAGGGCTCGCCGGTCAGGGTCCGCCAGGCGGGGGCCAGGGCCGCCGCAACGCGACCCTCCTCCAGCGCCTGCTGGGTCTCGGCCAGCGGATAGCCGAACAGTGCCGCGGCCAGGCGGTAGATCGTCTCCCTCGCCGCCAGGCTGTCCCTCTCGTTCGTCGCAGGGGCTGCGGTCACGGTCATAGCGTCTCTCCCGGTCTCAGCTGAGCTTGAACATCTCGGCGTGGTTGAAGCCGATCAGGGTATCCATCAGCTCGCTGTCGCGGCCTTCGGCCTTGGCCTGGCGCTCCCGCTCCAGGGTCTCGAGCACCTCGCCGGTGCGCGGACCGAACAGGCTCTCCAGGTACTCCAGCGGAATCCGCTGCTCGTCCAGGGCCCGGCCATCGGAGGCGAACTTGGAGGGCGACATGGGGGGCACGTAGAAGACGTTGGGCTGGGTGCCCCACTCCGCATGCAGCGGCAGCGCCACCTTGTACTTGTTCACCAGCAGGTGAATGGGCCCCTCTTCATCGTCCAGGTAGCCGATCCAGCGGATCCGGCCGACGCACTGCTGTGCACAGGCCGTGGGCAGCCCCTTCTCGATGCGCGGATAGCAGAAGATGCACTTCTCGGACTTGGAGATCTGCTCGTTGAAGTAGACCTTCTTGTAGGGGCAGGCGTTGACGCAGTAGCGGTAGCCCCGGCAACGCTCCTGGTCCACCAGCACGATGCCGTCTTCCTGACGCTTGTAGATGGCGTTGCGCGAGCAGGCGGCCAGGCAGGCGGGGTTACTGCAGTGGTTGCAGAGACGCGGCAGATAGAAGTAGTAGCTGTTGGGGTAGTCGCCCTCCCCCTGGTCCTCGTCCCAGTTGGCCCCCCAGGTGGGCTTTACATGGGGGCGCAGCCAGGGGTCGGTCCCGGTCATCAGCGCTTCCTGATAGTTGTACTCCCAGGGAATGCCGTAGTCCTCCTGGCTGGGCTGGCGACCCAGGCGCAGGGCGCCGTCGGCATCGAAGCCGCCGCCCATCTGCTGGTAGTCGCGCGGATAGCCACGCCCCGGCTGGCTCTCCACGTTGTTCCAGTACATGAATTCGCGACCGTTGCGGTTGGTCCACATCAACTTGCAGGCCGTGGTGCAGGTGTGGCAGCCGATACACTTGTTCAGGTCCAGCACCATGCTGAGTTGGCGTTTGACAGCCATGGCAATCTCCTATTAAACAGCCCGCGGGTCGGCGATGTCTTCGGCCTTGGCAAGCTCGATGTCGAAGCTCGACTCGTGCAGCAGCTGGTTGGCGTTCCACAAGGCGTATCGGAAGCCCAGATGCCCCCAGCCCCCTACCAGCTCCAGCGGCTGAAGGAAGGTGGCCATGGAGTTGTTCATGGGCTTGCGGTGGATGTACTGATGCGGCTCCCAGCCGTGCTCCATCATGATCGAGTGCACCGGAATGCTGGGGTAGAACTTCGCCTGGGCGAAGAACTCGCCGGTGGAGTTGAACAGCCGCACTCGGTCGCCATCCTTGATGCCCCGCTCCTCGGCCAGCTGGGGGTTGATGTAGATGTTGGGCTCACCCCGCTGAAGTCGCAGCATGTGCTTGTTGCTGCGCCAGTTGGAGTGGATCCCCCAGCGGGTATGGGGCGAGTAGAAGTGCAGCGGATACTTGGACGCCGCCGGCCCCGCATAGAGCCGTGCCGTAGGCACGGTGGAGTCCAGCTTCATGAAGCGCGGGTGGTCGCAGTAGAAGGTGAGGCGCCCGGTCAGGGTCTCGTAGGGCTGCTTGCCCTCGGTCTGGGCCACGAAGGGGTTGTAGGGCTCATCCTTGGGCAGCGGCTGGTTGATGCCGGCATGCTCGTTCATGACGATGAAGCCGCGCTCCGCCGCCTCCTCCAGGGTGATGTCGCCGAACTCGGGAGAGTTCTCCACGATGTAGCGCGCCACGTCCAGGTCGGTGTTGAACTGGCCGTTGCGGGTGAAATCGTCGTGGATGGTGTGCAGGTCCCGGGTCACCTCGCCATCCTGGATGGGCCCGATGCCCCGGGCGATGGCGCGCTCCTGAATCTTCTTGGTCAGCAGCACCATGATGTCCCAGTCGGGCCTGGACTCGCCCACCGGCGGAACCGACTGGGTGAAGATGTTGCAGAAGCGGTGATAGCCCTGGGTACGCAGGTCCCAGGCCTCGTAGTGGCTGGCCGCCGGCAGCACGTAATCGGCCCACTCGGCGGTGGAGTCCATGCGCGCGTTGATGTTGACGTAGAGCTCGCTGGCCTGGCGCAGGTGCTCGTCGCGGTAGCGGTCGGCAAACTTGTTGCGGCGGAAGGTATTGTCGGCGATCGAGATCATCCCCTTGATCTCGCCGTAGTAGGGCATCCACCCCTCGTCAATGGACTCCTGGATCATCTCCTCCATCTCGTCCAGGTCGAAGCCGACGCGCTCCTTGAGCTTGGCGTTGTCGAAGTGCTCCCGGGCGCCTGCCATCATGCCACCGCGCAGGAACTCGCCCAGGCCGCCCGGCTCGTAGCGGGCCGACTTCTTGCCCTCGAAGGTGGCAAGCTCGGTCCAGCGGGGGTGGTTCCAGGAGATCCAGGAAGTATCCAGGCCGCCGGTGCGGCCGCCGTGGCCGGTCAGCGCCAGCGCCAGCGCATAGCCCCAGCAGGTGTAGAGGCAGTTGGAGTAGCTGGAGGTGATGTAGCCCAGCATCACGATCGCCTTGCGCGCCTTGGCCAGATGGCGCGCCTCCTGGCGCACCACATCGGGATGGATATTGGTGGTCTCGAAGGTGGCCTCGGGGGTGAACTTGGCCGCCTCCCGCTTGACCTGCTCGAACACCGTGGTGACGGCGATGCCCTCGACCTCGAACTCGCCCTCCAGGGCCGGATCGATGCCGTTCAGCGCCAGGGTCTTGTCATCGCTGCCCATGGAGCCCCTGGCCTTCACCGCCCCGCCGCCGTTCAGGTCCCAGTGGTAAAAGACCTCGTCGCTGCCGCCCTCCACCAGGTCCGCCTCGCGCAGCATGCGGCCGTTGTCCAGGCGCACCAGGATCGGCAGGTCGGACTGCTCCTTCATGAACGCCGGCTTGTAGAGCTTCTCCTCGATGATGACGTTGACCATCGACATCGCAAGGAAAGGGTCGGTGCCCTGGTTGATCGGCATCCAGAGGTCGGTATGGATGGCGCTGGGGTTGAAGTCCGGCGACGAGCTGGTGATCCGCGCCCCGTTGTACTTGGCCTCCCAGATGTAGTGGGCATCGGGGATGCGGGTGGCGTTGGGGTTGATCATCGCCAGCATGATGTAGTCGGCGTCGAACCAGGCGTCCGAGGTGAAGCTCTCCAGGGGCGTGCCGTAGGTGAGGTGGGCACCGGTGAGCAGGTCCCCCACCACGGTGAAGCCGTCCAGCTGGATGCCGCCCACCAGGGAGGCGAAGCGCTGCGGGCCGGCCTGGCGCACCATGGTCTGGTTGCCCGACCCCTGGTGGGTCTTGAGCTTGCCGGGGCCGTACTTCTCGAAGATATCGATGATCTTGTCGGCGATCTCTTCGGTGGCCTGGTCCCAGGAGATGCGCTGCCACTTGCCCTCGCCGCGCTCGCCGGCCCGCTTCAGCGGGAAGCGCAGGCGGTCGGCCTCATACATGGCCGTGGAGTGGATCGCCCCCTTCTGGCAGCCACGCGGGTTGGCGTCGGGCACGTTGGGGTTGACCTGGGGGTACTTGGCGATCTGCTCCTCGCGAATGACGATGCCGTCCTTCACATAGACGTTCCAGGCGCAGTTGCCCATGCAGTTGATGCAGTGGGCGGCGTGACCCACGCTGTCCCAGCTCCATTCATTGCGATAAAGATCCTCCCAGCTGCGGTAGGGGTACTCGCTGGCTAGGGTATCGCCGACGGGCTCCAGGCGATTGAGCGCCCAGACGTTGCCGCTGAGCATGGCGCCGGCGGTCCCCGTAAGCCCCAGCCCCTTCAGGAAATCGCGCCGCTTGAGCTTCCACATCCCCATAACACTCTCCTCATCCACGGCCTCTGCCAACGGCCTTAGCCGACCGATCGCACCGCTCTCTGTATATCGCCAAGGTTCAACGACTACTGCTGGCTGTAGTAGGCCGCAATGTCGGCAATGTCCTGATCGCTCAGATTGGTGGCCTGGGGAGTCATCACGGCAGACATGCCGCCACCCCGCTCCCCGGCCCGGTAGGCCTTAAGGGACATCTCGAGATAGGTGGCGGACTGGCCGGAAAGACTCGGATAGATATCGGCGGTAGCCTTGCCGTCCATGCCGTGGCAGGCCGCACAGACAGCGACCTTCCCGGCCCCGGCTTCTGGGTCGCCTTCGGCACTGGCCATCCCCGCCACCGCCATGCCGCCCACCAGCAGCGCTGTCATAAACGCGTTGGTCCAGTGATTCATCATCTGCCCCCTATCAAGGTGTCGAATAGCAATGCTGTAATAAAACCAAAACTAATAAGCTGCCTAACCAGTTAAGCCGAAGTTAAGCAGACACTACGAAGGTTGGGTATACCGCATCGGGGCAAGAAGACAGTACATTGACCCACGTCAACCGCCTGGCCCAAACAACAGACGAAGGCAGCTGTTTCATTGATCACCGGGGGAGGCACGACCTTTTTCGTATATATATATAACCTATGATTCTTGCCAGGCTAGAATTGGAGGGCAGGGTGAATTAGCGTAAAGCTAATAAGACTTTTTTCTTAATGGAATCCATAAAATAGCGCGATAGCAATCATTCAACTCATGAAGCCGCCAACTTTCCGGCAAGCCTTATTACGCAGAATGCCTCGACAATCCGGATAGCGCGAGCAACCCCAGAAGGCACCGTACTGGCCCTGGCGCTTGCGCATAGGCGCCTGACACTCCGGGCACGCCTTGCCCTCTTGCTGAGGCATCGTCACCCTGGAATCCCGCGCATGATGCACCAGCTTCTCCACCATGCCGGCCTGACGTGCCATAAAGTCCTGCAGCGCCAGATGCCCTGCCGCGACGTCATCTAGCGCCTGCTCCCAGAGCGCCGTCATGCCAGGATTGGTGATGACAGAAGGAAGCGCATCGATCAGCTGCTGGCCGGTAGGCGTCGAGATCAGTGCGCGCTTCTGCCTCTTGATAAAGTCCCGTTTCAGCAGTGTCTCGATGATGCCGGCCCGCGTTGCTTCGGTACCGATCCCGGCCGTCTCCTTGAGGCGAGCCTTCAGGCGCTCGTCTGTCACGAACCGGGCAGCGTGCTTCATGGCGGCAATCAGGGTGCCCTCGGTGAAGGGCTTGGGCGGTGTCGTCTGCTTGGCCAGCACCTCAAGCTCCCGAGCTTGGTAGGACTCCCCCTCGCTCAGCGACGGCAGCGGAGGCGCTTCCCGTTCCTCCTCGTCGCCCTCTCCGGCCGCCGCCCGGGGAAAGAGCACGTGCCACCCCTCCACACGCACCTGCCGCCCTGAGGCCACGAACGCTTCGCCCTCCAGGTCCACTCGTAGCTCGGTACGATCATACTCATGAGCCGGCAGAAACTGGGCCAGATAGTGGCGACGAATCAGGTCGTAGACGTTGCGCTCGGCATCGCTCAGCTTGGACAGATCGCAGGCCGCCGTCGGGATGATGCCGTGGTGTGCGGTGATCTTGCTGTCGTTCCATACTCGGCTTTTGCGGCTCGTGTCCATACGCTGGCGAAGCGGCGACAGCGCCTCATCCGAGTGCAGCAGCATCGTCACGATGCGCTCGGCATCCTCGCGCTGGGACTCCGGCAGATACCGGCAGTCGGTTCGCGGGTAGCTGGTCGCCTTGTGGGCTTCATAGAGCGCCTGGGCGATGTCCAGTACCTGCTGGGCACCGTAGCCAAAGCGGCGCGAGGCCTCCTGCTGCAGCGATGACAGATCCATCACCAGAGGCGCCGCCTCCTTCTTGCGGCTCGTCTCGAGGTGGCTGACACGCCCCTGCTGCCCGGTGACTCGCTGAGCCAATGATCGGGCGGCTTCCTCGCTGATACAGCGCCCAGCGGCATCCTGGATCGAGGCATCACCCGGCCGCCACTTCGCCTGAAAGGTGCCGCCCGACACCTGCAGATACGCCACGACTTCCCAGAAGGGCTGGGGGACGAAGTTGGCAATCGCCCGGTCGCGATCCACAACCAGTCGCAGCGCAGGGGTCTGCACACGCCCCACCGAGAGCACCCCCTGATGGCCCTGTCGCTGGGCCAGCACCGTGTAGGCCCGGGTCAGGTTCATCCCGACCAGCCAGTCGGCCCGGCTACGCCCAAGCCCAGCCAGGTAAAGCGGGTAGGTCGCCTCGCCGGGCTGGATGCCGGCCAGCGCCTTGCGGATCGAGGCATCGTCCAGGGCCGAGAGCCACAGGCGGGTGACCCTCCCCCGATAGCCGCAGTAATCCAAGATTTCGCGGGCGATGGTTTCCCCTTCCCGGTCGGCGTCGGTAGCCACCACCACCTCGGATGCCTGGCCCAGCAGCTTCTTCACCACCCCGAACTGCTTGCGGCCGCTCTTCTTGATCTCCATCTTCCAGGTCGAAGGCAGAATCGGCAGCGCCTCCAGGGACCAGCGCTTGAGCGCCGGGTCGTACTGCTCCGGCGGGGCCTGCTCGAGCAGGTGCCCGAAACCCCAGGTCACGACACACCCCTCGCCCTTCAGGAAGCCCTCGCTGCGCTGGCCGGCGCCAATCACCCGGGCAATATCTCGGGCCTGCGAAGGCTTCTCGCACAGGAATAGACGCATTGACACACCTCCCTCATAAGCGTGGAGGGCAGCATGGCAAGGCAGTGGGAGGGAGCGAAGAAAGAATGGGAACGACAGCGAAACGGCTTTGCACCGCCGCCTTTAAGAGCTGGCCATCAGCTCGGCGACGTCCATCACGTCGCCCAGAAGGAACAGCATCTGGGTGCCGGACGAGCCGGCACCTCTGACAATGGGCTGGGGTGGCGCATGGCCGCGAAGGGCGCGGCCGTGCCGAAGGGCATCCTTGAGCTCGGTCACACGAACGCCCAGCAGCTGCGCCGCATGGGCGATGCCGATCCGCTCTTTTCTCAGTGCTGGCGATGTCACCGAATGCCCTCCTGTCTGCGCTAACGGAGCGCCATGCGGAAACGCTCCTCAAGCGCCTCACCCATGGCATCTCCATCGTACCCGGCACTGGTCGTCGGCAGGTACTCGACATTGATGTGCGAGCCGCTGCCGTCGCGCTGGATCTGCGCCTTCAGCACCAGGGAGTGCTCGGCACCGTTGACGGTCTGCCTGGCATAGTCACTCATCTGATAGAAGGCGCCGGGCGTGGCATCGAAGTGCCAGGCACTGTCCATCATCGCCCACTGGTCAGAGTTACTGTTCGGGTTAAAGTCCGCCTCGGAGCGGAATCCAAACTCGGAACGCACCCGAGCATAGGCCGTATCCACGTCCAGGGGAGAGTTAATTCCGAACCGCCCGTAACGATGCCCTGTAGATGCCCTCTGATCCTGACTGGCCACGACAGCCCCTGCTTTAATAGCAGGCTGCTGTTCGGGATCGTAGTTGATCGGCTCCCCGGTTACCGGGTTATTGATGCAGGTCAGGCAGCGCCCTTGAGAGTAGAGATGGTCCTGTGTCGAACAGCCCGCTGCCAACGTCACAGCAGCCCCCAGGCTCACCCAACACAGAACTCCCCTGGCTCCCTTCATCGCTCTTCTCCTTGGTTCATCCATGATCACTCAGCGGCTAGTCCCCGTAGCCTTCCTGGCTGGCCTCTGCGCCGCTGTTGTCTTGCTCAGCCGGCTGCTGATGGCTATGAGGGGCATCCATGATTACCTGAGCCACCCGGTGAGGCAAGATAGCCACCCGGTCTGCCTGCACCTTGAACGCCGTGCGCGTCTCGCCGTTCTGCTCCCAGGTGTCCTGAACCATCTTGCCCACTACCACAATCCGCATGCCCCGCTGGTACAGTCGGGACCAGCGCTCGGCATCACGGTGCCACCACTCCACATCGGCCCAGAAGCCACCACGATCCACGATCTCCCCGTCCTTGGGGACCAGGTTATCGAATCGCACGTTTAGCCTGAGCAGCGTGCGGGGCGGCTGGTTCTCACGCACGGGGAATGTCCGAACCTCCGGATCGCTGCCGATATTCCCCTCACCGTAGAAGCGTGTGCCCATGGGTATCCTCCTTGGTCGTTATCACTGAAATGAGACGGCATGCTCGATATCGGCCAGCGCCTTGCCGATTCGCTTGATCGACCAGTTAATCGTGGCCGCCTTGGCATTGAACACGCAGCGTTGCACCTCCAGGTCAATGACGGACTGCCGCATCGCCTCAGATATGTCATCACGAGACAGGAACGCTTCCAGCAGCCAAAGCCCCATGCTTCTCTGCCTGTTATCGCGCCACTGCAGGGTTCTGGCAGGGATGCCTGACTTCCCCCATGGGGTCAGCCAAAGATCAGTCGACTTCAGCAATCCACCATTCGCCTGCGAGGCTATATCGATCGCCTCTTGCCGCGCCGCTCTTGCCGACTCTTCCAGCTCGTCACGGAGCCGAATCAGCTCCCCCTTACCCTTAAAGGGTTTTAAAAAACCCTTTGCGTAGCTGTTGAATGCGTCATTGCCATAGCTGTTCGGTGCGGTATCCACACTGCTTCCTCACGCTCTTGCTGTGATTCCAGTGGAATCACCCCGAAGCCCCCCCCCGGCACCACCGCCCAAGTGATTCCAGTGGAATCACCCCAGAGGCCCCCTCCAGCACCGCCACCCAAGTGATGCCACTGGCATCACCCCGAAGACCTCCTCGGTACCGCCACCCAAGTGATGCCACTGGCATCACCCTCAGAGCCCTCTCCGACACCGCCGCTCAGGTGATTACAGTGGAATCACCCCGGAGGCCTCCTCGGCACCACTGCCCAAGTGATTCCAGTGGAATCACCCCAGAGGCCTCTCTCGGCACCATCGGCCCAAGTGATGCCACTGGTCATCACCCCGGGAAGCCACACCGCTACTCTTCCGCGGAAGGCGATGGGGCACTTTTCGGCTCGCCTTCGCTGCTGGCCCTCCCGGCCTCAGCCGGCTTGGCAATCGGCGGTGAAAACTCGCTGCGCCGCTTGCCGGAGAGCACGTCGTCGGGCAGCGCACCGAACTTCTCGATGGCGTCTCGGGCCTTGGCATTGTTGGCGGCGAAGTCATCCCGGGTGGCACCGCTGAAGCCCGGGTACTTCTGGGTGCTCGCGCACAGGCTACGCAGGAGGTGTCCGCCAACCCGGACGTACTCCTCCATCTGCCGACGGCCAATCAGGGCAATGTGGTGGGCAAGCATCACGCGCCGGACGAAGCGGTCGAAGTCGATCAGCAGGCGCAGGGCGAGCCATCCATGCTGGCCGCCGGTATAGACGGGAATCTTGAGGGGCTGCTGGTTGAGGTTCTCTTCCACATCCAGCTCTGGCGGCAGCTGAGCCATCAGGCTATCTAGCTCCTGGAGGCGCTGGTCCAGCTGAGCTCGCGTTTCGGCGAGCTTGGCATCCAGCTGCAGCAGCCAGTGATCCGCGTAGGGGTCATCCTTGGCGGCGTTCTGCTTGATCGCACCGCAGATCAGCAGAAACTGCCGCATGCCGATAATCTGTGGGCGTCCTGTCTCGACGCCTCGCCCCTTCCAGATCCGTGCTGCGTGATGGGTATGTAGCGTCAGCTCGATCTTGCTGCGCAGTGCTCCCAGGCGATCAACGGCCATGTCGCGTTGCCCTCATACTGATGTGTGTCCGCGGTATGGCAGGCACTGTCAATCAGTTGATGTGGGGAAGACAGGGGAATCGTTAATGGCCGCTGAGTGGTTTTTTCCCGGCCGATGGCCACAACCCCAGCGAGCGTAGGCACTGCTCTCGGGCTGCTTGGGCTACCTCGGGCGAGGTGGTACTAGGCTTGGTCCCGGACGGCACCGATGCCTGTGGAGAAGCCGATGGCCCCCTTCGAGCCTCCGGCCGTTTTACCGCGTTGGGGGCACCCTGATGCATCCTCCCCGCCCGGCGCTCCGCCTGAGTCTGGGCGTAGCCGGTCGCCACGAACTCGCCGCCGATGGCTCGCTTGATCAGCCCTCGCAGGAAGCCCTTGGGGTTTCGCACCGAGCCACCGCTCATGCGCCCTGCCGCCTCATCGAGAATCGCCTGCTGGGTGTCGCCGGCCAGGTCCGCCATGAGGAGCTGAGTGGCCTGACGCTCGCTCTCAGCCATCGCGAGACATGCCGGCCAGTGCAGGTTCACGGCTGGGGTACCTGTAGGTTTTACACAGTGTGACGTACGTACTGTACGGGAAGAACTGGCAGGGTTTTCATCGAGAACTGCCTCGACAGCCCGGTAAGCCTTTGATTCCAGACCTGGTTCTCTCTGGAAACCAGGGGAGTTCTCTCGGCTAACTCGGCCGGGTTCTCGCTGAGAACTCGGCAGCCTGCCCTGGTTCTTCTGCTCAGTCGCGGGGGAGAACTGGGCAGCGTCATGCCTGGCAGGCGACCGGCGCTGGGCCTGCCTGGACCGAGAGGCCATGGTATCGAGACGCGTCGGCAGCTCATGCAGGGCCCCGGCCTCCTGGAGCTCCTCGAGCACCATGGCAGCAACGGCCTTGACCACCTTGTTCTGGTGATCAAGGCAGCGACACACACACTCCACGTAGTCGGCATCCAGCACCGAAGCTTCTGCGGGCGAAAGCGGCTCGTCGTGCAGGATATAGACGTTGCCAATGATGCGGCCGTTCTGCGCGTTACGCGCCCGGTGGCCGAGGCTGACCCAGCGAGTCAGACGAAGCACAGCGATAACCCGGGCGACCGTGGCCCGCGATGCCTTCTGGCCTGGCGCCCCCCTCAGCAAGGGCTGCAGTTCGTCGTAGGTCGGCACCGCAGTGGTTCGGTCTGGATTGACCAGCATGCGCATCATCTGCCAGCCAAGCTTGTCGACGTGCCCGAGGCGCGTATCCAGCAGCAGCGACCGCGGCACGGTCTCATGGGGATTCCCGAAAAACAGCAGGCCATCAAGGCCTGAGGATGCTGCTTCTCCAGACTGCCCAACCTCACCGTTCACAACGGAGGACGCCGGGGACTCACCCCGGCGCTGGGTCATCTCGGAAGCCGCCTGGCCGATCAGGCGATCCAGTCCCTTCCGAGTGTCGTCCTGCAGCTGCACCATCACCGCTCTCCTTCTGGAGACATCCACTCTTCGGCCGGAGGCGCCGAGCGCGGCTGGCCGGGATCCCCCCACTGCTTGATCAGGTGCCACACCACCGCCAGCGGAATGTCGGTTTCCTCGGCAAGGGTAACCATGCCCTGCAGGTCGTCGGTTGCCTTGGGGTCCAAGGCGATATGCTGCCAGCGCTCCCAGGCATCGTGCTCTGCCTGCTCCGACGGCATCGCCAGCCGCCCCTGGCGCGGTGCAATGCCCAGCAGCTGGCGACGGGTCGAGCAGTCATTGCCGGTCAGGCCGAAGAACGCTCCCATCATGCTGACGCTGGCCCCCAGCCTCAGGCAGCGATCGATCAGGGTCTCGCGATCCTGGTCACGATCGATGCGTGCCAGCACCCCGCGCAGTGCGGCGTGATCCACCGAGAAACGCGCTACCACCGGCCCTGCACAGGCCAGTGAGTCGATATCGCTCGCTCTCAGCCGCCGCAGGGTGCGCAGCTCATCCTCACTGAAGCCAAGAGCCAGCGCACGGCGCATATTGCCCTCACGAAGAAACCCCATGACCTGGCTGAGCAGTGCCTGATTCAGGTTGGCGGATGAAGAGCTCATGACTGGGCCTCCTGTTGTCCCTGCAGGTGTTCACGAAGGCGGCGAATCAGCCGCACCAGACGGAAGAAACGAAGCAGTACCGCATCGTCCCAGGCGCTCTCAGCGCCCTCTTCCCGATGGGTGCCCAGCAGCGCTCCCCATAGGGTGGCGTCGGCGGGGTACTCGGGATTGAGTTCGCCACGCAGGCTGGCCAGCGCCTGCCAGGCGAAGCGTGCACGGCGGTCGGCCGCCTCGGGCAGCGGGTTGAGGTCGAAACCGATGCCGTCGTCATCGGCGATCACCACGTCGCTGCCGCCGAAGCCGCCCCAGCGGGCAATGACCTGCACCAGTTCGCGGATACGAATACGCAGAGAGCGAGGCTCATCCTCGACGCCTTCGATAAACCAGATGTCGGCAATGGGCGGTGTGATTTCGCCGGAGAGCACCGGCGCCGCCAGGGGGGCCAGCTGCTCGAAGTCGAAGCTGGGCACGCCGAGCTCGCTGGCCAGATGGTGACGATAGCCACGCTTCCCCGGGCTCTCTTCCCAGCAAGACTGGGTCAGCCCTTCAAGGCGGGCAGCCCGCTCGTCCTCCGTCCGCGCTGCGCCCTCTGGCCAGTCACCCTCCTCCTCTGCGGGTGCCGCCATGGGCCCTAGGCCGGTCTCCGATGCCGGCTCGCCGAATAACGGCACCGAGGGAGACGGTGACTCGCTCAGCTGCCGTTTTTCGCGCTCCAGCGCGGCAACCTGCTCACGCAGCCGAAGCAGCTCGGCGCTCTCTGCTCTCTCATCGTCGGTAGGCGCGTCTCTGCTGAGGGTCCGAGGCGATGGCAGCTGCTCGGCCTGGGGGTCGGATTGAGGCTGAGATTGAGATTCACGGCCAGGATCCGAAGCGGGCACCTTCACCACCGGCGCACCGCCCGTGGCGGGCTCGGGCAGCGGTGGATAGAGCGAGGGCGGCTGGGCGTCAGGGTCACGCATCTGCTGCAGCTCCACGTCCAGAGCTTCGAAGGCCTGATGCTCTTCCAGGTCCCAGCGTCGCTTGCGGTAGGTGACGATGTTATCGAGGGTCAGCTCGCAGACGTTGAAGTGCACGCCGGTGTGGTCCGCCAGCATGCCGCACAGCCGGTCCACCACGATGCTCCAGTTCATCTCGGTCTGGCCCTCGTCATCGAACCAGGCCATGGTCTGGTGCCAGGCCTCGGCAAAGCGCTCGGGCGTGACCTCCTCGGTGCAGCGCTCCCAGAGCAGCCGGCAGGCTTCACGGTAGCTGATCAGCTTCTCGACCTGTGGCCGCCCAAGGCCGCTGTAGAGGGTGTTGGGCAGGGTAGGCAGCAGGTGCTCGACGGTGTAGAGCATCTTGCTGATATGGCTCTGAGCAACCTGGTAGCCGTCCTCGGCCAGACGCTTGATCAGCTCGCGCTGCGAGAGGGTGTTGCCGTTCTCCTCCTCATACATCGCCTTGGCGTCCACCACGCCCTTGGCACGCTCGATCCAGAGCAGCTGGCCGCGGTTGTCGTTCTCGCTGAGGTGCCCCGTCAGCATCTTCACTTCCGACTGCCAGGGTCGGTACAGGGCATAGAAGGCATGGAAGCGCGACTCACCGGTCTCTTCATAGAGCTCGCGCAGGATCTGCAGGCGGGTATTGCCACCGTCGCAGATGGTGTAGTGCCTCTCGCCCGGCCGCTGGGTGACCGGGGGCTTGTGCTTGAGGCCCGCGGCACGGATCGACGCCTTGATCTCCTCGTACTTGGGGTTCTGGACCTGCCGGGGGTTGTGCTCGTAGGGCTTGAGCATGTCCAGAGTGACCCAGACGGCCATCTCCTGGTCGGGCGGTGTCACGGCATCCACGGGCTGCCCCTGACGCTTGGGGCCGGGCTGCATCAGGCGCTCACGAAGCTGCTGGTCGGTCGGGCGTTTCATCGGCGGTATTCCTCGGTGACGAAGCGGGCGGAGGCGGCACCGCCATGCGGCGTCTGTGTGCTGATGACAGTGGAATCACTCTTCATGGCGGCCCCTCTGCTGCCACTCCGCCCGGCGAAGCTGGGAGCGTGCATTCAGCTCGGCACGGCGGTCCTTGGTGGTAAAGGAGGTGAAGACAGGCGCACAGCCCGGCTTGCTGAACCTCAGATGCCCGCCGCTGGTACGCTGCACCTCCCACCCCCGGGTGGCGGCATAGCGCACCAGGCGCTGCATCCCCTTGCACCCTCGTGCTGCCGACAGCGACTTACTCATCGTTGGCCTCCTCGATCTCCCAGAAGCGTTTCAGCAAGGCATCACCGCCTTCGATGAAGGTGTGGATCTCGTGGCCGCTGTAGGTGGCCATCTGGATCACCGTGAGGGCATCTGCCTGAAGGTCCGCATCCAGCCCGCGCAGCCGCTGCATCTCGAAGGGCCAGCTGTCGCCGTTGTAGAGCGCGAGGAGTAGACGACGCAGGTGGTGGGACTGGCCGCTGTGGCCCTGAGCCACGCGGATCAGATGCTCGAGAGATGAGAGCCCCTGCTGCTCAGACTCAAGCTGACGCTGGCGAGTCTCGTTCATGACCTGAGCCAACGCCTGTGAAAGCCGGGAACGGGGCTCGGGTGTGCGCACGCGATACTGGCTCATGGGGTCACCTCCTGATGCTGCCAGGCCAACGGCTTGAAGCGCGCTGACTCTCCCTGGAACGCCAGGTGCACGGTGCCGGTGGGCCCATTGCGCTGCTTGCCCAGGATCAGCTCGGCCAGGCCGTGGCTCTCTTCGTTGTCGGGGTGATACACCTCGTCGCGGTAGATGAAGGCGATGAGGTCGGCATCCTGTTCCAGCGCGCCGCTGTCGCGCAGATCGGCCATGCAGGGGCGCTTGTTGGGGCGGGTCTCCAGGGAGCGGTTGAGCTGCGACAGCGCAATCACCGGAGTGCGCAGCTCCTTGGCGGTTTCCTTGAGGATGCGGCTGACCTTGCCCACCTCGAGGGTGCGGTTCTCGCTGCCCGGCTCCTGAAGCAGCTGCAGATAGTCCACCAGGATCATGGAGGGGCGCCCGAAGCGGCGGGTCATGCGGCGAGCGCGGGCCTTCAGACTGGAGGCGGTGATGCACGAGGCATCATCGATCAAGAGCTTCCCGTCCAGCTGGGTGAGTCGACTGACCGCGGCGGTTACCTTGGGCCAATCCTCGTCTTCCATCTTTCCGGTGCGCAGCTTCTGCAGGGAGACATTGCCCAGGCTGGCGATCAGCCGCAGCATCAGCTGCGACTCGGGCATCTCCAGGGAGAAGATAAAGACCGGACCGGTAGCCTCCTCTGCCATCAGGGCATGCTCGGCGAAGCCAAGCCCCATGGCGGTCTTGCCCATGGAGGGGCGGCCGGCCAGGATGATGAGATCTCCGGGCTGCCAGCCCGCGGTCATGGCATCCAGCTCGCTCAGGCCGCTCGGGATTCCCGTCACCCCGCCCTGGGCATTGAAGGCCTGATCGATGACGTTGATCGCCTCCCCCAGCATCTCCTTCATGGAGCTCAGCCGCTCATGGCGTTCCTCTGTCAGGGCAAAGAGCTTCTGCTCGGCCTCCTCGATCAGCTCGGCGGCCGTGCGGCCCTGAGCGTTCAGGGCCTGCTGGTTCAGCGTGAAGCAGGTGTGGATCAGCTGCCGCAGCGCATGGCGGTCCTTCACGATCTCGGCATAGGCCGCCACATTGGCCGCGCTGGGGGTGTTGCGAGCCAGCTCTGCCAGGAAGGCGAGCCCTCCCACCTGCTCCAGCTGGTGGGCTTCCTCCAGCGCTTCGGAGACGGTCACCACATCCATCGGCTGGTCTCGCTCGGCCAGCCCCTGGATCGCCTGAAACACCAGGCGGTGGGCCTGCTGATAGAACATGGCAGGGGCCAGGCGGTCGGCCACCTCTTCCCACATGGCGTTATCCAGCAGCAGCCCACCCAGCACCGACTGCTCTGCTTCTAGGCTGTGGGGAGGCAGATAACCGGCTTCCGGGCGCTCCTCGGCCACCCGGAGCTCGACCAGATTCTCAATGGCACTCATCGTGGCAGCCTCCCTGCATGGCGGTGGTGCTGACCATGGCGTCGATCAGCGGCTGCCAGTCTGGGTTGAGCTCACAGGCCATCGCCTTGACCTGGTCGGCAGCGGCAGGCGACTTGCGGCCGGCGGGCTTGCGCGGCTCGAACTGGTGAGCCGGCAGCCCGGCGCTGGCCGCCTGTCGGAAGGCGACACCGGCGCGGATGGTGCTCTGCATGACGGTGACGCCCTGCTCGCCGGCGGCGAACATCTCCGCCAGCGTCTGGTGGATGCCCCGCGCATCGGCGGTTTCATCCAGGCGATTCACGAGTACGGAAACGGGGGGAACGGAGAGGTGGGTGAACTGACTGAGCGCCTCGAGATCGCGCAGCAGGCCAACGGTGCCGCGCACGAACTCACGGGCGGAGAGCAGCTCGGGGGTGATGGGAGAGAGGGCATGGTCGGAGGCCAGGACCGCCATCTCCAGGGTGATGGAGCGCGCCCCCTGGGTGTCGATCAGGACGAGATCATAGCCCGACAGGTTGGAGAGCAGCTGGGCAAGCCGGAAACGGCCGTCCGGGGCGTTGAGCAGCAGCTGAGGGAGCTGGCCGGCATGATCATTGGAAATCACCACATCCAGGTTGGGATGGGCCGTCTGCGATATGACGCGGTCGGGAGCCGTGTCGCTGAGCGCGATCAGCTCATAGGTGCCGCCGGGGGCTTCGGTGCGAAGGGGGTAGTAGCTGGAGAGGGTCGGCTGGCTGTCCAGGTCGATGAACAGGACCCTGAGGCCCGCATCGGCCAACAGGCCACCCAGATTGGCAGTGACGGTGGTCTTACCGACCCCGCCCTTGGTCGAAATAACGGATAAAACGCGCATAACCTCACCTCGGTTCCAGATGGAAACAAGTGTGAGGCTGATGATCTGTCTCTATTTCACGAAGCTGGCTAGAACCACACCCGCACGGGGATTCCGCTACTCGTTCGTAAGCCGCTGATTTCGCACTGCTTGAGATGGTGCCGGCACCAGGAGTCGAACCCGGGACCTACTGATTACAAGTCAGTTGCTCTACCAACTGAGCTATGCCGGCAATGCGACGCTCTGCACCAGCACAGAGGAGTGCATCCTCTGAGCGAGAAAGACCGTGAACCCATGTTCACGGTCTTTCAGAATCAAGGTTGGCGATGGCTGGGGTACCAGGATTCGAACCTGGGAATGCCGATACCAAAAACCGGTGCCTTACCACTTGGCTATACCCCAGCAGTGTGGTGGCCAGAGAGGGAATCGAACCCCCGACACGGGGATTTTCAATCCCCTGCTCTACCAACTGAGCTATCTGGCCGCTGCCAACGGTGCGTATTAAACCCCAGCGGACATTCGGCGTCAACCCCTTGGGTTTCAAAACGATGGCCGGAGATGATAAGGGGATTGGCGTCACGATTCCCGCGGCACATAGCCCTCGGCCTGGTCGGTCTCGCGGTTGTCCAGAAAGCGTTCCATCTGCTCCATCAGGTACTCGCGGGCTGAGGGCTCGAGCATGTTGAGGTGCTTCTCGTTGATCAGCCGGGTCTGCAGCGCCTGCCACTCCTCCCAGGCCTGCTTCGACACGCTGGCCTGGATCTCCTGGCCCTTCTTGCCGGGCAGGGGCGGAAACGGCAGGGCCTCGAGCTCCTGCTGGTACTTGCGACAGACAACAGTCTGGCTCATGAATGGTTCTCCTCTTGGGGACTGAAAGCGGTTCGAGGGCCCGGCGGGGCATCCAGGGCGAAGGGGGAAAGGCCGGTCAGCAGCTTCTTGACTGGCGCCGCCAGGCCGATGGCATCGGGATTCTCGGGATCGTACCAGCGGCGAGTCTCGCCCACCGAATCAAGGACGTCGATCAGCGCTGGCTGGGGGGTGATCTCAAGCTGGAAATGGCTGAATACATGGATAAAGGGAGGGCTGGGCTGCTCTATGGCGCTGCCCGGCGCATGGCTATCGAGCCAGGCCTGCAGCTCGGCATGCTCATCGAACTGGGGCAGGCTCCAGAGCCCGCCCCACAGGCCGTTGGCCGGGCGCTGCTCCAGCAGCACCCGCCCGCGGGAGTCACGCAGCAGCAGCATGCGGGTGGCGCGGGTAGGCAGCGCCTTCTTCGGCTTCGACTCGGGGAAGCGGCGCTCCTCGCCGCGGGCATGGGCCACGCAGACGTCGGCGAAGGGGCAGCGTCCGCACTCGGGATTCCCTCGACGACACAGGGTCGCCCCCAGGTCCATGATCGCCTGGGTGTAGTCGACCAATCGCGCATCGGGCGTGTAGTGCTCGGCCAGCGCCCAAAGGCGGCGCTCCACCGCCGGGCGGCCGGGCCAGCCCTCCACGGCGTGCAGGCGAGACAGGCTGCGTTTGACGTTGCCGTCGAGGATCACCGCCCGCTCCCCGCTGCTCTGGGCGATGATCGCCCCCGCGGTGGAGCGGCCGATCCCGGGCAGCGCGGCCAGCGCCTCCGGGTCCATGGGGACGTCGCCGCCACGCTCGTCGACGATCACGCCAGCGGCCCGGTGCAGGTTGCGACCCCGGGCGTAGTAGCCAAGGCCCGTCCACAGGTGCAGCACCTCGTCCAGCTGAGCCTGGGCCAACTCACGCACCGTCGGGAAGCGCGCCATGAAGCGCTCGAAGTAGGGGATCACCGTAGCCACCTGGGTCTGCTGCAGCATGATCTCCGAGACCCACACCCGGTAGGGAGTGCGCTGCCGCTGCCAAGGCAGGTCGTGGCGGCCATGGACATCGAACCAGGCCAGCAGGCGCCGCTGAAACGCTGCGGCGGACAGGACGGGTGAGGGCATCTCACTCATCGCGGCTCCAAAAAAAGCGCCGACACGAATGCCGGCGCAGAGACTGACTTTGCTCAATCAAATAGACCACGCAGGGCGTCGCGAAGTTCCCGACCACCGCCTTCGCCGAGCCGCTCGTCGAGTCCCTCCAGGGCTCCCTCCAGGCGGCGCTCCACCTCCTCGCCGGCCCGACGGCCCAGTTCGTCGCGCAGCGCCTCGCCGATGACGGATTGGAAGGCCTCCCGGTCGAAGCGGCACCACTCGGCGCTGTCGCCCGAGAGGCTACCTTCGCAGCGCACCGGGAAGGGCACCCGCTCCAGTCGCGGGTTCACCCGGCAGGCGGCGTCGGCGGTGTCGACCACCCGCGCCGCGGCACGCAGCTCGAAGCGTTCGCTAGTGAGGTCGAGCCAGCCCTCGCCCCCCAGGTCGATGCCCGGAATGGCCACCTGCAGGTCGTCGCTTTCGAGGGTGCCGTCGCGAATCACGAAGGTGGCCTCGGCGCGATCGAAGCGAGTGTCCGGGTGCCAGTCGCGGCTAGTCTCGCGTCCCTCCAGGCTAGCCACGGCGGTGCACAGCTCCCGTGAGACGTTGACGTCGAGGATGGCGCCATCGTCGATGCGTGCAGCGATGCGGCCATTCAGCTGGCGCTTGAGCTCCGGCCAGGTGTTGCCCCGGGAGGTCAGCTCGCCGTCGGCGGAGAGGCGTCCGCGCAGCGGGGCCTCCTCGTCGCCCAGGGCTTCGAGAACCTCTTCGGTGCGCACGCGCTCGATGCGGGGCATCAGCTGCCAGTGGATCGGATCGCGGACCAGGTCCAGCACACCTTCGGCGGCCAGGTCGCCCTCGTAGAAGCCGGAGGTGAAGCGAGTCAGGCGCTGGCGCCCATCGGCGCCCTGCAGGGCCAGGTCGACGTCGCGGAACTCGAGCCCCGCCATCGCCAACCAGCCGAGGCGCAGCTGACCGTCCAGCGCCAGCTCGGCGAGCCACTCCGCCGGCACCAGGGTGCCGGGTTCGGCGGCATGGGCCCGGGCAATCCCGGGCAATCCGGCCAGGGAGGGTATTTCGCTCTGGGAGTCAGCCGGCGGGAGATAAGCGTCGAGGTTCAAGCGGTCGCCCTGCAGCTCGAAGTCGAGCATCTGCCCGTCGAGGCCCGCCGCGAGCCGCCCGGTGAAGGTGCTGTCATCCAGCACCAGGGTCAGGCCGGAGAGCTCCAACTGCGACAGGTCGCCCCGCAGCGGACTGGTCAGCGCCACATCGGTCAGGGCGTCGGCGTCGGCCATGGCCGGCAGACTGTCGAAGCGCTCGAGCCAGGGGCGCAGGGAGGTGGGTGCCAGGCGCAGCTGGCCATCATAGGCCGGCGCCTCCAACAGGCCGGCGACGTTGAGGTTGCCACTCAGGCTCAGGCCATGCTCGCTGCTCAGTTCCAGATCGCGCAGACGGGCAGTCTCCTCGACGAGGTCCATCTCCGTGGAGAACGCCAGGGAGAACGGCAGCGGCAATGCCCCCAGGGCAGGATGGTTGAGGGTGGCCTCAAGGAGCCCCTCCTCCAGGCGCAGGCGACGCTCGACGGCATCAAGGCTCAACTGGCCGCCCTTCAGGGTCAGCTTCTGCTCGCCCTCCACCTCCGCAAACCGGCTGGTGGTGCTCAGCGAGAGGTTCTCCAACTGGTAACGACGCTCCGCCAGTCCCAGGGTGGCACGCCCCTCCAGAGAGACATCGCTGGTCAGCCTCGGGGGCTCCTCGCGATCCTCAAGACCTAGGTCATCATGGCCGATCAGGCGAAAAGTGGTGCGAATCGGGAAGGCGCTGCGCGGGTTGACGTTGCTGCCGGTGATACCGAGCGCCTCCAGCCGCAGCTCATGCCCGCTGTTCAGGTCGCGATAGCTCACCTCGCCATCGCGCACTTCCACGCTGGCGATGTTGAGTGCCACGGCCAGGCCTCCCTGGCCGCCCGGTACCGGGCCGGCGGTGGCATTGGCCGGTGCCAGCACCTCCTCGGCGGCCTCGCTGCGCTCGGCGAGACGCTCCATCAGCGTTTCCCAGTTGCCGCGCCCCGTCTCGTCTCGCTCCAGGTTGAGACGCATGCCCTCCAGGGTCATGCCGTCGATGGCGATCTCGCCGCGCAGCAGGGGCGCGAAGGCCAGGCTCACCTCGGCCCGCCGGAAGGCCAGGAAGGACTCATCCTCTCTCACCGATTGCTCCGGCAGCCAGGCGTCGGCTTTCTCCACTCCCACCCCGAGACGCGGATAGAAGGACCAGGTCAGCGGCCCCTCCAGGGCGAGCTCCAGACCGCTCTGGTCGCGAACCACCTCGATCAGCCGCGGCTTGAGATCCTCCGGGTCGAAGAAGGTGGTGACATAGACCACGGCGGCCACGGCCAGCACGGCGAGGATTCCGACCGCGGCGAGAAGAATACTGAATAGGCGCCGCATCACTGCCTTCCTTCAAGCATCAGCAGTTCATAGAAGCCGCTGCGCTGCTCCAGCCGGTAGCCCAGTCGCGTCAGCAGCACCTGGTCGGCCAGCTGCAGTTGGGAGAGCTCGGCGCGCAGGGCCCTGTTCTTCGCCTGAGCCGCCTGTCCCACCAGAGTCAGCAGCCGGGTGCCGACGCCGCGCCGGCGGGTCGGCTTGCGTATGCAGAAGTGCGACAGCCACCAGGCCGAACCATCGTCTCGCAGCGCCACCGCGCCGATCAGACGGTCATTGAAGCGGGCACAGAGAAAGCGCTGGCCATCGGCCAGATGGCTGTCGATAAAGTCGTCCACGGAGGCGGGCAGGCGCTCGGAGGGAGCATCGGCATAGATGCGCGCGAGGTCGAGCTGCGCCTGGGCATCCGCTTCCCAGGCGGCGCGGTCGACGGTATGGAGTGTCACCGGCATTAGATGGGTCTCCCTGGGCCGGGGCGGCGAGGGATCGCCGCCGCGCAGATGGGTGCATTGTAGCGGATGGGGTCAACGATTCACTATAATGGCAGACTTCCGACTGCGGGCGAGGCCCGTCGTCCACTCGTTCTTTCAGGTCGCTGCCCGCCAGTGGCCGCCTTCGACATGCGCCTAGGCGCTGGAGATGCATCGATGTCCGAGCGTATCGCCACGGTCAGCCGTGACACCCAGGAAACCCAGATCACCGTCACCGTCAACCTCGACGGCACCGGCAAGCTGGCCTGCGAGACCGGCGTGCCCTTCCTCGACCACATGCTCGATCAGGTGGCACGCCACGGGTTGATCGACCTGGAGATCAAGGCCGCTGGCGACCTGCATATCGACGACCACCATACCGTGGAAGACCTGGGCATCACCCTGGGCCAGGCCTTCGCCGGGGCCATCGGCGACAAGCGCGGCATTCGCCGCTATGGTCACGCCTATGTCCCCCTGGACGAGGCACTCTCCCGGGTGGTGGTGGATTTCTCCGGCCGCCCCGGTCTGTTCATGGACGTGGCGTTCACCCGGGCCACCATCGGCCGCCTGGACACCCAGCTTTTATGGGAGTTCTTCCAGGGCTTCGTCAACCACGGCATGGTCACCCTGCACATCGACAACCTGAAGGGCTTCAATGCCCACCACCAGGCGGAAACCATCTTCAAGGCCTTCGGCCGCGCGCTGCGCATGGCCGTGGAGCTCGATCCCCGCATGGCCGGCCAGATGCCGTCTACCAAGGGCTGCCTGTAAGGCCGCCGCACGACCACACGAGGAGCGCCCCATGACCATTGCCGTCATCGACTACGGGATGGGCAACCTGCATTCCGTCGCCAAGGCACTGGAACACGTCACCCATGAGAACGTGGTGGTCACTCGCGATCCCCGCCGCATCCACGGCGCCACACGCCTGGTGCTGCCCGGCCAGGGCGCCATCCGCGACTGCATGGGCGAGTTGGAGAAGACCGAGCTGCGCGGCCTGGTGGAAGAGCTGCTGGCCAGCCAGGAGAAGCCGCTGCTGGGCATCTGCGTGGGCCAGCAGATGCTGCTCGACCACAGCGAGGAGAACAGCGGCATCAACTGCCTGGGCTTTATCGGCGGCAATGTGAAGCGCTTCCCCGGCGACATGCGGGACGACCGCGACCAGCGTCTCAAGGTGCCCCACATGGGCTGGAACCTGGTGCACCAGCAGCGTGAGCATCCGCTGTGGGAGGGTATCGACCAGGACGAACACTTCTACTTCGTGCACAGCTACTATGTGGAGGCCGCCGACGACGCCACGGTGTTTGGCACTACCGACTACGGCCGCATCCAGGCCCACGTGGCCATCGGTCGCGACGCCACCTTCGCCGTGCAGTTCCACCCGGAGAAGAGCTCCCGGGCCGGCCTGCGGCTGCTCGAAAACTTTGTCATCTGGGCGCCATGATCTGCGCCCGGGTCATCTGGGCGTCCTGCGCCGGCGCAGAAACCGGGCGGAACACCGCCCAACGATTTTAACCGGGGCCCTGAGCGGCACTCAAGAGGAGCTGGACATGCTGGTGATTCCCGCCATCGATCTGAAGGACGGCCAGTGCGTGCGCCTGAAGCAGGGCCGCATGGACGATGCCACCACCTACGGCGACGACCCGGTGGCCATGGCCGAACGCTGGGTGAAGGCCGGCGCCCGCCGCCTCCACCTGGTGGACCTCAACGGTGCCTTCGAGGGCAAGCCGGTCAACGGCGAGGCCGTGACCGCCATCGCCCGCCGCTGGCCCGACCTGCCTATCCAGATCGGCGGCGGCATCCGCAGTGCCGAGACCATCGAGCACTATCTGGCGGCCGGGGTGTCGTATGTGATCATCGGCACCAAGGCGGTCAAGGAGCCAGCCTTCGTCGGCGAGATGTGCCGGGCCTTCCCGGGTCACGTGATCGTCGGCCTGGACGCTCGAGACGGCTTCGTGGCCACCGACGGCTGGGCCGAGGTCTCCGAGGTCAAGGCCGTGGACCTGGCAAAGCGCTTCGCCGACGACGGCGTCTCGAGCATCGTCTACACCGATATCGCCCGCGACGGCATGATGAACGGTGTCAACGTCGAGGCCACCGCCGCGCTTGCCCGCGAGGGCGGCCTGCCGGTGATCGCCTCCGGCGGAGTGACTGATCTGGACGACCTGCGCGCCCTGGTGGCCGCCGAAGAGCCGGGCATACTCGGCGCCATCACCGGCCGCGCCATCTACGAAGGCAGCCTGGACGTGGCCGAGGGCCAGCGGCTGTGCGATGAACTCACCGATTTACCCAAGACCACAGGGCTCAAGTGAGCCGGGAGCTGAACATGGGACTGGCCAAGCGCATCATCCCCTGCCTGGACGTGGACGCCGGCCGCGTGGTCAAGGGCGTCAACTTCATCGGTATCCGCGACGCCGGCGACCCGGTGGAGATCGCCCAGCGCTACAACCAGCAGGGCGCCGACGAGATCACCTTCCTCGACATCACGGCGAGCCACGAGGATCGCGACACCACGGTGGAGATGGTCGAGCGCATCGCCGGCGAGGTGTTCATCCCGCTCACCGTGGGCGGCGGCATCCGCACCTGCGATGACATCCGCACCATGCTCAACGCCGGCGCCGACAAGGTCTCCATCAACACCGCTGCGGTGACCAACCCCGAGTTCGTGCGCGAGGCCTCCGAGCGCTTCGGCAGCCAGTGCATCGTGGTGGCCATCGATGCCAAGAAGGTCTCCGCCGAGGGCGAGGCGCCGCGCTGGGAGATCTTCACCCACGGCGGGCGACGCCCCACCGGGCTGGATGCCGTGGAATGGGCCAGGAGGATGGTGGAGTACGGCGCCGGCGAACTGCTGCTCACCAGCATGGATCGCGACGGCACCAAGATCGGCTTCGACCTGGGCGTGACCCGCGCCATCGCGGATGCGGTGAGCGTGCCGGTGATCGCCTCCGGCGGGGTGGGCAACCTCGACCACCTGGTAGATGGCGTGCTTGAGGGCGGTGCGGATGCGGTGCTGGCCGCCAGCATCTTCCACTTCGGCGAGTACACCATCCCCGAGGCCAAGCGCTACATGGCCGAGCGCGGGATCGAGATGCGGCTCTGAGAGCCAACGAAGGAAACAGGATGTTGCTGCGTGATCGGCTGATCGCCCTGCTGTTGAGCCTACCGCTTCTGACCTCCTCCGTTTGGGCGGAGGAAGTTAGCGGTTGGCGAGAGCACCTCGACTGGCCACCCGTTATGGAACTCGACCATGTGCTGGTGCAGACCAGCCTCTACACCGACCACTTCAGCCCGGACCCGAACCACACCAACAACCAGCAGCTGATCGCCATCGAGCTGCACAACCCCGATCTGTGGTTCACTGGGCTTGCGCGCTTCAAGAACTCCTTCGACCAGGACTCTCTCTACCTCTACGTGGGGCGCGAGCTGACCATGTGGGAGTCCGGCGACACCCGCATCCGCGCCAAGCTCACCGCCGGCGCCCTCCACGGCTACCGCGGCGAGTACCGCGACAAGATCCCCTTCAACCGCTACGAGATCGCCCCGGCCATCCTGCCCACGCTGGGAGCGAGCTGGAAGCGTCTGGAGGCCGACCTGATCGTGTTCGGCGCCGCCGGACTGATGGTCACCGCCGGGGTCCGCTTCTAGTCGAGTGATAGCCCCAGGTTGCTGACGCCGTCGTTGCGCCCCAGGCGACGCAGCGCCTTGAGGGCATCCCGATCCAGCGGCCCCTCGACGGCCTCGAGCACCGCGTCCTGAAAGTCGTTCTCGTCCGCCATCAGGGGGTGCTCGTGAACCAGAGCCGCCAGGCGCTCGCCGTCCTCCTCGCCTTCGGTCAGCTCGATGAAGGCCCGCACGCCCCCACGAGAGGCCTTGCTGACCTCAAGCACCGCCTCAGGCGCCTCGCCCTGCAGGGTATCGAGCAGGGCCGAGAGCGCCGAGAGCGCCTCCGAGGCGCGGCGAGCACCGAAGCTGTCGTCATAGGCAGGCGGCGCCAGCTCGGCAAGCTTTTCTGCCTGCAGGGCGAAGTCGATCTTCGCGCCCTTCACCGCCAGGCGCTCCCATACCAGGTCGAGGATGGCCCTCAGCGACTGCGGGTTACCCTGGCCTGCGGTCTCGGCGTTGAGCGCCTGCCAGTAGAACCCATAGTTGGGCAACAGGCGCTCGCAGAGCGCCGCCATGAAGGCCTGCTGGGAGCGCGGCTCGAGCTGTTGCAGGCGCTGGTAGAAACCGCTCATGGACTCTCCTCGAAAAATCAGTGTCTCACGGCCAGAGACGTTCGGCCGGGGCCCGGCCGCGGGCATCCAGCACGATCCCTTCCGCAGCGAGTCGCTCGCGCTGCTCCGCGGCACCGGGGTGGTCGGCCAGCTTGCGCGATGCGGTGATGACGCGAAACCACGGCAGGCCGTGGCCCTCGGGTAGCTCACGCAGGGCGCGGGCCACCAGCCGGGGCGTGGCGCCTTCGGTCATGGAGGCGATGCGCCCGTAGGTGGTCACGCGGCCGGACGGGATGGCCGCCAGGACCGTCAGTATCTGTTCACGCAGCGCCGGCTTCATGTACCCTTGCGCCCCCCTCTCGGGTCGTTACCCATCGATGGCGAGGTATTCATGCACCTTCACCTGCTCCAGCACAGCCCCCACCAGGGGCCGGCGCGTCTGGCCGACTGGTTCTCCAGCATGGGGCACAGCCATACGGTATTCCACCTGGACGCGGGCGAGACGCCGCCGCGGCTCGCCGACTGCGATGCCCTGGTGGTGCTCGACGGCCCTCTCGGCCCAATGAACGGCTCCACCCAGCTCTGGCTCAAGCGTGAGCGCAAGCTGGTCGAGCGCGCCCTGGACAGCCACAAACCGCTGCTCGGCATCGGCTACGGCGCCCGGCTGATCGCCGAGGCGCTGGGCGCCGTGACGGCCCACGGCACCCAGGCGGAGATCGGCTGGCACCGGGTGACCCTGGCACCGGAGAGCCCGCTGGACCTGCCCGAGCAGTTCTCCGCCTTCATGTGGCACCGCGAGGTGTTCGCGCTCCCCGAGGACGGCGTGGCGCTGGGCGGCAGCGAGGCGAGCCCGCTGCAGGGCTTCAGCTGGGACGCCGGCCGGGTGGTGGGCCTGCTCTGCCACCTGGAGGCCACAAGAGAGAGCGTGGCCGCGATGCTCGCTAACGCGCCACCGCCCGACGGCAGCGAACACAGCCCACACGCCCAGTCCCATGATGCGATCCTCGCCGACCCGCAGCGTTTCGTGCGCCTGGCACCGCTGCTCGATCGCCTGCTCAGCCAGTGGCTGCGCCGCACCCCGGGCTGACTCCCCGGTTCGTCTGACGGCCTGCCGGCAGGTCCCCCACGCGGGCGGCCTCGGCAGTCCACTCCTTCGCGGCGGCCAGGCAGCTCTCCCAGTCGCCCACGTGCAGGAAGCGCTGCTCGGGGTGCTTCTCCAGCTGGTAGCGGTACATGGGGTCGTAGTACTCGGTGAGCAGTGGCGCCAGCCACGCCTCATGGGCCTGGCGGTTGCCCCGGGCGTGCTCGCGGAAGGCCAGCAACTGAAGACGCTGCAGCCGGGCGAGCCGCGCGCGGCCCAGGCGCTTGCGCAGCCGGGCGAGTGAGCCGGCCAGCTGCTTTTGCATCAGCGCCCAGCCCAGCCATTCGCCGCACTGCTTACGGTAGACCTCCCAGAGGTCGTCGATGTAGTCCTTGTGGATCCGGGCGAGTCGCCAGTCCAAGGGCATCTCCACCCGCAGCCGCGGCGTCTGCTCCATGGCCCGCCAAAGGGTCAACGGCACGTTGGCGGCACCGATATGACGCGACTCGTCCTCCACCACCAGGGGACCGGGCAGGTCCAGCAGGCGCAGACCCATGGCGTGCTCGAAGTCGATCTGGCTGGGCGCCGGCAGCGGGTGGCGACCAAAGGCCGAGCCCTTGTGGCGGGCACAGCCCTCCAGGTCGAGGCCGTTGTCCAGCGCCAGGATCAGTGAGGTCTTGGCGCAGCCGGTCAATCCGCCCACCACCAGCAGCGGCTGCTCGGCGGCGGAGTCGATGCGCGCGCAGAGCGCCTGGCGCATCGCCTTCCAGCCGCCGCGGATGCGCGGGCGGGTCACGCCGGCCTCACTGATCCACTGCTGGGCGACCTGCGAGCGCAGCCCGCCGCGGAAGCAGTAGACGATAGCATCGGGGTGCTTCTCCAGGACCCGCATCCAGGCGTCGACACGGGCCGCCCTGGTACCGCCGCTGACCAGCCGCTGGCCGAGTGCGATGGCCGCCTGCTGGCCGCCGTACTTGTATTCGATGCCGACCCGGTGGCGCTCCTCGTCGTCCATCAGCGACAAGTTCAACGCCCCGGGCAGCGCTCCCTGGGCGAACTCCACCGGGGCGCGCACATCGATCAGCACCCGCCCCTCGCGCAGCAGCGCGAGATCGGGCTCGACCAACGGCCACTGGTTCATCCGCGCACCTCGATCAGCCCGGGACCCTCGGCCTTGACCATCTCGCCGAAGGGGGTGAGCGTGATGCCGTGCTCGCGGCCGATGCGCTCCACGTCGTCTTCCCAGGCGGGGTCCACCGAGAGCAGCAGGCCGCCGGAGGTCTGGGGATCGCACAGCCACTGCCAGTGCACCTCGTCCATCTCCGGCAGGCTGGCGCCCAGGGCCTGCCGATTGCGCAGGGTGCCACCGGGCACCGCGCCCCGCCGGCGGTAGGCCTCCGCCTCGGCGAGTCGCGGCAGGCGGCGGAAGTCGACCCGCGCCGCCACGCCGCTGGCCGCGCACACCTCGACCAGATGGCCCGCCAGGCCGAAGCCGGTGACGTCGGTCATGGCATTAACGCCCTTGACCCTGGCCAGGTCCACGCCGATGCGGTTGGACTTGAGCATGGTCTGGCGGGCCAGGCCCTGGTGGCCGGCCTCCAGCAGCTCCTTCTTCTCGGCGGTGGTGAGCATGCCCACCCCCAACGGCTTGGTCAGGAACAACAGGTCACCTGGCTTCGCCCCCTTGTTGAGCTTGAGGTGCTCGAGGTCTACCAGGCCGTTCACCGCCAGGCCGAAGATCGGCTCCGGCGCATCGATGGAGTGCCCACCGGCGAGTGCCAGGCCCAGTTCACGGCACACGGCCTGGGCGCCGGCCAGCACGTCGCCGGCCACCTCGGCGGGCAGCTTGTCCAGCGGCCAGCCGAGAATGCCCAGGGCCAGTACCGGGGTGCCGCCCATGGCATAGACGTCGCTGATGGCGTTGGTGGCGGCGATGCGCCCGAAATCGAAGGGGTCATCGACGATGGGCATGAAGAAATCGGTGGTGGCGATCATGCCGCGGCCATCGCCCAGGTCATAGACGGCGGCATCCTCACGCCCCTGGTTGCCGACGATCAGCCGCGAATGGGTGGCGCCCGGGCCGGCCTTGGCCAGGATGCCGTCCAGCACGTCGGGGGCGATCTTGCAACCACAGCCGGCGCCGTGGCTGTACTGGGTCAGGCGGATGGCGCTCATCGTGTTCTCCTCGGCGTTGGTTAACGACATTCTACAGCATGCGCGGCGGCGCTTCGGCCATGGATCACAGCGCCTCCAGTGCCTCGGCGAGCTTGTCCACGGCGACCACCTCCATGCCCGGCGGAGACGTCTTCGGCGCATTGCCGCGCGGGACGATGGCCCGGGTGAAGCCGTGCTTGGCGGCCTCGACGATGCGCTCTTGACCGCTGGGTACCGGGCGGATCTCGCCGGATAGCCCCACCTCGCCGAACACCACCAGCTCCCGGGGCAGCGGCCGGTTCTGCAGGCTCGAGACCACCGCCAGCAGGACGGCGAGATCCGCACTGGTCTCCAGCACCTTCACACCGCCCACCACGTTGAGGAAGACGTCCTGATCACCGGTAAAGAGCCCGCCGTGGCGGTGCAGCACGGCCAGCAGCATGGCCAGGCGGTTCGGGTCCAGGCCCACGGCCACGCGGCGGGGATTGCCCAGGGCGGAATCATCGAGCAGCGCCTGCACCTCGACCAGGATCGGTCGGGTGCCCTCCCAGACCACCATCACCAGGCTACCCGGGGCCTCCTCCTGGGCACGGGAGAGGAAGATGGCGCTGGGGTTCTTCACTTCCTTGAGGCCGTGCTCGAGCATGGCGAAGACACCCAGTTCGTTGACCGCCCCGAAGCGGTTCTTCTGGCCGCGCAGGGTACGGAAGCGCGAGTCGGCGCCCCCTTCCAGCAGCAGCGAGGCGTCGATCATGTGCTCGAGCACCTTGGGGCCCGCGAGAGTGCCATCCTTGGTGACATGACCCACCAGCAGGAGCACGGTATTGGAGTGCTTGGCGAAGCGAGTCAGCGCCGCGGCGGACTCGCGCACCTGGGCCACCCCGCCGGGTGCCGAGGCGATATCCTCCAGATGCATGGTCTGGATGGAGTCGATGACGAGGATCTCCGGGCGTTCGCGCTCGGCCACGGCGAGAATGGTCTCGACGCTGGTCTCGGCCAGCATCTTCAGCCCCTGGACCGGCAGCTGCAGGCGGTGGGCGCGCATCGCCACCTGGGAGAGCGACTCCTCGCCGGTGACATAGAGCACGCGTCGTGACTGGGCCAGCTTGCAGGCGGTCTGCAGCAGCAGGGTCGACTTGCCCGCCCCGGGGTTGCCACCCAGCAGCACCGCCGAGCCCGGTACCAGGCCGCCGCCCAGCACCCGGTCGAACTCACCGAAGGTGGAGGAGAGCCGCGGCACCTCGGAGAGGTCCACATTGGCCAGGTCCACCACCTCCCGGCTCCGGACACCCGCATAGCCGCTGCGGCCCGAGGCACCCAGGGTGGCACTACCGGCCCCGGGGCGCACCGCAGCCAGGCGCACCTCGCTCAGGGTGTTCCACTCCTGACAGCTGGTGCACTGCCCCTGCCACTTGCTGAATTCGGCACCGCATTCGGTGCAGACGAAGGCACTTTTTGCCTTGGCCATGGCTCCTCGCCTCTCGGGGGATCAAACGCAGAGGGCGGCCCAGCGGCCGCCCTCTGCAAACTATGCGCTGGGGTTACTGGCGTTGCAGCTGCAGCATCTCGCTGTTCTGGAAACGTCGCCGCTGGGGATCGATCAACTCCAGTGTGCGCTCGTCGAGGCGCAGGAAGTAGTAGATCTGGCCCTCGCCGTCCGGCGTCAGCTCATAGACGGTGGCATCTGGCTCGGTGGCGGTGCCATCCAGCACCTCCCAGTTGCCCGAATAGTTTTCATCAGGCGGATCCTGAGGGTGCGCGCGGTAGGAGGCTTGAAGGGTAAAGGTTCGCTGCTGGGGCTGGCTCTGCTCGTCCCCCTGCAGCACGACATCGAGATCGATGCCGTCGCAGTTGCGACACGGCAGGGTGCCCTGGTAGCGCTCCTCATCCACCGCTACGCCGGGGGCATCGGGGCCGGCAGCCGGGCCGGCGGCGCAGCCGGCCAGCAGTGCGAGCATGGCCGATCCTGCAAGCAAGGTCCTGATTTGCATGTGTGTCCTCCTGAGCTATGGGCAATGACACCGTCATTCACGGCGGCCTGACTGACAGCATAACCTCTCACGCCACTGGCGGACAGTCTGCCACCTTGCATGGTTCCCCTCAGCCCACCCCCGGGTAGACATGCCCAAATACCAGGGCCAGCACCACCGGCATCACCACCAGCGCCCCCAGGTTACCGATCAGCACCAGCGAGGCCACCTTGTGGGGCTCCTGACGGTACTGTTCGGCCACCAGGTAGTTGAGCACCGCCGGTGGTAGCGCGGCAAACACCCAGAGTGCGGCGGCCTGCAGGCCGGAGAGCCCCAGCAACCAGATCAATGGAACGGCCAGCACCAGCCCCGACAGCGGACAGAGCAGCGCCCCGAGCATGCCAGTCTTCCAGTCGCCGAAGTCGATGTCGAGCATCCGCACGCCCAGGGCGAAGAGCAGCAGCGGTATGCACACGCCGCCCAGCATGTGGAGCGCCTCGAGCAGCCAGCCGGGGAGCGACACCCCGCCCAGGTTGACGGCGAGCCCGGCGATGCTCGCCAGCACGATGGGCATGCGCAGGATCCGCCATAGCGGTGTCCCCGGGCTGAGCATCCAGAGCCCCAGCGAGAAGTGCAGCAGCATCTCGACGATGAACAGCACCACCGCCGCGGGCAACGCCGCCTCGCCGAAGGCCAGCAGCAAAAGCGGAATCCCCATGTTGCCGGAGTTGTTGAACATCATCGGTGGCAGGAAGGTCTTCGGGTTCAGCTTCAGCCATTTCACCAGCGGCCAGAGCAGCACCCCGGAGCCCACCACGATCACCGCCCCGCCGATCGCCAGCCCGACATACTCCTCGAGCGGTGCCTGCCCATCGGCCAGCACCGCAAACACCAGCATGGGCACGAACAGCTCCATGTTGAGGGTGTTGATGCTGCGGATGTCCGGCGTACGAAAACCGCCGTATAGGGTGCCGCAGCCGGCGATCAGAAACACCGGCAACAGGGTGGCGAGGATCTGAGCGGTCATGGGGGATCCCGTTGAATTCGAATCTGCGGAAATGCTCCCAGACTAGCACGGCACCGGCTTGCGCGGCTGCTCCGGGCAGGTCACCATGTGCCGAGCCCCTACTCTTGCCAACAAGCGAGTGACCATGAGCACGTTCTGGAGTCCCAGGGTGCGCGAGCTGACGCCCTATATCCCCGGCGAGCAGCCCCGCGAGCGCCTGATCAAGCTGAACACCAACGAGAATCCCTATCCGCCGGCCCCGGGCGTAGGCGACGTGCTGCGCGACTATCCCACCGACCACCTGAGGCTCTATCCCGACCCGGAATCCCGGGCCCTGCGCGAGGCGCTGGCCCGGGAGTTCGGCGTCGAGGTGGAACAGATCTTCGTCGGTAACGGCTCCGACGAAGTGCTGGCCCTGGCCTTCCAGGCCTTTTTCTGCCAGCAGCGTCCGCTGGAGATGCCGGCGACCACCTACAGCTTCTATCCCGTCTACTGCCGGCTGTATGGCATCGAGCGACGCGCCCTGCCGCTGACCGCCAGTCACGAGGTGGATCTCGCCGCCTTCTCAGGCGATAGCGGCGGGGCCATTTTCGCCAACCCCAACGCCCCCACCGGCCACGGCCACGGTCGTGCAGCGATCGCCGAGTTGCTTGGGCGAGTCACCGATAGCGTGGTGCTGGTCGACGAGGCCTACGTGGACTTCGGGGGCGAGAGCGCCATCCCTCTGGTGGCAAGCCACCCCAATCTGCTGGTGACCGGCACCTTCTCCAAGTCGCGCAGCCTGGCCGGCCTGCGGCTGGGCTACGCGGTCGGCTCCCGGGAACTGATCGAGGGGCTTACCCGAGTCAAGGATTCCTTCAACTCCTACCCCATCGACAGCCTGGCCAGTGCCGTGGCCATCGCTGCCCTGGAGGATCACGACCACTTCGAGGCCTGCCGCGAAAAGGTGATCACCACCCGGGAGCGCACGCGCACCCGCATGGAGAAGCTTGGCTTTCGAGTGCTGCCTTCCCAGGCCAACTTCGTGCTGGTCACCCATCCGGAGCATGACGCCGCCCAGCTGTTCGCCGGCCTGCGTGAACGCGGCATCCTGGTGCGCCACTTCAACACCAAGGCACTGCGTGACTTCCTGCGCATCACCATCGGCACCGAGGACGAGATGGAGAGCCTGGTGGAGACCCTCGAAACCCTCTGCGTCTGAGCTTACTCTCCACTCTCACGCCAGCCTTGGGGTTGGCGTTTTTTACCAGGATTTTCCCGACGCCAGAAACGACGAAACCCCGGCCTCTTACGAGGCTGGGGTTTCTGAAAAGGAGCCTGACGATGACCTACTCTCACATGGGGAGACCCCACACTACCATCGGCGCTGAGCGG